>JBGVQN010000033.1:0-120823 GCA_045127535.1 Lachnospiraceae bacterium | reverse complement strand
AAAAATCAGTTTCGCAAATATCTACTTATCCTATGTTTCTAACCAGCTTACAGATTTTCACGTAAAAAACGCAGTGCATTTTTCTGACAGATCTTTTCCACCTCTGAGGCAGTCCACCCGGCCTTTAAAAATCCCTCTGCCAACAGAGGCATATCCTCGCACCCCCGCAGCTCCACATCCGGCCCGATGCCGTCAAAGTCGCTGCCAAGGGCAACACATTCTATACCGCCCACCTGTTTCAGGTAGTTGGCCATCTCTGCCAGCTTGACTATAGAAGCAAATTCATGGCTCTCTGACGGGTCTACAAAATCTCCGCAGAAATTCAGTCCAATGACACCGCCACGCTCTGCGATCTGGCGGATCATAGCATCTGTCAGATTCCGCACATGCGGACACACTGCTCTGGCATTGGAATGAGAAGCGATCACAGGCTTTTTGGTATGTTCCATGACCTGGGCAAAGCCTGCATCTCCTAAATGGGACACATCCACGATCATCCCAAGCTGTTCCATTTCCTCCAAAAAAGCCACGCCCTGCTCTGTCAGTCCCTTTTCCTGCTCAGGCACCCCAAACCTGCTGCCTCTGACTGTATTGGGCCACCCCAGAGAATTGGGGAAATTCCAGGTCAGGGTCATCATTCTGGCGCCCTGCTCATAAAACCGGCGCAGATGCTCCACATCTCCCTGGCACACCTCTCCTTCCTCCAACGACAGCAAAGCAGACATGCGCCCCTCTGCCTGATTCTGCAAAATGTCCTCATATGTATACACCGGTCTGATCAAGTCCCCATTCTGCTCCATCTCCCTGTGAAATGTCCGGATCATCGCCATACACTGCTCATATGCCTGTGGATACCGCTCCAACTGTACAAACATGGCAAAGGTCTGCAAAGTATACCCAGCCTCTTTCATCCGCTCCAGGCTCAGATGTCCCCCTTTGTTACGCAGAGAACCACCCTTTTCCATCACTTCCCATATACTATCACAATGCAAATCCACAAAGCCCATAGTTTACCACCTTTCTTCATCCTTCATTCCATTATATACCTTTTACATGTGAAATGCACTCCTTATCGCACTGCATTGATACCAAACACACCTTTGATTCCTACGCATTTCTCTTATCTGTTTATCGAAGTATCCCTCTCAATTCCATTACATTTATTGACATTGTATTGACATTGTAAATAAAACACCATATAATAATGATATAATATATTAAATAGCAGGAGGTGCTACTATGGCTCAGACCAATATCAATATCCGTATGGATGATGGGTTAAAGCAGCAGTTTGACCATCTTTGCAATGAGCTTGGTCTCAATATGACCACAGCCTTTACCATCTTTGCAAAGACCATGGTTCGTCAGCAGAGAATTCCTTTTGATGTTTCCCTGGATACTCCTAATGCAGAGACATTGGCAGCAATTGATGATGTCAACAAAGGCCGTAATCTCAGCAGAACCTTTCACAATGTTGCAGAACTCATGGAGGATTTAAATGCTTGACATCCGATATTCCAGTAAGTTCAAAAAGGATTTTAAGACCATTATAAAACGTGGATACAATCCACAGCTGCTCCAAGATGTTCTTGATATTCTATGTAACGAACAACCGCTTCCTCCAAAATACAAAGATCATAACCTGTCTGGTAATTATGCCGGACACCGTGAATGCCATATCACTCCTGACTGGTTATTGATTTATAAGGTGGAACAGGACATCCTAACACTTACTTTAACCAGAACCGGCACTCACAGCGATTTATTTTAATCAGAAAAGAGAGTGTAGGACAACATCTCAGCTTCCCCATCCCCCCTAACCAACATTCAGGGATATTTGGCGACTGTACAGAGTGTATGTAGCTGGCTGGAGTGCTGACTGTGAAAGGGGCTGAGGGGATATTGTTTTTAAGTGGGGCTCTTGAAAACGCCGGTACTTAGGTTTCTGGCATCATCAAACAGCAGGAAGCCTGCTTACTGATGTTTGATGATGTCAGAAATCTTAGCACCGCTGCGTTTTCACCGAAGCGCGAGCGTGCCCCACGTAAAACAATATCCCCTCAGCCCCTTTCACAGTCAGCACTCCAGCCATTCACAGAGACCACAGCCAGCCGCCAAATATCCCTGAATGCATCTCCCTGTGGAATTACAGGGGGACTTCTTCTTCGGCCTCGGCTACTGCTTCGGCGGTGAGTTCTTCTAACTGGGCATCGTCCCACTCTGGCAGCTGTGTCAGGGAGGACAACCCAAATCTGCGCAGAAACAGCTCTGTGGTTGCCAGCAAAATCGGGCGTCCCGGAGCATCTAAACGTCCGGCTTCCTCGATCAGGCCGTACTCCATCAGCTTATTGACTGCAAAGTCGCACTTCACCCCTCTGACACCCTCGATCTGTGCCTTGGTCACCGGCTGCTTATACGCAATGATGGCCAGAGTCTCGATCTGGGTATCTGTCAGCACCGCTTTGGCAGGATGTGCAGCGACCCGGATCAGTGCATCATAATATTCTTCCTTGGTACACATCTGGTAATGGTCTTCCAGTTCCATGATCCGGATGCCCCTGTCCTCTTCCTGATATTTCAGCATCATATTTTGAATGATCTTCTTGGTGGTACGCTCGTCCTGCTCAATGGCCTCTGCGATCTTACGCAAAGACACAGATTCTCCCATGGCAAAGAGTACCGCTTCTATCATGCCTTCTAATTGTCCTATACTCATATTGCTTTCTGTCCTTTCTTCCCGACACCATACACACATAACATTCTGCCTTTTCTTTCGGGCACCATACGCACATAACGTTCTGCCAGACAGCTTGTCTTTATTTTCTGACAATGATAATAAGGTTAATCGTACTGTTCTAGTTCCTCTTTCGTCAGCTCCAATTCACCATCTTCCAGACAGTCTAACAAAATCTCCCCACCGATTTCCTCCTGCGTCACCCCAAGTCTGCCGCGTCTGATCAGCTCCAGGCAGGCAAGAAACGTCACTACAATGGTTTCTGTATCCGGCTGCTGCTCTAACAGGCTCTGAAAAGAAAAAGACTGTTTTTCCTTACACTTATGTAAAATCCGCCCAATGGCATCGCCCAGACGGATGCGCTCCCTGCGGATGGTACCAAACCGGCTTCGCACTGGGTCTATTTTTTCGATCTGCTTTTTCATTACCATGTGAAATATATCCTGCAGCTTCTGCAGGGTCAGATCCTGCAAAAGTACATCATAATCCAGTGGTTCCTTATAAGAGCTAACCTCCTTTGGAAGCAGTTCTTTATCCCGGTACACCTGATAAGCACCATTTTCTTCCAGCTCACGCAGCTCATATGCCTTGTTTTTATACAGCTTGTACTCTACCAGACGGGCTACCAGCTCAGCTCTTGGATCTATTGCTTCTTCACCTTCTTCTTCCTCATCAGGAGGCAGAAGCATTTTTGCCTTAATGTCCAACAAAGTCGCTGCCATCAGCAGGAAATCACTGGTGGTATCCAGATCCTGCTGTTCCATCTGGCTTACATACTCCACATACTGATTGGTAATCTCCACAATAGGAATATCATAAATATCAATTTTATTTTTATCGATGAGATGAAGCAGTAAGTCCAGGGGGCCTTCAAACATCTCAAGCTTTACAGATAGACTCATTTTTACCTCGCATTTTTCTGTCCTGCTTTTAAAAAGCAAATCCTTCTTTGCACCCGGTCAGAACTGATTTTCTGTTTCCTGCATTTGGCAGCCACACCCACCGTCCCAATACCGTGGGTTTTATTTCAATTCCACCACAACAAGTTCAGAGGGATTGTTCAGCCGCAAATTGATAGAATGGGTACCCAGTCCTCCGCTGACGATCATTCGGCTGTCTCCTTGTATATACTCGCCTCTGTCCCTGCCAATAAAAAACTGAAACTGAGGAGACATCACACCGTCCAGAAAAGGCAGACGGATAGTGCCTCCATGAAAATGCCCCGCTAAGGTCAGATTCGCACCCCAGGATGCATATTCCTCCAGATATAAAGGAGAATGCGGCAGCAGGATTTCAAATGTATCATCCTGCTTTTTGCCAAGGGTTTTCTCCATATAGCCGGATACCATCTGCATAACTTTTCCCTTGTATACATAATAGCACCAGTCCATGTCCAGACCAGTGATGCGGATTCGACTGCTGGCTTTTTCCTGTGTACTTTCTAACCTTCTTCCATCCTCATATTCTGGTTTTTGATCCTTCAGATATCTGGATATCCGATATTCCGGCGTGCTTCCTTCTGCAAAAACTGCTGTCACTTCCACAGAATCATTCTCCAGCCACTTTACCCCTGCATCTTCCAGCGTCTTTTTATAGGTTTGAAACCCATCTCCCAGATAATCTGTATAATCCCGCATCCGCTTCTCATGATTGCCAAAGGCATACAGCACCGGATACTGTCCTGCCAGCTTTACAACAAACTCCTGTACTTGATCAACAGGAGGCATATTATGCAGGCTGCATTTCATCATGTCCCCTCCAATGAGGATCAGATCCGGCTTTGCTTCTGCAATTTTATCCTCTAACAGCTGCATCCCATGCTTTCCATAAGTATTGTTGTGTAAATCTGTCAGGAAACAAATCCTGTATCCTTTCCATTCCGGTCCAAGCTTTGGGGAACTTACCTGATAGACTGTGGTTACAATATGCTTTCGTTCATACGAAGAACGAATCAGGCAGATAATTCCCGCCACAAATACAATTCCAATGATAATCCACCACATAAATTTTCCTGCTTTCTATTCTGCAAATTTTCACATATTCCTTTACCAGCAAATTCCATCTGTTTTATACTGTGCGCAGGCAAATCAGGATCCTATATACAGAATCCCATCTGCAGGATCCTTTCCTATAATTGCAAGCACACAAATCATACTTACTGTCCAGATTTGCTGAATGCCAATCTGATGTTTATGCATATGCAAACGAATATATCATACCACAAGAACAGAAAGCAGGCAATTGCCAATCCCGATTCTTTCTTTTACAGTCTCTTTTTTGTAAACTGCCTCCTTATATTGCATACTTGTTTTATAAAAGCCACTGATCAAAAAAACGCCTGATATAATCTGCAAAGCCTGCTTTTTCCATAGACTCTGTTGCCAGAATGTCTGATTTTCCAAGAAGCTGCTCTCCCAGGTAATATTCTACATATCCCACAATATCCCCCCCTATTACCGGTGCCTGCAAATCCTCGTACAGCACGGTCTGTCTGGTTACCTGTGAAAAATCCTCCCCCTTGGTTCCCAGATACTTAAACGGCTCCTTTACCTCTGCAGAAATGGTTTCTCCTACACCATTTTTTACAGGTACTGCCTCTATTTTGGGAGGCTCTGTATCCTGATACAGACTGCAGTTGGCATAGCCATAGTTTAGCAAAGTTGCCGCTTCACTGAATCGTTCTTTATAATTGGGGCATGCCATGACCACTGCCACCAGTTCTATACCGTCTTTTTCTGCTGTAGCAGACAGACAGTATTTTGCTTTTTGGGTAGAACCGGTTTTCAGTCCTGTCGTGGTAAAAGAAGTACTCATTTTCAGCAGCTTATTGGTACTGGAAAGGCCAAATTCACTCTCCCCTTTTCTGGTCGTATGGGTAATGCGATCCATCCAGATGGTGGTGTAATCTTTTACCTGAGGATATTTTGTCATCAACTCTCTGGACATCAATGCCACATCCCGGGCAGTGGTGTAATGGTTGTCAGAATCTGTCAGTCCACAGCAGTCCTCAAAATGAGTATTGGTCATACCAAGTCCTGCTGCCCGTTCATTCATCATCCGTAAAAATTCCGACTCACTGCCTGCAATATATTCTGCCATTGCCACAGATGCATCATTGGCAGATGCAACTACAATGCATTTTAACAATGTCTCTACTGTCTGGATCTCCCCCTCTTCCAGATATACCTGGCTGCCGCCCATGCTTCCTGCATAGGCACTGGTGGATACTTCATCTGTAAGAGATATTTTTCCAGATTCCAAAGCATCAAAAATTAAAATCAATGTCATGATTTTGGTGATGCTGGCAGGACTTCGTCTGGTGTCCGGATCTTTTTCATAAATAACAGTACCTGTAGACAGCTCCATCAGCACAACTGAAGGTGCTGTGAGTCCCAGATCTGGTGCAGAAGCACTGCCGGATTGCTGACTTTCTCCGGTATCCTGGACAGAAGGTGCTGTTGATTCCTGATTGGATAAAGGTGTTGCTGACTCCTCTGATATTGCAGAAGATTCCGACTCCTGACTGGATGAAGCAGCAGACACATCTTCAACAGCAGCAGAGGTTTCTGATCCTCCTGTCTGGGAAGCGGCTGCTGGCATAAAACTGCTTTCTTCTGCTGCATATGTAGACAACTCAGCTGCATCTGCCTGCAAAGGCACATGACTTAGCAATACAGCCTGTATCAGAACCCATGCAAAAAGCATACGTCCCCCTTTATATAAAGAGCAGCGTATGCCTGTTATTGTTTTCCTGCCAGATAGGTTCCCAAAAAAGTGAAGCTTCATAATCTATACAATCCCTGGTGATGGTCAGTACACTATATGTGCCAATCCAGGGATTTATGCCCGGGCACCTATTCCGGCAGCAACAGTGCCCAGGTCTGGTCTTTTAAAAAAAATATCAGCCGTATAGACATCTGTACTTTTTCATAATCAATGGTACAGTCATACCGCACCGCCGCCTCTCCCCCGAAGTTTTGCAGCTGGGAAGTATGGACAGTAATCTCTTTCACAGTATGCACCTCTCCGGCTTCATCCTGGAATTTAAACAAAAGAGGCTTTGTCCGCCCATCTGCTGTAAACCAACAGCTGCAGGCAATGGGAATTCGTATTCCCCTCAGTGCACCTACATCCGCTTTCTCTGCATTGGTTCCCACACCAAAAGCCATCTTCTCATCTCCTTCCTGCTGCCTTTTAGGTCTTTATAAAACAACGTTTAAAAATCTGTCTCAGACAGTTCCCGGGAATAATCCACTGACCGCTTTTCTCTGGCAATCCCTCCGGACAAATGGTCTACAGAACTATTTAAAAAAGTTGCCCGCTTCACTGCATCAATTCCATGCTTGCGCCGAATGGCATCAATGGCGGCATCTGCCCGTTCTAACTTCTCATAATCTCTGGTATCAAACAATGTCTGCTGCCGCTCCTCTGAAGCACTGGTCACCCGGCTGGCAGATACCCCCAACAGTCGAATGGGCACTCCCTTCCAAAGCTCTCCAAAAAGCTTACATACATACTCATATAACTCTATCGTGATATTCGTTGGATTTTCCAGCACCATCTGATGAGAAGCATAAGACAAATGATGATCCTTAATACCTACTGAAACCACCTCGGCCTTCATCCCATCTGCCCGCAGCCGCTTGGCTACCGTTTCACACAACGCCAGCAATACCTGCCTGGCCTCCGCGCCATCTGTAACGTCATAGGGCATGGTGGTACTGTTGCTATATCCCTTATTAGGTGCCGCTTCTGCAATTACAGGGCTGTCATCTATACCATTGGCATAAGCCCATATTGTCTCTCCATGTTTTTTCAAATGATGGCGCAGAATACGCACATCCATAGCCGCCAATTCGCCAATGGTATGCACACCCAACCCATACAGACACTTTGCCGTAGAATGCCCTACATAAAGCATATCTCTCACCGGCAGGGGCCACAGCTTTGCCGGAACCTCTTCTGGAAACAGGGTATGGGTCCTGTCCGGTTTGGTAAAATCTGAAGCCATCTTCGCCAGAAACTTATTGCAGGAAATCCCAATATTGACTGTAAATCCCAGCTCATCCCGAATTCTGCACCGAATCTCATCAGCCAATGCCAGATGAGACGCATACAAATGCAGCACCTCTGTCACATCCAGAAAAGCCTCATCTACACTGTACGGCTCTACCACTGAGGTATACTGCCGTAAAACCTCCATAAAAGCATGAGAGCACTGCTGATACAGATCATAATTGGGAGGCACCAGTTCCAGTTCCGGGCACTTCTGCTTTGCTGAAACCACCGGCTCTCCAGTATGAATATGATATGCCTTGGCAGGAATGGACTTTGCCAGTATGATGCCGTGACGCTTTTCTATATCCCCTCCAACCGCTGAAGGTATGGTGCGCAAATCCACCTTGGCACCATAATGATATATGCGATGGACTGCTTCCCAGGACAAAAATGCAGAATTCACATCAATATGAAATACCACTCTCTCCCCACTCCCCCTCTGGGTTCCTCTTAATTGCTCCATAAAAAAAGCCAACTCCTTTCTGAAAGTCTGATACCTGCTTCCTCACACAGCACCTAACTTCCATAAGAAACTGACTTTATTATATAGAACATTTGTTCGATTTTCAATAGTTTGTTCTTATTTTTATAAAAATTCGGACGCAAATGCCTGCAAAATAGATTTTTCAACTGGAATTTAGAAAAAAACGTCATACAGCAACCCACGCTGTATGACGTTTCTCATTCTTGACAATAGAAAACCTATAAATGTGTTTCCTATTGTTTTATAACAATAGCACCTGTTCTGCTACTCACTCTTTATGCTGCGTTCTGCTTTCTCTGCTTCAGAAGAGCAGATACACCCTCTACAGCCAATACAACAGCCAGTACCATCAGCAGAACTGCCAGAACCGCACGTACCATAGACCATACTTCAAATCCGGCTGCCAATGTTGTAACTTCCTTTATAACTGTCCCACCCAGAGAAATCAAGGTTACAAGCAGCATAAATGCCATTGGGAAGAAGAACATCTTGTTATTTTTGCCCATCTTGCCAAGCCAGCAGGCAACAGCCAGCAGACCCAAAGCTGCAAGCAACTGGTTTGCTGCTCCAAACAGTGCCCAGATTTTTGCATAACCTGTTAAGCCCAGGCCAATGCCCAGTACAACAGTAATGATAGTTGCTACATAAGGATTGGTTACCACTTTCTTGTATCCTGTAGCTTTCTCACCTGGATTTAACCAGAACTCCTGGAACATATAACGAGCCAGGCGGGTTGCAGTATCCAGAGAGGTCAGACAGAATACAGAAACAGTCAGTACCAGCATAGAATAAATGGTAGACTCTGCACCCTTCAGACCAGGAATGGTTGCTACCATCTGAGAAATACCGCTTGCAAATACAACGGTAGGTGTCTTAATACCATCTGCTGCAGAATAGTTGTTCCATACGTAACCAACTGCACACAGAGAAACCAGCGCCAGTGCACACTCAATTAACATACCGCCGTAAGCAATTGGAAGTGCATCCTTTTCATTGTTTAACTGCTTTGCAGTGGTACCGGAGCCTACCAGAGAGTGGAAACCAGAAATCGCACCACATGCAATGGTAACAAACAGAGCAGGGAACATGGTGCCAAGGGAAGTATACTGATCTACAAAACCGGTATACGCAGGAATATCCAGAGTTGGATGACTGCCTACAATACCTACCACTGCAACGACCATCATAAAGTACAGCAGGAAAGAGCTTAAATAATCACGAGGCTGCAGTAAGATCCACACAGGGGTTACAGAAGCCACTGTAATATAGATACCCACAATAATCATCCAGGTAGTTCCATCTAAATAAATCGGATGCCAGTTCATACCAATTATCATACAAACAATGATGGCAGCCACACCAATGATGGTAGAAACCAGCAGCGGTGCATTCCGGCGATATACCAGGAAACCAAATACGATGGCGATCACAATAAATGCAAGAGAGATCATAGCAGTCTGTGCATTTGCCTGGCTGGCAACATAATCAATGGCACCTGCATCTGTATAAGTAGCCTTAAATGTATTTGCCACGATAGAAGCAAATGCTGCCACAACCAGAATCAGGGTCAGATAGGAAAAGATAATAAACAGTTTCTTTGCTTTTGTACCAATACTGGTCTGAATTACCTCTCCAATAGACTGTCCCTTATGACGGATAGATGCAAACAAAGCACCAAAATCGTGCATTGCACCAAAGAAAATACCGCCAATTAAAACCCACAGCATAACCGGAACCCATCCAAATACCGCTGCCTGAATCGGGCCGTTAATAGGGCCTGCACCTGCGATGGAAGAAAAATGATGTCCCATCAGTACCGGAGCCTTAGCAGGTACATAATCATTGCCATCCTCCAATTCATGTGCAGGTGTTTCCTTGCTTGCATCCACACCCCACTGCTTTGCCAGCCATCTGCCGTAAAACAGATAACCACAGATCAGCACGAAAATGCCGACTAATAAAATTACTACTGCGTTCATAATAAACACTACCTCTTTTCTACGCTGTCTTTGTGTACTACCATCTTGCCATTACAGCGCAAATGCAAATGGAAACAGATATAAACATCTGTTCAGGCCTTTCCCGCTTCCTTCAAGGAATGATGTACAAAAAAGAACCAGTTTGGTTACGCTTGCTCTTTTTTTCTTTTGTTGACCTGGCGCACCTTTTTTTTCAAAAATTTCGCATTTTCCCTGCCTGCAGAGTTTGTGTAGACAGATTCAGATTCTCTGTCGATCAGGGCCGTATGGAAATCCATCCATCCACGGAGCGAAAATTGAAAACTTTTGTGAATGTGACATCGTTTCAGAAGCTTACATGCCTGCTTCTCACTGGAATCTGCAACGATTACCGCAGTCAGATATGTATACATGTGATCCTTCTCAGGCTTAACCAACTGCATGCCGTGCTCATATACATAATCCCGACACTGACAGTATATTTCTTCTGTCAGAACAGGCACCGAAAACAGATACAGATACTCATGACAATTGGCTTCCCAGAGTGTTGCTTTCTTCACCAGCACATATTTTGCGGAATGTACGTGAAATGCACATTCTGCTACCAATGGTGCTTCCCCCTCTTCACATCTTCTGATATCATAATAGCCCTGGTAGCTTTCCAACAGCGAGTTTACAAGCTCCTCTCTTGTACACAGCATTCCCATGATATATCCTCCTGCTTTCTGATTTTAAACTGCTGCTTTGGTAAAGTTATTGTCAATAAAAAACAGTCACCATGGGGACACAGTGACTGTATGACCTCCACCTTCGCAAGCCGCTTCTAAAATCTCTGTTAGTATAGTAGCACTTTCCGACGGCAATTTCAAGTAAAATAACATTTTTATAAAGAAATTCTGTTTTTTGGTTAAATCTTTTGTAAATTATTGATAAGTTTTTCAAAATATGCTGGCAGAGGTGCCTGAAACTCCATATATTCTCCGGTACGCGGATGAACAAATCCCAGCACATAAGCGTGCAGTGTCTGCCCTTGCAGGGAAAAAGGACATCTGGCAGGACCATATACCCCATCTCCTACCAGAGGATGTCCAATGCTGCTCATATGCACGCGGATCTGGTGGGTCCTTCCAGTCTCCAGGCGGCACTCGATCAGAGTATATCCCTTATAACGCTGAAGTACTTTATAGTGAGTCACTGCTTCCTTGCCATTTTTATGCACAATGGCCATCTTCTTACGGTCTATGGGATGACGGCCAATGGGCGCATTGACAGTTCCTTCTTCTTCCTGAATCACCCCATGCACCAGGGCATAGTACCGTCTGGTAATGGAATGCTCCTTCAACTGCTCTGCAATATGATTGTGTGCCATATCATTTTTACAGGCAATCAGCACTCCGGTGGTATCCATATCGATCCGGTGTACAATTCCTGGACGCAGCACACCGTTAATACCGGAAAGATCATCTCTGCAGTGATACATCAGTGCATTGACCAGCGTCCCTGTATAATGTCCTGCTGCCGGATGCACTACCATTCCCTTGGGTTTGTTGACCAGAATGACATCCCCGTCCTCATATAACACATCCAGAGGAATGTCCTCCGGCAGAATATCCGGTTCTGTCTGATCTGGTATCTGCAGTTCGATCCTGTCTCCCGCTTCCACAGAATAGCTGGCTTTTACAGTCCTGCCATTTACAGTTACTGCACCCTCTTTTACCAGCTTCTGCAGATAGCTTCTGGTCAGATCCGGTTCCGTGTCAGAAAGATACCGGTCAATACGTACTCCTGCCTCTTCTTCTGTCACTTCTATGATTCGATTATTCAACAGATCTCCCCCTTTTTTTCTTTCCAGGGAAAATTCTGTCCAAATCTTCTTCTTTATAGAAAAACAACAGCAGAAGGATCAGCACAAAGCAGGACACGGTCACATAAATATCCGCTACATTAAATACCGGAAAATCTATGAGTTTGAAGTACAGAAAGTCTATGACATAGCCATGAAACGCTCTGTCAATCATATTTCCAACTGCACCGGCAATCAGAAAAATAACGGTGATTGACAGCGGATAACACTTTCTCTCTGCGGGAATTCTGGAATAAAGATACACCAGAGCGATCAAAGCTGCTGCTGTCAATACCAGAAAAAATACCCGCTGATCCTGCAGCATACCAAATGCTGCACCCTTATTTTCCACATAAGCAAGCTCAAATACCCCTTTGATAACAGGGATAGCTGGCTGATCCTTCAAATACATATCTGCTAACCACTTGGTAAACTGATCTGCCAGTACCAGCACCACTGCTCCTGCCAGAAGCCAAAACCACTTTAATTTTTTCATATCCATCCTCTATTCCAAAATGATTTATCACATAAAATAATTTACCACATTTTCGTATCATTGCAGCGTAAAGATCTGTTATTAGTGAATGCCCTCTTTACACGCCTACCGTCTCAAGACCAGCCGCCATATCTTCCTTTGTTACCGTGGTATCAATGACAGCATTGCCCATGTCTTTCAGCAAAATAAAGCGGATGGAACCAGCATCCATTTTCTTATCATTCATGGTTGCCTTGATGACTTCCTCACGAGAAAGGTTTTCTGCCGCATGTCTGGTGCGGGTTTTGCCATATGGAATATCTTCTTCTAACTGTTCGATCTCCTCTATATGTGCAGGAAGATGAAAGCCTCTGATTAATTCTATTACACTATCTGCCATTTCCCCGGAAATATAACCTTTCTCTGCAGACATTTTTACAGCCGCTGCCATACCAATGGCCACACACTCACCATGATACAAGGTAAAATCCATCTGCTTTTCAATGGCATGTCCCAATGTATGTCCAAAATTCAACAGGGCGCGTCTGCCATGCTCCTTTGGGTCTTCCTCTACCACGATCCGCTTGTTTTCACAGCTCTGGTATACCACATACTCAAGCGCCTCCGGCTCCATGGCCAGCACCTGCTCCTGATGGGTCTGCAGCCAGTCAAAAAACGGTGCATCTGTAATGAAGGCATACTTGGTAACCTCTCCCAGACCAGAGCGGAAAATACGGGGAGGCAGTGTTTTTAATACAGAAAGGTTCATATAGACCAGCTTTGGCATATGGAATGCCCCTACCATATTTTTGTAGGAATCAAAATCCACACCGGTCTTGCCTCCTACACTGCTGTCTACCTGAGACAACAGGGTAGTGGGGATCTGTACAAAATCGATGCCCCTTAAATAAGTCGCTGCCGCATAACCGGTCAGATCTCCTACTACACCGCCGCCCAATGCCACCAGCAAATCTTTTCTGTCAAAATGGGCCTGAATCAAAGCAGTGTACAGATGCTGTACGATATACAGGTTTTTATTTTCCTCTCCTGCAGGAAAGGCAAAGAAAATCACAGGAAAACCAGCCTGTGTCAGGGCATTTTTGACTTCCTCCAAATACAGAGGCTTTACATTGGTGTCTGTTACAATACAGATCCTGCGCTTTCTGCCCTGGCTGATCGCCTCGATTTCCTGTGCCAGTGCAGCAAAGGACTGCTCAAATACAATATCATAAATCGGCTTGCTCTCATAGGATACGGTCATTCGTCTGCTCATGATGTCCTCTTTTCTACTCATATACATTTACTTCTGCAAAATAGCGTCCCTTTTTGGTCACATTCCCCTGGCTGCAAAAAAGGAAACGTCCCATACCTCTTACAGATACAATGTCTCCTTCTTTTAATACTGCACCGGAGGAGGTGGTCAGCTTTCCGTTGACAAATGCCTTTTCCCCGGCGATCAGCTCTGCCGCTTTGCTGCGGGACAGACGAAAGGCCATGGCAATCAGGGCATCGATCCGAAAAGATGCCACAGAACCGGACATCTGTCTGAATTTCAGTTCAAACTGGATGTCCTGGGGAGCTGCCAGTTCACAGGTTACAGTTGTATGGCGGATGCGGAATAAATTCTTACAGATAAATTCCTCTAATCCGCTGGTACAGACTACATAAGCAGCCTGCTCATGGATAAAAATATCCCCTATCTTTTTGCGCTCGATCCCCAGCCCCAAAAGAGTGCCCAGATAATCTCTGTGGCTTAGCTCCTCTGCAAAGCGGGCATTTTGCGGCAGTATCTTTACAACAGACAAAGGAGCCGGCATTTCCCTCCCGGCTCCCTTTGGTCTGAAACATGCTATTTTACGCTCAGCCATAGGATGCAGCCCCTCTAACGTACAGGATACGTAAGAAAGCTCCGGCTGCATCTGCCAAAACAAACTCTGCTCATTTAAATTCAGAAAATTGCTGTATGTAGGAATCCCTCTCCTGTCACACATATCTGCCAGTTCCTGCAATCTTCTGCAAAACAGCTGTTCTTCTTTATTCATAGGATCAGCCATTGAGATTCAGTGAAGATAAATCAATGGTCTCACTGAGCAGATCCGTGAAATCACCGGAAAGCTCTACTGTGCTTGGAGTTGCAATAAAAATTTTCTTGGAAATTTTCTGCAGGTTTCCGCCCATGGTATAGCAGGCGCCTACTGTAAAGTCAATGATACGCTGGCCCAAATCCACATTCATCTCCTCTAAATTCAGCACCACTGTCTTGCCGTCAATTAAATAATCTGCAATTTCATTGGAATCCTCATATGACTTTGGAATGATCATACGTACTTCAGACTGCTTGCTTCCACCTGTTTTCACTGCCATAACTCTTGCACTCCTTACTGTCTGCTTTTTGATGGGGGAAGGTTCAGACAGCATAATACCGTCATCCTCTTCTTCCTCTGGTCTGTTTTTCTTAAACAGAGGTTTTCTTTCCCTAGTCTCCGAATTTTTAAAGAACCCTGCATCTTCCTGAGCATCTTCTTCCAATTCTATATCCTCATCTTCTGGAATCATCTTCATAGAAGATAATATGCGATCCATTATTTCCATCCATAACCTCCTGTCCGCTTCAGTAACATATTGCTTGTACAGATTGCATACTGTTTGCTATTATTATCTTGCTTTCTGCCCAATCTGTCAACCGGAATTGTTACTTTTTTGCGTTAACTATAACTAACAAATCCATGATGTCATTCTCATACCCATACAGTCCTGCTGTTAATAATACAGCACCCGATACTCTTCCATATCAGACGCATCTATCACGATGTAATCAAAAGGTGAAATACCATATTTGGTATTAGAAGCAATCATCTTGTATTCACCATCTGCAGTGGTTCCAAGGATCTCTATCTGACGAAACTCTGTATATCCCTGATTTCCAATATACACACCTGGCAGGGATACCTGCTTACTGATCACATAACTTTCTTCGGAATCTGCCTTTCGCAGCACATCTCCCAATGCCAGATCTTCACAGTCCACATAATACCAGGTGTCCTGTTCTTCTGTTCCATTCTGGGTCTCCTCCGTTTCCGTAACAGTCCCATAAATTCTGGCCTGCACGGTTTCAACCGTCGTCTCGCCCAATGCGTTTAATGTTTCTTTATAGAACGCAGCACTGCCCGAAGTTTCCGCCGCCAGATAATCTGCCGGTATCATGAAAAAGGTTTTCTCCGTAACTGCTGTAGCTGGTATTTTCAATCCTGTAACTTCATCTTTTACCAGTTCAAAATCCACAAACCGGCTGTCCAGGAAATTAGACCCCATAGCATTGAACTCAATCCGGGCACCCACCACATCATCTGACAGCAATTCCAGATATAAATTTCCTGTCACCGTCTGGTCAATTTCTTTCAAATACACCTGCTGTCTGGTGGCTTCTGTGTAACTTAAATCTTTCCCAAACTGATTCATGTCATCCTCAGTCAGCAGAAAATGAATGCTGAAGCAGTCATCTTTGATCAGCTTGTATGCAAAATCACCTTCTGCTACCTGGGTTCCTGACTTATGTACTATAATATCTGCCGTCTGCCGTTTGATATCCTCAGAGGTCAGGTCAGACGCATCCATGCCATCATACTGGTCTGATACATATACTACAAATCCACTTTGCTGGGTGCTGACCCGGTAAAAAGATGCACCTACAGCAGACTCATTCAGCTGCTTGATGGCCTCATCATTTAATGCATCCATTACTGTTACAGCTATCTTGTCTTTCATGGAATAAATATCCCCAAAAGACATGGTATCAAATGATGCGCTAAAATCCGTCAGTGCATTTTTGATTTCCAGGAGACTTTCTTTGGTCAGATCCGTTCCATCATTGGAGGCAGCAATCAATAACTGGGAATAATCTCCTGTCTCGTCAATGGTATATACAGTCGCTCCGCTGGCACCTTTCTGTCCATTGGTAATATAATAATTAATGTATCCCTCATGCTCTGTGGTATATACATATTCTTCTCTGGTAATCATACCGGTATACTGTCGGTTGGTATTCATGGTTTCTTTGGTCTTTACCTCAAACAAAGCAATATCATCATTATCAGCAAAATGAACCATCTGTACAAATAAATAAACCAGAATCCCTGCAAATATCAGGTAAATCCATTGAAACCGTTTCTTTTTATAACGTGTGATCACTTTTTTTCTATGATCTGTTTTTCTGCGTTCAGCATTCACTGCCATTTATTTTTTCACTTCCCCATCTCAATTTTACAATTACTCCTTATTATTATAATCTTTTTCCATACAGTTGAAAAGTACAAAATGTTCCTTTTTCTGGTTTTGCATAAAAGAATGAAATAAGGCAATACTGATAGCAGACAATAATTGCTGATATACAGCAGAATGGAGGTCATGATATGAAAACATTGGACTATACAGCATTGATTATCAGTATTATAGGAGCCATCAACTGGGGACTGATTGGTTTTTTCCGGTTTGACCTTGTGGCATTTTTATTAGGTGATATGACTTTACTGACTCGAATCGTGTATGCCATTGTAGGTATTGCAGGTCTGTACATGATTACCTTCTTTGGCAGAATTGCATCTGGAGACGAGGAGTAAAACACAAAACAGCCAACTCAGAGAAGTCAGAAGCTTCCTGGTTTGGCTGTTTTGTATAAAAAGATTCTTATTTGTCTCAATCCAATATGTATTTCTACCTAATCAAAGAGAAAGTGTAATACAGGATTTTGCAGCCTCTGGCAGCTCTGCTTCATCCATAGATACACTTAATACCAGATCCACATGGAACTGACCGCTGATAGAACTTAAAACCTCAAGGATTTCTGTGATATCCATGCCTTCCAGACAGGAAACCTTTAAAAAGCTGTCAATATATATTTTCTCAATATCACTGTCCTGGGACAGCACACCGCACAGAAAACCTACAAATCCATCACTGCTTTTTAAAGGATACTCTGATACATTGATAAGACGTACTTTATTGCTTAATTCGTACATATGTTTTGCACTCTTATCCAGATATACAATAGAACCATGTGCTGTTGTTACTGCCTCATTTACCTGTGCCAGTAAATGCTTTGTCTTTCCTTTGCCCTTCTTACCGCAAATTATACTTATCATAGTTGCACGTCCTCCTATCCAAACATATATTTTATGTTCTCTGATAACTCTATTGTAGTATAAAACGTACAAAATCACAACATATTTTTTGAATTTTTGTAAAATTTTACAATGCCATCTTCAACAGCCGATTCATTTCGCGATAAAGAACTTCCTGATCCTCCGCGCCTAAAATACCTGCAAGAAAGCGCTCTCCTGCTTCATTTTCTACTAATATGATAAGGCATCGGTGAGCTTTGGCAGTATTACCAGTTTTCCCTCCCAAAACAGTAATACCATCGGGAGCCTGTGCTTCCCCTGTAAAATACCAGTTGGTATTGGAAAACTTCCGGGATACCTCTGTTCCATCTTCATGAGTGTACTGACAGGTATGGCTTTTGGCGCCAATAATATCCTGAAACTGCTGATATTCCATACACTGGCGGAAAATCAGATATAGATCATACAGAGAAGAATAGTGTCCTTCTGCATCCAGACCATGAGGATTTATAAAATGGGTATCATTTGCCCCCAATTCCCCTGCTTTCCTGTTCATGCGGTCTACAAAATCTTCTACCGTCCCAGCTACATAAGCTGCCAGTGCTGCTGCTGCATCATTGCCAGAATAAATCATAGTAGCATACATCAGATCCTTTACAGAAAGCACATCTCCAGGCTGAAAATGACACAGCCATGCATCATATTCTGTAATATTGACTTCCTCCCCTACCGTCACACTGTGATTCATCACATTGCTTTCCAGGACAAGCAATGCAGTCATCAGCTTTGTAAGACTGGCAATGGGCAGCTGTTCTCTTGCGTTTTTGCTGTAAAGCACCTCATTGGTGTCAAGATTGAATAGGATACCCGCAGTAGACTGGATATATGCAGCATCATACTGTGATTCATCTTCTACAATACAGATATCCTGAGTATCCGAAAACAGACAGTACAGTTCTTTGTCCTCTTGTCCGTCAAAGATTTCTACTGGATACTGATTATAATCTGGTAAAAAACGATCTGCGTCTGAACTAACAGAACAGCCGCAGATAGTCATACACAGCAGACAAAGCACACAGATACCCAATTTTCTTTTTATCTGTACGCTTCTCTCCATTCCATATCTCCTCTTTCCAGTGATTTTATCAAAAGCTCTGCTGTAGCCACATTGGTAGCCAGAGGAATGTTGTTGGAATCACACAACCGGAGAATATTCTTAATATCCGGGTCTGTGGACTTTGGTGTGAGAGGATCTCTGAAGAAAATCATCACATCAATTACATTGTTCTCGATCTGGGCACCTAATTGCTGCTCCCCGCCAAACTGACCACTCAAATACTTATGAATTGTCAGATTGGTCACTTCCTCGATCAGACGTCCTGTAGTTCCTGTAGCATATAATTCATGTTTGGACAGAACACTCCTGTATGCAATACAGAAATTCTGTATCAATTTCTTTTTGGAATCATGAGCCATAAACCCTATATTCATGAAAAGCCCTCCTCTTATTCATTTCGCTTTCGCTGCAGACCTACATTCAGCAATAGTCCCACTGCTACAAATACACTAATCTGAGATGTAATACCGGCACTGACAAATGGCAGCTGCATACCGGTATTTGGCAGAACTTTTGTCGCCACGCCGATATTCACGAATGTCTGAAACGCAAACATGGCAGTAATTCCAATGGCAATCAGACGTCCTTCTAAATCCTTTGCCCGTCTGGCAATCATCAAACCTTTAAATATAACCAGTGCCAATAATGCCATAATGACACAACAGCCTACAAATCCCAGTTCCTCCCCGATCACTGCCCAGATAAAGTCACTTTGTTCCTCAGATAAGAAATTTCCGTTCTTTACTGAATCAAAGGATGCATTGTTCAGTCCTTTTCCATGGAGCTGCCCACCTGCTATGGCCATAACAGAATAATCCTGCTGGTAATTCAGATTTGCCGTTTCTTCGGAAGCAAAAAAGAATCCATTGAGACGTTCCACCTGATGATTGTCAAATATTTTATTTAACAGTACCTGGCCTTCCTGCTGAAGCATCAGCCACAAAACGCCTACTCCAGCTGCACCTGCGCAAACCACACCAGCTACCCACTTATAACTGATACCTGCCACATATACCATAATCACAATAATAAATACATGTACCAGTGTTGCAGACAGGGCTGGCTGCTTTAAAATAAGAACCAAAGGAGGCGCCGCCAACAGCAGCAATCCTCCCAACATGACCGGATGATTGATCCATTTTCTGAATTTGGCCAGATACGCAGATCCCACAATCACCATGATGATCTTGGAAAGCTCTGAAGGCTGTATGGTAATGGGACCTACAGGAATCCAGCGTCTTGCATTGTTCAGATTATAGCTTACAAAGAAATACAGATAAGCCAGCATTGCCACATTAAACAAATACCACAAAGGAGCAAGCTTTTGCAGTACATGATAATCCAGCAATGAAACAATTACCATGGCTATCAGACCTACTACCATACCCAAAATCTGTTTCTGATAGATGCTTAACGACCCATCTTCCGCTATTCCACTGGTAGCACTTTTGACTACAATGAGTCCAGCAATGGAAACCAGCATCACAAAAAAGAGTAACTTGAAATCGTAATTCCTGAGTTTATATTCTTTCTGCTTCAATTCACGTAATAATAACATCAAACCACCTGATTAACGGGATTTTTGTCCCTTAATTGGTATATTGGCATACAATGCCGGGGAACCGCCCTCGCATCCATCTGTGTCATTTCTGGTAATCTGGATATCCAGACCTTCTGTATCAATATCCAGGTACTTGGAAATCACAACGATAATTTCATTCTTTATTTTTTCCATAATTTCAGGAGAACAATCAGCCCGTTCCGAAACAAGCAGCAATTTTAATCTGTTCTTTGCGTTTTCTCCTGATTTCTTTTTACTGAATTTATCAAGGATACTCATCCTCCGTACCTCCTGATTTTATTTGAATAAGGACATCAGCTTCTTGAAGAATCCATTTCCAGCGTCCAAATCCATAAACTCTACCTGTTCTCCCATTACACGATGACAAATATTCATATAAGCTTTACCAGCCATACAATCTGAGCCAACTAACGGCTCTCCGTTATTGGTGGATACTACAATATTTTCATCATCCGGGACTGCACCAATCACAGGAACTGCTAAAATATCTACCACATCATCCATGGACATCATATCACCACGCTTTACCATGTCCATACGAATACGGTTTACGATCAGATCGATTTTCTTGATTTCTGTAGCTTCCAGTAAACCAATGATACGGTCTGCATCGCGGATGGCAGATACTTCAGGAGTCGTCACTACCAAAGCACGATCCGCACCTGCAATTGCGTTCTTAAATCCCTGTTCAATACCTGCAGGACAATCCAGCAGTATGTAATCAAATTCTTCTTTTAATTCATCTGTCAGCTTCTTCATCTGCTCTGGTGTTACTGCACTCTTGTCCCTGGTCTGGGCCGAAGGCAGTAAGTACAGATTGTCACAACGCTTGTCCTTAATGAGAGCCTGACGAATGCGGCAGTTTCCTTCAATTACATCCACCAGATTATATACGATACGGTTTTCCAGTCCCAATACTACATCCAGATTTCTCAAACCGATATCTGTATCAATTAATACTACTTTATTGCCTAACTTTGCCAGTCCTGTTCCCAGATTGGCTGTAGTGGTTGTTTTACCCACTCCGCCTTTGCCGGATGTAATTACAATTACTTCGCTCATGCTCGCGCCTCCTATACTGCAGCTGATGGATTCTACTACATATAATTGATAGAATACTCTTATTTTACTATATTTACTTAGAATTGGCTACTTTTTTTTATCCATTTCTTACATTCCGTGTAAATATATGATGAAATCCCCTTTTGTGGATCAAATTCACAAAAAAACCGTGTACCTTTACACAAAATTAATATCATTCATGATATCTTTTGAAATATCTTCAATATAAATATTTCCTTCCAGTACATAGGCAATCTGTGGCTTTTTCTTTTCTTTCTTTTTCTTCTTATCTATGCTTCTGCCGATCACATTGCCGATTTTGATCTGCATAGGAGACATTTCCAAAGCTGCTACAAAAGCAGTCTCATTGCCTCCGGCACCAGCCACTGCATACCCTTTTAGGGAACCCAATACAATGATGTTTCCTGTGGCAATGACCTTGGCTCCCGGGTTAATGTCTCCCAATACAATCATACTGCTGGAAGATTCCACTACCTGGCCGGAACGCAGGGTTCCTTTATAAAACTGTCCTGCATTCAGTTCCTCATTCTGTACATCACGCAGCAACCGCTCTCCCGGAGTTTCTTCTTCTGTATCCTCCTGTGCAGCTTCTTCATTTACAGAATCAGCCTGCTCCACTAACTTCCGATACAAAATTTCTCTCTTTTCATCAGTATCCATGACGCAGATGATTTCAATTCTGGAATATTCTGCAAAAGCAGCAAGGATCTGTTCCTCCTCTTCCTGGCTTAAAACGCGTCCTTCAATGGAAAGCGCCATCTTGGCATCTTTAAAAAAATCAGCAGATGCTTTCAGCCTGGAAATCAGTTCCTCTAACACCTGGGAAAAAGGAGCTTCTGCATTTAACCGGACCAATATACCATATTTATTACCTTTGATGATTGCTAACTGCTTCATTTTATCCTCTCTGTTCCCTTACCCATTAGTCACCTACATTTACTGCACATCCTGCATTGGCATGACCGTCAACAATATCTTCATAAGCCTCTAATCCAAAATAATACCGGTAAATATCCTTTGCTACATAGATCGCATTACCGGACGTATATGCATTTGGAAGCATAACTTCTACAGATATCTCCGGATCATCCTTTGGTGCAAAGCTGGTAAAGTTACCATGGTTGCCTCGCAGCTTATTCTCCTGTGTGGTACCAGTTTTTCCTACGATCTCCAAATTTATATCATTGCACATGCCCGCAGCAGAACCAGTCTGAAGTACCTGATACATACCTTCCCATATATCATCCCACAGATCCTCTGGAAGTTCTATTGTCCGCTCTACTTCTGGCGTAATATCTTCCTTCAGCTCTCCGGTATAATCGGTAATTTTATCCAAAAGGGTATATTGATACAAAGATCCCCTGCTGGCAATTGCTTCAATATATCTGCCCATCTGTAAGCAGGTAAAGTTATTGGTGCCCTGTCCGATTGCAGAAGAAACGGGATATTCGTCTGATATGTGGGAAATATTTTCCCGGATCTCAATTCCCGTATTCTCATCAAATCCAAACATAGATGCATATTTGGCCAGTTTTTCCAATCCCTGCTGCTGATTGTAATTGCCGTCTTCGTCAAGACTAAGACGATAACCAATTTCAAAGAAATAACAGTTACAGGAATTAGCCAGACCTGTAAGCAGATCTACATTGCCATGAACACCTCCATGCTCACGGAAAATCCAGCATTGCTGATTGGTGGGTTCAAAAACACCCTGACAGTCTACCAGTTCATCCTTTCCAATTACGCCTTCCAGCACACCAGCAATACCTGTAAGCATCTTATAGGTAGAACCAGGAGACAGACGTGTCTGGGTAGCACGGTTATAAAATGGCTGAGACAAATCATTGACCAGCTTCCTGTAATATTCTGCATCAATGGTACCGGAAAGCCGGTTAATATCATAACCAGGATAGGTTACCACTGCCAGCAGCTCTCCTGTATCCACATCCGTAATGACTGCAGATCCGGAGCATGGATCTAATGCAATCTGGGCCGGTGTAATTTCGATGTTATATATTTTTTCCCGCATAAATTCATATGCGTAGTCTTCATCTCCTGACTGCAGTTTTTCATAAGCAGCCTCATCCACAGTCAGCACACCCTGTTCCATCAAAGCAATACAGATTTCACAACCAGTCACCACCTGCTGATGGATCAGAACATCATACAGTTCCTTGGCAAATCCGTCATCCACTGCCAGGAGTTCTAACAAATTACCAACCAGCGCCTCCAGCATTTCATTTGTTGTGGAATACTGTTCCTGGGTTTCTACCAGACTGTAATCTATCCACTGGTTCTCAATGCCATAAAGCAAAAACTCCCGCAGTCCGATGGTACCTTCTTTCCATGCCTGATACACTCCATCTGTAGTGTCAATGGCACCCGATATAATCATATTCTTTTTTGTCAGGAACGTATAGATATATTCCATATACCCTTTTAATTCATCTGAAAGCGCATTCTGGGACAATGCCTGGGCACTCAAAAGTTCATTTCGAATTTCTGCTGTTACCTGGGCATAATACGCCTCATACTTTGCCTGTATATTTTTTTCTGTCTGGGAAGCATCTGTATCAGCAAAATCAGTACAGGAAAGCACGTTATTATTGATCATCTGGAAATAAACATCTTTGATTGGAATTTTAAATTCCTCTGCCAGAGTATCTTCCGTAGGGGTAAAATCCCCCTGGATCAGTCGGTCATATACAATACCGGCTAACTGTTCTTCAATAATATTATACACTGCCTGAGTCAGCTCCGCATCCAGACTCAGATACACGTCATCTCCCGGAACCGGTTCTTCTGCTTCTTCTGTATCCAGTACCAGACCGGTACTGTCCTTGTAAATAATCTGAGTTCCCTTCTGTCCGCTTAATGTAGTTTCCATGACCCATTCCAGGCCGGTGCCTTGTTTACCAATAATATCACCGGTTTCATAGGTATCATCTTCCTCCTGCAGGATCTCCAGTTCCTCTTCTGATGCAGTACCAGTATATCCCAGAACATGGGAAAAGCATTCTGCATAAGGATATACTCTTACTGTGTCTTCTTCTATCTCCACTCCCTGCAATTCATCTGCATGTTCCATAACTGCAGCCTGGAGCTCCGCAGAAACATCTTTACATACTACTGCAGAAACATATTTTTTATAAGAATTTGCAGCCAGGGCATAACGGATATTAAAAATATCAAGTGCCTGCTGCTTGGTAATCTCGCTGTCATCTGCCAGTCCGTTTTTCCCAGTTAAATATTCGCTAAATTTGTATTTTCCATTTCGAATATATTCCATGACCTTTTCCGCACTATAAGAGTAAGGGTCATCTCCTTCCTGCTGCATCTTCTCCACCTGGCTGGTGGTCAGGCCATAGGTATCGCGTATAAACTGGCGGACTCTGGTCTCTGTGCCGGAATACTCATATACCCCATATTCATTTACAACTACAGGCAGATAGGACTCTATCTCCGCATCAAAGCGTTCCAACAGCAATACCAGACGGTATACCATACTGCTGAGTTCCCCTTTTCCTGTATATACATCTACATCTTTGATGGTAACAGAATAGGTGATCTCATTGTAAGCCAGTACCACACCATTTCTGTCATAAATACAGCCTCTTGGGGCATCTTCTGTTACAGTAGTCTGGGTAATTTCAATATAATTGTCATAGTATTCTTCTCCATGCATGATCTGCAGATCAAAATGCCTGACTACCAGTATTGCAAAAAAAACAAAAAACAAAATCCCCACCGGAAGAAGCCGGGAGGTGAAAAATCGAATCAATGTTTCCTTTACTTGTTCCAAAACTTCTTTAAGCAAATTTTTTAGCTCCTTTTTGTTCTGTCTGTTCCAACCTGCGGTTGACAATCAGTACCAGATAGTATCCTATAATAGAAACTGTAACAGTGAGCATAAGTTCCGGCAGTACGATCTGCTGGAAGTACTCTCCAAAATGCAGCTTATTCTGCACCAAAAAGCCGAAAATATACTGATAAGCATGATACAGCAGTTCACTGCAGGCACAGGAAAGCATAGGCAGCAGCAGCAGCTCACTCACCAGAATATTAGACAGCATACCATTCAGGTATCCAATATACATATAAATCAGTGCATAAAAACACAGCACCCCTCCGGAAAAAACATCCAAAAGCAATCCGCAGGCAAAACCTGCTGCCATGCCTTCACTCCGCCCTCTTAAAAGTCCCACAGAAAATGTAAAAATCAGCAGCAGATTGGGAACGCCTGCCAGATAGGGAATCCGCTCCAATACAGTCGTCTGCAGCAGATAAAACATTAGGATCAGCAGACCCATCACCAGAATCCTCCTCATGATGTTCTTCATGAAATACCTCCTTTTCCTGTTGTGTTCCCGTAAGTATGTATCATCATACAGTGTGAACCATGAAAAGCCTCAGGCTTCTCATGGTTCTTCTCCCGTCTGTTTCGTCGTCAGTATTACAAGCACATCCTTCAGTGCTGTAAAATCCACCTTGGGTACAATATAACCAGACAGTGTCAGCTGGTTGGCATCAACTGTCACATCTTTTGCATACCCAATCATGATTCCCGGCAGATACCGGTCACTGATATTAGATGTTACAATTATGGTATCGTCTTCAATACCGGAATCCACATCCGCATACGCCATGCGGATATAACCTTCCTGCATCAGCTCCAGATCTCCAGACACGATACAAAGTTTGTTATCGTCCCTGGACATAGCACTGATATTGGAAGAATTGTCAATGATGGAAGTGACTACAGAAAAATTGTCAGAAACCTCTGTAATAATTCCTACCAGACCTCCATCTGCCACCACATTCATTCCTTCTGCCAGTCCATCATTGCTGCCTTTATCAATGGTAAAACGGCTGTACCATTTATTGGTATCACTGGCCACCACAGTAGCCCCGGTGGTTTCATATTCCCGGTAAGTCTCTGATAATTCCAGAAGATCCCGAAGACGGTTTACTTCTATATTTTCTTCCTGATATTGCTCAATCTGGCTCTCTAACTCTGCAATAATCCGCTCCTGCTCTCTTATCTTTTCCCTGGCTTCTTCCAGATCCAGACGCTCCTGCAAAAATTCCTGTCCAATACTGCCGATCTGGTTGATGCCGTTTTGCAACGGTACTACAATATAACCTACGGCCGTACGAAGAGGAACCGCACTGTCAGAATGAAAATAAGTAAGTCCCATAATACCAATACAAAAAAATGTCATAACAAACAATATGGTCTTGGGTTTTATCATGAGAATCAGTTGCATTAACTTATCTTTCATTTACAAAATGCCTCGCTCTTTTAAGCTGATATACTGATTATCTCCAATAATAATATGGTCAATCAGCTGTATTCCTATCATATTTCCTGCTTCCTTTATCCGTCTGGTAATCCCCACGTCTTCTCTGCTCGGCTCCGGATCGCCGCTTGGATGATTGTGCAGCAATACAATGTACACTGCATCACAGCGAAGTGCTTCAATAAAGATTTCCCTGGGAGAAAGCATCGCACCATTTACTGTTCCTTTAAACAAAACCACATCCCGGATCCGCTTTGCCTTGGAATTTAACAGCAAAAGCAGTAAATGCTCCTGAGTCAGGTGCCGCATATCTTCCATATAATATTCTGCAATGGTGGCCGGGTCATTCATGGAAAAGGCTTCTGCCGCCACAGATTTTGAAATCCGTCTGGACAGTTCTCCGATACACTGTATCTGAATGGCTTTTACCCTGCCTATCCCTTTCAGTCGGCACAGCTGGTCTACTGACAGACGGTACATTCCCCCCAGTCCACTGCAGGAGGGCACCATCTGTAATATTTTCTCAGCCAGTGCCACAGAATCCATTCCCACTGCACCTGTTCGCAGAATTACTCCCAACAGTTCCGCATCACTCAAAAATCCTGGTCCGAATTTCAGACATTTTTCATAAGGACGCAAACTGCCTACATTCTCTTTTACCTGATGGTATTCATTCATTTCATTCCTTTCTGCATACTCTCCAGGTATCCAGATACAGGAATCCAATCTTTATCCAATAAACTTATGATAAAGGAGTGTTGAAGCCACACAGCCAATAATACTTCCTACTGTAATACGGACTGTGATCTCAAAGGAAAATTTCACCACACCTAAATCAATGGTACAGGGGCCGCTTGTGCCAAATGTGGAACCATAGTCTAACCACTGCAAAAAGGTCATGCCGCTGGCACTTGCCACAGAAGACAGAAATCCTGCCAATACAAATCCTACGATCAGGACAATGATCCATTCCCCTGCCTTCTTCCCCTTTTTTCCCTCATCTGCCATCGTATGTACCTCCAGCAATCATTTGTAATTGCCTTTACCTGTTGCCAAGCTTTAAGCAATTGAAATTAATTATATCATATTTCCCATGGATTGTACAGTTTTCCCGTAAAAAAACCGAAAATACGTTCCATGGTTCCGCTTTTTTCACATTTTTCCTATTTAAGGAAACCCAAAAAAGCAAGTCCTATATCTACTCACTCCTTTACAGCACCACGATTCCTGCATCTGTCAGCGCCTGCAGAGATTTCAGAATGCCAAGCTTTGCATGATACCAGGTCAGTCCTCCCTGGAAATATACTGCATAAGGAGGGCAGATAGGACCGTCTGCACTCAGCTCAATAGAGGAACCCTGTACAAAAGCGCCTGCTGCCATAATCACCGGATCATCATAGCCCGGCATATCCCATGGCTCCGGATCTACATAGCTGTCTACCGGCGCTGCTGCCTGGATGCCCTTGCAGAACTGAATCACCCCTTCCGGTGTGCCAAAGGTCACTGCCTGAATAATGTCATGTCTGGACTCTGTACTGTTTGGCACCACAGCAAATCCAAGGCGTTCATATACATTGGCTGCAAAGATCGCACCCTTTAATGCCCCTGCCACTACAGTAGGCGCCAGGAAAAAGCCCTGATAGAAGGATGGCAGAATACCCAAATTGGCGCCTACCTCCTGTCCAAGTCCCGGTGCGCTCAGACGGTATGCACACTGCTCTACACAGCTTTTGGTACCGCAGATATAACCGCCGATGGGCGCCAGACCGCCTCCCGGATTTTTGATCAGGGAACCTACGATCATGTCTGCCCCTACGTCTGACGGCTCTGTTTCCTCTACGAATTCTCCGTAGCAGTTGTCTACCATACAGATCACATCCGGCTTCACAGACTTTACAAAGGCGATCAGCTCCCCGATCCGTGCCACGGAAAGGGTAGGTCTGGTCTGATATCCCTTGGAACGCTGGATGGTCACCAGCTTGGTGCGTTCATTGATGGCATTTTTGATGCCCTCAAAATCAAAGGAACCATCTGCCAGCAGATCCACCTGACGGTAGGTCACCCCAAATTCCTTTAAAGAGCCTGGTGACTGGCGGATACCAATGACTTCTTCTAATGTATCATAAGGCTTTCCCACAGGAGAAAGCAGCTCGTCTCCAGGACGCAGATTGGCAGAAAGCGCCACTGCCAGTGCATGGGTACCGCAGGTGATCTGTGGACGCACCAGGGCTGCCTCTGTGTGGAAGGTATCTGCATATACCTGCTCTAAGGTCTCACGGCCAGTGTCATTGTAACCGTAACCAGTGGTGGCTGCAAAATGCATTTCACTGACCTTGTTTTTCTGCATGGCAGAAATGACCTTCATCTGGTTATACTCTGCGGTCTCGTCAATTTTGGCAAAGCGCGGCTGCAATTCTGCCACAATAGACTCCCCAAATGCATATACTTCATCTGAGATCCCAAGCTGTTTGTACATATCTTTTGTTGCCATAAAATTCCCTCCATAATGCTGTTTCTATCTGTTTTGGAACCCAATGATTCCAGTTCTAACCTCTGCTGTTGCAAACGTATGCAGCAAGATGTTCCCTGTCTATATTATACTTCCAGGCCTCTTTCCCTGCAGATCGCCAGCATATCTGCAAGGATCTGCTCCCTGCTTCTGCCGTCATCTACATTCACCCAGGTCACATCTGCTTCCCGCTTAAACCAGGTCAGCTGCCGTTTGGCAAAGTGTCTGGTGTCCCGTTTCAGGATATACACTGCTTCTTCATAGGTCAATTCCCCTGCAAGATAAGCAAGGAATTCCTTATAGCCCAAGCCCTGCATGGATACCATATCTTTTGTATAGCCCATGTCTGCCAGCTTTTTGACTTCCTCTAACAGCCCCTGCTCCAGCATCAGGTCCACTCTCTGGTCGATGCGCCTGTACAGCTCCGCCCTGTCTCTGTTTAACACAAAGCATACAAACTGATACGGGGATGTTTTCTGCCTCTCTCTGGCATTGTGTACGGAAATGGGCTCTCCGGTAAAATGATAATACTCCAATGCGCGAATGACCCGTTTGACATTGTTGGCATGTATTTCCTCTGCAGACACCGGGTCTGTCTTTGCAAGCATTGCATGAAGCACTTCTGCTCCCTGCTCCTGTGCAAGTTTTTCCAGTTCCTGTCTGTAGGCTTCGTCTCCCCCGGTTTCCGTAAAATCAATATCCCGCAGCAGAGCCTGGATATAAAAGCCGGTGCCGCCGGTGATCACCGGGATATGCCCTCTGGCATAGATCCCCTCCATGGCCTCCTTGGCCATTTCCTGAAATCTTACCACGTGAAATTCTTCTTCCGGCTCAATGACGTCGATCAGGTGGTGGGGGATCCCTTCCATTTCTTCCGGCATGATCTTGGCAGAGCCAATATCCATGTGCTTATATACCTGCATGGAATCTGCACTGATGATTTCCCCCTGCACCGCCCTGGCCAGCTCCAAAGACAGGGCGGTCTTTCCTACTGCTGTAGGGCCGGTAATGATGATCAATGGTTTTTTTGCATCTTTCATTGCTGCTGTTCCAATCTTTATACGATTCTTTTAAATTTCTTTTCTAACTCATACCGGCTCATGGAGATAATGGTAGGTCTGCCATGAGGGCAGGCATATGGATTCTCCAGAGTCAGCAGCTCGTCAATGAGGGCATTGGCCTCTGCAAAGGAAAGCTGCATCTTCCCCTTGACTGCTGCTTTACAGGACATGGAAGCCACCTTTTCATGAATGGCTCTGCCTCCGCTGCTGCTGTCCTCACTGAGACTGTCCAACAGATCTAAAAACAGTCCCTTGTCCTGCAGACCAAAGAGATTGTCCGGTACGCCGCAGATGGCATACTCTTTTCCTCCAAACGGCTCTATTTCAAAGCCCATGCCTGTAAACTGAGGCATGTACTGCTTCAGCACTTCTTCCTCTCTTGGTGTCAGAGACACGACCACCGGAGGGCTGATCTGCTGACAGGTATATTCCCTGTCTGACAGGGAGCGCATGGTGCGCTCGTATAACACTTTTTCATGAGCCGCATGCTGATCCATAATAAACAGCTTGTCCTCATACTGAATGAGCCAGTAGGTGTCAAACAGCTGTCCGATCAATTTATGCTTGGCACGAGCCTGTGCAGACAACAGCTTATCTGCTTCCTCTCCGGCAAATAATTCCTGCTGTACAGAGGCTGCAGCCGTTGTGTTAAAATCAGGTGCTTGGTCTGTTTCTGAATTTGGAGAACCCAGGGATCCTCCTGTATGGTCTTTTCCTGCCGCAGTATCACTGTTTCGGCTTCCATTTGCCACTGTCTCACAGGTCTGTTCAGCATCAATGTCTCGGCTTCCACCTACAACAGTATCACTGATTTCACTGCCTCCTACTGTGGTATCATCCTGGATACAGCTTTCTCCTGCAGGCACTGTTTCGCTTCTGGCATCTGCCGCAGCATGTTCTGTGTTTCTCACCTCTGCATCCTGACCATGCTTGCCAGCCTCTGACACCTCCGGACTGCCCTTACCGGTCACTGCCTGACTGTCTGCATACGCTTTGGCATCTGCTGCACCAGAGATCACAGTCCCCATATACATACCGGATTCTGCCACCTGATCAGGCAGCTTCTGTGCCTTTGGCTGGCTGCCTGGATACTCTTTTGCCTCCCCTGAGACAAAATCAAACCGATACTCTGTTACGCCAGAGCGCCCGGACCGCTCTGCACCGGTTCCGTACAAGCCCTGTCTGCTTTCTCCTGCACCTGTCTGCCCGGAAGCCACATAATACCGCCCGGAAGCAGTGCCTCTGCTACCACCCGGTCTGCTGCCTCCCATAGCAGCCAGCTCCTGCAGACGCTCTAACTGGCTGCGTTTCTGCTCAAAAGGCTCTGGTCTGGCTGCATTTTCCTTAACTTTTTCCCTGGACTTGCTCTGTTCCAGGCTCACATCCGGGATAAACTCCCTGCCGGCCAACTGGTCAGAAAGCATGTGTACGATCTCCCGAAACAGATCCTGCTCCTGCTTAAACCGCACCTCCATTTTGGCAGGATGGACATTGACATCCAAAAGCTCCTGATCCATCTGCAGATGGAGGGTCACAAAGGGATACCGATGCTGCATCATATAAGGCTGATAAGCAGTTTCAATGGCTTTGGCAATGAGACTGCTGCGGATATATCTTCCATTGATAAAATAATTTTCAAAAGACCGGTTTCCTCTGGCGATCACCGGCTTGCCCAGAAAGCCTGACATGGAAATCAGTCTGCCCTTGGCCTGCACCGGTATGACATTGGCTGCTATTTCCCTGCCAAATACAATATAGATCACCTCCTGCAGATTTCCGTTGCCGGTGGTCTGCAGTCTGGTCTGTCCGTTGTTAATAAAGTGAACTGCTACAGATGGATTGGCAAGCGCCATCCGCTCTACCAGTTCATTGATATAATTCCCCTCTGTCACAGCAGATTTTAAAAATTTTAATCTGGCGGGGGTATTGTAAAATACATTTTGAATCAGAAAGGTGGTGCCATCAGGAGCGCCGATCTCTGTCATGGATTTTTCTTCGCCACCCTCAATGCGGTAGCTGATACCGGTCAGCGCATCTTTTGTCTTGGTGATCAGCTCTACCTGACTGATGGCTGCAATACTGGAAAGCGCCTCCCCTCGAAATCCCAGACTGGAAATGGTCAGCAGATCTTCTGCACTGCGGATCTTACTGGTGGTGTGCCGCTTAAAAGCCAGTGGGATCTGCTCCCTGGCAATGCCGCATCCATTGTCTGTAATGCGGATATAGCGGATGCCTCCTTCCTTAATCTCCACTGTAATGGCAGTGGCTCCTGCATCAATGGCATTCTCCATCAGCTCTTTTACAATAGAAGAAGGACGGTCTACTACCTCGCCTGCAGCGATCTGATTGATGGTAGACTGGTCTAATTCATGAATCTGCGGCATTTTGCACCTCCTTATACATCTAATATTATTTAGTCAATTGCGAAACACATGCCGGACGCTTTGGGAAGTATCTGCAAGAAAATATTTTCACGCAGGACGCGCTCTCGCTTCGGTGAAAACGCAGCGGTACTAATAAATTTTGCGCCTGTGGCGCAAAATTTAAAGTGCCGGTGTTTTCAAGAGTCCTGCTTAGAAAACATTTTCTTGCAGATACTTCCCAAAGCTGGTATTGGATACCGTTTCGTAATTGCCTATTAATATTATTATCCTAGGCAATTACAAAACACATAATCGGACGATTTGAGAAGGATTTGTAAGAAAATATTTCTCAAAGCTGATCGTGAATACCTTTTCGCAATTTTCAATCTATATTTCTTAAGCAGCCCAGGCTCCCTTACCCTCTTTGAAACAATTTGATAAAACTGATGATCAGCATGCCTGCTGCCAGACAGGCCAAGGCCATCACTGCTACATTTCTCACAGCCTGTTTTTTGCCTACTTTGTCAGGGTCCAGGAAGAAATAGGGGTAGGGACTGTCTGTCCCCTGGATGGTCTTTCCGCACTTAACCCGGAGCCATGTGTACAACAGGTAGGCAATGGGGATGCACAGCCAGGTAAGTCCTGCGCTGTAATCCAGTTGATTTTTGGCGCCAAATATGCACCAGTATCCAAAGGTCAGACATGGCACCAGATCGTGGACAAAGAAATTACCCAGTCCAAAGGGACGCATTGTCCTGCCCTCTGCTTTGGCTTTCTGCGCAAAGGCAGGCGCCAAAATAAAACGAAACACAGTAAAGGTGAGCATGATGCTCATCATCACTGCAAATATAGTATGATCTGCAACAAGGAAGCGGTACAGTTTTGTATCCTGAGGCACCAGGATCAGTCCCAGAAAGTACAAAAGTACCAATACATTACTTAAATTGGTATAGTATGCATACATATCTCTTCTGTACTTTCCCTTACATATCCCGGAGTCGATCACCTGACCGGCAAATGCAGCCAATACGATCAGTGCCTGCACTAACAACATGATAGACATCTCCCCTGCTTACATATTTTCAATTCAATGGGCATTTATATATTACCGTAAATATTTAAGATACGCAACGAAAAAATTTTTTCTGTTTTTTATCCCATTCCTGTTTTCTGCATATGTTCACAGGGGCGATGGCAGCGTTACCTGCCACCGCCCCTGTATTGGGTGGAACATTTATTTTACAGTTCTGTGCTTTCTGTTTTCATTGCCAAGAATCGCAAGTGCTGTGCCAGAGATGCTTATCATCAGGATCCAAGGCCAAAGCTGCATGTGATCGCCGGTAGGCGGTGCAGTAGGTGTATCCATATCCTCTGCTGCTGCCACGGTGATACGGCCGCTGCCGTCTATGGTGCTGTAATCCACTGTGAAACCAGCATATTTAGCCGCAAGAGGAGAGTTGCCGGAATCTATCACTCCATTTGCAAAGCTCTTCACATAATTGGCAAGTACCATATAGTCCTCCATCACATAATCCAGTACATTGACTGCACCGTCAAACATGGCAAACCCATCTCCCAGATCACGGAGGGTGTAATTATAGCCTGCCAGGTTGTAGCTGGCATTCACATCCAGAGCTTCCCACTGGTTTGTATCTTTATTGTATATTGTTACATCATGTACCCGATACGCTCCCGTAGGACCTCCGATCCATACACCTCTGTCGTCTTTTTGGGTGGTTTCCGGAATAGACGTATCAATCTTGTAGGTCAAACCGGATACCTGCAGGAATCCGCCGCATTCTGCAGCCCCCACGTCTCTGACGCCCCATTCCAGGGCATCTAAGATCTGCTGGCCTGTAACCGTCTGCAGGCAGGCCACATTTGCTGTATCAAATGAAGAATACTTCCACCGCTGACTGGATCAATCCAATCACGTTACTCAACCAGATTTCCGTCGGCATCATACTCTGTTGTGTTTAACAGATCTCCGTCTTCGTTGTATTCATAAACATATTTGGTTCCATCACTGCTGATTTCCGTACACTTGATTTCGTACCACTCACCCTCACTGTTTTCCGCATACTCACTATTAGACTGCCACTCAATATTGCCGTCTGCATCATAGCTGATCATTACCACAACATTACCGTGACTGTCATACTCATTGATAAACCATGTACCGTCCTCGTAATATCCGGTGTACTTTACAGGCTGGCTCTCTCCATTGCTTACAACATACTCTGTCTCATCACTGAGTACACCATCCACATACTGCTTTTCTCTTGTGACATTGCCGTCTGCATCATATTCGTATTCAATTGTGATTTCACTGATCAGGGTACCTTCTGTATCATAATCTGCCATTTTTACAAGGTTGTCATAGGCATCGTAGCAGTATACCGATTGGGAATCACCAAAATCATAAATATAACCGCCGCATACCGTACATTGTTCTTCCTCATTCAGGGTATGATCTCCTGCTTCCACTTTTTCCTCACATTCCTCACAGATCTTCCAATGTCCAGTGCCGTCCACTTCCCAGCTATCCGCTGTAGTGTGGGAATGCGATGAACAGGATGTCATCACCATCATCAGACAGACCAGAATCATTGTGCAGCATTTTTTGAACATAACTTTTGTCCTCCTTCTTTCTATCAATTTCAGTAACTGTGAAACACCTTGCTTTACCGGATACTTTGAGAAATCTCAAGTGCCGGTGTTCCAAAAGCCCGTTTAAAAGCACTGGTTAAATGACCGAATAATCAAATGTGAAATTTTCACTTTCACCTGCGATTCTTAGGAAAACATAACCAGATACCGCCTCCAAAGCATAGCATAACCTGCCAGCACATTCGCTTAATCATTGCATTTACATCATGCTTCTCATCACATACATCGTCACAGCCACAATTATAATCATATTATGACAGATTTTATCGAAAAACACAAGATATTTTCAGAAAAATTCAGTTTTTTCCAAAAATTGCACAAAAAAGAAAATTTGTCCTCTGATGTGTCATACTGCATTCCGTCTGCTCAGCAAATTTGTGGTACAATCGCCCGGAATGTATTATATCGAACATTCAGAGACACTGCTTATATACACACAAGCACCCTTTGCACACTTTTCTTGTGATGCAAGTCAGCGTCCCTCCATGACGGGCGCTGCAAAAAACCGGAAGCCTGTCTTACACAAGCTCCCGGTTTCTTCTGAACCGATCTATTTGATCCAGCATGGTCAGATCCTGTTTTTCACTTTGCTCTGTAACTGATACAGGGTATTTAAGGCATCAATGGGTGTCATATGTCCCAGATCCAGCTCCTTGATCTGCTCGATAATGGTATCATCCTTCACTGCCTCAAACATGGACAGCTGGTTGGAATCCACCTCGTCCGGCTTTGCAACCCGCTTTTTATTGCCTGCAGCTGCATTCAGGGCAGCGATCTCCTTGGCACGGCTGGCAATATCTGCATCGCTTAATTCCTCTACCAGTACCTTGGCACGGCTGATGACCTTTTCCGGCACACCTGCCAACTTGGCTACCTGGATACCATAACTCTTATCTGCTCCGCCCTTTACGATCTTACGCAGGAATACAATGTCGTCTCCCTGCTCCTTCACTGCAATACAGTAATTGTTTACACCGGAAAGGGTACCCTCTAACTCTGTCAGCTCATGGTAATGGGTGGCAAACAAGGTCTTGGCTCCTAGCTGTCTGCTGTCTGCAATGTACTCCACCACAGCCCAGGCAATGCTCATACCGTCAAAGGTACTGGTGCCTCTGCCGATCTCATCCAGGACGATCAGGCTGTTTTTGGTGGCATTGCGCAGGATATTGGCTACCTCAGTCATCTCTACCATAAAGGTACTCTGACCGCTTGCCAGATCATCTGATGCCCCCACTCTGGTAAAAATCCTGTCGCAAATGGCAATGTTTGCCCTGCCTGCAGGCACAAAGCTGCCAATCTGCGCCATCAGGGTGATCAGAGCCACCTGACGCATATAAGTGGATTTACCTGCCATGTTGGGGCCTGTAATAATAGAAACTCTGTTTTTGCCGCCGTCCAAATACACATCATTGGCTACAAACATATCATTTGGGATCATACACTCCACCACAGGGTGACGGCCGTCCTTGATCTCTATGATGCCCTTTTGGTTGATATCCGGCTTCACATAGCGGTTTTTCTGGGCAACGCTGGCAAGGGATGCCAGTACGTCTAACTGTGCCACTGCCTTGGCAGTCTGCTGGATCCGCAGCACCTCTGCTGCAATGCTGTCACGGACAGTACAAAACAGCTGATATTCCAGTGCATACAGCTTATCCTCTGCCCCCAGGATCAGATCTTCCAATTCTTTTAATTCCGGTGTAATGAAACGCTCTCCATTGGTCAGGGTCTGCTTTCTGGTATAGGTTTCCGGCACCATATTTTTAAAGGAATTGGACACTTCTATATAATAGCCAAATACCTTGTTAAACTTGACACGCAGGGTCTTAATACCTGTGGCCTCACGCTCTCTGGCCTCTAACTGGCTGAGCCATTCCTTGCCCTCTGTCTTGGAGCGGCGGTATTTGTCCACATCCTCATGAAAACCGTCTTTGATGATACCGCCCTCTCTGACAGTCAAAGGCGGATTGTCGTCAATGGAAGCATCAATGAGCTGATACAAGTCTTCCAGTGTGTCCAGCTCCTCTACCAGCTCCTGCAGCAGCGGACATTTCATATCACACAGCAGCTGCTTGATATGGGGCAGCATTTCCAGAGAAGAACGGAACGCGATCAGATCTCTTGGGCTGGCGCTCATATAGGTGATCCGGCTGATGAGACGTTCCAAGTCATAGATGGGATTTAAATATTCCCGCAGCTCCTCCCGTATCATATACTGGGAAAACAGCTCTCCCACTGCCTCCTGTCTGGACAAGATCCCTGCACGGTCAATGAGGGGCTGCTCGATCCAGGTACGCAGCAGTCTGGCGCCCATAGCAGTTTTGGTCTTATCCAAAACCCCTAACAACGAACCCTTTTTCTGCTTTTCCCGCAGCGTCTCTGTCAGTTCCAGATTTCTTCTGGTGGAAGTATCTATGATCATAAATCTGCCGTTGCGGTAAGGCTTGATGCCTGTAATATGGGGCAGTTCATTTTTCTGGGTCTGATACAAATACTGCATCAATGCACCTGCACTGATGATACCGATCTCATAGTCTGCCAGACCAAGTCCCTCTATGCTGGCAGTATGAAAATGCTCCAATAAGAGCTTTTTGCAGGTATCCTCGTTAAAATACCAGTTATCCAGTGCAGAATGGGTAAAGCGCAGTCTGCCTTTCATCCCCTCCAAGTCTGCCCCGCTCATGTACAAAGCCTCGTTGCAGATAATTTCCGAAGGGCAGAACTTAAAGATCTCGTCCTCCAACAAGGCTGTACTGTCTGCTTCTGTTACATAAAAATCACCTGTGGTAACATCTGCAATGGAGATGCCATACTGCTGACCCAGGTAGGTAACGCACATGATGTAGTTGTTTTTGGACTCATCCAGCGCTGCACTGCTTAACAGGGTCCCTGGTGTGACCACCCGGATCACTTCTCTTTTGACCAGTCCCTTGGCCTGCTTGGGGTCTTCCACCTGCTCTGCTATGGCTACCTTGTATCCTTTTTGTACCAGACGGTTTAAATAGGTCTCTACCGCATGGTAGGGGACTCCGCACATGGGAGCCCTTTCTTCCAGACCGCAGTCTTTGCCGGTCAGGGTGATCTCTAACTCCCTTGACACAGTCAGGGCATCTTCAAAGAACATCTCATAAAAATCCCCCAGACGGTAAAACAAAATACAGTCCTTATATTCTTCCTTGGTCTCTAAATACTTCTGCATCATGGGTGAAAGTGCCACGTCAATAACCTCTTTCTCTTATCTTTATGTTATTTATGCACGGATGCCTCCAATCCTATGATTGCCAAATTTGCGGAGCCTGTTTCCTGTTTACGCAGGGCACGCTTGCGCTTCGGTGAAAACGCAGCGGTACTAAGGTGTATGACAAACAAAAGCCTCAGTAAACAAGTTTCCTGCTGCTTTTGTTTGTCATACACCTAAGGACCGGCGTTTTCAAGAGCCCTGCTTCAAACAGGAAACAGGCTCCGCAAATTTGACAACCACAGGATTGAAGGCTGTCAGCAAATATCACATACGTTTACAATTACCTGTGTTTATTTTGTATCAGGTGCAACTACGATCGGACAATTGAGGGACAGAATATCCCCCTGGCTGGCAGTCATTCTGCCAGAGTTCCCATGTAGTAAAATCCCCGGGTCTCGTCCAGGCTTACAGAGACGATCTGACCGATGAGGCTTGGATCCCCCGGGAAGTGAACCATGACATTGTTGCTTAGGCGGCCGGTCAGGAGGCTGCTGTTTTTTTCGTCTATGCCCTCTACCAGCACTTTCTGAATGGTGCCTGCATCTCTGCCGCTCATTTGGGCGGAGATCTCCTGGACTTCCTTTAAAAGTCGGTCAAAGCGCTCATGTACCACTTCATCCGGTACCTGATCTTCCATAGTGGCTGCCGGGGTGCCGGTGCGTTTGCTGTAGATGAAGGTAAATGCACTGTCAAAACGGACACGGCGCACCACATCTAAGGTTTCCTGGAAATCTTCTTCTGTTTCTCCAGGGAAGCCTACAATAATGTCTGTAGTCAGGGAGATGTCCGGGATCTCTCTGCGGATCTTTTCTGCCAGCTCCAGATACTGCTCTTTGGTGTAGCGTCTGTTCATAACCTTTAAGATGCGGCTGCTGCCGGACTGGAGCGGCAGATGGAGATGACGGCAGATCTTTTTGGAATCCCGCATCACTGCGATCAGCTCATCTGACAGATCCTTTGGATGAGAGGTCATAAAACGGATGCGCTCCAGCCCCTCTATCTTTTCTACTTCCTGAAGCAGCTGGGCAAAGGTCATTTCTGCTGTGTCACTGACTCCTGTGTCGTACTGACCGTACTTTTTGCCATAGGAGTTGACATTCTGACCAAGGAGCATGACCTCTACTACCCCGTCTGCTACCAGTTCTCTGATCTCCTGTAAAATATCCTGAGGATTGCGGCTGCGCTCTCTGCCACGTACATAGGGTACGATGCAGTAGCTGCAGAAATTGTTGCAGCCAAACATAATGTTGACGCCGGATTTAAAGGAATACTTTCTCTCTGCCGGCAGATCCTCTACGATCTGGTCTGTCCCATCCCACACGTCAATGACCATCTTGCCGGAGGTCATGCGGCGGTACAGGATCTCTGCCATACGGAAAATGTTGTGGGTGCCAAATACCATATCTACAAAACGGTAGCTTTTGCGTAAGGTCTCTACCACAGACGGCTCCTGCACCATACAGCCGCACAGACCGATCATCAGCTCCGGATTGGAGCGTTTCAGGCTGTTTAAGTAGCCCAGACGTCCGTATACACGCTGGTTGGCATTTTCTCTGACTGTACAGGTGTTGTAAATGATCAGGTCTGCTGCTTCCTCGCAGTCTGCTTCCTGATAGCCGATTTCTCTGGCAATGCCAAGAAGTTTTTCAGAATCCTTGGCATTCATCTGGCAGCCGACTGTCAGAATGCTGATGGTCAGGGGACGGCCTAACTGCTTTTCCTTCTCCTGCACCAGCTCTCTGCATCTGGCCATAAAGTAACGCTGTCTTAACGTTTCTTCTTCCGGAATGGAACCGGAGGTATCGATTTTATCTATATCAAATTCACGAAACATGGTTTACCTCATTTCTGCGCTGTATTTTACCAATCGTTGTAATATGACACAAATGCAAACGGGAACAGCATGCCAACTGTTCCCGTTTGCACCAAACCTGATAATCAGATAAGTAAGCATCACTAATGTTTTATTATAGGAGAAAGATAGGAGAATTGCAAGGATTTTATCCTTTTTCTGCTTCATCCATTTCTTCCCAATATACTATGCAGTAACCGTATAGTATGAACTGATACACCCCTACCGAATCTGTCCATTTCCATAAATAATATACTTGGTGGAAGTCAGTTCCTTCAGTCCCATAGGCCCTCTTGCATGGAGCTTCTGGGTGCTGATGCCGATTTCTGCACCAAAACCAAACTCAAAGCCATCTGTAAATCTGGTAGATGCATTGACATAAACTGCTGCTGCATCCACTTCATTTAAAAACTTCTGTGCATTGGCATAATCTTTTGTGACAATAGACTCAGAATGTCCTGTATTATACCGGTTGATATGGGCAATGGCTTCCTCAATGGAATCTACCGTCTTGACAGAAAGAATCAGATCCAGATATTCTGTGCCCCAGTCTTCCTCTGTTGCAGGGATAATGGCTGTGGAAGCAGCCATAGCTCTTTCATCTCCCCGCATTTCTACTGCCTTAGGGGCAAGCCGGTCTGCCAATGCCTTTAGAAAAGAGTCTGCAATGGCGCTATGTACAATTATGGATTCACAGGCATTGCATACGCCTGTACGCTGGGTCTTGGCATTTTCGATGATATCCAGAGCCATCTCAAAATCTGCGGTCTCATCTACATATACATGGCAGTTGCCAGTACCGGTTTCAATTACCGGCACAGTTGCATTCTGTACCACTGCACGGATCAGTCCTGCTCCGCCTCTTGGAATCAGCACATCGATATACTCATTTAACCGCATCATTCTTGTTGTTGTCTCTCTGTCTGTATCTGTGATCAGCTGGATACAGTCTGTATCAATGGATTCTGCTGCCAGTGCATTCTGGATCACCTGTACAATGGTCTGATTAGAACAAAGGGCATCACTGCCGCCTTTTAAGATCACAGCATTTCCCGCTTTAAAACACAGGCCAAAGGCATCTGCTGTTACATTTGGACGGGACTCATAAATAATTCCAATGACACCCAGAGGCACTCTTTTCTGACCAATCGTCAATCCGTTTGGCCTCTGCCACATAGACAACACTTCACCAATAGGATCATCCAGTCCTGCAATCTGCTCCAATCCCTCTGCCATTCCCTGAATACGGGCATGATTTAACTGAAGACGGTCTACCAAGGATGGATTCATTCCAGCTGCTTTTGCATTGCATACATCCTTTTCATTAGCAGCCAGGATTTCTGCTTCATTGGCAAGCAATGCCTTTGCAGCTGCCAACAGGCCTCTGTTTTTGGTAGTGGTGTCCATACAATTCATTTTTCTGGCAGCATTTTTTGCCTTCTGTCCCATTTGCATTAAGTCCATTTTCCAGCCCTCATTTCTTTCTTTTTCTTAGTAAAAATATGTTTTACACCAGTGTTTCCTATTGATCTTTATAAATATTTTTCTGGCTAAAATCACGAAATCCAGCCATTTTTAACAACATGCTGTTACGATCAGTCCCTTTTCTGTTACAATCATTCCTACAGCAATGTCTGCAGGCTCTGACGGTACTTGTTCTGTGATCTGACATTCATATGCCAAAGCAATTCTGTTTTCTCTGTGAAAGGGATATTTTTCCAGATAGCGGTCATAGTAACCGCCTCCATATCCCAGCCTGTGCCCAGACAGGTCAAATGCCAGTCCCGGCAAAATCATACACTCTCTGCAGGAAAACTCTTTTTCATCATCATTCTTGCAATGACCGCCGCCCCTTTCAAAAGCATGCCGCCCAGGAATCATTTTCAAGCAGTCCTCCGCCGGCTCTGGAATGCCGTAGGCACCAGGCTGCAAATCATCCAGACATCCAATTTGGTAAAAATCCATTTCCCTGCCGGAAACCCTTGGCAGTGCCACCTGCTTTCCCATAGCAAGACAGGTTTGTATCAAATCAAAAGTTCCGGCTTCCGTACCATAAGAAGCATATACGTATATTGTATCAGCTTCCTGCACCTGTGGAATCTGCAGCAGGTAAGAAAGCATACAGCTGTCTTTGTTTTTTCTGTCTGAAACTGTTTTCCGCAGTTCCTTCATTTTTCTGCGCAGTGCCTTTTTTTCTTCTAACAGCTTCTGAGCCTCCATGTCTGTCTTTTTTCTCCAATCAATTTATCTTTGAAAGCTGATTTTCTGATCCTGACACGTATTTTTTGAGGTAAAACCCATTAGTGTGTATGGGTCCCATATTTATCATCATGACGTTTTTTCACATCAATCATGGTACCATCCGGATTCTGAATTTTCATAGTTTCGATACTGCCTCTCAGATTTTCACGAATGGCCATAATGTATGCTTTGCGCAGCCTTGCCTGCTCTTCCAACTCTTCCGGGGTAATCGTTCCTGCCTGTTTTTTATGATATAATTCATTGATTCTGTCAATGTCCTTCTGATCCATATGCGCTCCTTTCACTTTTTTCAAAATATAAGTAATTGCGAAATGGTATTCACTATCAGCTTTGGGAAGTATCTGTAATGTGTTTCGCAATTGCCTATACCACTGATGATTTCTTATTTATCATACAAAATTTTCCATTGACTGGCAACTGCTGTTTAATAATTCATATACTCCTGCAGTACAAAATCTGCTTTTTTATGGGCTGCAAACAGCGTTCCCAGCTCTTCGCCTTCAATAATACGTAAGATATTGGATACATCATCGCCATTTGCAATGACCATATCTGCACCACAGTCACAAGCCAGGCGGGCAGCATCCAGCTTAGTACTCATGCCTCCTGTTCCTACGTCACTGGAACTGGAATCCTTACCCATATTTAAAAACTGCTCTGTCAGTTCTGGTACATAAGAGATCAGCTTTGCCTGGAGATTCTGCTTAGGGTCATCTGTATACAGACCGTCAATATCAGACAGCAGAATCAGCAGATCCGCGCCAATAAGGGCTGCTACACAGGCAGAAAGATGATCATTGTCTCCAAATACAGACAGACGTTCCACCTCGTATGTTGCCACTGTATCATTTTCATTTACCACAGGAATCACTCCAAGCTTCAGCAATTCTTCAAAGGTGTTCTGTACATTCCGATAACTCTGCTCCTGCATCACAGAATCCCTGGTCATCAGCACCTGTGCTGCAGTCTGGCTGTATTCTGCAAACAGCTTCTGATAGATCATCATCAATTTTGCCTGACCAATCGCCGCAAGCGCCTGGCGTTCTGCCAGGGTTTTGGGGCTGATCCCCATTTCCTTTCTGCCTACTGCAACTGCACCGGAAGAAACCAGTACCACCTGTTTTCCCTGATGGCTTAAACTGGTAAGGATCCGTACCAAACGTTCTGTTTTTAACAAATCCAGTCCACCCTCCGGATAAGTGAGTGAAGAGGATCCAATTTTAACTACAATTCTTTTTTTATTCTTAAGACAATCCCTTGTACTCATAAAAAATACTCCTTTTGTAAATACACAGCAGTTTCCTTTTCAACCATCCTGCTGTCCTTTATAACTTCCTACCGTTTTGTTTACAGTGAAAAGGGTTTATATTTTGCAGCAATGGCCTCTGCTGCTTTCAAGCCATCCATAGCTGCAGAGGTAATTCCTCCTGCATATCCGGCTCCCTCACCACAGGGAATCAGACCTTTCAGACTGCCTTCTAGCTGTTCGTTTCTAAGAATCCGCACAGGAGAAGAAGTCCGGCTTTCCACACCAGACAATACACTGTCATATCTGGAAAAACCTTTTATCTTATCCTCAAAGGATACCATCCCTTCTACCAGAGCGTGATACAACGTCTTGGGGAAAAGGGTATGGAGACTGCCAAAATCATAGGCTCCCCGGATGCATGGCTCTACATCACCCAGGCCATGACTGATTTTTCCTGCCTGAAAATCTCCAAAAAGCTGTACAGGCACTTTACCTCCACAGAGTCTGTAGGCATACTGTTCTAACTGCCGCTGAAACGCAATACCAGCCAATACATCTTTGCCTGGAAAATCTTCCGGAGTTACGGTTACGATAATGGCACTATTGGCATTTCTGCTGTCTCTGGCACGATAACTCATACCATTGACTGCCAATGCATTTTCTTCAGAAGATGCATCCACCACATACCCTCCCGGACACATGCAGAAAGAGTATACCCCTCTCTTTAAGGATGTCTGCTTGGTCAGCTTATAAGCAGCAGGAGGCAGGCCGGTGGCCGTACTGCCATATTGTGACAGATCTATCATAGACTGGGGATGTTCCATTCGCAGTCCCACTGCAAAGGATTTGGCCTCCATGGCTACGTTATGTGTATTTAACATGGCAAACGTATCTCTGGCGCTATGCCCAACTGCCAATACCACGCAGTCTGTATCCAGCCACTCCTGTCCATTGATCTCTACACCGGTAACCCGGTCTCCCTGGATACGCAGATCCGTTACCTGACTTTGGAAACGCACCTGCCCTCCCATATTCAGGATCTGCTGCCGCAGGGTCTTCACTACGTTTTGCAGCACATCTGTGCCAATATGAGGTTTGCTTTCATATAAAATATCTTCCGGTGCCCCTGCCTGCACAAAAAGCTCCAGCACCTGTCTGTTTCTGCACAGAGGATCCTTTACCATAGTATTTAATTTTCCGTCCGAAAAGGTGCCTGCACCGCCCTCACCAAACTGTACATTGGAAGCAGGATTCAGTTTTCCTGTTTCCCAGAACTGTGTAACGTCCCTGGTTCTGGTATCTACATCACAGCCTCTCTCCAATATAACAGGAGCATATCCATAACGTGCCAGCATCCAGCCACAGAACAGCCCTGCAGGGCCAGCTCCTATCACCACAGGAGGATGGGCAAGTTTTTCCATTCCAGAGACTTCAAAATGGTACTTCTTGTCAGAAGCAATGGTAACTGAGGGGGATTTACACTTTGCAGCAAGAGACTGCTCCCCTCCACCCTTTACTGCCACGTCCACCGTATAACTGATCAAAAGCTCCGGTTTTTTCCTGGCATCTATGGATTTTTTCTGTATGCAGACTGTCTCAATACGGGAGGAGTCAATCCGCAGCATTTTTGCAATTTTCTTTTTCAATTCTGCCTCTGTATGGCCTACAGGCAGCTTTATTTGACTGATTCGTATCATAATTTCTCCTTACTGGTCACGGCTTGCCTGGCAGTCCGGGCACTCATACGTTATGATTGGATACACAGGCCGCCTCCCCTGCTGCAATTCCTGTAGCCCAGGCAAAATGCAGATTATATCCTCCGCAAATACCATCTACATCTAACAGTTCTCCTATAATATACACACCAGGCATATATTTAGAGGCACATTGCTCTGTCACCTCTTTTGTATCCACCCCACCTGCACAGACCTGAGCCTGTTCAAAGGAATTGGTATCTGTTACAGATATTTCAAATGCTGTCAAAGCCTGTACCAAAGCCGGTAAGGCGGCAGCAGCCTCTTTTTCATTCATCTTTTGATACAGTTTTTCTCCTGGTATTCCTGCCTGTCCCAAAATCACAGGTACCATTTTCTGGGGCAGCATACCAGAAAGCCATCTGTAAGGGCAGTTTCTCTCCGGACAGGACTGCACTCCCCTCAGCCATTCCTGCACCTGTTTCATCTTTGGCAGAAAATTCAGTCTGGCAGTCACCTTTTTTCCCTGATGCAGAGCCTCTGCGCCAAACCGGCTGACCTGGAATGCCGGAATGCCAGATATTCCATAGTCTGTCAGCTGCAATTCTCCCATATCTTCTGCAAGCAGTCTTTTCCCTGCAAAAAGGGATATTTTCCCCTGACATCTGACTCCCGCCCACTCTTTTAAAAAACTTCCCTGACAGCGCAGCTGCACTAGGGCAGGATTTACCGGCACAATACGATGTCCAAGTGCCTGGCACAGACTGTACCCGGAACCGTCAGAGCCGGTTTTGGAAGCAGCCCTGGAACCGCAGGCCAGAATCACTCCATCACAGATCATAGAAAACGGCTGTACCACTTCCTCCTGTACTCCGTTTTTTTGCCCTTGGCTGCCGTTTTTCCCTTTCTTTTTGCCCGCACACGTATCTTTTGGCACCGGTATCCGTTCTGTTCCCGTAAGCACAAGCTGCCCCTTTTTCCTCTGAATTCCAGTTACTTTCCTTCTGTAATACACCTGTACAGAAAGCGCATGCAGAGCTAGGGTCATGGCATCCACAATGGTAGATGCCTGATTGGAATAGGGATATACATATCCTCCCTTTTCCTCAGACAATACCCCAAGTCCTGCAAAAAAATCAATGGCATCCTGTGGAGAAAAGCCTTTCAGAACCTGTTCAATAAAGGAAGGATTTTCTCCCCGATAACAATCCGGTGTCATATACAGGTTGGTAAAATTACAGCGGCCATTCCCCGTAGCAGACAGTTTTTTGCCCAAAATGGGGGTATGTTCCAGTATTGTCACTGCCGCGCCCTTTTTGGCTGCGGCTATGGCAGCGGCCATCCCGCTGGCCCCTCCTCCAATCACCACGATCTGTTTCATGAAATCCTCCATTCCAAAGCGGCTTTCCACTGTTCTCATTCCACAGAAACTGCTGTAAGAGTCTCATCCAGGAAGATTCCTACAGCAGCTGTCTGTCTTTGTATTTATTTTTCAAACAACAAGTCTCTGCTTTTACTGCACAAGCCTGCAGTCTTATTTTACAGCAGCTTATTTCAATAATTTTGCTTTTTTCAAAAGCCGGATCAGCAGCTCTCCCTTTGGCATACTGCGAAGTTCTTCTTCCGTAATCACCTTCATCCAAAGGAGCAATACTGCATAAACCACAACCGCCATCAAAATAGCGATCAATACAGAAACTGCATTGCTGTCTGTCACCCGGTACAGCAGATAATATACCAGACCCGCTGCAATACCCATAATAACAGACGCAATACCAGGCATAATATAAATCTGACGCAGATCCTGCTGATATCCTGTATAGCGGTAAATAGAAAAACAATTTAATGTAGCCATACACATACCAAAAATCAGATAAGACAAAATTACACCATAAATTCCCATTTTTGTATACCACAACAGAAATACCAGGGAAGCAGTATGAATGATCAGGGAAATCACTGCATTGCGCACGGGAATATTCATCTTACCCACACCCTGCAGAATGCCATTGGTAATGGTAGACAGAGAATACAGCACTACCGCCAGACTTCCTATGGTCAGATACAATCCTGCACTGCTGGTGTCTGAAGGATATAACAGCTTAATCACAGGAACACCCAAGACCCCAAGTCCTACTGCTGCAGGAATGGCAACCAGCATGGTACACTTTAATACCACTGCAATTTTACGGAGCATGCCCTTCTGATCTCCAGCCTTCTGAGCCTTCGTAATGGCAGGAACAGAAGATGCCGCCATGGCAGAGGCAACGGCTACCGGCACATGTACCAGCAGCAGATACTTACCGGAATAAGCACCCCAAAGCTTCTGATATGCCACACTGCCGTCCATATAGTGGCTGAAAATGGAATTATCCAAAATATCAATTAAATTATAGACTGCAGTACTCAGAATGACCGGTACAATGGTCGCCACCAGAAGCTTCAGAATCTGGCTGTAAGAATCTACCTGCTCACTCTTGTCCTTACGTACCAGCTTTCGAAAATGTTTCTGATATGCTTTATAAAGAAACATACAAAACAGCATACCAATCAGTGCACCCATTCCTGTACCAATGGTACCTCCGGCAGCGCCCCAGGCATACTTATATTCATCCATGCCTTTGGCCAGATCTGTTGCCGTGCCAAATTGAAACAGAAAATAAGCAGCAACAATACTGACGATTGCATTTACCACCTGCTCTGCAATCTGTGAAACAGCTGTGGGCAGTGTAGAACCCATTCCCTGGAAGAAACCTCTGTATACGCCAAGCAGGGCTACAATAAAAATAGCAGGTGCCAGAAAACGCAGAGAGATATATGCCAGCGGAGTATTCACAATGGTTTCTGCCAGAAATGGCGCTCCAAAATACGTAGCAACGGCAAAAATTCCAGAAACCGTCAGTGCAAAGGCAAAGGTTACCTGCATGATCCGTTGAATGCTCCGGTATTCTCCATTGGCTGTTTTCTGAGATACCAGTTTAGATACTGCCACTGGCAGACTGTAAGAAGACAGCAGCAGCAGGATCTGATAAATACTATATGCGCAGGAATAGTATGTATTGCCCCGGTCTCCGATAATAGCTGTCATTGGGATCCGATATACCATTCCAATGATACGCACCAGAATAGAGGCAATCGCCAGAATTCCTCCCTGTACAATAAAATTATTTGCTTTTTTTCCGGTTTTGTTTCCCATGTTCTTCTCCTTAGCGGGTAATTCCGATTTCTGCAAGAATCGCTTCCTGCTTTTGCTCCATCACAAGACGTTCCTCGTCTTGCATATGGTCATATCCCATCAAATGCAGCATACTATGGGCAGTGAGAAATGCCAGCTCTCTTGTCTGGCTGTGTCCATACTTTTCTGCCTGTTCAATGACTTTTTCTACAGATATTACAATATCTCCCAAAAGCAATTCTCCGCTGTCCGGGTCAAAGTACTCTTCTGCACATTCTTCCAATTCCTCAAATGCGGCAGGCTCGCTGTAATCTCCCATAGGGAAGGATAACACATCTGTAGGACGGTCAATCTCACGATATTGGGCATTGATCTCCTGAATAGCAGCATTATCGGTCAGCACCACGCTGACCTGTGCCTCATAGGGACATTTTTCATAATCCAGTGATGCAATGACGACCTGCTCTATAATTTCCTCATATGGCAGCTGCAGCTGCAGTTCTGCCTCATATTCTATTTGTATGGTCATAATACTCCTTTGTCTCCTGACTTATTTTTTGCTGTCATTTTTATGCCCGGGACCCTGTTTGGCAGCCTCTCTTTTTTCATAGGCATCATATGCCTTTACGATCTCCTGAACCAGCGGATGACGTACCACATCATTGCTGGTTAAGTGGCAGATGCCGATCCCTTCGATTTTTTTTACTACCTGCAGGGCAGTGTCCAGACCGGACTTCTGTCCTCCTGGTAAATCCTTCTGGGTCATGTCACCAGTAACAATGACCTTTGAACCAAAACCGATTCTGGTCAGGAACATTTTCATCTGAGCTGGCGTAGTATTCTGCGCCTCATCCAGAATAATATAGGCATTATCCAGGGTACGTCCTCGCATATATGCCAGAGGCGCTACCTCAATGGCGCCCCTTTCACACTGGTGCTGGTAGCTTTCCGGCCCCATGATCTCGTACATAGCATCATAAATAGGCCGCAGATATGGATCGATCTTACTCTGCAGATCTCCTGGCAGAAACCCCAACCGCTCTCCAGCCTCAATAGCCGGACGGGTCAGAATAATACGGCTGACCTCTCCATTTTTAAATGCCTGTATGGCCATGGCAATGGCCAGATACGTCTTACCGGTACCCGCAGGGCCTACACCAAATACGATCATTTTCTTACGGATCAGATCCACATACTGCTTCTGTCCCATCGTCTTTGGCTTAATGGGTTTGCCATTGCTTGTGCGGATAATAATATCCCGGTCAATTTCCAGGATCTGATCATCCATATCCTGAAAAGACAAAGACAAAGCATAATCTACATTCTGCTCAGTGATCCCATTCCCTCGCTTAGACAGCTCAATCAGATTACCAAATACACTCTGGGCCCGCTTTACCATCTGTGCCGGACCAATGAGCTTTACGAATCCGTCCCGATACACCATAGTAACATGGAGGGTGCGCTCAATCTTTTTCATATAAGCATCAAACTGCCCAAATACATTCTGCTGATGCTCAACAGGTACCTCAATCATTGTTTCCACAATACTCATCTATTTCAATCTGCTCCTTACATCTCATACTCTGATGACAAATCCCTGTATTCTCCCACGGACTTCCATAACAAAAGCTCACCCTGGCAGATACATGAATTTTCCTGCAATGTTATTGTAACATTATTTTGAATTATTTCTACCCCTAAATTTTCTAAATGGGTCATGTCGGTCTGAATCATATATTCGGCCTTTTGGGTCAGCTCTTCATCCGTATACCGGACCGCCTCCATCTGATAATATCTGCGGCTGACGATTCCCAAATACACTGGCAGGTAAAAATTATCATAAATACAAAGCTGACGCACTTCTTCTACACTGTCATAGCTTTTGTCTCCTGCCGGAAAAAAGGGCAGTCCCTGAATCTGCCATGAACCAAGTACCGCAAATGGACGGCTGGACTCCTTATAATAGACCCGTCTGCTGTAGGTTCTTGGGATTTCCTTTTCATAGTATGTGCGATATTCCAGAATGATATCACCATCTGCCCTGGTTTCATGCCAGAATGCCGGCTCACCGTAGTCATTATATATGGTAATCAGTCCGGAAATCAACACATCACCCTTATGTACCTCGTCTCCTACACTTGCCACAGGTGTCCCTGCTCTGGTAATCATAGAACGTATGATTCCATCTCCATCAGCCACCAGATCTGCCGGTGTATTATCCTCCACAACCTCTGACAGGCTTGTATCATTTTCTTTTATCTGTACTACCAGCCTGGTACCGTCAATTCTGGCAGACACCCAGGTAATGTCATTGTACTGATTGCGGATGGCTTTTTCCAGTTTCTCACAGGCAATTTCATCATGCTTCATCCCATGGGTAATGCCAGTGGTGTAAATAAACTGTAACAGGGTATCATCTGTATACCTGGTATTCCCTTCTATATCAATGGCCCACAGATAATCGGACATCAGATACAGAAGCACAAAAAACAAGGTAATACCCATAATTGCACCCTTCCGCTTCCAATGGTGTCTTAAGCGGAAAGGCAGTCCATGACGGCTGACCACCCTTACACTGGTACAGGTTTTCCTGGCCAGGGGACGGATCTGCCAAAACTCCGGTAATAACATACAGCAGGTATAACATCCCTGCTCACAATGGATATTCCAGATACGAAAACCCCTGTTATGACACAGATTCAAAAAACGCTCCGGAGCGATACCAGTAAGCTTTATCCTGACGTAGCCTTTTATGTATGAAAACCAGAAATTCAAGAAATCTTCCTTTCTGTCCTATATGTTTCAATAGGCGATTACGAAACTATATTCAGTATCAGCTTTGGGAAGTATCTGTAAAAAATATCTTCTAAACAGGACGCTTGAAAACACCGGCATTTTAGAAAGCCTCTATACTTCTCAATTCCCACGTGCCCCCTGTGTCTGTTCAAAGGAAACCTGCAAGATTCGTCCGGTAATATATATGGACTCCGGGTTATACTCCTGTATCATCAATTTCCTGCCTTCCACCCGCAGTCTGCCATCTTTTCCCTGGATCCGGATCAGCACATCTGTATATTCCAGCAGGTTGCGGAAATTCTCCACCACCAGGGTACGGCTGCCAATCATGTGAATCAGCATGGTCTGAATCAGAGCATCTTCCTGCAGATGCAGACGGTCTGAAAGATATTCTGCGGCCCTGCGCTCCATTCTGTCAAATGCCATTCCGTTCCCCCATTTCAGTCCTGCATTGATGTAATACCTCTTTTTAGTCTATGTCATTGATACAAAAAAAATTCCGGGAACCGAAGTTCCCGGAATTACCGTATTCATTAATTATACTTACGCTTTCTGGCAGCTTCAGACTTCTTTTTACGTCTTACGCTTGGCTTTTCGTAATGTTCTCTCTTACGGATTTCCTGCTGAATGCCAGCCTTTGCACAGTTTCTCTTGAATCTGCGTAAAGCGCTGTCAATACTTTCGTTCTCTTTTACAATAACGTTTGACATAAGCTCACCTAACCTCCCTCCAGTTGTGTATTGTGCATCATACAACTGATTGGGTATTTTCCATAGCACAATTTCCATTATACCATAATTTTCTGAAACGTCAACAGGAAAATAGCATAAATTGTAAAATTTATGCCAACTGTGCAGAAGCAAGTTCCTTTGCTTTCTCAAGAGCTGCAGGAATACCTGCAGGATTCTTGCCGCCGGCCTGTGCCATATTTGGACGGCCGCCGCCGCCACCGCCTACCAATGCTGCAATGCCCTTGATCAGATTGCCTGCATGTGCGCCAGCCTTGACTGCACTGTCAGTTGCTGCTGCCAGAAGATTGACCTTGCCATCTGCCTCTGATGCAATGACAACGATACCTTCTCCGATCTTTTCCTTCATCTGGTCGCCTAAGTTACGCAGACCGTTGCCGTCTACACCCTGTACCTGGATAGCCAGGATCTTAAAACTGCCCACTGTGACAGCCTGAGACAGCACATCTCCCACTGCTTCATTTGCAAGCTTGCTCTTTAAGCTCTCATTTTCAGCAGAAAGCTTCTTGACTTCCTCTAAGAGAGACTCGATCCTGCCGATCAGGTTGGCAGGAGTGGACTTTGCTGCCTTGGCAGCTGCCAGCAATTCTTCCTCTATCTTCTGATAATATGCAAGTAAACCGTCAGAGGTCAGTGCTTCAATACGTCTGATACCTGCAGCTACACCAGCCTCAGATACGATCTTGAAGGAAGCCACTGCACTTGTATTGGATACGTGCGTACCGCCGCAAAGCTCGGTAGAGAAGTCACCCATCTTTACCACACGTACAGTATCACCGTACTTTTCTCCAAACAGAGCCATAGCCCCTGTCTTCTTGGCATCCTCCAGTGTCATGACCTCTGTCACTACAGGAAGTGCTGCTGCGATCTCCTGATTGACCAAAGCCTCTACCTTGGCGATCTCCTCCTGGGTCATTGCCTGGAAATGGGTAAAGTCAAAACGCAGTCTGTCCGGAGTTACCAGAGAACCAGCCTGCTCTACATGCGTACCCAGAACAGTACGCAGAGCCTTCTGCAGCAGATGGGTCGCGCTGTGATTCTTACAGGTCAGGCTTCTGGACTGTGCATCTACAGACAGGGTAACAGTATCCCCTACTGCAAACATACCCTTTCTGACATAACCTACATGTCCTACCTTATTGCCCTTTAATTTGATGGTATCCTCTACTACAAACTCACCATTTGCAGAAGTGATCACACCGGTATCTCCCTGCTGACCACCCATGGTTGCATAAAATGGTGTCTCATCTACAATGATGGTACCCTTGTCTCCATCTGCCAGTGCCTGTACCAGCTCATCAGGAGTGGTCAAAACAGTAATTGGAGACTGTGCAGTGAGACTGCCATAGCCAACAAATACAGAAGTAATGGCCGGGTCGATCTCATCATATACAGTTGCATCTGCACCCATATAGTTAGAGGTCTTACGTGCAGAACGGGCAGCATCCTTCTGTGCCTTCATGGCAGCCTGGAAGCCTTCCTGATCTACGCTCATACCCTTTTCCTCTAAGATCTCAATGGTCAGATCCAGCGGGAATCCATAGGTGTCATACAGCTTAAATGCATCTGCACCGTCTAATACAGTTCTGCCCTCTGCCACCATGGCAGCTTCCATCTCAGCCAGGATCTCCAGACCCTGATCAATGGTCTTGTTGAACTTGTTTTCTTCCTCAGTCAATACCTTGAAGATCATGTTCTTCTTTTCTTCCAGCTCCGGATAACCATCCTTGGAGGTCTGTACTACAGTATTGCTCAGCTCTGCCAAGAAGGTTCCCTGGATACCAAGCAGACGTCCATGACGTGCAGCACGGCGCAGCAGTCTTCTTAATACATAACCTCTGCCCTCGTTAGACGGCATAATACCATCAGAAAGCATAAAGGTACAGGAACGGATATGGTCTGTAATAATACGGATGGATACATCCTTCTTGGCATCACTCTTATATGACGTATCAGACAGCTCACCTACATGCCTGGTCAGCGCCTCTAAGGTATCCACATCAAAGATAGAGTCTACATCCTGCACGACCACTGCCAGACGCTCCAGACCCATACCGGTATCGATATTCTTCTGTACCAGCTCAGTGTAATTGCCATGACCGTCATTGTCAAACTGGGTAAATACGTTGTTCCATACCTCCATGTAACGGTCGCAGTCACAGCCTACGGTACAGCCTGGCTTACCGCAGCCATACTTTTCTCCACGGTCATAATAGATCTCTGAACATGGACCACAAGGACCGGAACCATGCTCCCAGAAGTTATCTGCCTTGCCAAACCGGAAAATACGCTCAGCCGGGATCCCCTGCTGCTTGTTCCAGATCTCAAACGCTTCTTCATCATTTTCATAAATGGAAGGATACAGACGGTCTGCATCCAATCCCACTACCTCGGTCAGGAACTCCCAAGACCATGCAATGGCTTCTTTCTTAAAATAATCTCCAAAGGAGAAGTTACCAAGCATTTCAAAAAAGGTACCATGACGGGCAGTCTTTCCGATGTTCTCAATATCGCCGGTACGGATACACTTCTGGCAGGTGGTTACCCTGCGTCTTGGTGGAATCTCCTGTCCGGTAAAGTATGGCTTTAATGGTGCCATACCGGAATTGATAATCAATAAGCTGTTGTCGTTATGTGGTACCAGAGAAAAGCTCTTCATGGCAAGATGCTCCTTGCTTTCAAAGAACTCCAGGAACATTTTTCTTAATTCATTTACTCCGTACTTTTCCACGTTCTGCCTCCAATTCGTATCCGGTTGTCTGCACATAGATTGATATATCAAATCTGAACGCTCTGTCTGCAGCGGATACCTCTTTATTCCTTCTATCTGTAGAAAACATAAAATGCACAAGCATTATTCACCAAATTTTAACACATGGGGACGGAGAATGCAAGTGTTTATTCAGCAACATCAATGTCATACTTTCGGCAATTCCTTATACCGTTTTCATACTTCCTACTGCACACCTTCATCCACCAGCCGTCCATCAGCATCCGCTGCCGCAGTTGCCAGCCTGTCACACCGCTCATTTTCCGGATGCCCTGCGTGTCCCTTTACCCAGACAAACGTGACACTGTGAGGCTCCATGGCCTTTAACAGCCGCTTCCACAAATCCACATTCTTCACCGGCTCATTTTTGCCTCTGGTCCAGCCCTTCTTGATCCAACCTTCGATCCAGTGCTCATTAAATGCCTTTACCAGATACTGGGAATCCGAATACAACGTTACCTGACAGGGTCGAAGGAGTGCCTCCAAACCCGCAACAGCCCCCATCAGTTCCATACGGTTGTTGGTGGTACGCACATAACCTGCGGATAATTCCTTTTCATGAAGATTCCCCTTGGAATCTATATATTGTAACACTGCTCCGTAACCTCCCGGGCCGTCCGGGTTTCCTCTTGCGGAACCATCTGTAAATAATTTTACTTCCATATTAGTTTCATTCCTTCCAAATTGATTTCACGGGGACTGCCTTTTTGTCTCCCCACATGGACACCATTGTATCACAGGCATTTCCCTAAAAGATAGCGGAATCAGTATAACATCTGCATGGGCAGATTGCAAGGAAAGGGTTTTGCAAACTACATCTGACTACAGCATCACCTGTGTATAAATCCCTGGAAAATTCTTCAAGAAAACCATGTATAACTGTCAAAAAAATGTTATAATAAGAAAAAACCGCCCATTATCTGAAAACATTTTCTCTTAGACACTTTATTCAGGTAGCGGACAGAATTGAGGCAACATATGAAAATCAAAAAAGAACGAAAAACTCTGTTGGAACGCGCTGTCAGTGAAATCAAATGGCATTATCTGATACAGTCTCTTGCGGAACTGGTTCTGGGCATTGTACTCATTGCCCTTCCTGAACAGCGTGTCAGCATTCTGTGCATTGCCATGGGAATTTTACTCATGGTTTATGGCGGCATTAACATTTACACCTTTGTCATCAATAACTGGAACGATGTTTTTGGCGACCAGATGCTCTATGGTGTGATACTGACTGCTTTAGGTCTGGCATTTCTCACCCGTCAGAATGATATGATGATGCTTACCAGTGTGGTATTTGGTATTCTGGTTATCATTGACAGCATCATTGACCTGCGCCGGGCACTGCTGTTTTGCCAGGCAGGTTATAGACGTTGGTACATATTGCTGATACTGACTTTGATTACTGCTGCATTTGGTACTCTGTTTATTGTGTATCCGAATTTGTTCGGAGATTTTCTGATGATTGTGATCGGTGTTCTTTTGATTTATGAGGCAGTTTCCACTTTTGTACTGCTGTTTATCATCAGTCGATTAAAAGACAGCATAGCGACTTCTGCACCAGCTGCCGAAACCGGAGGATCTGTTCCGGAAAATCAAGATATTCTTTCTTAAGGGCCATCTGCACTTTCTGCTATTTTCCGGTCTATGCCTGTTCATTTTATAAAAGGACGATTGCTTCATTCATGTGTCTGCAAGCAATCGTCCTTTAATATATTTACTGTTCTCTATCCATGAATTACATCATCTTCCACTCCCCAGTCTCCAGGAAGTTTCTTGCTGTCTCCTCTGCCTCTTTAATCACCTGTTCATCATATCCCATAATGCCAAGGAGACGGATTGCATTTCTGGAAGTTGCCCGTCCCTTATGGATACGATAGCTGAACTTTACATCATCCTCTACGATTTCCTCAGAGAAATGATAGTTGGCAAACGCCTTCTCCAACAGCTGTGTCAGCTCAATATCATGGGTTGCAGCAAAACACATTACCTGCTCTGCTGCCAGTTTCTGCAGCACCTTGGCGGAAGCTGCAATTCGCTCTACTGTATTGGTACCACGAAGCACCTCATCCACAAAGCAAAGGACCTTGGTACTGGTATCTTTTGCCGCATCCAGAATGCGTTTCAAAGACTTAATTTCTACCATGTAGTAACTCTCTTTGGCAGAAAGATTGTCCGAAAGAGCCATGGAGGAATAAATCCGGTACATTGGGGCTCTGTATTCCTGGGCCAATACTGTATCTATGGTCTGCGCCAGGATCGCATTAATGGCTGTCATTTTCAGGAAAGTAGACTTGCCGGAAGCATTGGAACCAGTAATCAGAACCGGTTTATATTCTTCAATGGTATTGGCTACCGGCTTGGTAATCAGAGGATGGTAGCCATTCTTCATCTGCATGCTGTTCTGAGTAATAAACTCCGGTTTACAGGAGAAAGGCACTGCTTCTCTGAAGGATGCAATGGCAATGCCAGCCTCTAACTGTCCAATGGTCTCCCACATGGTGGTAACTTCATCCATATGCGGTTGTATTTTCTGCAATGCATTGTTATAGCAAATCAAATCCACATGGAAAATCATGCGGACATAATCCAGTATGGTCTGTGCCAGACCACCGTCAACCTTGTCAGGAGAACCGATCAACACTGCATCCTGCTTTACAGAACGCACGGATGCTGCAGAGGATTTCAAGCGCTCCATATACGCTGTCAGTTCTCCCCCTCTTACATTCTGCAGTTCCTCACTGCAGACAATCAGGCGCACAATGGCTGCAATACAGATAAAATAACTTTCTACCCTGCCTTTTGCAGACAGATAGGCAGCCACGTTGTATACCAAGGCACCAATTAACAATAACACCCCAAAATCCGGCTGTACACAAATCAGTGCGATAGAAGCCACAATCAACAAAATACAAAGGTAATGAGGCAGATTACTCTCTCTTTTCTGGGCTGCAATTTCATCAATAAAGTCCATAATGGATACTTTTCTGGTATAACCCACTCCTGCAAGCAGCATCTGGCAGGCTTCTCTTTCCTGAGTATGAGTTGCAAAATATTCTGCCAGCCTGTCTCGTCTGTCTAACTCTGCCTGGTCAAAGCAGGGCCGGCGCAGCATATCATAAAGATAATCCTGTCCAACGCTGGACTGGGTATTGTTCATTGCCAGAAATACATGATCCATATCCAGGTCATTCCATGTAATATCATCAATGGTGAAAATATCCTTGCGGTTCTTGCTTTTCTTTACAAAATAGTGCGTGATGCTTAAGAAATCATCATACTCATATTCCCTGTTGGAATACGCACCGTACTGGCAGCGGATTTTTTCTAACAGATTCTTTTTTCTGTCTCTGGAAGATTTTACTGCCTGATAAATCAGTATAGCAAAAATCAGTATGATAATGCCTCCGTATATAACATACTGCTTCAACGAACGGACCTCCTTTTCTGCTTTATTCTGCCCAGGAAACCTCTGTCGTCTTCATACGCATCATCAAATCCTTTAATGCCTCTGAAGCAGGAAGTCCTTCAAACAGAACCTGATTCACAGCCTCTACAATCGGCATGGAAACCTGATACTTACGGCTCAAAGCCAGCCCGGCCTTGGCAGAATATACACCCTCTACTACCATGTTGACTTCCTTCATAGCTTCCTCCATGGTATAGCCCTGACCAATGAGTACACCGGCTCTGCGGTTTCGACTGTGGACGCTGGCACAGGTTACGATCAAGTCTCCTGTGCAGGTCAGACCGGAAAAGGTTTCCGCCCTGCCGCCCATTTTCACTCCCAGACGGGTCAGTTCTGCAATCCCTCTGGTAATCAGGGCAGCCTTGGTATTGTCACCACAGCCCAGACCATCACCTACACCTGCTGCCAGAGCAATGACATTTTTCAGTGCTCCACTGATTTCAATCCCCAGTACATCAGGACTTGTATAGACACGGAACACAGGAGACATAAAGTACTCCTGAATCAGTTCCGCTACTTCCTTTTTCCGGGCACCGGCTACACAGGTGGTTGGTTTTCCTACACTGACTTCCTCTGCATGGCTTGGACCGGACAATACTGCCACTTCTGCCTGAGGAATTTCCTCTGCAATCTGATCTGTCAATGTCTTTAAGGTAGATTCTTCAATGCCCTTGGACACATTTACAATAATCTGTCCCGGCTGTATATATGGGTTCATCAGTCTTGCAGTTTCTCTTGTAAAGATAGATGGTACAGACAATACCAGCATATCCTGACCGCTGCAGGCTTCTTCTATATTACAGGTGAACCGGATTTCCTTGGGGATCACTGCTCCCGGTAAATTGGGATGGATACGGTTTGCATCCAGACCATCTATTTCCTTCTGAAATTTGGACCATGCGGTGACCTGATGCCCGTTTCTCTGCAACAGGATTGCCAGTGCCACTCCCCAGGTTCCTGTTCCGATGATACTGATTTTTGCCATTTTTCCACTCCTTTGTGTTGTCATAAATCACTTCTTTTTCTGGCCAACTTTGTTTTCGGTGCCGTTTTTGAGGCGGCTGATATTGGTACGGTGCTGCCAGATGGACAGTGCCATGATGATAAAGGCAAGGATATAGAACTCTGTGAGTAATGCTCCGCTTAAGCCTAACCAGCCCTGGTTTCCGGCGATTAAGGCTGCGATGAACAGGACAACTGCCATGCTCATGGATCCTACCGACACATATTTGGTCACGGCTACCACTCCTGAGAATACCAGGAGGCAGATGATGGCCATAAGCCAGTGGAACGCAAGGGACAGACCTCCCATGCAGGCAATGCCTTTGCCCCCACGAAAGCCCATATGCGCCGGGAAGTTGTGGCCTAAGGTGACACCAAATGCCATGTATAACATGTATAGCAGAGAATATTCTGGTGCTGTCTGGCTGCAGATCAGTCTGACGATCACACAGGGAATCAAGCATTTTAATGCATCACCAAAGAAAACAATGATTCCTGCTTTTTTCCCAAGCACACGTAAGCTGTTGGTGGCACCGGAGTTGCCGCTGCCTTTGGTGCGGATGTCGATTCCGTGTGCTTTTCCATATAAATAACCGGTCTGAATCAGACCAAAACAATATCCTATGAGCAATAATGCTATGCGGATTGCAATTGTTATCATATCTTTACTCCTCGGGGCAGTGACGCATTTCCAATCTGCAGACAGTCTTGCCTATGAAACAATCTGTAACAACCGGCATCTGCATATGACCAAATATGTACCATACACAGACAATTTCACCGGTACAGATGTGTCTGCCCCTGTTTTCTTATATTCTTTTGTTTATTGGTCTTTTTCCTTACGCTCTCTGGTTATGAAATGGAGAGCGGTACCTCTGAACCCAAATGTGTCACGAATTTTATTTTCAATGTATCTGGTATAGGAAAAATGCATCAGTTCTTTGTCGTTTACAAACAGCACAAAGGTTGGCGGCTTCACAGAAACCTGTGTAATATAGTAAATGCGCAGACGTTTGCCCTTATCAGAAGGCGGCTGCTGCATGGCGACGGCTTCTGTCAGGATTTCATTGAGCACACCGGTCTGCACACGGAGGTTCTGGTTTTCAATGACCATATCAATGATTTCAAAGAGACGGTTCAGACGCTGCCCTGTGAGCGCAGAAATAAACACGATTTCTGCATAGGTCATAAAGGACAGGGTATTGCGTACTTCCTCTGTAAAACGGTAAATGGTCTTATCATCCTTTTCCTTGGCATCCCATTTGTTGACCGCAATGACAATGCCCTTGCCTCTGTCATGGGCAATGCCTGCAATCTTGGCATCCTGCTCCGTCACACCCTCTACTGCATCAATGACAATAACTACCACATCCGCACGCTCTACCGCACTGACGGTACGGATAATGCTGTACCGCTCCAGATCCTCTTTTACCTTGCTCTTGCGGCGCAGTCCGGCAGTGTCAATAAATACATATTCTTTGTCATTCCAGACAATGTCTGTATCAATGGCATCTCTGGTGGTGCCTGCAATATTGGATACAATTACACGGTTCTCACCGGTCAGTCTGTTGATAATAGAAGACTTTCCTACGTTTGGCTTACCCACGACTGCAATCTTCGGACGGGAATCCTCCTCATCTGTATCTGCATCCTCCGGGAAATGCGCTACTACCGCATCCAGTAAGTCACCAATACCCAGACGGTTGGCAGAGGACACTGCCATTGGGTCGCCGATTCCCAGGTTATAGAACTCATATACATCTGCCATGTATTTCTCAAAGCTGTCTACCTTATTCACCGTAAGAATCACAGGCTTTCTGGAGCGGCGCAGCATATCTGCCACTTTAGAGTCTGCATCCTGGAGTCCCTGCTGTACATCTACCAGGAAAATAATTACATCTGCAGTATCAATGGCAATCTGTGCCTGCTCACGCATCTGTGATAAAATAATATCACTGCTTTCCGGCTCAATACCACCGGTATCGATCAGGGTAAATGTCTTGTCTAACCAGGTACAGTCCGCATAAATACGGTCTCTGGTCACACCTGGGGTATCCTTTACAATTGAAATTTTGCTGCCTGCCAGTACATTAAATAAAGTAGATTTCCCTACATTCGGGCGACCAACAACAGCAACGATTGGTTTACTCATGTATCCTCCTTTTATCACACCAGACAAGGTTTGTTTCATAATATACTTTTTTATAAATTGTTTTGTTTATAAGTGCTCCAACTCGTACGGCGGATAGTCTTCTGTTTCCTCGCACACATCTGCTCCTGTGACACAGGAGACAAGAGCCTGTCCGCTTGATTTTACAATATCCACGGGAACTTGTAAAGCAGTTTCTACCTCTGCTACGGTAATATCATCCAGGAAAACGGTCTCTCCGCTGCGCAGCATATTCACTGGTATCAGCAGTTTTTCGCCCAAATCTTTGCCTTTCAGCTGGCTGATTAAGTCACCTCCGGTAATCAGACCGGAGACGGTGATGCGCTCGCCGAAGAAGTCATTGGTGATTGGGTGTATATCTAAGCGGACATTTGGGAAGGTTTCCTGGATCTGTGCGGCTATCTGCTCCAGAAAGGGAGCAATCAGGCGTCCACAGGCTGCCGATACGTGTACCTGCCTGTCATCGCCGGTCAGTCCCGCAAGGGATTTTGCGACCTCGTCTAAGAGCAGTCTTACCATACCTACACCATTTTCTAACTGAATATAGCCCTCGTATTCTTCCTCCGGAGGAATGGGACGTTCTGCCAGAATGTAGAATTCATCACTGGCATGCACAAAGCGCAGTCCATGGTCTGCCAGAAATTTTTTCTGCCACTTTTCTATGATTTCCAGGGCTTTCAATGCATCTTCCTTTTCAAAAGGCTCTAATGGATAAAGTCCCTCTCTATACTTGGTCAGTCCTACCGGCACCACAGACAGGCTTTCCATAACCGGCACGTATTTGCTCAAATCGGACAGGGTTCTCTCCAGCTCCGCACCGTCATTGACACCCTTACAGAGCACAATCTGTCCGTTCATTTCCACACCGGCTTCATAGAGACGGTCTATTTTTCCGAGGAGCTCACCGGCAAAGCGGTTGTGCAGCATTTCACAGCGCAGCTTTGGATTGGTGGTGTGGACGGAAATATTGATGGGTGCCAGACGATACCGGATGATACGGTCAATGTCCTTGTCCTTTAAATTGGTCAGGGTTACATAGTTGCCCTGCAGGAAAGAAAGTCTGGTATCATCATCCTTAAAATACAAGGTTTCCCGCATCCCCGGCGGCATCTGGTCAATAAAACAGAATATACATTTGTTGGTACAGGAGCGATACTCAGACATGAGGCTGCTTTCAAACACCAGTCCCATATCCTCTTCCTCGTCCTTTTCTACCTCTAACAGCCATTCTTCCCCATCTGCCTTCTGCACCAGCATTTCCAGATAGGTATCCCGGCATAAAAATTCATAATCAAATACATCTTCAATTTCCTGGTCGTTTACAGCAATCAGTATGTCCCCTGCTTCCAGTTCCAATTCCTCAGCAATGGAACCCTCCTGCACCTGGGCAATGAGATGTCCTCTTTTCTTTTTCATAGCACTTTTCATCCTCTGCTTTTACAGATTAAAACACATCTAGTTTATTATATCAGGCAAATATAGAATTATCAACAACATTCCGGATTTCTGCTTGCCAATACGCTTCCTTATTATATACGATTCTATACATACAGATACCGGTTTCCATTCGTTGTTTTGCCAATTTTCGACTTTTTCCGCCCAACGACTTGCGCAAAACTTCTACAAGTGTTATAAATATAGTGAAATATACAAAAAATGTAATAGAGTTTTGATGGTGAAAACTGTCTAGCTAAATGGAGGATAATATGTCTAACGATTACACCTTTGATAACACCATTCCGGTTGCGCCTCTGAAAATCGCAGCATTAGAGAGCTGTAAGGATCTTGCCACCAAAGTGAATGAGCATATTGTCAATTTCCGCCGCAATGATACCGAAGCACTGAAGTTAAAGCAATCCAGCCTGGAGTTCCGTGGATATGATGCAGATTCATACTTGCTGGATTTAAAATGTTCCCGTTTCGGTTCCGGCGAAGCAAAATGTGTATTAAATGAGTCTGTTCGTGGTACAGACTTATACGCAATGGTAGATGTGATGAATCACAGCATGTCCTACCGCCTGTGCGGCTTTACCAACCACATGTCACCGGATGACCACTATCAGGATTTAAAGCGTGTCATTGGTGCCAGCGTCGCAACTGCCCATCGTGTAAGCGTTGTAATGCCTTTCTTATATGAAGGCCGTCAGCACAAGAGAACCAAGCGTGAGTCTTTAGACTGTGCAATGGCTCTGCAGGAGTTAATCGACATGGGTGTATCCAACATCATTACCTTTGATGCCCATGACCCTCGTGTACAGAATGCAATTCCGCTCCATGATTTTGATAACTTCCTGCTGCCTTATCATTTTATTAAGACACTGTTCCGCAACGTGCCTGATTTAAAGATCGATAAGGAGCATCTGATGGTCATCAGCCCGGATGAGGGTGCCATGAACCGTTCTGTATATCTGGCCAATAACCTGGGTGTAGATATGGGTATGTTCTATAAGAGACGTGATTACTCTACTGTAGTCAACGGACGTAACCCAATCGTGGCTCATGAATTCTTAGGCTCCAGCGTAGAAGGCAAGACTGTATTAATTGTAGACGATATGATTTCCTCCGGTGAAAGTATGTTAGATACCTGTAAGGCATTGAAGGAGCGTAAGGCAAGCAAGGTCATCGTATGCTGTACCTTCGGTCTGTTTACGGACGGATTTGAGAAGTTTGATGAGTTCCACAACAAGGGATACTTAGATTACGTAATCACCACCAACCTGAACTACCGTGATCCTGAATTATTTACCAAGCCATGGTACTTAGAGGCAGATGTAAGTAAGTATATTGCTGCGATTATCAATACGCTGAATCATGACGTATCCATCAATGGATTTATGGATTCTACCGCTAGAATTCAGAAGCTGATTAAGGAGTATCAGGGAAGATAATTCACCATCACCTGAGCAAACAAGATACCAGTAATAAACCGTTTTTCGTAAACAGTCTATTGCTATGAAAAGAGCTGTTGCCAGCAGATGAACTGTTCCTGTCAAACAGACAGTGTGCAGTTTATTTGCTGATACAACAGCTCATTCTATTTTCCCTCTTTCAGCCCCAAAAAAGCACCTAAATTTCCTCTTTCACTCCCCATCACCCGATGGGAAAACAGCAGCTCACTGTTGCATCTGGTACAGATATTGGTCACTGCCAGATGCTTAGGCAAAATCCCTGCATCTAACAGCACCTGTTCATTTGCCTTCCATAAATTCAGCTGATACTTGCCCTGGCGCACACCCGGATTTACAATCCCCTTCTTTTTGCCGGTTTCCTGTCCAAAGGCTTCCAAAAATGCCTCTGCCACTTCCTCTCCTACTTCATAACAGTCTCCGCAGATAGACGGACCAACACATGCCAGAATATCCGCCGGATTGGAACCATACTCCTGCTGCATCTTTGCAATGGTACAGGCTCCCATACGCTGCACCGTTCCCCGCCAGCCGGAATGAGACAGCCCGATTGCATGCTTGACCGGATCATAAAAATACAACGGAACACAATCTGCATAAAAGGTTCCCAACGTAATTCCCGGCACATTGGTCACCAGTCCGTCAATATCCGTATAATCTCTTTCCCGCAGAATTCCCTTACCGGCATCTGCCTCTGTTACCACCCGCACATTGGTGGTATGGGTCTGGTGGGTCAGCACCAGTCCATTGATATCAAAGTCGATTGCATCTGCAATCCTCTGAAAATTTTCCTTCACATTGTCCATACTGTCACTGGAATTCAGCCTGAAATTCATGGTACTGTAACAGCCGCTGCTCACACCTCCCAGTCTGGTGGAAAATCCATGACAGACTTCCTCTGCCTGCTCTAACAGCGGAAAGTACAGATACGGTACTTTTCCATCCCTGCACAATATTGGTGCAGTATGATCCTTACGCTTCCAATTCAGTTTCTCTCCCATTAAAATCCTCCAAATGCATTTTGGAACAGATCGATTTCCTGTCCACAAATGCTTACTACATCAAATCTGCAGGGCGTATTTGCCCCATACCCATGAGACTGCAGATACCAGGCAGCTACCCGATAGATGGTCTGCTGCTTGGCATATGTGACAGCTTCTGCAGGATATCCCTGTTTGATACTGCTTCGATATTTTACTTCCACAAATACCAGATATTCCCTGTCTCTGGCAATAATGTCAATTTCCCCTATACGACACCGGAAATTACGGGCAACGATCTGGTACTGCTGCTCCTGCAGATACCTGACTGCTACATCCTCATAGTAGCTTCCGGTTTGTCTTCGATTCATGATTTCTCCAATCGTTTTTTACACAGTTCTTCTGCCGTCACAATCTCAACAAGATTCTGTTTTGATTGCCGTGCACTGGTCAGTTTTCTCCTAAGATATTTTTCAAAAATGTCATCCGGTGAATTGGACACGGACCATACGCTCTGATTGCCGCCATATGGGATGCACTGCCATACCCTTTATGACCTGCAAATCCATACTCCGGATACAGCTTGTCATACTCATACATCATACGGTCCCTGGTCACCTTCGCCAGAATACTTGCTGCCGCAATGGAAATGCTCTTGGCATCTCCATTGATAATGGGCACCTGCCGTATGGAAACCTCCGGTATCTTTACTGCGTCATTCAGCAACAGATCCGGTGCAACAGACAGCTTTCCAATGGCCATGCGCATAGCCTCATAGGTGGCCTGCAGGATATTGATCTCATCAATGACCTGTGGACTGACGATCCCCACACCTGCAGCCACAGCCTTTTCCATAATGACCTCATACAGTTCCTCCCGCTTTTTCTCAGAAAGCTGCTTGGAATCGTTGAGATATAAAATATCACAATCCTTTGGCAAAACCACTGCACCGGCTACTACCGGGCCTGCCAGCGGGCCTCTGCCGGCCTCATCAATTCCACAAATATATGTGTATTCTTCGTATGCTTTTTCATACTTTTTCATCTGCTCCGTGCGGAGAAGCTCCTTTTCGTAGGCATCTATCTTTTTTCGATAGCTGGTCAGCATCTTCTGTACCGTACTGCGCTCATCTGCTGCAAAAGATTCTATGACCTGTGGCAGCTTTGTGATCTCCGTCTGTTCTAATATTGCCTTGATTTCGGCAGTTTTCATAGGTTGTATCCTCCGACTTTCCACGATGTTCACCAATGCTTGATTGGACGGTTTGAAACCATGTTACAATGACAGGTTCTGCTGTGCAGCCGGTGGTATCTCTACACTGATGCGCCCCAGCCGTCCAGCCCGGAAATCATCCAGACAGAGGGCAGCAGCCTTTTTGGTATCCAGCTCTCCAGCCTTTAACAAACATCCACGCAGCTTTGCGATCTGCTCTAACACTTTTAGCGGCTCTGCTGTGGTCACATCCAGGGCTGCATCCTGTGGCTGCTTCGCCACCTCATCTGTGGTTTCTGCTATCTGAGCAGCTTCTGCAGATTCATTTTGGACACTTTCCTCCTGATACCTTGCCTTTAAAAGCTGGGGATAAGATGCCTGCAGGAATTGAATGAGTTCCAGTGCCAGCTCCTCCTGATTCAAGATATCATCCTTAATGGAACCAATAAAAGCCAGATGCAGTCCTACAGTCTGGTCTTCAAATTTCGGCCAGAGAATACCGGGTGTATCAAGCAGCTCTACATTTTTATTCAGGCGAATCCACTGATTGCCTCTGGTCACACCCGGCTTATTGCCTGTCTTGGCGCAGGAGCGTCCCGCAAAGGAGTTGATAAAAGTGGATTTTCCTACATTTGGAATGCCCACTACCATAGCACGTACAGGGCGGTTTTTAATGCCGCGCTTTCTGTCACGCTCGATTTTTTCCTTACAAACCTCCATAATGGTGTTTTGAATGGTCTTCATACTGTTTTTGGCACGTGCATCGGTCATGACCACTGCAATGCCTTTGGCGCGGAACCACTCCTGCCACTGTACGTTTTTCTTTTCATCTGCCAGGTCTGCTTTATTTAGCAATACCAGACGGAACTTATTTTTGCCCAGTTCATCAATGTCCGGATTACGGCTGCTGATGGGGACTCTGGCATCTACCACTTCGATTACCATGTCTACTAATTTTATATCTTCCTGCATGGCCCGTCTGGCCTTTGTCATATGACCGGGATACCATTGAAAATCCATTGTTTACCTCACTTGTATATGAAAATATGATTTTTGTCTTTTCTATCATAACAAATGATTGGTTTTTTATCAATAAAAAGGTTATACAAGCTGCTGTATAAACCGCTGAAACACAAGCAGTCCATCCAATCTATTTATCATCCCCTTGCACCTTCTTTACAGAACTTTTATCCCACCATATTTACGAATTTTTAAATCTACGCATGAACCTGTTCCAAATATTGCATCCATGTGTTTCTTGTATGCCTCCACCTCACTGTTTTGCACAAATGCCTGAATCGTCCCCGCAAATCCTCCCCCGTGGACGCGGCTTACGCCACGTCCACCAAGGAACATCTCACTCAGCGCCAATGCCAGAGAAACATTCTGATGCTGCACATCACCATTTGAATACACATTTTGCAGATACTTGTATGAAGAATCCCCAGATTCTCTGACCAATTCTAAAAACGCATCCATGTCTTTTTCTTTCAGTGCAGCCACTTCCTGTCTTACCCTCTCATTTTCACCGATAAAATGCAATGCTCTTAAAACCGCTCTGTCACCTGTTTTTTCACGCAGCTGCGTCATATGTGTAAAGATATCTTCCTTTGATATTCCAAACAGCACATCCTTCCCAAAATAAGCTGCCACACTTTTCATTTCCTTTGGCACTGCCGCATAATCCGCAGTCAGGTCTGCATGAGAACCTTTCGTATCTGTAATGCACAGGCTATATCCATATTCCTCCATATGAAATGAAACCTTTTCCACCACAGGATCATCCGGCTCTGCAAAGTCAATATGTACCAGATTTCCCACAGAACAGGCCATCTGATCCATCAGTCCGCATGGCTTTCCAAAATATACATTCTCTGCATACTGGCCAATTATAGCAATCTCTATGGACGGAACGGACATGTCATTATACAACCCGGAAATAATGGTACCGATTAATGTTTCATAAGCTGCCGAAGAAGAAAGTCCTGCTCCGATCAGCACATCACTGGTGATATAGGCTCTAAAACCACCAATTTTGTATCCCCGCTCCTTCATTCCTGCCAATACACCTTTTACCAATGCAGTGGTTGTTTCTTTTTCATCATTTCGAGGCTCCAGGTTGTCCAGAGATATTGTTACTTCCTCATACCCCTCTGAAATCACCTTCACAATCCGGTCTGCGGTCTGTTTCACAACACCTATTGTGTCTAAATTTACGGATGCTGCCAGCACTTCTCCATGCTGATGATCGGTATGATTCCCCCCGATTTCACTTCGTCCAGGAGCACTGAAAATTGCCACTTCTCCTTTTCCATAATAGCGTTCAAAAGAACGCACTGCATTTCTATATCTGTCCTTTTGACTTTTCAGTTTTCCTGTGTCCACATATAAATCTGTGAGCAGTGCATCATACTCACCAAGTTCCATTTTTTCAATTAATGCTGCTGCATTCATTATACTTCCTCCCAAGCACAAGCTTTTATCTGATTCTGTTCTCTCAGCTTCTGCCATCTTTTGTTTTTCCATGATAAATAGCATGGTCGCACCACTCCCAGACAAAGCCCCGCACATGCATTCATTTTTCTGAAACAGTTCAAAATAATCTTCAAAGTCTCCTGGTCCATTTCCCATAGAGTGACAATATTCACATAATAATTCACATAATAGGAACGGTTTATCCGGATTGCCGTCTACATATGCTTTTATTTCCTCAAATGCCGGATACATTCTGCTGTATAAATCCAGATTTGAAAAATCATACTTTTTACTATCATTTCTATAAAAAGCAATATCCAACATATTCCCCATTGATCCATACATAAAAGCAGGAATCTACCCCCTCAAAATTCAAATATGCTTTCGGCGCCTCATGATCCTTATGGTATTCAAACTCATGTTACATCTCAACAATATAAAAACAACAGGCCTATCAAAGATACTTATGATATTCACAAGTTTCTTGACAAGCCTGCTGTTTTTACAGTCCTTATATCTGGGACTGCATTGTTTACTGATGCATCAGCTCAGAAATCGTATCCATTACCTTATCATGACATCCACCACAACCGGTAGAGCAATGTGTCACCATCTGCACCTTTTCAAATGCCTTCTCAACTTCCTGAAATGTCTCACTTTCATGTAATGCCCCTTCAATATCTGCAACAGATACTTTCATACAGTGACAAATTTCAACATTTTCTGCTAACATAGACGATTCCTCCTCGTATATTAAATTTATATTAGTCATGCTCGGGCTTCTGCCAAGCTTAACTTCTGTCAATCTCCGCACAACTCCTCTGCCAATGCTTCGATCTGTCCCATGTTCTCAGCATTCAGAGCAGACATAATCCGCACTGTGGTATTGGTGTATGTCAGATTTTTACAGCCTTCCAGCCTTTTTTGTATATTTTTAGCTGCGATCGGTGCCCAGGTTCCGTTTTCAATAATACCAATGGTACGATCGCGGTAGCCTCTCTCTGTCAGATGTGTAACAAACTCCCGCATAAAGGGGAAAATATCACCATTATAAGTTGTGGTTGCCAGCACCAGTTTTCCATAGCGGAATGCATCTGCTACAGCCTCTGCCATATCACTGCGTGCCAGGTCTTTCAGCATTACTTGGGAACATCCCTTTTCCTGCAGTTTTTCTGCCAGCAGCTCTGCTGCCTTTCTGGTATTGCCATATACAGAAGTATATGCAATGAATACCCCTTCACATTCTACACGGTAAGAGGACCAGGTATTATACAAACCCAAATAGTACTCCAGATTTTCTTTCAATATCGGTCCATGAAGGGGACATATGATGGAAATATCCAGCGCTGCAGCCTTTTTCAACAGTCCCTGTACCTGCATACCGTATTTGCCTACGATGCCAATATAATACCGGCGCGCTTCCTCTGCCCATGCTTCCTCTACATCCAGCGCACCAAACTTACCAAACCCATCTGCAGAAAACAGAATCTGGTCGCAACTGTCATACGTCACCATTACCTCCGGCCAATGCACCATAGGTGCCATAAGGAATGTCAGGGTATGTCTGCCTAGGTTCAGCGTGTCTCCCTCTCCTACAACAATTCCTCTCCCAGAAAAATCTTTTCCGAAAAACTGCTGCATCATCCCAAAGGCTCTGGCAGAAGCTACGACTACAGCGTCCGGATAAGTTTCCATAAATAAGCCAATATTCGCAGAATGGTCTGGTTCCATATGCTGTACAATCAAGTAATCCGGCTTGCGAATGCCAAGAACCTGGTTCAGATTTGCCATCCATTCTCCGGCAAAGGCACCGTCTACTGTATCCAGAACGGCAGTTTTTTCATCCAAAATGACATAAGAATTGTATGCCATACCATTTTTTACAGTATACTGTCCTTCGAAAAGATCGATCTGGTGGTCATTTACTCCTATGTATTTTACATCCTCTGTAATTTTCATTGTATCCCTCATTTCTTCCTATAAGGATTGCAAATATATACAAACAAATTATTCTCTCCCATAGGCATCTGCTTTGACACAATTTTAGCATACCGCTATATAAATTACAATGAATTTATTAAATTTCCATGCTGTCAAATTACAACTCCGTTTCCATTTTCCAACCAGAAATTACCTATTAATTTCACCCATTTTCTGTAACAGAAAAGCCGGAAGGTTTACCCCCTCCGACTTCTATGTCTGAACGAAAGCAAATAAGCCTCCGCTGAATCAGTGCAAAATTATTTAATTACTTCCTTAACCTTAGCAGCCTTACCGACTCTCTGTCTTAAGTAATTTAACTTCGCTCTTCTTACCTTACCCTTGCGAACTACTTCAATCTTCTCTACATGAGGAGAATGTAATGGCCAGGTCTTTTCCACGCCTACACCGTTGGAATTCTTTCTTACGGTAAATGTCTCACGAACACCGCCGTTCTGTCTCTTTAAAACAGTACCTTCGAATACCTGGATTCTCTCGCGGTTACCTTCCTTGATCTTAGCGTATACCTTTACAGTATCACCTACGCTAAACTCGTCCACATTGGTCTTCAGCTGTGCAGCTTCAATATTCTTGATAATCTCGTTCATTGTGATGCCTCCTTTAAATCTGGATGTTCTTAATACTGCTTCTGCAAATTCGGTATCTGCACTACGTAACAGAGGACCATCTCTTTTTCACAACATTTAACTTATAACACATTTTGTTGTGATTTGCAAGCACTTTCCGAAACTTTTACGCTGCTGCTTTTACCACTGCTTTTCCTTCCCACTTACTGCCCCGGAACCGGAACACATTGAATACTGCACGAACTGCCCAGTCAATGGTCATGGCAACCCATACACCTAATACACCCATATTCATGTATCTGCCCAGCAGATAAGCACAGCCGATTCTGAAAATCCACATGGAAATCACACTGACTGTCATCGTATACTTGGCATCTCCTGCTGCACGAAGGGCACTTGCTATGGTAAAGGCCAGAGGGAAGATGGCTATACAGCAAATACTGTGATAACGAATCAATTCAACTGCATACTGATTTCCCAGCTCTGTCAGATTATACCAGCTGGAAATCACCGGTGCAATCATAAATATTACAATATTTAATGCCGCCAGGAACAAATATTCGTATTTCACCAGCTTTCTGGTATATCCCCGGGCCTGTTTGTAGTCTCCTGCTCCTACACACTGTCCTACAATCGTAACCAGTCCCAGTCCAATGGCAGTGCCTGGTATATCTGCAAGTGTCTCTACCGTACTGGCACAGGCATTGGCTGCAATGGCTGCTGTGCCAAAACTGGAGATCAGACTCTGTGTCAGCAATTTGCCAATTTGAAACATACTGTTTTCCAGAGCATTTGGTACACCAATGCTTAATATTTTCTTCATCATGTCCAGATTAAGCCCTGTTTTCAAAAAAGCAGTGGTATGGATCACAAAGGAAGGTTTTCTGATCAATATCAATATAATCAGGCATGCGATCATACGGGAAACCAAGGTAGAAATTGCCACACCTGCAACACCCATATGAAAGCCATACACCAATATGGCATTTCCAGCAATGTTAACCGCATTCATAATCATTGCTGCCCGCATGGAAATACTGGAATTGTTCATAGAACGGAACAGTCCTGCACAGGCATTATATACTGCCAGGAAAGGAAATGACAATGCTGTAATATAAAAATACAATACTGCACATTCCATGACGTCTTCTTCTACACTTCCATAGATCAGTTTCAATACTCCTCTGTTGGCAGCCAGGAAGATACCTGCAATGACAATAGACACCACTGTACAAAGCATGACCAGCTGATTTGCTGCTTTACATGCCTTTTCCTGATCACCGCTGCCTAAATACTGTGCAGCAACTACCGCACCGCCTGTAGCAAGAGCGGAAAACATCATAATCAACAGATTGCTGATGGTATTGACCAGTGAAATACCGGATACAGCTGCCTCACCAGCTCCGGATACCATGATCATATCCGCCATACCCACCAGCACGGACAACAGCTGTTCTACTACAAGGGGCAGAATCAGATGAAGCAGCTGCTGCTTTGAAAACATTTCTCTCTTTTGTTCCATAAGTACGCCTCTCAATCTACGCTTTCCGGCGTATTCTTTATTACAGATTTATGTTCTGCCATTTTCCAACATTTATGATCTGCTCACTTCCAAAGCCAGCTTCAAGGCATCTAAAAACGCCTGGTTCTGATGGGGAAGTCCGATACTCACACGCAGGTACTGCGGTCCAAATGGACGAATATAGACTCCATGAGAAGTAAGCACTTCCATGCACTTGTCATTGTCACAATGTGCATCAAAATATATAAAGCTGGTCTGGCTTTCCACTGTAGTAACTCCCATCTTCTGCATTTCTGCAGTCAGGTATGCTCTCTGTTCTTTGTTATTTTCAAATACTTTATTGTAAAATTCTGTATCATCCAGAGCTGCAATGGCACCTGCCGCACCAATGCGGTTAGAATAAAACAGGTTAGAAGATGTATACAGACATTGTGTCAGTTCTTTGCTTGCTGCTGCAAAACCTACTCTGCAGCCTGCCATACCATAGATCTTGGAGAAGGTACGAAGCACAATTACCTTCTTTCCGCTGTTAATAAAACGGAATGCACTTTTATAGTCTGGAATATCGATCCAGTCAAAGTACGCTTCATCAATGACACAAATCACATGCTCCGGAAGCTGTTCAATAAATGCATCTAATTTATCATTGTCCAGAAGGGTACCTGTAGGATTATTTGGATTACAGATGAAAACCAGCTTGGTTTTCTCTGTAATACCCTCTAAAAGCGCATCCAGATCTGTATAGAGGCCATCGATTGCCGGTACCTCAACTAACTTTGCACCAAAACGGCCTGGCAGAGGTGCGTATGCCATATAGGTAGGAGAACAGATCAACACTTCATCTTCCGGATTCAGAAATGTTTCTCCCATTGCATTAATGGCAGCTCCGGAACCATTATAAACGGTAATGTTTTCCGGCTGCAATCCATAAAATGCTGCCAGTTTATCTCTTAGATCTGTAAGAACTGTACCAGGATACAAATATCCATTGGCTAATTCAGCTGCCATAGCTTCAAGTGCTTTGGTACTGGGACCAAACTGGTTTTCATTGGCATTGAGCTTAAAAACTGTTTCTCCCGGCATCACCTGTGCCAGTGTCACACCTGCAACATATGCCTTGGATTTCTTCAGTGGAGTTCTTAATAAGTCAATTGCATTTATCATAGCAGTAGTCTCCTTTCAGATCATTCTGTCACTTCTCTTTTTACATGGCCATTAATTCTTTCATATACTGTATAAACAATTTATTTTCTTCCATGGTTCCTACAGATACACGGCAATACATAGGCGTACTGATCAACAGTCCCTTTTCAATCATATAGCTGCGTACAGTCTCCGGCAGGCAGTGGGGATCAAACATCAGGAAATTGGTCTGCGTAGGATATACCGTACATCCTAATTTTCCAAGTTCCTCTGTCAGATACTGAATACCGGCTACAATTTTTACCTTTGCTTCTTCATAAAAGGCCTTATCTTTCAGTGCCTCTACTGCAGCAGCCTGTGCTGATGCAGGGATCCAGCTTCCCGGTACCTTTGCAATACCCTCTGCCAGTTCTTCAGATGTAATGATATAACCGCATCTGGCACCTGCCATACCATAATATTTAGAAAACGTTCTCATAATCAGAATAGGCTTCTCGGGCATCTGGGCAATCAGCGGATACATACTCTTACAATCCTCTGCTGTTGCAAATTCAATGTAAGCCTCATCAAATAAAATGACAATGTCATCCGGCACTTTCTTTACAAACTCTGCCATCTTCTCATAGCCTACGTAAGTACCAGTAGGATTGTTTGGATTACAGATCACGATCAGCTTGGTCCGATCTGTAATGGCCTCCAGAATGCCATCCAGATTATAAGTCTTATCTTCGCACAGCGGAACCTCTACCACCTTGCCCATGCGCATATCTGTCATATCAATAAATGCGGCAAAGGTAGGACACATAATCACCTCATCTCCTGGATTTAAGAAAGACTGTCCTACGATTTCAATCAAAGGACTGGAACCGGCTCCTACGATCAGATTACTGGTTTTTACGTCATAAAAATCTGCCAGGGTATTTTTCAAATCTCTGCACCAGAAATCCTGATAAAAATGAGAAGTATCCGCAGCCTTTTTATAAGCAGCCAGCGCCTTTGGAGACATACCATAAGGATTTTCATTCCAGCCCATACGGATCAGCTTGGTCAAATCTACTGTACTGGCAGATCTGCTTGCTCTTTTTGTCACTGGTTTAGATAAAACATTCTGACTAAATATCTTTTCTGTATTCATACGACTTCCTCCTGCTGCTACTTCTTTATGATAACGCTTGTAGGACTTCCTGCCAGCCAATTTTTCAGATTTTCAACAGCGATCCGCACTGTTCTGTACCGCGCTTCCTCTGGAGCCCAGGCAATGTGGGGGGTGATAACTGCATTTGGGCAATCAAAAATAGGTGTTTTCTCACTCAAAGGTTCTCCTACCACCACATCCAGCCCTGCTGCATATACCTTTCCGCTGTTTAAAGCATCTATCAAATCTGCTTCATTTATAATCGCACCTCTTGCAGTATTGATGATGATCACACCATCCTTCATCTTTGCAAAAGATTCTTTATTGATCATATTTTTTGTTTCATCTGTCAGCGGACAGTGAATGGAAATGACATCACTGCAGGCATACAATTCCTCTAAAGATACCTGCTGGATAAAATCGTACTCTGACCCCGTTTTTTTATGTCTGCTGTAAGCCACTACATGCATACCAAAGCCTGCAGCCATTCTGGCCATCCACAGACCAATGGTTCCCAGTCCAATGATACCAATGGTTTTTTCATACAGCTCCACCTGTCTGGAGCGGACACTTTTCACAGTCCGGATATTGGTATGATTCTCTAATGTCTTTTTATAAAATTCACTCTGAAGCCGTACATCATGACAAATATCCAGCAATAACGCCATACCATACTGTGCAATGGTCATATCACCATAAATGGTATTGGTAAAGGTAATGCCCTTTTCAATGGCAGCTTCCTCATCTATTTTTCCAAAACCATGTCCAAATGTGGTCACATATTTCAGATTTGGATGCCTGTCAAAAAATTCTCTGGTAAAGACACCATCGCCAATCCATGCCCCTAATAAAAGGTCATAATCTCCGGCGATTTCATCCGCCTGATCAGCTGCAAAATTTCCTCTGAAATCTACAGATTCAATTTCCGGAATCTGTGCCAGCTGTTCCTTCCAATATTCGATTAAAACCTCTCTTGATGGAGCTCCTCCAATGGGATCTCCCTGACAAAGAACTGCTCTCATTGCATTACCTCCTGCTCTCATTTTCTTCCGGTTTTTGCAAGATCCTGCATTTACTCTTTCCAGAATACCTACAGGATCCTGCCCTGCCGATTGGGTACCGAATACCCTTATGCATCTATCCCCTGCATTGCATCATAACCAGTTTCACCTGTTCTGACCTTTACAGAGTCTCTTACGTCATAGATAAAGATCTTACCATCTCCAATGTGTCCGGTATACAGTACCCGTCTTGCAGCATTTACTACATCAGTGACTGGAACCTTAGCCACTACGATTTCTACGCGAACCTTAGGCAGCAGCTGTACATCTACTGCAACACCACGATAATATTCTGTAGCTCCCTTCTGGATACCACATCCAAGTACCTGTGTTACCGTCATACCGGTAACGCCGATTTCGTTCATTGCCTGCTTCAGTTCCTCAAACTTGGACTGCTTACAGATAATATCCACCTTGGTCAATACCGTTCCCTGGTTGCTGTCACTCTTTAACGGAGCCACCTGAACTGGTACAGATTCCTCTATTGGCATATCCTTCTTTGCACCTAATACGTTGTCTACATGATTGGTCATGCTGTCTACGGTCACGCTTGGCAGGAAATCGGCATATGCATTGGATAAACCGTGCTCTGAAGAATCCAGACCTTCAATCTCCTCACGCTTGCTGACACGAAGGCCCACAGTCTTGTCAATTACCTGAAAGGTGATAAATGCGGTTACTGCTACCCACGCTGCTACTGCCACAACGCCAAGGCACTGTACAGCAAACATATGAATGCCGCCTCCGTAGAAAAGACCACCATCTGTTGCCAGAATACCTGTCATAAGAGTACCAAAAGCACCACAGAAACCATGTACACCAATGGCACCTACCGGATCATCGATTTTTAACTTCACATCTACAAATTCAATGGCCAGTGTGACTACAATACCTGCCAAAGAACCAATGATTGCTGCTCCTACAGGAGATACCACATCACAGCCTGCTGTAATTGCTACCAGACCAGCCAGAGCGCCATTTAATGTCATAGACACATCCGGCTTCTTATAACGGAACCAGGTAAAGAACATGGTCACTACAACTGCCATCGCAGCAGACAGGTTGGTATTCATGAATACCAGACCAGCGGTCTCAAGGGCTTCCGGATTTTCCATATTTACAGTAGAACAGCCGTTAAATCCAAACCAGCAGAACCACAAAATGAATACACCCAAAGCGCCAATGGTAATGTTATGTCCCGGAATTGCCTTGGACTTTCCATCTTCTGTATACTTGCCGATACGGGGTCCTAAGATCTTTGCTCCAATCAGAGCTGCCACGCCGCCTAACATATGTACTGCAGTAGAACCTGCAAAATCATGGAAACCTAACTGGGATAACCAGCCGCCGCCCCAGATCCAATGACCGGAAATCGGATAAATGAGCAGGGAGATCACTGCGCTGTAAATGCAGTATGCAGAAAACTTCGTACGCTCTGCCATGGCACCAGATACAATAGTGGCACCTGTGGCACAGAACACAGTCTGGAAAATCACATAGCCCCAAAGGGTAACCCCTTCCGGCAATATATGGCTATAATCACCCTTGATAAAGAAATCAATGCTTCCAATCAATCCATTTCCAGCTCCAAACATCAGGCCAAAGCCGATAAACCAGAACAACGGTGTTCCAATACTTAGATCCAGCAGGTTTTTCATAATAATGTTACCTGCATTCTTTGCTCTGGTAAAGCCTGCCTCTACCATGGCAAATCCCGCCTGCATAAAGAATACCAGGGCAGTTCCAAGCAGAATCCAGATCATATTTACTGATGATATCATAATTCCCTCTTTTCCGCGGTGTTCCAACCGCTATGCCTTTTTCAATTATTCTTCTCCATCGCCCTTCTGGTTGGGATTGGTAATACGGCTTAAGAACTGCTGGGTTCTTGGCTCCTTGGGATTTACCAGAATCTCTTCTGGCGGTCCCTGCTCTACTACCTTTCCTCCTTCCATAAATACCACACGGGTTGCTACTTCTTTTGCAAAGGCAATTTCGTGGGTAACTACGATCATGGTGATACCAGTCTGGGCAACTGCTTTAATGGTATTTAATACTTCTCCAACCAGCTCTGGATCCAAAGCAGAAGTAGGTTCATCAAAAAGGATCACATCCGGGTCTAAGATCAGTGCTCTGGCAATACCAGCTCTCTGCTGCTGACCACCGGAAAGCTGGGAAGGATAACAGTCATATTTTGCCTCCAGACCAACTTTATTCAGGATTTCCTTGCTGACCTTCTCAGCATCGCTCTTTTTATACTTCTTAACCGTTACCAATCCTTCCATTACATTCTGGAGGATGGTTTTGTTGGCAAACAGGTTATAGTTCTGGAATACCATTGCAGTCTTTCGTCGCAGTTCTACTACCTGGGATTTATTGTGTTTTTTCGCATCTAATTTAAAATCATTCACTGTAATGCTGCCTTCATCTGCTGCATCCAGAAAATTAATGGTACGAAGAAGGGTGGTCTTACCAGATCCGGAAGGTCCCAAAATAACCACTACCTCTCCCTTTTTAATGTCCATATCCACACCTTTTAACACGTGGTTGCTGCCAAATGATTTCTGAATACCTTCCAGTCTTACCATGTATTCCATAGAATACCTCCAATCCGAAGCGTTTGCTTAAAAGATGCACACACATCACGCTTCCTATATATTTTATCCTGTTACGCAGTTGCTGTAGCACGGAAACGCTTCAGCTTATTTTCACCGGTGCTAAACAGCTTGTTAAAGATAAAGCTCAGTACTTCATAAATGATGGTAGTCATCACATATGCTTCAATAAAGTTTAACTTCGGCAGTGACAGCAGGTTTGCTGTTGCAGTAATTTCATACACACCTACGTAGTATGCAAGAGAAGTTTCCTTTACCAGTCCTACAAACAGACCCCCTAAGTTTGGCATAGCAGTTGCCAGCGCCTGTGGAAAAATAATCCGAAACAGCGCCTGTGACTTTGTCATGCCTACACTGTAAGCTGCTTCCATCTGTCCTTCATCTACTGCTGCAATTGCAGAACGAAGCACTTCGGAAGAATAAGCTGCCTGGCTCAGTGTCAAAGCACTGATGGCATAAATTACAGCTGGAACTGCAGAAATATCAATTTCAAGTCCAATGTTCTGTCCATAGGAATAGATAACGGAAGGCATTACATAAAATGCAATATACAGCAGGATCACTGCTGGAACACTTCTCATAAATGAAACAAACACTGCCAATATCTGAGAAGCAACTGCTGTTTTTGCCTTACGCACCAGGGCAATGCCCAGACCCAGTATCCAGCCAATTCCTGCAGATACAAAGGCCATCAGCAGTGTTACCGGTACTGCCTCTAATATCTTTGGGAGTGACTCTAATATAAATTTAAAATCCATATCGTTTCCTCCTAACTTGTAGCTTTCTTACGACCCTTGGTATATGCCCGTTCTACAGCCTTACTGATCTGTTCTAACAGTACACATACAACCCAGAAAATAATTGCTGTAGCAATATACACTTCCAGCTTATTGGCACCATAACTGGCCGCACTGATTGCTCTGGCCTTTCCTAAAATATCTACTACACCAATAGTAAAAGCAAGAGAAGTTTCCTTAAACAACAGGATAATGTTATTTCCCAAAGTAGGAATGGCAATACCCAAAGCCTGTGGAAATATAATACGTCTGAATGCCATACTTTCCTTCATGCCCACACTTAATGCAGCTTCTCTCTGTCCTTTTTCTACTGCCAGATAAGAGGCTCTCATCATCTCTGCCATATTCGCTGATGAGGTCAGAGACAGCGTTGCAATGATAAAGACCATCTTGTCCCACTTATTCATATCAATGCCTACATTCAGCATTACCTTAGGAAGACCTAAATACAACAGGAAAATCAGTACCAGTGTGGGGATACCACGCATAAAGGATATATAACCTTTGCTTATGGCACTTACCGCCTTTTTTTTACTCAAAGATCCTGCTGCAACAAGAACACCGATCAGCAGACTCACCAATAGGGAAATCAGCATAATCTCCAGAGTAACAGGAAAGGATTTCAATATCTTTATGATGAGGCTGGGAATAGATGCAAAATCATATGTATAATTCAATTGCTTTCCCTCCTTTCTTCTATCTTTAAACACGATCGTATCAACAAAAACAGGCGCCAGGGATTCCTTTTTCAAATCCCGGCGCCATTGCCTTTATTGTTTCTTATCATTATTTTTCCAGATCATAATTAACCATGTCTGCATACTTGGTAAAGTAATCTTCGCCAAACCACTTTTCAGACAGCTCTGATAATGTACCATCATCCATCAGCTCCTGTAATGCTGCGGAAACTGCATCTCTTAATTCTGTTTTATCTTTATTGATCATGTAGTAAGATTCTTCAATTAATACTGCATCTGTCATAACCAGATTGGATACGCCGATTTCCGGAATCGTAGTATCAAAAGCAGTACGATACGTTAATGTTGCATCTACGGTACCATTGGAAACACCCTTGTAAGTGTCTGCCTGGCTCATATCGGAAACTGCTACGATCTCCATTTCCGCACCTGGATGTGCTTCATTGTAAGCAACCAGAAGACCATATTCAAATGTAGAAGGATTGGAATAAATTTTCTTGCCTGCCATAGCCTCTAAGCTGTCAATGCCGCTGTCTTCCTGTACACACAGAGACAATGGAGAATAACAGTAAGAAATATCCGGGAAGATATACTTTTCTTTTCTTTCATCAGACTGTACCAGCTGATAGGAAACCAGATCCACTGCTCCAGAGTCAATGGATACAATACAGGTGGAAAAATCATATCCCTGGATATCAAATTCATAATCTTCCAGCTTTTCATCTACTGCTCTTAATACTTCTACGTCATATCCTGTCAAAGTACCTTCCTCATCTAAGTAACAATAAGGAGCCCATGCCTGGCCGGTTGCAACAGTTACCTTTGTAACTCCATTTCCTTCTGCAGATGAATTTCCTTCATCGGAGCTTCCGCAGCCAACAAAAGAAGAAAGCATTGCCATGGTTACTAATATACATCCTGTTCTTTTCATTAATTGCGCTCTTCTCATAACGATTCTCCTTTTCCTGTTTCCAGCCATCTGGAATTTTTATCACATAAACAAAAGAAAAGGCATCCGCACTGAGATTTCTCTCAACTGCGAACACCTTTGTTCTGCTGTTTTGTATGATGGTGAAAGTATAACCGCTTGATTTGATTTTGACAAATATCTTGTGATTATCTTTTCCTATAAATTTTTTTTATATCGTGAATTTTCGCCTATTTTTTTGCAAATTGACTGGACTTTTTTTAAATTTGCTGGTTTTTTATCATATCTTCCATGATGGTGACAAAACTTTTACACAAATCATTTTGCTTTTTTTCTCTGGAAATTATCCAACCTAACTCAATCACTTCATCACTTGCGTAAGGGATGGCCCTTCCACTGGAAGAAGAAAAGCGCCTGGCCCGTATACCACTGCCTAAAGTATAAGCATTCAGCTGTCTGGCAAAACTCATATTCGTCATTTTGTCCGTTATGGTAATCACCCTCTCTGCTGAATTGTTTTCAATTAGATCCTCTGAAAAGAATCGGTTATTGTCTAACCCCTGGTCATAACGGATATATGGATAAGGCTTTAAATCTTCTTCTGTAATCAGCTCTCGGTCTGCCAAAGGATGATTGTCCTGCAAAAATACATGAGGAGTCAGACGGTCCAGCAGATGAAACTCCAGTTTCCGCTTTTCCAGCTCCCATTCCAACACTTTGTTGTTCTGGATGCGCAGCAGCACACCAATGTCACACAGACCGTGTTCTACACATTCCAGTATTTCCCTGGTTTTCATCTCCAGCAGCTTTACCTGATAAGTACTTTCCTCCAACTGCTCTAACAGACGGCACATGGACTCTCCAGCAAAATTACTATGCTGGCAGGCTACATTCAGTCTGTATTTGACCTCATTCTTCTTTTTGTAGTTTTCTTCTAATAATTCTACCTGCTCCACAATGGGATTGATACTGGCCACAAATTCTGCTCCTGCTTTTGTCAGTGACACTCCACTTTTCTTTCGCTCAAAGATCTGAATATCCAGCTCTTTTTCTAACTCTTTCACTGCGTTAGACAGATTGGGCTGCGTTACAAACAGCTTTCTCGCCGCTTTGGAAATAGAATGGTACTGTGCAATATAGATAACATATTTCATTTGCTGTAAATTCATAAGTCTCTCCTGTTCTGAATTGGTTATCTGATCGTCTGAAGCATTCTAAGTATACAGATAGGCAGCACTGATTTACTGCTGATTATGATAGACCTGATTACACGGTTCTGATTTACAGGACAATAATGCCCAAAGACTGCATCAAAAGAAATACCAGTAAAACAGGTGCGATCACCTTGATCATTACCACATAAAGTCCCTTACGACCAAAAGAATGGCCTCCCAGTGTAACCTCATCAATTACTGCCTGAGGCTTCAAAATCCAGCCAATCAAAATACAGGTACATACTGCCACGATGGGCATCAGACAGTAATTACTGATATAATCCAGGACATCCAGGATCTGGCCAATAGCACCATTGGGCAGAGATACTTCAAAATACAGCTTATTATATCCCAGACATACAATAATGCCCACGATCAAAGCATATACCGTCACTCCAATGGTAGCCTTTTTGCGCTCTACATGGAACTTATCTATGATACTGGATACAATCGCCTCTAACACAGATACAGAAGATGTAAGGGCTGCAAAAAATACAGTGACAAAGAAAACCACACCTACTACGGTACCTGCTGCTCCCATGGTACCAAATACTTTTGGAAGAGACACAAACATCAGGCTTGGCCCTCCCTGCATTCCTTCTGTACCCATAAAGGTATATACGGCAGGCACGATCATAAGACCTGCTAAAAATGCCACTACTGTATCAAAAAGTTCAATCTGATTTACTGATTTTACCAGATTGGTGTCCTTCTTCACATAGGATCCATACGTCACCATAATACCCATAGCCACACTGATAGAATAGAACAGCTGTCCCATGGCATCCATCAATATGATGAAAAATTTTTTCAGAGTCATTCCTTCAAAATTGGGTACAATATAAACCCAAAATCCCTGTAAACCGGTACGTGTCACTCCGTTTTCATCTGTATGGTTCAAGGTCAGTGAAAAGCATCCAATACAAATAATCAATACCAGTAAAACAGGCATGAGAATTTTGGACAAACGTTCAATGCCGTTGCCTACTCCTTTATACACCACAAACATGGTAGCTGCCAGGAATACCAAAAACCAGATGATCGGACTCCACTGAGATGTAATAAAGGATGTAAAATAACCATCTGCCACTGCAGCCTGTCCATTGCCAGTTAAATAAGTGGCCAGATATTTCAGTACCCAGCCGCCAATGGTACAGTAATAAGGCAGAATGATAACCGGTACCAAACATGCAATCACTCCCAGCCATCCCATTTTGGGATACAGGGTACGATATGCAGTCAAAGGACTCTGACCGGTTTTTCTGCCAATTGCAATTTCTGTGGTCAACAGGGTGAATCCAAAGGTCAATGCCAGCACCAGATAACAAAGTAAAAAGACACCGCCTCCATCTTTTGCTGCCAGATAAGGGAATCTCCAGATATTTCCCAGTCCTACTGCACTGCCGGCGGCTGCCAGTACAAAACCAATTGACCCGGTAAAGCTGCCGCGGGTTTGTTTCTTCTCCATTTCATTTCCTCCGAATATACGCATTTTCTGTAGGGCGGGCATAAAAATACCGCAATCCAATCCATCGATTGCGGCATTGCTGCGCCAATGAAAGCGCCCGCAGAATCATAACATTCACAGTATACTATTTCGCAGCAGTTCTTGCAAGCTTCTTTTCTGCATAAAAAATTGCATTTCATCCATACTAAAGAAAGAAACCCCAAACCAAACCTGGGGTTTATCTGAAAGGAGAACGATTATGACTGATTTAAAATGTTCCGCACAAAATTGTATGCACAACTGTGACCATTACTGCTGCAAAGGAGAAATTATAGTAGAAGGGCAGAACGCTGATAAAAAGGAATCTACCTGCTGCGGCAGCTTTGATGAACGTAGGGAAACTTCCTCACGCAATGCAGCAGAAACACCAAGCAGCTCCTTAAAGGTAGCCTGTGAAGCAACCAACTGTGTTTATAACAAGCAGCGTTACTGTCATGCTGACCATATTGATATTCACGGACCTTCTGCACATGATGCAAAAACAACAGAATGTGCAACCTTTAAGATGAGATAAAACAGATGAGATAAAACAATAAAAACCTTGCCTGGGAAAATTACAATTGTTACAAAAAATCAGGGGTGTCTTGATTGTTGATATGACACCCCTTACATATTTTTATGTTGTCTGTCAAACAGCTTACTGCTGCTCTACAGTCACCTGACGGAATTCCTTTGTACGGATTTCCTTTGTAATTGCATCAATAAACTCAGCCAGAGGCTTCTGACCTTCATCACCTGCAAAACGGCTGCGGACAGATACCACGCCTTCTTCTTCTTCCTTCTGACCGACTACCAGCATATATGGAATCTTTTCCAGACGTGCCTCGCGGATCTTGTAACCAATCTTCTCGGAACGGTTATCTACTGTATTTAAGATACCATTTGCAGTCAGCTCTGCTGCAACCTTTTCTGCATAATCAGCATACTTATCAGAAATTGGCAGTACACGTACCTGCTCCGGACACAGCCATGTTGGGAACTTGCCCTCATGCTTTTCAATGAGCCATGCCAATGTACGCTCATAACAGCCGATAGAGGTTCTGTGAATGATATATGGACGCTTCTTCTCGCCGTTCTTGTCAATGTAGTACATATCAAAACGTTCTGCCAGGAACATATCCAACTGAATGGTGATCATGGTATCTTCCTTGCCATATACGTTCTTTGCCTGTACATCCAGCTTTGGTCCGTAGAAAGCAGCCTCGCCCTCAGCCTCTGTATAGTTGATGCCCAGCTCATTCAGGATCTCTCTCATCATATCCTGTACGTAGTTCCAGCTTTCTGCATCTCCCAGATAGTGATCTGCATTGTTTGGATCCCACTTAGACAGACGGTAGGTCACATCCTCTTCCAGTCCTAAAGTGGTCAGACAATACTTCATCAGGTCTACACAGCCCTTAAACTCTTCCTTTACCTGCTCTGGTGTCAGGATCAGATGTCCCTCGGAAATGGTAAACTGACGTACTCTGGTCAGACCATGCATTTCTCCAGAGTCCTCATTACGAAACAGTGTAGAAGTCTCACCATAACGGCAAGGCAGGTCACGATAGGAATGCTGGGTCGCCTTGTATACATAATACTGGAACGGGCAGGTCATAGGACGAAGTGCAAATACTTCAGAATCCTTTTCCTCATCTCCCAGTACAAACATACCTTCCTTATAGTGATGCCAGTGGTCAGAAATAATGTACAGATCGCTCTTTGCCATTAACGGAGTCTTGGTACGCATATAACCTCTGCGTTCTTCCTCGTCCTCGATCCATCTCTGAAGTGTCTGAATGACCTTGGCACCCTTTGGCATAAACAGCGGCAGACCCTGACCTACTACATCAACGGTAGTAAACAGCTCCATTTCACGGCCTAATTTATTGTGGTCGCGGTTCTTAATATTGGCCAGGTACTCTAAATACTCCTCTAATTCTTCCTTCTTTGCAAATGCAGTACCATAAATTCTCTGCAGCATTGCATTCTTTTCACTGCCTCTCCAGTATGCACCGGAAGAAGAAATGAGCTTAAATGCCTTGATCTGCTTGGTACTCATCAGATGAGGGCCAGCACACAGGTCTACAAAGTCACCCTGGCTGTAGAAGGAGATCACAGCATCCTCCGGCAGATCCTGAATCAGCTCTACCTTGTATGGCTCACCCTTTTCCTCCATAAACTGGATCGCTTCTGCTCTTGGCATAGTGAACTTTTCAAGCTTAGCACCCTTCTTGATGATCTTCTTCATCTCAGCTTCGATCTTGTCTAAATCTTCTCTGGAGAAAGGTGTGGTATCAAAATCGTAATAAAAACCGGTATCAATGGAAGGACCAATTGCCAGCTTTGCTTCCGGGAACAGATTCTTGACAGCCTCTGCCATTACGTGGGAAGCAGTATGACGGTATGCAGCCAGACCTGCCGGGTCTGATACAGTCAAAATACTCAGTTCACAATCCTCAGAAATCATGGTTCTTAAATCCTCTGTCTTGCCATTGATCTCAGCTGCACAGGCATTTCTTGCCAGTCCTTCACTAATGTCTCTTGCAATGTCGTAAGCTGACATTGCCTCTGCGTATTCCTTTACGGAACCATCCTTTAATGTAACCTTCATCTCAAAGTCCTCTTTTCTCTACTTCTGCTGCCTGCAAAAGCTTAATTCATAACAATAGAAATTCCGCCAAACGCTCTTTCCACTGTTACAGCAAAACATTTCCATTACCAAAACACTCTTTGTGAGTCCATTCTTGACATCAACAATAAAAAATCCCTCTTACTACCTAACGATAGAAAGAGGGACGATTGACTCGCGGTTCCACCCTGATTGCCCTGGCAGTGCCAAAGCCACTTAAAAGACGATAACGGTGTCGGCCGTGCCGGATTGGGGCAGCTTAGAGGTGGTCTTCCCTGTATCTTCCGCAGAATGCTCACACCATGCACATTCCTCTCTGAAACATCCAATACAGTTACTGGTCTCTGCAACGCTTTGCTTTTATTGCTTTTAGTATAACACAGGTTTTTTAAATGTCAACCCGCAAAATTCTGCTCTTCGATCACAACTTTTCCACCTGCAGGAATAATGGTTTTAAATTCCAGAATACCAGCAGAATTCGCCTTTTTCATCTCCTTTTGAATCTGCTGTTCATAGGAAGAAATCTGAAACAGCACACAAGGGTTTAAACCTGTAAAGGTCAGCTTTACAGCCGCTTCTTCAATCCCCGGGTTACTGAATTCCCCCCGCAGAAGCCCTGCAGCATCCTTACGGATCACATGTGTTCTGGTTCTTTCAATGACCTCTCCCTCTTTGGAATCAATAATATTCAATACAATCGTTGTTTCCTTCATGACAACTCCTTTCCGCAGCTATGCTGCTTTGAACATTTTATCCTATGGTTATCTGCTCAAGGGGCAGTTTTACAGACGACTCTTGCTTATGATTGGTCAGTGCCAATGCAAAAGAAAGACTTCCTACTCTGCCGCAAAACATCAGCAGTGCCACCAGCATCCTTGAAAGGGTATTTAACTCCCTGGTCACACCAGTGGACATTCCTACCGTACTAATTGCAGATATGGTTTCAAATAATACATCTCTGATAGGCAGTTTCTGAATCAGGCAAATCAAAAAAGCCACTCCCAATGCAAGTGCCAGATTTACCATAAACACATTGGTGGCCCTTGCCACACTGTCATGCTCAATCCTTCTGCCAAATATAGAAATATAACGCTCCCTTTGCATACTGGCAATGCAGGAAAGCATGAGAATCACAATGGTAGTAACCTTGATACCGCCTGCTGTAGACCCTGGACAGCCTCCAATAAACATCAGCACCACTGTCATCAGATAACCAGCATCAGAAAGTCCTGCCGTATCCACCGTATTAAATCCTGCGGTTCTGGGAGTCACTGCACAAAACAGTGAGGCACAGATCCTTCCAGAAAGAGAATATTCCTTCATTGATCCATTATACTCTGACACAAAAAACAACACTGCCGGAATCCCCACCAGTAAAACCGTTGCAGACAGTACGATCTTACTTTGCAGACTGTATCTGCGAACCTGCAGCTTATGTGCAGTCATATCATCCCATACAACAAATCCAATTCCACCAGTTAAAATCAATGCACATAGCACCAGTGTTACCAGCACATCATCATAATACCCGGTAAAAGATGTATACGGCTCCGTACATCCCATTAAATCAAAGCCTGCATTGCAAAAAGCAGAAACTGCATGAAAGATACTGTAATACATTCCTTTTTTCACCCCATATCTGGGAATAAAGCGTATAGACAGCAGAACTGCTCCAATTTCCTCTATCAATGCGGTCCCTGTCAGTACCTTTTTGGCCAGACGCATGATGCCTCCATTATGAAACGCACTGATACTGTCCTGGAGCACAAATCGCTGGGAAAGATTCATCCGTTTTTTGGTCATTAGAAAAAACAAGGATGAAATGGTAATAAATCCCAATCCTCCAATCTGAATCATGGCCAGTATCACTGCCTGTCCAAATACAGTCCAGTGGCTCCAGGTATCTGCAACTACCAGACCCGTCACACAAGCAGCCGATACAGCTGTAAAAAAAGCATCTGACAAGCTGGTCTGCTCTCCTGCCCTGGTAGCAGCTGGAAGCATCAGCAGTACAGTACCTGCAGCAATTACCAGAAAAAAACTCAGTACGATTATCTGTACTCTTGATAACATGCCTTGTTTCAATCTCAATCCCATCTCTCACTCTCCTGTGCCATTACAGAAATGTCTCCCACACAGAAAAAATACACAAGCATATACATCTGTTGTGCCTGTCAGTATAACAAATCTGCATTCATTCTGCAACCATCCGTCCTTACAATTTTCTTTGCCAGCAGGTGTTTGCATATGTGTCTTGTAATTATCTGCTCTTTACCAGTTTTGTTTTTCTTTCTCATCTGCTCCTGTTCCTATAGGGTACTTGTTTTTTACCCGGAATATGTATATAATAAGTAAGAATTGTGACATTGTGCTCCCCTTGCTGGTATTGCATACCTGTTTGCCCAAGGAGAGAAAATAATACAGAATGGAGAAAAGTATGCTAGAACTACAGGATATTACTTTGCAGGTAGAAGAAAACGGAAAGCCCAAAACCATTATCGACCACCTGGATTTAACCATTGGTGACAATAAATTCGTAGTCATTACCGGACCAAACGGCGGCGGCAAATCCACAACTGCCCGCATCATTGCAGGCATTCAGCAGCCTACTTCCGGAAAGATCCTTTTCAATGGGGAGGACATTACCAACCTGTCCATTACTGAACGTGCCCAAAAAGGCATCAGTTTTGCTTTCCAGCAGCCGGTACGTTTCAAGGGCCTTACCGTAAAGGACTTAATCCGTCTGGCAGCAGGCAGTGATCTGAGTACTGCTGCAGCCTGCACTTACTTGTCAGAGGTAGGTCTGTGTGCAAAGGATTACATCAATCGTGAAATCAACAGCAGCTTATCCGGTGGTGAATTAAAGCGTATTGAGATTGCCATGATCATTGCCAGAAAGACAAGCCTTTCCATCTTTGATGAACCTGAGGCAGGCATTGACTTATGGAGCTTCAACAACCTGATCCGTGTATTTGAAAAGATGCACAATGAGCTTCACGGTTCTATTGTGATCATCTCCCATCAGGAACGTATTTTAAATATTGCAGATGAAATCGTGGTAGTAGCTGACGGCAAGATAAAAGCCATTGGTACAAAAGATGAAGTACTGCCAGAGATTCTGGGTGCCTCTGCAAGAGGATGCCGCTATTTTACACAGGAGGACTGCTGATATGGCAAAAATTGATATTGACCCAATACAGTTACAGCTTTTAGAGGAAGTTGCAGGACTCCATGAGATCCCTGCAGGTGCCTACAACATCCGTGCCAACGGTGCCAAATTAGGCAGAGCTACTACAGAGCATATTGATATTGTTACCAAAGAAGACAAATCCGGCATTGATATTATCATTCAGCCTGGAACAAAAAAAGAAAGTGTACACATTCCTGTAATCATCAGCCAGACGGGTCTGGAAGAAGCAGTTTACAATGACTTCTTTATTGGGGAGGACTGTGACGTTACCATCATTGCCGGCTGCGGTATCCACAACAGCGGAGACAAGCGTTCTCAGCATGACGGAATCCATACCTTCCATGTTGGTAAAAATTCTAAAGTAAAATATGTAGAAAAGCACTATGGCAAGGGCGAAGGCACCGGTGACATTGTATTGAACCCACAGACCATTGTATACTTAGAAGAAGGCAGCTATCTGGAAATGGAAACTGTCCAGATCAAGGGAGTTACCTCTACCAAGCGTTTCACCAAAGGTACTTTAGGAGACAATGCCACTCTGGTAGTAAAAGAAAAAATCATGACACATGGTACCCAGTTTGCCAAGACTGAATTCGAAGTAGACTTAAACGGTGTGAATGCTTCCACCAACCTGATTTCCCGCTCTGTTGCAAAGGATTCTTCCTATCAGGAATTTATTTCCAAGATCAACGGCAACAATGCCTGCATGGGACATTCTGAGTGTGATGCTATCATTATGGACAACGGCATTGTTAAAGCTGTTCCGGAAATTACTGCAAACAATGTAGATGCCAGCCTGATTCATGAAGCTGCCATCGGTAAGATCGCCGGAGAACAGATCGTAAAGCTCATGACTCTGGGATTGACAGAGGCTGAGGCCGAAGCACAGATCATTAACGGATTCTTAAAGTAAGCATATTATAAAATAACAGGTACACCCCCAATACTTGTGGCTGTACCTGTTATTTTATGATTCTAAACTTAAAAACCGGCGTTTTTAAAAGTCCTGCTTAAAAACAAGCTTATCTTTTTAAATACTTTTGCGCAAACGCCGCATACTGTTCTTTAAAATAAGGACTTTCTGCCTTCATTGCCCTAAGAGACTGATGAAGGTTCATATTTTTCTGCTGGGCATCTATGACACAGCCTGCAATATTGGAGCAGTGGTCAGAAGTGCGCTCCAAATTGGTCAGTATATCAGACCAGACAAAGCCTGTCTCAATGCTACAGATCCCCTGCTGCAGCCGCAGTATATGGCTTGTACGCATCTGCTCTTTCATTTCATCAATAATCTGCTCAAGAGGCTCTACCGTAATTGCTGCCTGAAAATTTTCCTTCACAAATGCATCGTATGACAAATCCAGGATTTCACTGATCGCTGCAGCCAGACCGGAAAGTTCTGCAGTGGCAGTCTCAGAAAATGACAAATTCTTTTCTTCCATTTCTTCCGCAGAATCCACCAGATTCACTGCATGGTCAGATATACGCTCCAGATCACCAATGACTTTTAACAGCTTTGCTGCTTCTGCGCTGTCACTGTGTCTGGTGTTTTTGCTTCCGAAACCAGCTTGTATGCCAGTTTCTCCAAAAGAGAAGACATAGGCAAAAGAAGCATAGTACAAAGAATATTAAACGTAGAATGGGCCACAGCAATGCCTGACAGAGAAGCTGCCTCATCAAACAATGGAGGTGCCAATACAGCCTTTACAATACTGAATACAGTCAGCCACACCATAGTGCCTATGACATTAAAGGAAAGATGCACCAAAGCAGCTCTCTTTGCATTCCGGTTTGTACCAAAAGAAGAAAGAATTGCAGTAATACAAGTACCGATATTCTGTCCCATAATAATGGGGATTGCAGCACCATAAGATACCTGACCTGTAATTGCCAGAGCCTGTAAATACCTACTGAAGCGGAACTGGACTGAATGATTGCAGTCAGAATGGGTGTAAAAGAAGCAGGCTTTAACAGCTGCACAAACACATTGCTGCTCTCAATCCCTCCAAGACTTAAAATCCATGCAGTGACCGTGGTACCAATATTGGCACCCATAATCACATGAATGGCCTGACGCAGTGTCATCAGCCCGGAATTCACAAAACCCACCACCATCACCGTAGTGGCGGAGGAGCTTTGAATCACCGCTGTCACTCCCAGACCGGTGAAAAGTCCTGCAATTTTATTGGTGGTAAGCTTTCCAAGCAAGGTCTGCAATTTACTGCCTGCCCGCCGTTCCAAAGCCTGCCCCATAATGTTCATTCCAAAAAGGAACAGACAAAGTCCGCCAATGAGGGTTAATCCATCAAAGATACTCATATAAAATACCTGCCTTATCTTGTTGTCTGGTATCTGTTCAGCACACTCACAGATACGTTGTTTCTTTTATTTTATTGCAAACACGGGTAAATCCATAAGATACTGCAGCACCTCCTGCCATACAGAGCAGATAAGAACCCACCACTGGCAGCGGTTCCTTCCATGACGGAAAGATCATCACCACTGTTGCTGCAACAATCCCCATTACACCATGTGATACAATCTCATATCGTTTTTCATAAGCATATCCGATCCCCTTTGAAAAAAACAGGACGCACAGCAGCATCCCTGCCGCCATTGGAAGCAGCACTCCCATATGCAAAGCAGAAATGCCTTTTAGCATAGGCTGATACAGCCCGAAAAACAAAAGCAAGGAAGATGAACTTAAGCCGGGAACAATAAAGCTGACACCCCACAGTAAGCCGCAAAGCAGATACCCTGGAATGCCTGGATCCACATGAAGTGACATACTGGTTTTTAACAGCATTAAAACTGTAAGCATCACTGCAAAAGAAAGAAACATTGCGGTATAAGCCTCTCTGCTTCGTCCCCTGGCACCTGCATCCTCCCATAACTCTGGAAATGTTCCCAGAATAAACCCAATAAAAGCACAGGTTACCAAAGCTGTGTTTTTTTCCAACAGCCAGGCAGCTGTACCGGACAATCCTACAAATCCTGCTGCAACGCCCAGAAGAAATACACCAAGCATAACCCCATACTTTTTCATACCTGATTTTAAATCTGAGATCATCTCAATCACCGGCCGGTACATGCCAAAAGCCACACACAAAGTTCCTCCACTGATACCCGGCAGAATGGCACCAAAACCTACTACAGTCCCTTCCAGAAACCAGATCAGCAAAAGAAGCGCATCTTTTATACGGTGGTTTGAATCTTTCATTGGCTCAGAGTCCTTTCTGATTATATCACTATCATAGCTAAAATTTGGTAAAGAATACCTGTATTTCGAAATTCTCCATGTCTTATTCATCCTCTCCATTCATACGATATCCAATGCCCAGCTCATTGGTGATATAACTGTTTTCTCCCGGTTTCACTCCGAATTTTTTACGAATATTAGCCATATTGACATGAAGCTTCTTGATACTGCCTTCATCCGGATATCCCCATATTGCTTTGATGATGGCCGCATAAGTCATTACTTTTCCGCAATGCTCGGATAAGAAGGCTACAATATTGTATTCTGTCTGGGTTAATTTAATTTCTTTTTCATCTATAAATATTCTTCTTGCATCATAATCTATGACAAGATGATCAGACACAAATTTTCCTCCTGGGAGGCGTCCCCTTGCAGAGCTATGCCTGCTGTTTCGCAGCGCAGAGCGGACCCGGGCCAGAAGCTCCTGTGATCCAAACGGTTTTGTTACATAATCATTGGCACCCATATCCAGGGCAGTTACTTTATCCTGCTCATCTGTGCGGGCTGAAAGGATGATCACAGGAGTCAGGGAGTCCTTTCGAATCCATTGCAGCAAATGGAGTCCATCCATGTCAGGAAGTCCCAGATCCAGAATCATCAGATCCGGCAAATGAGAAGCATATAGCATCTGTGCCTCTGCACAGGTTTCTGCAGGAATCACCTGATATCCAGCTGTCTCCAGCATGGTCTGCACCAGATTTTTGATATTGCTCTCATCTTCCACCAGTACAATTTTATATTTATTATTCATTTTCCAACTCCTCCGTAGTTAATGTGAAACGAAATACTGCCCCACCCGATTTGGCATTTTCTCCGGTAATATCTCCTCCATGCCCCCGGATAATGGTGGCACATACAGACAGACCAATGCCTGCATTACGCCTCTGACTGTCTGCAGACTGTTCTGCCGTATCAAAATATCCGTCAAAAAGCCGTCCCAATCTCTCCTGGCTGATGCCACAGCCATTATCCCGGATCTCAAAAATTGCCTGACTGGCAAGTACAAATACTTTCAAAGAAAGCTCTGTCATTCCATATGCATGCTGAACAGCATTTTCCAGAATATTAATCAGCACCTGCTGGATCAAAAGAGCGTCCATAGGGATGACCACAATTTCCTCTGGTATATCTAACAGGATTTTCTGGTCAGGATAATGTTTTTTAAACTTAATGACAACGGAGTCTATTAATTCCTCTAACACAGTAGGTGTTTTGATGATCTTTACTTTTCCGCTGTCGATTCTGGTAATGGACAGCAGATTTTCTACCAGCCGCACCAGCCATTGTGCATCCTCCCGAATGCCCTGAAGCATCTTCATCTGTTGTTCTTCTGTGAGATGCTCTTTATTTTCCAGAAGCGTGGAGCTGGAACCATAAATGGTGGTCAGGGGAGTTCGCAGATCGTGGGATACCGCGCGCAGAAGATTGGCACGCATGCGCTCCTTTTCTCCTTCCGCTTTGATTGCTTCATGGAGCTTGATTTTGGTGGTCAGGGCACTGGTCAGCAAAGATATGGTTATCATCACCACTGCAGAAAAAAAATTTACCGGAATGGTAAAATTCAGTGCAAAAAAAGGAAATGTAAATGCATAATTGACTGCCAGGGTTCCAGCAAAGGCTGCTGCAATGCCGTATACATACCCTTCTGTCAAGAGGGATATGAGGAATACGGCAAAGACAAACACCGTTGTAATATGTTCCTGTATTTCAAAAACATTCTGCAGTACCAGGCTGATGCCAAAGGAAATACACAGAATGAATATAGTCAGACAAGTATTTTTCATGTAAACTGGGATTTTTTTCATATCCACGCTCCTTTTGTATGAATTTTTTTATTATATCATTTTTTCAATTAAGATATGGTAAATTTTGTACCCTGCATGTTTTCATCATGCAGTGCATTTCTGTGGGATGATTCAGCAAAAAACAGAGAAGTTTACCGAAAAAACGGCATCTTCTCTGTTTTCATCATCATAATAGTTTTTAAAATTTTGCTATAAAATCATACACCACAACACTGTAGTTCCCAAAGACATGATGGTAGAAAACACCACCAGTTTTGTAGCAAACTCTGCATCCCCGTCATACCGCATTGCCAGGATCGCCGTAGTACTGCCTGCAGGCATGGCTGCCAATATAACAGACACATTGGTCACCAGTTCCTCCATTCCTGCAAGTCTGCATCCTCCATACACCACTGCCGGAATCAAAAGCAGACGGAAAAAGGTATAAAGTACCACCTTGCCATCCACCATTTTCCGATAATCTACCTGTGCCAGAATGGTACCGATAATCACCATGGACAAACCTGTGGTGCAGGCACTCAGATTATTAATGGTCTTTTCCAGAAATACAGGCAGCTGTATTCCGGAAAACATCAGTACCAGGCCAATTCCCACAGCCACAATACAAGGATTGGTAATCACTTTACGGATTAACGTCTTTTTATCCGGTGCATCTGTAAAAAAAGCCAGTCCTACTGTCCACATCACAATTCTTTGGGGAATGAGAAAAATAGATGCCAGCGTCATACCAATGCTGCCAAACACCTCCTGGGCCACTACATTGCCAATGAGACCTGCATTTGAGCAGACCGTACCATACTGCAGCACTTTCCGCTGAGGCAGAGGCACCCAGTTATACACCAGTTTGCCAAATACAGAACAAAATATCTGAATCAGTGTAGACACCAGTACAATGGCCAGAAAACTCATTAAAGTATCCATTCCAAACTCTATCAGGACGGACTTCACAATATTGGCCGGCAGTACAATGTCCAGAAAAAAATCCGTCATATTTCTCATGCCTTCTTCACTGATAATGCCCTTTTTTCTGAAAAATACTCCGATCGCCATCAACAAAAACATCATCAACTGCATATTGACCAATTCACTTAAGCTCAGCATTTCTGTCATCCTTCCTCTGTCTGTATCTGCAGGCAGCTGCAAAATTCTATTCCGTCATTTATGTATCACTGATGCAGTGTTCCCGGCTTTACATCTGTTTCCGTACCACTGCATATTCATCATCTCTTTTATAATAAGGACAAGCATGTGTAGAACCGGAAAGGAAACGATACATATCATCTTCGTCCAGATTCACCAGACACTCATAGTATTCCAGCTCCTCATCATATACATAATTTACGCAGGTCTCACATGGGCCGTTTTCCTGTTTCATATTCTTCCTCATTTCTGTGCAGCGTTGTACACTTTCAGATTATTACTTATTATAAATTATCTTTTGCTCACCAGTTCTCATTGTTTGTCATCAGCCTGTGCCTGCATATTGCAAAAATATTTATTGTGTCAGGCTGTCTATGAGTTCAAAATAATTCTCAAAAGTCTTTGCACAGCATCCCGGATTTTTGATTACAATATTTCCAGTACGCAGTCCAGGCAGTGTAAATGCCATGGCTGCTCTGTGATCTTCATAAGTTTCAATTTCCGCAGCCTGCACCTGCCCCGGATGGATCAGGATACCATCTTCTTCCGGCAGTTCCTCACAGGCAATTCCCATGCGGGCAAGCTCGTTTAGGATCACCGCCATACGGTCAGACTCCTGCTTTCTGATATGTCCCACACCTGTAATCCTGGTATCGCTGCTGGCAAAAGGTGCAATCGCCGCCAGGGTCAGAGTCTGGTCAGAAAAGTCTTTCATACATATATTCACACCTGGATATTCTTTTAATCCTCTGCCGTCTATGATCACACCTTCCAACGCATCCATAACCTGACAGCCCATTTTCTTACAAATTTCCAGGAACCGGATATCTCCCTGCATGGAATCCAGATGTACATTGGCTACCTGTACATAACTTTGCAACAATGGTGCCATTGCAAAAAAATAACCTGCACCTGATACATCCGGCTCTATCTGATACTCTCTGATATCTGGCCGCACCCCTCCTGGAATCCGGCAGATTCCTTCTGCAAATTCCACAGGGATTCCAAACTGCTCCATCATATGCAAAGTCATTTTGATATAGGACCCCATGGTCCGCTCTCCAGTCAGATGAATCTCAAGTCCTTTTTCTGCCAAAACCCCGGACATCATCAATGCGCTGGCAAACTGGCTGCTGACTGTGGTATCTATGGCAACCTGCTGCACCTGGATTCCCTGAGAGTGCATTTCAAATGGGAAATGCCCTTCCTGCTCCAGGCAGTTAATCTGAATTCCAGAATCCCGTAAAGTCTGCAGCAAAGGCTCCATCGGACGTTTGCGCATCTGTGGCGTAGCATCCAATGTGTAATCTCCTCCAGCCATAGCCAGAAACACAGTAAGGAATCTGGCCGCAGTGCCTGCACTGCCTACATGGATGGCAGCCTGTCTGTTGGGAATTTCTCCACCGGTTCCCTGTATGGTTACCTGCTTTCCTGCCTCATCAATTTCCAGTGAAAATCCCAAAGACTGCAGACAGCCTAAAAATGCCCTGGAATCTGCGCTAAAAAGCACCCCTTTCAAAGTACAAATTCCTTTTGAAAGAGCCGCCAGTAACAGTGCACGGTTGGTAATACTTTTAGAGCCTGGCACAGTCACCTTTATGGACTGTCCCATGCTCATTTTTTTCACAATATAGTGTTCCATTGGTATCCTCATTTCTTCATTTCATTGTTTCTGCCACCCAGGATCTCTGCTTCCAGTTCCTGAATGATATGGGCCAGCGCATGCGCATCATTACTTACCGTCAATCGGTCTGCTGCCTCTTTTACGGGAGCAATGGCATTGGCTACTGCATAACTGATATCTGACGCTTCCATCATAGTCAGATCATTTTCTGCATCTCCCACACAAATCACGGTATGTACAGCCCCTTTGTAGAATTCCTTTAATGTCCTGATCGCCCGGCCTTTTCCAGAATCGATTCGCTGCATTTCCAGACCATTTGGCCAGCTGGAATCAAACCGGAACCGGTGTCCAAAACGGCTGCGCAGATCAGCACGCAAAAGCGGCGTTACTTCCTCTTTCTGTACAAATACGATTTTATACCATTCTTCCGGCATAGCAGCTGCAAAGGCTTCCAGATCGTCTGTTGCAGGCCGGAACGCGCGTCCATCGTCCACACCACAATTAATCCAGTACTCATCTACATCTGTTCTGTTTTTCTGCAGATACCGCAGAACTTCCATACCTTCTTCTCTAGGCATTCTCCAGTGAAACCATTCTCTGTTCTGAGATAAATCATAAAGCATGGTTCCATTTAAAGCCACCACAGGGGCATTGATCTGCAGACTGTCTTGAAACTGCGCCAAATAATTTACAAAACGTCCGGTAGCCAGGGTAAACCTCCCACCTTTTTCCTGAAAATAGCGGATCAGGCGGGCATTTTCTTCTGACAATCTGCCATCTTTATCCGTCAGCGTCCCATCACAGTCACTGCATATTAAATATCCATCAAATATCATTTGTACTCTCCCGCTTTACTAACGCAGTTCACTTAATTCTCTTACAAGTTCCATGTCTTCATTGCTGATGCGCAGATTGGTGGCAATTTCTTTTCCTTCTGTAGTTTTAATGGTAATCTCTATCACAGTACCCTCCTGCACAGTACCGGAAGCTGCCTTTAAAAATGCCGGGAATTTGGGATGTGCCTGCTGAAATTTATCCCATGCTGCCTTTGCCTTCAAAATATCCATTGGATTCATATAATTACTCCTTATCTGTTCCGGGAGTTTTCCCGATGTTTCTCATTACATAATATTCATTATAGTATTGTTTACTTTCTGCGTCAATCACCCTGTGTTTCTCCTGCCTGGCAAAAACATGAGAAACACTGTTTTCCGTTCTTGACAACATTTTCTCAACATGCTATGATAATACGCGAATAAGGGAGTAGTCAGCGATTAACTTACTGTACAGTTCCGGTTATCGTGACGGAGCCAACATACTGGAGCATCAGGCTCCTGGCTTTGTATGAAATGACGAGACTTATCTGTTTACGCGGCAGATAGGTCTTTTTTTGTGTCCCGAAAAAGAAAGTGGAGGAATTTTATGAATACCTGGGAATTATTTGTCATTGCCGTAGGATTATCTATGGATGCATTTGCTGTATCTGTCTGTAAGGGCCTTTCTGTGAAAAAAGTAAAGCCCAAGCACCTGTTGATTGCCGGTCTTTACTTTGGAGGCTTTCAGGCACTGATGCCGCTGATGGGCTATCTGTTAGGCGTACGTTTTCAATCTGCAATAGAAAGCATTGATCATTGGATTGCCTTTATACTGTTGTCAATCATTGGTATTAACATGATCCGGGAAGCACTGACCGAAGAAGATGAATGCCTCAATGACTGCTTTTCCCCCCGCACCATGCTGCCGCTGGCAGTTGCCACCAGCATTGATGCACTGGCAGTAGGTGTAACCTTTGCTTTTCTGAACGTTTCCATTGTACCAGCTGTCAGCTTTATTGGTGTGACTACCTTCCTGCTGTCTGCAGTAGGAATTGTACTGGGAAATATTTTTGGTTCCCGTTACAAGTCCAAAGCCGAACTGGCAGGCGGCATCATTCTTGTATTAATGGGTGTCAAAATACTGCTGGAGCATCTTGGTATTATAACCTTCTAATTGGACAGCAGTTTCGCCAGAAATACCAATGCAGCAATTACGCAGGACCCGCTTTCGCTTCGGCGAAAGCGGGTCCTGCGTAAAACAATCTTCTCCCCACCGGGCCCCTCTGATCTTCTTCAGCCAAGGTATTGTGCCTCATAGCCTTTTATACATCAGAGTTGGGAGGCATGTATGAAAATATTATGCCTGTTGTTTATTTTTATAATATTCTGCCAGTGCCTCAAACTTCGGCAGGGCACGCAAAATTTTTTCGGTAGTACAGCAATAAGCAATACGGAAGAATCCCTCACACCCAAAGCTGTCACTTGGCACCAGCAGCAGATCAAACTCCTTAGCCTTTTCACAAAATGCCTTGGCATCTGGCTCTAAAGCACGAGGGAACATGTAAAAAGTTCCACCTGGCTCAATAATATCAAACCCCATTCGGGTCAGTTCCTTCATGAGAATATTTTTATTGGTTTCATATACAGACAGATCAGAAACTGCACCTGCACATTTTGCCAAAGCCAACTGCATGAGAGACGGTGGACAGTTGTGTCCAATCCCTCTGGAAATCTGGGCAAAAACTGCTACCGCATGAGGATAATCCTCTGCTTCTGTATTAATGACCACATATCCAATACGTTCTCCCGGAATGGACATAGACTTGCTGTAAGAGTAGCAAATCATAGTATTGGCATAATACTTTGCCACAAACGGTGCCTCTACTCCGGAAAATACCAGCTCACGATAAGGCTCATCTGAAATGATATAAATGGAATGTCCATATTCCTTCTGCTTTTCTTCCAGAATCTCTGCCAGCCGTTCAATGGTTTCCTTAGAATACACAATACCCGAAGGATTGTTTGGAGTATTGATCAACACTGCTCTTACGTTGGGATTCAGCACTGCTTCAAATGCCTCAAAATTGATCTGCAGGGTATCGGTATCTGCAGGCACTGCTACAAATTTGCCTCCAGCACCGCTTACATATTCCATATACTCAGGGAAATACGGTACAAAAGTTACAATCTCGTCTCCCTCTTCCATAATCACTGCACGAAGTGCATGTGCAATCGCACCTGCAGCACTGACTGCCATAAAAATATTATTGATGCCATAATTCGTGCCAAAGCGGGCATTCAGATCCTCTACAATGGCAAGTCTGGCTGCATCGATACCGTTGGCAGGACTGTAGCCATGTACTGCCACAGAATCCATAGTATCTAATATCTCCCGGATGGCATCATTGACACATTCCGGTGCCGGAACACTGGGATTGCCCAGACTGAAATCAAATACATTTTCCGGTCCTACTACTTTTGCTCGTTCCAGACCATACATGAACATTGCACGAATTGCGCTGCCATGCTTGGTCATTTCTACATATTTCTGATTAAACATTGCTTCCTCGTTTCTATGCGGTTTTTATTTCAAGATTTATGTATCCGCACTGCCACAAACCTTGTTTCACTGTTTCCTTACTGTTACTCTTTTCTTTCTCCTTCAACCACCGGATTTTATTCCTGTTTTTCTCCTTTTATTCTACTATAAATTCATATAAAAGGAAATATAAAATCACACTTTTCCATCTGTCTGCAAATACATGTATCCTGATACAGGATCTACCAACCGGCAGCAGGATTGGGATAGCCAAGCAAGCAAATTCATGCTATGATATAAACAGTGTACGGATTGAAGATCTGCTGGAACTTACAGTATATTCTGTGTACACATCAAAGTGCGTATGATCAATATAAACCTGAAATGACGCATTTTCAGAATGGAGGAATTTTATGAGCAGCTTATGCATTCAAAAAGGACGGATCATTGACCCTGCCCGCGGCATTGATATGATTGGAGATATTGGCATTGCAGATGGAACCATTCAGGCAGTTTCCAGCAGCCTAGACCCCACAGATTACGATACCTGTATCCAGGCAGAGGGTCTGGTAGTGGCTCCTGGTCTTGCCGATGTACATGTACATTTCCGCGACCCTGGGTTGACTTATAAAGAAGACATTGCTACAGGCAGCGCTGCAGCCGCCAAAGGCGGCTTTACCACTGTAATTACCATGGCAAATACAAAACCTGCTGCAGATTCCCCAGAAGTCATTTCCTATATTCTGGAAGAAGGCAAAAAGACCGGCATCCGGGTACTGCCTGCTGCCACAATTACAAAGGGCATGAAAGGACAGGAACTGGTCAATATGAAAGAATTGGCAAATGCCGGAGCCGTAGGCTTTACCGATGATGGTGTGCCCATTTGCGATGAGTCTCTGGTAATAGAAGCCATGAAAGAGGCAGCTGCCCTGCAAATGCCTTTAAGCTTTCACGAAGAAGATCCAAACTTTATCAAAAACCCCGGCATAAACCATGGTGCAGTTTCTGATGCTCTGGGCATTGAAGGTGCTTATGCCAGCGCAGAATATGTTTTAACTGCAAGAGATGTCATGCTGGCTCTGGCTACCGGTGCTTCTATTAACATTCAGCACATCAGTTCCAAAGAAGCTGTAGCAGCTGTAGCACTGGCAAAATCTTTCGGTGCAGATGTACATGCTGAGGCAACTCCTCACCATTTCTCTCTGACTGAAGATGCTGTGCTGGCTTATGGCACCCTTGCTAAAATGAACCCGCCTCTGCGTACAGAAGAAGACCGTCAAGCCATTATTGCAGGTCTTGCTGATGGCACCATTGATCTGATTGCCACCGACCATGCACCTCACAGCGCAGAAGAAAAAGCCAAAGAGCTGTTGCAGGCGCCAAGCGGCATCACCGGTCTGGAAACCAGCCTGGCTCTGGGTATTACCAATCTGGTACGTCCAGGCCATCTGTCCCTGTCCGATCTGCTTTTAAAGATGAGTTACAACCCCCTGCAGCTGTATCATTTAGATGGGGGCATTCTGGCTCCGGGCTCCAGAGCAGACCTGGTGCTCTTTGACCCGGACCGCCTATGGGAAGTGGATGGATTCGTTTCCAAAGCATCCAACTCTCCATTTCTCCATCAGAAGCTATATGGAAAGGTTCTGTATACCATCTGCGACGGTAAAATTGCTTATCAGGATGCAGAGTAATCTGATCTGTTTGGTTTGATCTGCCTGATTTTGCCTGCATTTTGCCTGCCTGGATGTCTGCACACATAGCATATTTGTTTTTACACAACACAGCCTGTGAATTCGTACCCCATTGTACAAATTCACAGGCTGTATTTTTATGATATACAACTTTTCACATACCAATGTTTCAAATCATGAAAAGTATCTTCTCCAATTTTTCCCTGCCGTATACAACAAAAAGGCCACTTTACAAACTTTCCGTTGTCACCAACAGTAAAATACATGCCTTAAAAGCTTTTCCTTATTATAAATCAAAACCTATTATTTCCAATACTGACCCGAATCCACTGCTGCAATGATTCCACAGGCAATTTTTTCTCCTGCATTTCCAGAAGGCTGAGTGGTAAAATCATCCGGATTGGCATGTATGATAACTGCCTTTCCTATGATTTCATGTACCGTAAACCGGTCTGTCAAAAATACCGTCAAAGCATACCCGTTATTGCCAAACAAGGGAGGCATATCTCCTGCATGATGGGGATGGGTGCAGTCTCCCGGATTGTAATGGGCCATAACATCTGCAAATGGATCCTGCTCATTTCCGCTGCAGCTGCCGCCGCTATGGATATGAAACGCAAATATAGGACTTTCACATAAACCTTCCGGCTGCGGCAGACCAGATACCTCTACAGCAACCAGCACCCCTTGTCTGGTCTGATAAAACCGCACCTGTCCATTGAGATCAGGGTACTTGGCACTGCCTTTTACCATCGCTGCTGCATGAGGCAGCTGCCAAAGCATAGATGCCAGGCTCATAAGTCCTGGAAAATTTGGATTGTCTGGTAACATAGATACACCATCCTTGGATTCATAACACTATCATTATATGAATACAGCGTGTAATTGTCTCAGACTTTAAAAATATAAAAAAATTTAAAAGAGTTTTTTATATAATAAAAAGACCGCCCTAAGGCGGTCAAACAATAGAAATCATATTTTTCATTCTACTGTTATGAAGATGTGCCTGGAGGGATTCGAACCCCCGACCCACGGCTTAGAAGGCCGTTGCTCTATCCAACTGAGCTACAGACACACAACTCCCCGAGCAGGGCTCGAACCTGCAACACCGCGGTTAACAGCCGCGTGCTCTACCATTGAGCTATCGAGGAATGTTATCTCTCAACAACAAGATTATTATATCACATTATCAGAGAATGTCAAGCGTTTTTTTGGAAATTATATGAATTTTTTTAACAATTCATACTATTTTATTTTTCCCCTTACACCACGCTTTTTCAAGCTCTGAAGCCAGACACCAAAGTGATTTGGTGTCTATGCCCAGAATCAATCAGTCTGTTTTTCAGACGTTTTATACCAACAGCTATACCGCTGCTTATGGCAATTAAGCCAGCTTTTCCTTTGCTACTGCAACTAACTTGCTGAAGCCTTCTGCATCACAAACAGCCATATCAGCCAGTACCTTACGGTTCAGGTCGATGTTAGCTAACTTTAAGCCGTACATAAACTTGCTGTAGGATAAGCCGTTCATTCTTGCTGCTGCATTGATACGAGCGATCCATAACTGTCTGTACTGTCTCTTCTTCTGCTTTCTGCCTGCGTAGGAGCTGGTTAATGCTCTCATTACAGACTGCTTTGCACATCTATACTGCTTGGAACGGGCACCATAGTAACCCTTGGCCATTTTCAAAACTTTCTTATGCTTACGCTTAGCGTTCATTCCGCCCTTTACTCTTGCCATTGTCTTTTCCTCCTGAATTCATTCAAACTATTAACAGATTATAAGATTATAAATAAGGTAAAATGGTCTTCATTGTCTTCTCGTTGGTAGAATCTGTCATAGCTGCCTTTCTCAGATTTCTCTTTCTCTTGGAAGACTTCTTTGTTAAGATATGGCTCTTATAAGCTTTCATTCTCTTTAATTTACCAGTACCGGTTTTCTTAAAACGCTTTGCTGCTGCGCTCTTTGTCTTTAACTTTGGCATTGTCATTTCCTCCTGATTTACTAAATAAATTTATGATACTAACGCTTTGGAGATAATATCAGACTTAAACTCTTTCCCTCAAGCTTAGCTGGCTTATCCACTACTGCAACTTCCTTTAAGCCTTCTGCGAAATCATCTAAGATATATCTGGACTCAGACATATGACTCATTTCACGGCCGCGGAAACGTAAAGTAACTTTTACCTTATCTCCCTTTTCCAGGAACTTGCGTGCGTTGTTCATCTTAGTATTGATGTCGTTTGTATCAATATTTGGTGATAAACGAATTTCCTTTACCTCGACGACCTTCTGCTTCTTTCTGGCTTCCTTTTCTTTTCTGGCCATCTCATAGCGATACTTGCCGTAGTCGATAATCTTACATACCGGCGGCTTTGCATTGGGAGCAATCTTTACCAAATCCAGCTCTGCTTCTCTGGCAAGCTTCATTGCTTCCTTGGAAGACATAATACCTAACTGTTCTCCGCTTTCGCTCACAACCCGGACTTCTTTGTCCCGAATCTGCTCGTTAATCATTAACTCGCTAATAACCGTGCACCTCCATCACATAAATTCCATGATACCTGACACAAACCACATTGTATTGTGTTTCGCACAAAAAAAGTGGACAGCATAGCTATCCACATAACAAACAATCCTCATTTGAGAAAGTATAAACCCAAGTCGCGTCTGCGCTAAGGTGAGAGTGGATACTCTGCTTTGTTTTATATTGTCATTTACACTATATTATGCAAACAACTTTTCACAACACAAATATACTACCACAGGGGCATCTCTGTGTCAAGTACTTTTTTGCTTTATTTTATCTTTTTATGCTTTCTTGTATCTATCTGTATCTATTTCATTTTGAATAGCAACCACAGCAGCCTATTCATTTTCCACTTTCCGATTTTCTGCCTCAGTAACTTTCTCCCGCATCAGCTTCTCCAGATACTGCCGTTCTTTTTTACTGAGAACCGCATCTGCCAGCAGATCCGGGCGTTTTTCCAATGTACGCTGTATGGACTGCTCTCTGCGCCACTTTTCGATATTGGCATGATGTCCTGACAGCAATACCTCCGGCACCTGTTTTCCCATAAATACTTCCGGGCGGGTGTACTGTGGATACTCTAACAGATTGTCATGGAAAGACTCAATATCCGCAGACACATCATTGTTCAGCACTCCCGGCACCAGTCTGGAAATACAGTCGATCATCATCATGGCCGGCAGTTCTCCCCCGGTCAGCACATAATCTCCTGCAGACATCTGATCGGTTACGATCATTTCCAATACTCTCTCATCAATGCCCTCATAATGGCCGCACAAAAATACAAGCTCTTCTTCCTTTGCCAGTTCTTCCGCCAGCTTCTGGTTAAACACCTTTCCCTGTGGCGTCATATAGATCACCCTGGGCTTATGACCGATCTTCTCTACCAGGCTCTGGTAAGCATCATACACCGGCTGTGGACCCATGACCATGCCTGCTCCGCCTCCATAAGGATAATCGTCCACTTTATGATGCTTATTGGCAGAAAAATCCCTGATATTGACTGCCTCTACGCCGATCAGGTCTTTCTCCATAGCACGTCCCAAAATACTTGTATCCAATCCCTGTTTCACCATTTCCGGAAACAAAGTCAGCACATAAAACTGCATCCTTTTCCTCTTTCCGAAGCGTTTCTCAACATAAATGGGGCTGCATTGCCAGATGCACTCCCATGCAAATTGTTTCTGACGCTTCTGCACAAACAGACGGCTGTCTGCAGCAGCGCTGATCCTACAAAGCGTTTGCACCTTCGTAGAAAAAGCTTTGTAGGATCAGCGCTGCTGTTTCACAGCCTGTGTTTCACTTATTTTTTCTCGGCAAGCTGTCGCTTTGCTTCAACTGTTTTTTCTAAGCTTCATTCAAAATCTGCCGATATTTTACCTCATTTGCACATTTTATTTTGGCTTACTGATTTTCTGCTGCCAAAATGCTACCATGAGTATTATATCAAATTCAATCAATAAAGCAACTCTGTTTATGTCAAAATATTCATCCCTTACAGATCCAGCAATCCCGGAATGACGTGAATGGTCATGCGGTTTGCATCCAGATCCACTTCCTTGACACAGTCCTGAACTGCAGGGATCATATATTCCTTTTGATCTGACTGTACGATATACACATCATTGGCGCCGGTCTCATATACCTGCTTTAAGGTACCAAGGACCATGCCTTCTTCTGTGACGACCTCCATGCCCAACAGGTCTGCAATGTAATTTTCATTTTCTTCACAAGGTACTGCATCCTCTCTGTGGATGTAGATCTCTGCCTGGCGGAAATTGGCCACATCATCTACATTGTCCAGTCCCTTAAACTTCAGGATCACCAGATTTTTAAAATACTTCACACCTGCGATCTCTAAATTGCGTTTTTCCCGGCCTGTATCCAGTATGACATCTGTTAAATCCTCAAAACGGGTGGGGTCATCTGTGGTAGGATATACTTTGACCTCTCCACGTACACCATGGGTTGTTGTTACCACGCCTACTCGCAATAAATCTTCCATATTTGAATCCTGCCTATTTTATACCTGCCTGTTTTCAGATAGCTCTATCTGAACAGCCGCCTCTTTTACTTTCTATTATAAAAAGCAAAGCCGTCGTATCCGGCGTCAGCTGTTACACCGATACCCATACGACGGCCTATCTGCCTTACTCAATTTCGACAATTACCTTTTTGTCTTCTCTGGTAGCAGCAGCCTTTACAACGGAACGGATGGCCTTGGCAATTCGTCCCTGCTTGCCGATAACCTTACCCATATCAGAAGCTGCAACCTTTAAAGAAAGTACAGTGCCATTTTCTGTCTCTTCTTCTGTAACAACCACTTCATCCGGGCAATCCACCAGTGACTTTGCAATCACTTCTACTAATTCTTTCATAAAAACCTCCCTGACTGCCAGACAACGCCTGTCAACATATGTGGTCATAAAGATTTTCTGGAATTATTTCTCAATGCCGGCGATCTTTAATAACTTTGCAACTGTCTCAGTTGGCTGAGCACCGTTGGAAAGCCACTTCTTAGCTGCTTCCTCATCGATCTTGATTACGCTTGGCTCCTTGGTTGGATCATAGTAACCGATTTCCTCGATGAATCTACCATCTCTTGGGGATCTGGAATCTGCAACGATCACTCTGTAGAAAGGTGCCTTCTTCTGTCCCATTCTCTTTAATCTCATCTTAACTGCCATTGTAATTTACCTCCAAATAAATAAAATAAAGTATCAATCTATGCTAAAAAGGAAGGGAAAATCTTCCTCTTTTGCCTTTTTTACCGCCAAACATACCTGGCATCTGCTTTACCATCTTGCGCATCTGGTCAAACTGCTTCACCATACGGTTGACTTCTGCAATGTCTACCCCGGCACCCTTGGCAATTCTGTTCTTTCTGGAAGGGGTCAGAAGGGATGGATTGCTCCGTTCCTCTGGGGTCATGGAATAAATGATGGATGCCACACGCTTCATCTGGCGTTCCCCTGCATCTGCATCTATATCCACCTTTCTGCCTCCGGTCAGTCCCGGCAGCATATCCAGAATACTGCTGATGCCTCCCATGTGATTTAACTGCTCCATCTGGTCAAGATAGTCGTTGAAATCAAACTGGCCTTTTTTCAGCTTCTGCTGCATCTGGGCAGCTTTTTCCTTGTCGATATTTTTCTCCGCATTTTCGATGGCTGTCTCAATGTCGCCCATACCAAGGATACGGGAAGCCATACGGTCCGGATAAAAACGCTGCAGCTCATCTCCTACCTTTTCACTGGTTCCGGTATAAAGGATGGGCTTGCCTGTAACGCTGCGGATGGAAATCGCCGCACCGCCTCTGGTATCACCATCTAACTTGGTCAGGATCACACCGCTGATGCCGATTTTCTCATCAAATGTGGATGCCACATCTACTGCCATCTGACCTGTAGTAGCATCTACTACCAATACAGTCTGGGTCACTCCCACAGCTTTGTAAATCTCTTCAAGCTCTTCCATCATGTCTTCATCGATCTGCAGACGGCCTGCAGTATCGATAATCACAATACCATGATTGTTCTTGTCCGCATAAGACATGGCTGCTTTGGCAATGTCTACGGGCTTATGATGCTCGCCCATGGCAAATACATCTACACCCACTTTTTCACCGTTGATTTGTAACTGCTTAATAGCCGCTGGACGGTAAACATCACAGGCTACCAACAATGGCCGCTTACCGGTCTTTTTTAAAGTACCAGCCAGCTTGGCTGCTGCAGTGGTCTTACCTGCACCCTGCAGACCCATCATCATAATAATGGTCTTTTCCCGGCCTGGTCTGATCTCCAACTCGGTGGTTTCGGAACCCATAAGCTTAATCATCTCTTCACGGACGATTTTGATTACCATCTGTGCGGGATTTAATCCGCTCATTACTTCCTCACCAACCGCACGCTCCTGTACGGACTTGGTAAACTGCTTGACTACCTTAAAATTCACATCCGCTTCCAGAAGTGCCATCTTTACTTCCTTTAGAGCAGCCTTTACATCATCCTCTGTCAGGCGACCCTTGCTTCGCAAATTTTTGAAAACCGCCTGCAGTTTATCTGATAAACTTTCAAAAGCCATAGCGTCTCCTTCCATTAAATCAATTCGGTAATCTGCTGTGAGATCTCCCGCATCTGCGCCAGCATGTCCTCATCACGGCAGGTCTCGTACGCTCTGGTCAGGCGGCTTAACTCCCCTGCCAGCTTCTTGGCCTGTACAAAACGCTCTACCAGATGCAGCTTGTCTTCATAATCCTGCAAGATCTTGTTACAGCGTTTGATCAGGTCATGTACCCCCTGTCTGCTGATTCCCTGTTCCTGGGCAATCTCGCTGAGAGACATATCATTGAATACCACTGCTTCATACACCATTTTCTGATGTGCAGTGAGCAATTCTCCATAAAAATCATATAACAAAGTCTGTTCTACAATCTTTTCCATGTCATCACCTACGCTATCATACATAAAACTTGCACCTTTGTCAAGTATTTTTTCTTGACAGTTTTTTCTTTACAGTTTTTTACATATACCCGGACAATCTGACGCAGACAGAAGGGATTTGTACCCAAAACATACTTTTGGTTACAAATCCCTTCTGTCTGTGTCAGGCCTGTTTATGGCTCAATTATAAAAATAACTGGACAAACATTTGGAAAAGGGTTGCATGATCACTGGAAATATGGTGTTGTTCTGCTTAACCTATCCAAACACAGGTATGATTTATTATAATATAGTAATGGAGAGAGTTGGATTATACCCCTGTTCTCTCAGCGCGTTCAGCACTTCCTGCTTATGCGCCTCACCATATGCTTCCATAGTGATTTTCAGCTCAACAGCTGCATTACGGTTGATGCTGACAAACTGGTTATGCTCCAGTTTGATAATATTGCCATTGCTTTCTGCGATGATACCGGCTACTTTCTGCAGTTCGCCTGGGCGGTCGGGCAGCAGCACAGAGATCGTAAAGATACGGCCTCTCTGAATCAGACCGTGCTGTACTACAGATGCCATAGTGATCACATCCATATTGCCTCCGCTTAAAATCGAAACAATCTTCTTACCGGTAATGTCCAGATGCTTTAAAGCAGCTACTGTCAGCAGACCGGAATTTTCTACTATCATCTTATGATTTTCAATCATATCCAGGAATGCACCGATCAGCTCTGAGTCTTCTACCTGAATGATCTCATCTGTTACATTTTGCTGGATGTATGGGAAAATCTTACTGCCTGGACGGCGCACTGCTGTACCGTCTGCAATGGTAGAAATAGACGGCAGCTCTACTACTTCACCAGCTTTTAAGGACGCATCCATACAGGCAGCTCCTGCAGGCTCTACACCAATAATACGAACCTTTGGATTTAACATCTTGGCCAAAGTGGATACACCAGCGCACAGACCGCCGCCGCCAATTGGGCAGAGAATATAATCTACTGTAGGCAGCTCCTTAATAATTTCCATCGCAATGGTTCCCTGTCCGGTAGCTACATCCAGGTCATCAAACGGATGGATAAAAGTGTATCCGTGTTCCTGTGCCAGCTGGATGGCATATTCACAAGCATCGTCATAAGTCTCCCCTGACAGAACTACCTCTGCACCATATTCTTTGGTACGGTTAATTTTGATAAGGGGTGTGGTTGCAGGCATTACGATCACTGCCTTACATCCAAACTGCTTTGCTGCATATGCAACACCCTGGGCATGATTTCCTGCTGAAGCAGCAATCAGTCCTCTCTGGCGCTCCTCTTCGGTCAACGTACTGATTTTATAATAAGCACCTCTTAACTTATAAGCTCCTGTATACTGCATATTTTCCGGCTTTAACCAGACACGGTTGCCTGTCTGGTTGGAAAAATATTCACTGTAGATCAGCTTGGTTTCCTGTGTTACCTGATTTACGATTTCACATGCCTGCTCAAATTTTTCTAATGTCATCTGTTCCATCTCTAAACCTCCACTCCAAAGCGTTTCATATACCAACAGCTGGATGCAAACTTCTGATCTGCCTCTGCCGTCAGTACACTTCCTCCACTTCTGCTGTCTATAACCACATTTTATTCAAACAATGCACTTACAAAAGACTCTGCATCAAACTTCTGCAAATCTTCAATTGACTCTCCTACACCAATATATTTCACCGGTACTCCAAGCTCCGCCTGAATTGCCACTGCAATACCGCCCTTGGCTGTACCATCCATTTTGGTCAGGATAATACCAGTAATATCTGCAGCCTCCATAAACTGTCTGGCCTGTACCAGTGCATTCTGGCCTGTGGTGCCATCTAGTACAATTAAGGTCTCGCGATAAGCTTCCGGATACTCTCTGTCAATGATACGGTTGATTTTCTTTAATTCTTCCATCAGGTTTTTCTTATTGTGAAGACGGCCTGCAGTATCGCACAAAAGCACATCCGTTCCTTTTGCCTTTGCAGATTTCAAAGCATCATAAATGACAGCTGCCGGATCGGAGCCTTCCTGAGTCGCAATAATGGGGACATCTGCACGGCGTGCCCACTCGGTAAGCTGATCAATGGCCGCTGCACGGAACGTATCTGCTGCTGCCAGCAACACAGACTTCCCATCCTTTTTCAGCTGGGAAGCCATCTTGCCGATAGAGGTAGTCTTGCCAGCTCCGTTTACACCAATAACCAGTACTACAGACTTGCGGTTTTCAAACTCGTAGGCATTTTCACCCAGATCCATTTTTTCACGGATGCTGTTCATCAACAGTTCTTTGCAGGCTTCCGGCTCTTTGATGTGCTGCCTTTTTACCTGTTCCTTTAAGTCTTCCATAACGGCATTGACAGTGGCAATGCCCATATCACTCATTACCAGTACTTCTTCCAGCTCTTCATAAAAATCCTCATCAATCGAAGAAAATCCGCTGAAAATATTATCCAGACCAGACTTGATCTGATTCCTCGTTTTGGTCAGCCCCTCAACCAGGCGGCCAAAAAAGCCTTTCTTTTCTTTCATTCTTTTACCTCATATTTTTTACTTACAAATGCAGTCAAGTGTTTTGGACCACTCAGACTTCCTGATCTAATTTATCTTCGATCAGGTTTACACTGACTAAGGCGGATACACCCTTTTCCTGCATGGTAATACCATACAGGCGGTCTGCTGCTGTCATAGTACCACGTCTGTGGGATATGACAATGAACTGGGTGTTTTTGGTCAGCTTGTGCAGATATTCCGCAAATCGCACTACGTTGGCATCATCCAGAGCCGCTTCAATCTCGTCTAAGAGACAGAAGGGAGATGGTTTTAAGTTCTGGATAGCAAAGAGCAGGGCGATGGCTGTCAGGGATTTTTCGCCACCGGAGAGCTGCATCATGTTCTGCAGTTTTTTGCCTGGTGGCTGGGAGTTGATGCGGATGCCGGCTTCAATGATATCTGCATCCTCTGTCAGCTCCAGAGTACCGGTACCACCCCCAAAAAGCTCTCTGAATACCTTATTGAATTCCTTCTGGATCTGGGCAAATTTTTCTGCAAACTGTATGCGCATGCCCTCATCCAGCTGGGTCACAATATTTTTTAAGGATTCCTCAGCAGCAGATAAATCTTCATACTGCTGTTTCATAAAGGTAAACCGTTCTGAAACCTCTTTGTACTGCTCAATTGCATTGACATTGACACTGCCAAGACTGCGGATCTGACTCTTTAAGCCTGCTGCAGTTTTCTTTACCGTGTTAAGCTCTGCTTCGCTGTAATCTTTCCGGTACTGTTCTGCTTCACTTGGGCGCAGCTCGTATTCATTCCAGATATACTCGATCTGCTCCGTCAGATGGGTTTCTACCTTCTCTTTCTGATTTTCCAGACGTATCAATTCTCTGTCTAACAGGGAAATGCGTTCCGCTGCAGCCTCACGCTCTGCAAAGAAGCTGCTCTGCTTTGCAGTTAATGTCTGCTGTTTGTGGGCACCTGTCTGAATCTGTTCCGTCAGCATCTGGCTTTCGGCAGCCAGATCCTCTATACACTGTCTGTACTGACGGATTTCCTCCTGTTTCTGGCTGACAGATGCTTCCCCATCTGTCTGATTTTCCTGCATCTGCACCAGCCTCAGCTGCTCTGCAGCCTCCTCCTGATCAAGACGCTCCTGCTCCTGTGCCAGAAAGGTGATATTCTGGTGTATGGAGGCTTCCTCTATCTGCAGGGCAGACAGCTGTCTGGAAAGTTCTTCTCTCCTGCTGCGCTGCGCCTGTTCCTGGCGGGTATTTTCATCCATCTCATTTTGAGACGAATCTGCCTGTTCTTCCAAATCATCCATCCGGTCAGACAGCTGCTCTTTCTGCAGCTTTAATTCCATTACCTGATTGTCGATCTGGCGTTTTTCCCTGGTGAAATCAATCCTGCCCTCCTGCAGCCCTGTAAGAGACTTTTCCAACTGGTCCAGATTCATTTTAGCCTCCTGACAAGAGAGGGTCGCTTTCTGAATCTGCTGCTGGCATATGCTTCTTTGCTGCTCCATATTCTCCTTTTCAGCCTGCAGCTGCTGCAGTTTTACCGTAAACTGATCCAGGCGTATTTTTTCCTGGCTGCTCTTTTGCTCCAGTTCTTCCAGCTCACGCTTACGTCCAAGCAGGTTGCTGTTGTTCCTGTAAGCACCACCTGTAATGGAACCGCCAGCCTGTAACAGTTCACCTTCCAGAGTCACAATTCTTAACGTATGCTTATATTTTCTTGCTGCTGCCAGGGCATGTTCCAAGGTATCTGCCACAATATTTCTGCCTAACAGCTGGGTAATCACCGGTCTGTAGCATTCCTCTGTCTGTACCAGTTCAGAAGCCAGCCCCAGTATACCTGGTTCCTGAAGTACTTCCCTTCTGGAAAATGGCTGGATGCCTCCTATACCGTCTAAAGGCAGGAAAGTGGCACGTCCATATTTATTCTGTTTTAAATACTGTACCAGAGACTTGGCAGTCTGCTCCGTATCCGTAATAATATTTTGAATGGTACCACCCAGTGCAGTCTCAATAGCGGTTTCATACTTTTGTTCTACCTGGATAATATCCGCCACTACACCATGAATACCAGGAAATCTGTCTCTGGCCTCCATAATTTTGCGGATACTGTTGCCGTAACCCTCATACCGTTCTGCCAGATTCTGAAGCGTATCCAGTCTGGACTGTAACACATGATAATTTCTCTGGCTTTCGGTACGCTCCTGCTGCAGCTTTTTTTCTGTTACTGCAGATGCCTGGAGTTTTTCTCCCAGTGTATTATTTTCTGTCACTGCCTGATCCAACTGCTTTTTGGATACAGCCAGTGTATTCTGGTAGCGGGTCATGCTTTCCTGTACCCGTTCCTCGTCTCCCATGCTTTCCAAAAGCTTTCTGGAAATTTCAGACTTACGGATCTGATGCTGCTCTAACATAGTATCTATCCGCTGTACCTGTATTGCAAGATCAGATTTATTTTGAAGCAGGGCAAACATCTGCTGCCTGCCTTCTTCTGCTAACTGATTGAATCTGCCGATCTGAGAATCTATCTGCTCTAACTGATGCTCTATATCCTGGCAACAGTTCTGTAGCTGTGCTGCTTCTTGTTCAAGTTCCCCAGCCTTTTCCTGGTTCTGGCGCTTTTGCGCTCCACGAAGGGTCTTTTTTTCTTCCAATTCTTTGGCAGTTTCTTCTAAGCGCTCCTTCTCCCGGATGATTGCATGTATCTGCTCTTCCAGCAGCTTAATGCGGCCTTCACAATCACCTTTTTCTACTGCTTTGTTTCGCAGCTGCTCCTGGAGATGTCCATATGCCTCCTGCAGCTGCTCTAACTGCATTCTGGTCTCTTCATACTGACTGCGCAGCTGCTCTGCCTTTTCATTTTCTGCAGCAAGGTCACTCTGGGCAATGCCTGTTTTCTGTTCCAGTGCCTTCAGGCTTTCTTCACCTGTTTTCTGTTCTAAGAGGAATACATTCAAGTCATAGCCTTTTAATTCCTCTTTCAGCTGCAGATACTTTCTGGCATTCTGGGACTGCTTTTCCAAAGGCCCTACCTGCTTTTCCAGCTCCGATAAAATGTCACGGACACGTACCAGATTCTGCTGCTCGTTGTCTAATTTTTTCAGTGCTGCCGCTTTACGACGTTTGAATTTTACAATGCCTGCCGCTTCATCAAACAGTTCCCGTCGGTCTTCCGGCTTGGTAGAAAGGATCCGGTCAATCTGTCCCTGACCAATGATAGAGTAGCCTTCCTTGCCAATACCCGTATCATAAAACAGCTCGTTAATATCCTTTAACCGGCATGCTGTACCATTTAACAGATACTCACTTTCTCCGGAACGATACACTCTTCTTGTTACCGTCACCTCATCATATTCAATGTTCAGACTTCTGTCACTGTTATCCAGGGTAATGGCAACCATGGCATAACCAAGAGGCTTACGATTCTCTGTGCCTGCAAAAATAACATCCTGCATGTTAGAACCTCTCAGCTGCTTGGCACTCTGTTCACCCAGTACCCAGCGCACTGCATCTGCCACATTGCTCTTACCACTGCCGTTGGGACCTACAATACAGGTGATTCCGTTGTGGAATTCAAAATGTATCTTGTTGGCAAAGGACTTAAAGCCCTGTACGTCAATTGATTTTAAATACATGTATATACCCCTAATCAGCTTTCGCTGACATCAACTCAATATTGATAAGGAACTTTTCAGCTTTCCCCTACTTCTTCTGCAGCTTTAAAATAGCCTCATAAGCCGCCTTCTGCTGAGCAGATTTCTTGGTGCGGCCGCTGCCAGTTCCCACAACCATGTCTCCAATTTTTACACAGACCTCAAATATCTTATCATGATCCGGACCTGTTTCTCCCAGCAATTCATATTCCAATGGATCTTTGTACTCTCTTTGTACAATTTCCTGTAAGATAGTTTTGCTATCATAAAAGAGCTGCTTGTCCTTTACATCATTGAGAATAAAATTGTAAATAAACTCTTTTGCACTAGCAAAACCACCATCCTCATAAATGGCTCCAATCAACGCTTCCATTGCATCAGACACGATGGAATCACGGCTGCGTCCTCCGGTGGCTTCTTCCCCTTTTCCAAGAAGCAGGTAAGACCCCAGCTGAATATCCGCTGCACACAATGCAAGGGTAGGTTCACATACCATGCTTGCCCGGATCTTGGTCAGCTCACCTTCCGGCAGATTAGAATACTTATGATACAAAAAATCACTGGAAACAATCTCCAATACCGCGTCCCCTAAAAATTCCAGACGCTCGTTATTGCTGATGCGGCTTAAACGATGCTCATTGGAATAAGAACTATGGGTCATAGCCTGCTTTAACAGCTGCTTATTCTGAAATGTATATCCAATAACGGATTCCAGCTTTACAAACATATGCTCTTTTCTCAATTTTTCCTCCATTTTCTCCGGCTCCCCTGTATTCCAGGTATGACCGGATGACGTTCCAGAAAGAGAAGGACCGTCTGTTCACTACAGGCGGCCCTTCCTTTGCAGTATTTATGCCAGTGCATTCTTGATTAATTCTACTGCTTCGCCTACAGTTGCAATCTGCTCTACGTCCTTGATCTCCACATCAAACTCTTCTTCGATTCCCATAATAATCTGGAAAATGTCCAAAGAATCTGCACCCAAATCATCCACAAATGTGGTGTCCATAGTGATCTCATCCTCGTTTACATTCAGGACCTCAGCAATGATTGCCTTTAACTTTTCAAATTCCATTTGTTGTTACCTCCTCATGATCTGCACTTATGCAACTTTTAATTTTTTCACTGATCTGCTGCTCTGTAAAAGCAACACACTGCAATATGGCATTGCAGACTTCCTTATGGCTGGAACTGCCATGTGCCTTTACCACCAGGCTGTTCAGACCTAACATAGGTGCGCCTCCCTGCTCACTGGTGTCAAACTTCTTCAGTACCTCTTTCAGAGAGGACTTTACAAGCAATGCTCCGATTTTTCCTTTGGTGGTACTTAACATGCCCTTCTTAATCTCCTTTACAAGAGCCATGCCTACACCTTCGTACAGTTTCAGGATGACATTACCTACAAAAGCTTCACATACGATGACATCTGCACCGCCATATGGAATCTCTCTTGCCTCAATGCTGCCGATAAAATTAATATCCTTGCACTCCTTTAACAGAGGCATGGTCTCTTTTACCAGTGCATTGCCCTTTTCTTCCTCTGCACCAATATTCACCAGTGCTACTTTAGGATTGGCAATTCCCATAACGTCACGCATGTAAATAGAACCCATCTTGGCAAACTGCACCAGATGTTCGGAGCGGGCATCTACATTGGCACCACAGTCAATCAGCAAAGAGACACCATTTACCGTGGGTAAAAGCGGTGCCAGAGGAGGACGCTTTACACCTTTGATTCGTCCTACAATTGTCTGACCCCCTACTAAAACCGCACCTGTACTTCCACAGGATACAAATGCATCTCCCTCACCTTTTTTCACCATATTCATTCCTACTACAATGGAGGAATCCTTTTTCCGGCGAATGGCCGTGGTGGGAGACTCTTCGTTGACAATGACCTCAGATGCAGGTATGACTTCAACCCGGTCTGCATCATACTGGAGAGCCGCCAGCTTTTCCCTGACTACTGCTTCCTGCCCTACGAGTTTCACCATGATACTGTCAGACTTACTTACAGCCTCTACAGCACCCTTTATAATCTCGTCTGGTGCGTTGTCTCCGCCCATAGCATCTACAACAACTCTAATCATCATAACCCCTATTCTGCCACCTGCACAAATACCTATGCGGGAAACACTGCATTATATTCCCCGTATATTGCCTTGCACACAGACAAAGCAGCAACACTGCCTGTCAATGCCAGTCACTTGTACAGTACTGAAGCGGCTATTGTATTCTGGTATTCTAAAAACCATATCCATACTATACTAAATGTCTTTTCAGAAATCAATCACTTTACAACAATGACTGTAAAAAAACGATAAAAAAACATTTACGCAAGCATAATCTCCATATTTAGAGCATGAAAAAAGGTGCCCATAACGATACAATCGGTTAAGGCACCTTTATGACTCGTACATTAGTCAACAGTAACGATTTCTTTCTTGTTATAAGAACCACAAGCCTTGCATACTCTGTGAGGCATCATTAAAGCACCGCACTTGCTGCACTTTACTAAGGTTGGAGCGGTCATCTTCCAGTTTGCTCTTCTCTTATCTCTTCTAGCTCTAGAAGTTCTATTCTTTGGACAAATAGACATGGTTTACACCTCCTTAAAATTATTAAAGATATCACGGATGGCTGCCATCCGCGGGTCAAGCTCCAAGTTGTCACACTGGCACTGCTCAGTATTGAGATTCGCACCACATCTATTACAAATTCCCTTACAGCTTTCACTGCATAGAACCTTCATAGGTAAATTCACGAGAAGCTCGCCATACACCAACAAATCCACATCAATGCTGTAACCATCGATGAATGGCTGTTCGTCAAGAGCGTCCACCCTGTCCTGATAAGAAGCATTCATATCCAGCTCCTTCTCAAATCCCAATGCAAAAGGATAGGCAACCGGGCCTAAGCAGCGGTCACAGGGAAACTCCACAGTCAGATTCACTTCTCCGGTCAGTGTCACCTGTCTGTCCTTTTCATGGCGGGCATGAAGTGTCACTTCCGACTTTTCTAAAACAGGATATTTTGCGCCATTATGGGCAAAGGCATCCATTTCAAGTGGAACCTGGTATGTCTTTTCCTTGCCATCACTGACAAAAAGCTCTGACAAATTAATCTGCATATCTATACTCCTATCTGCGTGAACCATATCCGCTGCGATGTACTGCAAACGGCACAGCATCCCCACGGATAGTCATTTCAATACGCACTAAAATAGTATAGCCCAATCGAAAATGATTGTCAACCGGTTTTTACAAAATTTTCTTGTGACCGATTTTTACCAAATCGTTTGGCTGATTTATCCAAGATCCTCTGCTTCTACCCCCTGATGATCCACCCTTTTGCAGAAGCAGCTGTTACTTTTCTCAAAGACTTACTGCGCCTGAGCCTGTACTGCAGTAATTGCGACTACGCCTACGATATCTTCTGCGGAACAGCCTCTGGACAGGTCGTTGATCGGCTTTGCAATACCCTGGGTAACAGGTCCGTATGCCTCTGCCTTTGCCAGTCTCTGTACCAGCTTGTAACCAATGTTGCCTGCATCCAGATCTGGGAAGCACAATACATTGGCCTTACCTGCAACAGGACTGTCTGGAGCCTTGGACGCTGCTATGCTTGGTACGATGGCAGCATCTAACTGCAGCTCGCCGTCTACAGTTACATCCGGGTACTGTTCCTTACAGATCTGTGTTGCTGCCACCACCTTATCTACATCAGCATGCTTTGCACTGCCCTTGGTAGAGTGGGATAACATGGCAACCAGTGCCTTTTCTCCTGTCAGTAATTCGAAAGACTCTGCAGAAGATGCTGCAATTGCTGCCAGCTTCTCTGGATCCGGATTCTGCTCTAATCCGCAGTCTGCAAATACAAAGGTTCCGTTTGCGCCATACTCGCAGTCCGGCACTACCATTAAGAAGAATGCAGATACCAGCTTACATCCTGGCTTGGTCTTGACGATCTGCAGGGATGGCCTTAAGGTGTTGGCTGTAGAATGACATGCACCAGATACCACACCATCTGCATCTCCTGCTTTTACCATCAGACATGCATAGTACATATAATCCCCTAATGCAGTCTTCTTCGCATCCTCATAGGTCAGACCCTTGCTCTTTCTCAGTTCTACGAACAGGTTCAGATACTCTTCTGTCTTTTCGTATGTAAATGGGTTGATGATGGTTGCGCCGGAGATATCTAAGCCCTCGCTGTTGGCTGCAACTTCTTCTTCTGTACCAATGATGATCAGATTTGCAATGTCCTCTGCAAGAATCTGGGCTGCTGCCTCGAAGGTTCTTCTGTCCATAGACTCTGGTAAGACGATGGTTTTCTTGTCTGCTTTTGCTCTTGCTTTAATGGTATCGATAAATGCCATGACGGTAAGCTCCTTTCGTATGAAACGTGGCGGAGGGCACATAGATGGTGTACTCCGGGTATATTGTTGGGCGGTATGCCT
>JBGVQN010000032.1:0-19833 GCA_045127535.1 Lachnospiraceae bacterium | reverse complement strand
GTTTGCTGCTTCATCTAAAAATCCGTTGTATTCACTTACCAGCTGGGAACCTGCAGAATAATTGTTGACCTGGTCACCAAGGCTTAACAGGAAGCTTAAATCCGGATTCTGGCTCAAAGCAGTATTCATAGTGGTCACCCACCCTTCCGTATCACTTGAAACGTTACTACAGCCGATCTGCGGATCACCTACTGCCATAAAGGAAAAGCTGTTGTTTTCCCCTGCTGCCTTTGGAGTAAAGCTGTATGTATCAGACCAGGTAATTTCTCCATCATTTACACCACCGCTTACACGATAAGTATATGCAGTGCCTGCAGTCAGACCAGTCAGGGTTACTGTATTCTTATAATATGGATATCCATTTTCATCAGAAGTAGTAGTTGCATAAGAATCTGCAGTATAGGTACTTGTAGCACCTCCTGCTGTCAGCTCTAATGTACCTGCATTTTCACTTGTAGTATACCATGTAACACTTGCCTGGGATTCATCGGAACCTATGTTTAATACAACATTAGTAGGCTCACTGGCTGGCTCTGGCAAAGCTTCTGTAGAAAAAGACAGCTGCATGTCAAAATAGAGATCGGAGCTAGCAGCACGTCCCTGATGTACTTCTACCGCCACTACATTCTTACCATTTTTTAATACATTCTGTACAGTCTGAGGATCTGTTACCAGAATCTCACCATTAATTGGGGTACCATCATTAGAACCTCCATACTGAATGTTCTCTGTAATGTCACTGTCATCAAAACCTGCTATCTTTACACCATTAATATATACAGTAGCACTGTCATCATAAATCACATTACCTGCTATCATGGTTACAGCAGAAACATCTGCGACCTCTACTTCTGTACGGAAGAAGAAAACTTCAATATCTGTAGTATCTTCTTTATACTGATTCAAGAGCGTATTTGGAATATAACCGCTGCCCAAATCACTAATGGCACCATTTTTCACACCAAAACTTCCTGTTCCCTGCTTCCATGCAGATACATCATAAGAGTCTAATGTCCAGTCTGTTCTGTTTGCAAGACCTGCTGCCGGATCAATTCCCTCATCTGTATAAGACCATACGGTCTCAGCATTAATTTCTGTCTGTACTGCAGATTCCGCTGCAGTACTTTCTTCTGCCGCAGCGGCACTGTAGCTTGGTTCGATAGTTGTACCTACTAAAGTAAGTACAAGCAAACCTGCCAGTGCGCTTTTCAAACATCTTCTTTTCATATCTTCTCCTCTTCCGAAGCGATTTATCCCGTAGGAGCTGCAATAAAGGGTTCAGATCCTCGTGGCAATTAAGCTATTTTGTGACGCTTCAGCACAAATAGCCAATGAAAAGCCGGAAAGCAAACATTCTTTCCTGACTGTTTTTCTGGAGCAGGACAAGCATTTGCTGACATATTGCAATGACAGCCTGCTGTCTCCTCCTATAACTCTATATAAATCACAGAGCAGCATACAAATAAGACTGTATATACTCTGGGAGAGTTTTCCTTTACTCATTTACAGGTATTTTGAAAAAACTGCCTATGTTCACACAAGCCTATGTACTATCTGCTCTTATGCTCTGCCGTTCACCTGTCTGCGGTACAGGAATGCAGATATGGCTGACGCAATGGGTACTGTAAGAATAACACCCATGGTACTGCAGATACTTCCTGTCAGCTCTACAGTGAGATAGTCAGAATTGAGCAGCTGCTGTGTCTGGTATCCATAAGAAAGCAATACCAACATAGTGGTCAGGGCAGTTCCTACATAAGCTAAGATCAAAGTATTACTCATGGTACCAATCATATCCTGACCGATGCGGATCCCTGCACGAAACAGTTCCTTAGCAGAAAGAGATTCATTGGCAGCAGCCACTTCATACAATGCAGAAGCGATGGACATGGCCACATCCATTACAGCTCCCAAAGCAGATACCAGGGTGGCTGCAAAAAGCAGGTTCCGGATAGACAAGCCCGTGTTTCTGCTTACCAGCAGCAGGGATTCTGCAGCATCTGTATTGTAGCCGGATACGTGCAGCAGCGCTGACATGATTGCAAACAAAACTCCTGCAATGGCCACTCCAAAAAGGGTTCCAAGGATAGCAGCTCCGGTCTTTTTTCCAATGCCATTTAAGAGTACCAGAGAAACGATGGTAGTAATGATCACCGTAATGCCTGTAGCCAGAAGGGTAGGACATCCATGATAAATGCTCTGTACCATAAACAGCAGCACCGTTCCTACGGTAAAACCAAGTCCCAGAAGTGCCCGGATGCCTTTTCCCTTGCCTATCACAAGAATCAATGCTGCAAATACTGCCAGTATCAGCCACAATACCGGCACCCGGTAATACTGATACACAGTAAAGATGGCATCTATCTGCTGGGGATGGTCTACACATACGACAATCAGATCAGATTCATTTACATAAATATTCTGGGTTCTTGTTAGATAGTTTGCAATACTTACGATTTCCCCTTTAAATTCACCTTCCAGGATTTCTGCCTGGATATTCTGGGTACCCAGATAACGGCTGCTGTCTGTATCATCTTTTTCCAGGTTCTGGCTGTCTATAGATACCACTCTGGCTTTCACATAACTAAGAGACGCTGAATTATACGCTGTATAAGAATTGATGCTGTTCCAATCCACCAGAAAGACTATGATCAGAAAAACCACTGCCCATACCCCCACAATCAGGGTTACTCCATTTGCTCGAATCCATTTTACCAAACCGGTTTGCTTCATGTTTTTTACCTGTTTCTTTTCCTCATTCATTTTTTCACTGTAATTATTATAAAAACAACTGGGTAAAAACTGTTCACATGGTCTGGTTATGGCACTGTTAAATTTATATAAAAATAACCTGCCCTCTGCTAAAAAAAAGGCAGGCTGTTTCTTATTCTTCTAATGCTTTTTACAAACATTACAAATATTTTACTTTCTGTATTTTCATCCGCATTCCAAAGCAATTGATCGGGCTGAACCCCTATGCAGATGGCAGCCTTTTGTCTGGATGCCTCCATATACAAAAAGGGCACCCGGCATATGCCCCATGTCTTCACGAAATGACATTTGGGATATACCTGATACCCTTCTATATTAATCTTCACTCTATTACAGCTTCTTGATCCGCTCTATCGCCTCAACTGTATTCTCATAGGTACCAAATGCAGTCAGACGGAAGTATCCTTCGCCGCTTGGTCCAAATCCGGAACCAGGAGTGCCTACTACATTGGCATTTTCCAACAGATAATCAAAGAACTCCCAGGAGGTCATATTGTTTGGTGTCTTTAACCAGATATATGGTGCGTTGACACCGCCGGTAAAGGTATAGCCTGCGCTCTGCAGTCCTTCCTTGATTACCTTGGCATTGTTCATATAATATGCGACCTGCTTTGCCAGCTGCGCCTTGCCTTCCGGTGTGTATACAGCAGCGCCTGCCTTCTGGATGATGTATGGAGCGCCGTTATACTTGGTACCATGACGGCGTGCCCACATGGAATGGAGGCTGACATCTCCGCACTTTAAATCCTTTGGAATGACAGTAAATCCAAGACGTACGCCTGTAAATCCTGCATTTTTGGAAAAACTGCGCATCTCAATGGCACAGGTACGGGCACCTTCGCACTCATAAATGGTATGTGGTACATCTTCCTCAGAAATATATGCTTCGTAAGCTGCATCAAATAAAATCACAGCCCCTACCTTATTGGCATAATCTACCCATACCTGCAGCTGATCCTTGGTTAAAGTAGAACCGCTTGGATTGTTGGGGTAGCACAGATAAATGAGATCCGGTGTCTCCTTTGGAAGCTCTGGTACAAAATCATTTTCTACCGTACATGGCATATAGATCACATCACTCCATCTGCCTGTATCAAAGCTGTATGTACCAGTACGGCCTGCCATTACATTGGAGTCCACATAAACTGGGTATACCGGGTCGCATACTGCAATTTTGTTATCCAGGGAGAAAATCTCCTGAATATTGGCACAGTCACACTTTGCACCATCGCTGACAAAGATTTCATCTGCCTGAATATCTGTACCTCTGGAACGGTAATCGCCCTCTGCAATGGCATTTCTTAAGAACTCATAACCCAGATCTGGTGCATATCCCTTAAAGGTCTCTGCTGCGCCCATTTCATCTACTGCACTATGTAACGCATCAATAATTGCCGGAGCCAAAGGCTGGGTTACATCACCAATCCCCAGACGGATGATCTTTTTGTCCGGATTGGCAGCCTGATATGCATTCACCTTTTTCGCTACTGTGGAAAATAAATAACTTCCCGGAAGCTTCTGATAATTATCATTAATCTTAAACATATCTTTCTTCTCCTGTTCTTATCTGTATAACTGTCTGTAACGATTCTAAGCCTCTGAACACTCTATTCACTGCAGCAAACCGTCGTGTATTATTATAGTATATCACTGTATCCTTGTCTAGTATGACCAATGAAAGTATTTCTCAAAAAAGGGTCTCTTAACCCATGAGACTCAATACCATCTGAGCTGTCTCTGCCATATTGGTGCCGCTGTCCATACTGCGTTTTTGTATGTAACGATGTGCCTCTTCCTCTGTCATATGATTGCGTTCCATTAAAAGTCCCTTGGCTTTACGGATCAGCAGCATATCCTGCTCCCTGCGCTGGGGGGTTTTTCTGCTGCGCTTACGGAGTCTGCGTTCCATTGACTCCGCCATCATATTGACAGTACTGATGAGTTCGTGGGTTTTCAAAGGAATGGATACACAGACAATATCCTGTGTATCGACCTCGCTGAGATACCGCTGTGATGCAATCAAAAGCATCTGAAACTCAGAAGAAAGCTCTGCGCACAAATCCGAATATATCATATCCGGATACCGGTATCCGGATACCACAATTCCACCGCTTAATTCATCTGCATACTGAAGAACCTGAGAGCCGCTGGTACATACCCCCGTTACTGAAAAACCATGCTTCACCAGAATATTTCTGATATTCCGACCGTCTTCCTGTTTTGGGAAAACCACTATGATGTTTGTCACTTTTCTACCTCCAAGTTCTGTATCCCGTTACTCAAAGGTTAAAATTTGCGGATATATTCATTGATTTCCCAATCGCTTACATGGTCTAAATAATTTTTCCACTCCAGCTTTTTGGACTCAATCAGACGTTGGGATAAATGAGATCCCAGTACAGACTGTACAAAAGCATCCTGTTCAAATTCCCAGATAGCATCTCCAAGGCTGGTTGGCAGATCTCTAAGTCCCAGTTCAGCCTTTTCCTCTTCTGTAATATTAAACAGGTTGAAATCCACGCTTGCCGGAGGCAGCAGTTTCTTTTCTATTCCTTCCAGACCTGCAGCCAGACACAGGGCAATGCTCAGATAGCCATTGGCCACTGCATCCGGATTGCGCAGTTCAATTCGAGTATTCTTTCCTCTGGCACCAGGAATCCGCAGGCTTGCAGTACGGTTGCTTGCAGACCAAGCTGCATATACCGGTGCGTCAAAGCCCGGACGAAGTCTCTTATAAGAATTCACCAGTGGGTTCATGACCAGACAAATTGCCGGAAGATGCTTTAAAATGCCTGCAATCATCTGATAAGCCAGTTCACTCAAGCCGTTGTCTCCTTCCGGATCATCAAACAAATTCTTTCCCTCTGCATTATACAGAGAAAGATTCAGATGCATGCCGGAACCTTCCTTACCATCCTTGGGTTTTGGCATAAAAGTAGCATGAAGACCATGGCGGCGTGCAATGACCTTAGTGGTCATGCGGAAGGACTGTATCATATCTGCTGCTGTGCAGGCATCTGTATACTTCAAATCGATTTCATGCTGGCATGGAGAATGCTCATGATAAGAACTCTCTACCTCAATGCCCATATCTTCCAGATTCAATACAATATCACGGCGGACATTCTCTCCCCGGTCAATAGGAGCCACATCAAAATAGCCTGCCTGCTCTCCTGTATCTACTGTTACATTGCCATAATCGTCTGTAGGAAATAAAAAGAATTCAAACTCAGGGCCTACATTCAGGTACAGTCCCATATCTGCAGCTTTTTTCACCACACGCTTTAACACCATACGGCTGTCCCCTTCAAAACATTCCCCATTTGCCTTATATACATCACACAGAAAACGGGCTACCTTTCCCTGCTGAGGTCTCCATGGGAAGATGACAAAAGTATCCAAATCCGGATGGAGATACATATCTGCCTCTTCAATCTTGCCGTAACCATCAATTACCGCTCCATTAAAGGAGCACTGGTTATCCAAAGCCTTCTCTAACTGGCTGGATGTGATGGCGATATTTTTGGTCAATCCGGATAAGTCTGTAAACTGCAGCCGGATAAATTCCACATCTTCTTCTTCCACCATACGGATAATGTCTTCTCTTGTATAAATACCCATCTGACTTCTTCCTCCTGCGATTTCTGCAACCATTGTTTTCATGGAATCATTCAGACCAACAGACACAAAGCTGCAGCATTCACTGCAGCTGTATCTGTTGGTAACTGACATTAAAAAATATCATAACAATCTGATTTTCCAGTGTCAACTGTTTTGATTTTCAAATCATATTTTCTCTGTTTTAAACAGTTTTTTTTGAAATTACTTCCTATTTTGGATAAAAATTATTTCTCATCCTGTTCATTTTCAGATACATCACCCCTGCGGAAATCATTAATCCCCCGGATCAATAATGCACAGTTTTCCAGGAAACTGTCAAAAATACCAATGTGATACAATTCAATCACCATCATACCAATGGGCACTGCCAGGATCATACCTGCTATTCCGGAAAAGCGAAAACCCAAATACATGAAAAACAATGTAGCCAGAGGATTCAGTCCCATGGCATCTCCCACCAGCTTTGGCTGCAGCAGCTGCCGGCTGAGAAGGGTCACTCCATACAGCACCAGCATACCAATGGCAGAAAGATAATTTCCCATAATCAGCTCAATAATGGCCCATGGAATCAGTACTGTGCCAGTTCCAAATACCGGCAGGAAATCCAGCAAAGCCACCAACAATGCGATCAGTCCGGAATAATCTACTCCCAGTATCAGAAAGCCGATCACCAGTATGATATAAATCATACACATAATTTTCAGCTGGGCAAAAAAGTATCCGCCTACCAGGCTTGTGGTCCTTTTTTTCATCAGATGGACTTTTTCCTTTAAAGATGCTGGCATAATCTCCGATACTGCCTTACTGATCTTCTCTTTGTCTGCCAGAAAAAAGTAGGCAGACAGAATGGTTACGATCAGATAGACAAAGGCATTGGGAATGGCAGACACAAAGTCTCCTGCTGCTGAAATGACTGGGTGGGTCAAATTTCCAATATACCCGGCTAAATAATCTATGAGCTTACTTCCCGCATTATCCACAGATACAGAAATTTCTTCCGGAAGCAGTGCTGCCAGCCCCGCCAATTTATCCTGCAGAAGAGCTGCCTGCTCCCGCATGGTACTCTCTAACACAGGCATATTCTGTATCAGATCTATTACCTGCCTGCCTAGCCAGGATACCATCCAGCAAAGAGCCGCCACGATGCCCCCTAAAACCACCACAATAATGGCAAAGGAACTAAAGGACCGAAGGATTTTTACCTTTGTATCCAGAAAGCGCACCAGCGGGCCTGCAATCATGGCAATCAGCCATCCAATCAAAAAAGGAAGGAAAAACCTTACCACTGCCATTCCCACGGTACAGATCAATACTGTTCCAACAATCGGAATTATAATGTTCAGCAAGATCCGAACATATTTCCAAAAAATACTCACCCTGTTTTCTTTCATTAATCCCTCATTCCTTTCGTTCTTACCAGGACACTGCATGTCCTGTTTCAAACACATGTAATTGTATTTCTACCTATTTTACAATACCGTATTTTCAGAAATTTGTACATAACATCTTTGCATTTCTTTTATCAGATTACTCCTCTGCTGAAAGATTTTAAAACCAGTATTGCTCCCGGTCAAAATATGTTATACTGTTAAAAGTATTTTTTATAACTGTTCAGAAACCTCCAGTCCACGATTTTGGCTGGATCTGTAGGGGACTGAACAAATACATTCATTTTATAAATAAAGAAGCAGTTGTATCACTGGTTTTGGAGGAATAAGCAAAATATGGATGCAGCAATTCAAATGCAGAATGTTACCTTAAAAAAAGGGCCGAAAACCCTTTTATATAATATTACCCTGGAGGCTTTTCCAGGAGAAATCTTAGGGATCCTTGGTGCCAACGGTTCTGGCAAAACCTCCCTGATCAAAGTACTCACCGGCCAGGTCAAACCAGACTACGGTACGATCTGGATCGCCGGAGAATGCTGCGGCAAGCCTAAAAACTGCATGAATTATGCAGGCTGTATATTAGAAGACAACGGATTCTATCCTTATCTTACAGGTATGCAGAACCTGCGGATGTTTGCAGGGCTGCGCCCCAATGTAACTGACCAACAGCTGACAGACATTATTTATTTTTCAGGTCTGGTTCGATGTATTCACCGTAAAGTAAGCACTTATTCCAATGGTATGAAAAAACGCCTGGCTATTGCCCTGGCTCTCCTGCATCAGCCCCGGGTACTGATTTTAGACGAGCCTGCAGCAGGACTGGACCCTGGTGGAATCCGCAACCTCCGGGAATACCTCCGGAAACTGGCAAGAGAACAGCACATCTGCATCCTTACTACCACCAACCTGCTTTCAGAAGCAGAGCTGATGTGTGACAGAGTCATCATGCTCTCAGGAGGTCGTATTGTAGAAAACCGCCCTATGCACGAGCTGATTCATACCACCGGTGGAACCCATACCATTTACCGGTTCCGGGTCAGTGATGCCAAGGAAGCTGCCAACGCTGCCCGACTGGTGCTGGATACAGAGGCGGTTATTTCTGACCAACACAGTTTAGAACTTTCCCTGCCCAATAATGATACAGACACTCTGTTAGCAAAATTAAACTATCAATTTATTGCCTGGGGACTGGATGTGTATACTATATACCCCATTGACAACCGTACCCTAGAGGATGCTTTTCTGGAAATCACCCACAGTGGAGGTGTGCAGCTTGATTAATCTGATTAAAAATGAATTAAAAAAGCTAATTGGCCGGCCATTTGCCCTGGTACCCTTTTTTCTGTGCCTGGGCTGCTTTGTGCTGTTCTTTTTTCACTGCTCATACGACTGCCAGGATTCCACCATGACCTATACTACTTCCGAAACTGTGACCGCCATTATGGAACAGCTGGCTGTCCAGGAAACTGCCGACACCCGGTATCAGCTCCATAAATATGAATATATTCTGGAAAAAAATCTGCACATTCCCATACGTGGATGGCAGATGACTGCCTTAAATGAAGCATTTGGATATTATCAGAAAAAAATTTGTGAAGAAAGCGCTACCCCTCATGAAATAGCTGCTTACTACCGCTATTTCAAACTGCTGTGCCAGGCTGTCCGTACCAATTCTTCCAATGACTATCTCCAGCTGCTGGCAGAACGTGTACAGGAAGATGACAGCCTTTCCTCTACAGAAAAATATTATTACACCCAATATTACTCCTATCTGATCACCCAGAACATCGAACCGGATACTGGTGACTGGAGACAGGAGGCTGCAGACGATTTGCTGGAAAGCAGTCTTTCTCTGGCTCGTCTGGAACTGCAGGCTTCCGATACCGATGCCTATGACAGCACCTGGCAGAAAGCATATAACAAACAGGCGGTAGCCAAATACCGGTTGGAACAAAATGTATCTCTTCTGATCACAGATACAGACTTTGGAGACAGTATATTCTGGAAAAGCCTTTTTGACAGCAGAACCCTGCTGCCTTTATTGCAGATCCCTATCCTTTTCCTTCTCTCAGCCATCATTGCAGGAGAAATCCGGCTGCACAATCTGAATCTGTTGTTTTCCCAGCCGGTAAACAGACAAAATTACTTTACTGCCAAGCTTTGTGCTGCCATGATCATCTGTACTGGATGGATCCTGTTTATTTTTACTGCCAATGTAGTGACTGCCTCCCTGCTGTTTGGCACGGAGGATTTACAGGCTTCCACTCTCTTTGTACGGGATGGTATGGTGAATGCTTACTCTACTTTGCTTCTGCTGTTAAAACATTATTTTCTGATTTGCCTGCCCATATATGTGACTGCCGCTTTCTGTCTGTTTTGCTCTGCACTGGTGCCTTATTCTGGTGTGGTGACTGCAGCAGGACTTTCTGGAATGGTTCTTTCCTGGTGTGCAGGGCAGCACGTTTCCAACTCTTACCTGGCCTGGACTTCTTACAGCATAATAGGTTCCCTGGACATTCTTTCCATTATAAAAGGAAGTGCCGCCTCCGGACAGACACTTCCCTATGCTTTGTTTATTTTATTCCTCCATTTGATCCTGTTTGTTACAGGGGCAGGATTTTTCTTTTGCAGAAAGCAGCTTTAAAGGTATTATACTTCAAAATAGCAGCTGCCGTAGATTCTCCACCAGCGTCTGCATTTCTGCTGTAAACCACCGATGGTTTTTCCATCCTTTCCTATGATCAGAGATTTCTGGTACATATACCGGTAGAATTCTAGTACAGTCTCCCGGTCGCTGTCCGTCATCTCATGGCAGGAGAAACAGGCTTCCTGTACCAGCTCTTTCCAACGTGTAAACAAGATTCCATCTCCGTCCGGATACCCTTTTTCAAATTCCTCCAAAGACAGATCCAGATCTGACGGGCAGGGCAAATGTGCGGTCATGGAAACCGTATAACCATACGCAGCCAGAATGGCCCGTCTGCAATCGACCTGCTCCAATCTGTTTTTACATCTGTTCAAAAGGATCTTACTTCGTTTCCCGATGGCAAACCGTATCATCAGCAGCAATAGGATCATACCCAGAAACGTAAGAAACTTCTCCAATACCTCTGTACCAATACGGCCGGAAGTACCTGGTATTGGTTCATCACTTTCGCCTGGAAGTTCTGAAGAATTCTGGGAGATGGTTTCTTTCTGGTTTTCCTGCTGATTCACGGTCTCTTCTGCAGGTACCGTTACGATTTCCGTCTCTGTTACTGTTTCCACCTGGGTCTCTTCACCAGTTTCTTCTTCGTTTCCTGTATTAGAAAAAGCCTCCCGGCCCCCTGGCGTTACATCTATCGGTACCCATCCAAAGCCGCTGACATAAATTTCACACCATGCATGAGCCTGGGTATCCATTACCACCGTCTTCACGCCTGCTTCCAATCCTTCTATTGTATACCCCTCTACGTATCTGGCAGGTACACCGCTCATGCGAAAGAGCATGGTCGCAGCAGAAGCAAAATGCACACAATAACCCTTTTTCTGTTCAAAAATAAAATAGTCAATAAAATCCTGGTCAGATGGGGTCTTTCCTGGTGACATGGTGTAATCTGCCCGTTCAGTTAAATAGCTGCACACAAGACCTGCCAGTCCCCCATAGGTTTCCTTTTCATCGGATGCTCCATGTTCCTGCAGATATGTATTCCAGTCCATTTCTACCCGGTCTAATACCTGAGCAGGAATCTGCAGATAATTCTCCTGGACAAACTGATCATAGTCTGCAGAAACTTCTGTTTTTCCATTGGTTATGGTAATGGTTTCTGCTTCCTGGGTATAGGAACCGATTCCCCCGTCTATCTGTGTCAGCAGCCAGGAAGGTGAAGCAAGCACCGTTACATAAGACGCATTGGTACTGATCTGCTCTGCCCAGCCATACAAAGGCATGCTGTTTCCAAATATTGCCGCCTGAGGAAATCCCGGCAGGTAACTGTAATCATCACTGGCATGCTCTGCTTCCACCTTCATGGCCTTAGACACCACGATCTTGTCAGTATCTCCCAGCTGGGATGCCAGATGAAGCAGACTGCTGTATTCCTGAGATACATAATTTGCTTCCGGCACGATTTCCCATGTTCCGCTTCCATAATCATTTTCTGCCCATTCCTGAAACATCACCTGTTCCCAATGATCCCCTGCATACAACCCTGCCGCAAAGCCTTTGATGTATACAGTGCCTGAATATGACACATCCGAGGTAATATATAAATCCGTCTGTTTTTTCCCAGAGATAGACTTATAATCTCCAAGCTGTCCTCCGTTTAATCCCATAGTTCCCCGGCCAGTAATGGTAAAATCAAAGTCATCCCAGCCATTGATGGTAAAATCCTGAATATCCTCACGGATCTGATTGGTAATCTCTCTGCTTTCCGTTACTTTTGCATATGCCGGTTCCAGCAGCAGTGCCGATACCAGATACATAATGCCTGCAGCTAATAGTACGATCCCTATGGAAACCTGCAGCTGCATCTTCTGGCGCAGTCCGATCCTGGCATCAATACGGGTCACTGTCCCAAAGACAGGCTGCTTATTCCGGCATCCCCCCAGCAGGGAAATTCCAAACAATGACACAAGCTGTACCATAACCACCCAGATAGGAGGCATCAGCCCTACCACCAGTATGAGTATATCAACTGCTGCAAACAATATGAGAGAGGCAGACAAACTTCTCCACAAAAAAATGGAACTGCCGATGAACAAGGCAAGCACCAGGCTGATGCCTGTCATAGCCAGCATTACCTGAGATTCTATTCCAGAAAGAGACTGGCTGATCTCTCCTGCTCCATGAAAGTATGCATCAAACTGAATTCCAAAACTTTCCCATATATACAGGAAACCCACCACCAGCTGATCCCAAAAGTAAACAAAAAATACCACACAGGAAGCCAACAGCCCAAACAGTCCGTACAGCCTCCATTTTGGAAAGGACAATAACAGGGCAGTCCCTGCACTGACAGCAGCTGTGATCCCCATCAGCTGCAGAAAGGGAACTCCCAGCTGAAATACCTGGTTTATGGCAAATAAGATTCCGCACTCTCCCAACAGCAGGTATACAAAACAAATCAGTGACACCAGAAACGTATTTTTTTTGCTGTAGACTGCTTTGCTGTCACTGGCTTTTTCCGATAATACGACACGAATTCCCGATTCCCTCAAACCTGCTCCTTTCTATTCTTAGGCAATTCAGGCAATTGCCTATTCTATTCTGAATGCCAGGTGGCTGCATGGTAATACCAGCCCCCGGAACGCTGACATTAGATGTCCGGCTGCAAATACCTGGATTCAGAATATAAATATGTTTCACTTGTTCTTTTAATCAAATACAAATTTATTATGTGATTATACCACCCAGTGATATTGTCTGACTGTATTCTCCCCTTCGGATTCTGTTACCAGTTCAATGCCGGATTCTAACAGGCTGTTTTTTAAGTCAGTCTGCTTTTCATCCCCAGACTGTATCCATATCACTGATTTCTGGGCGGCAAATGGAGTCTCCCACAGCAGCTGTATTGTTTCCTCTTCTATATGGTCTGTTACATAATACAGATGGGCATACCGCTCTCCTGGAGCCTGTTCTTCATATTCAGCCAGCATATTGATTTCTTTGCCAGTTCCTCTGCTGGAACATACGGCTTCCATACAAGGGAGCAATTCTTCTTCCGAGGTGAGAGAGATTTTCTGTAAAGTCCCATCCTCTTGCCTGCAAACAATACAGGCCGGACAGTCTTTCTGCTGCAGCGTCCAGAGAACAGACATGGCATCTGCCACTCCCTGCTGCATCAAAAAAGGATGGCTCTGCCCCATATCCAGAAATAGGATTACGGGGTATACCAGGGGTTTTGACAGCTCCTTTACCAACAGGCCGTCTCTGGCTGCACTCAGTTTCCAGTGAACCTGCTGCAGACGGTCTCCCGGCTGATAATCTCTTACCTGAAATACTTCAGAAGGATCTGAGCCTTTTTCATGGGGATCATACCTGCTGCAGTCTGTCAGAAATCCTTTTACAAGATTGCTGATTTCCATGGACAGATCTGTGAGAGCAGGAATGACCAGGACCTGGGATCTATAATCTTTTTTCAGTTTTTTCTTTTTATGGAACAGATGAAAATAATCCCACAAACATACATTAGAAATCTCCATGGTCATTCTGCCGCAATACTCAGAAGCAATTCCCAGAGGCACCTGAACCGTTCCTCTGGCCGGCACCATCAGAGAGATCTCTCTTTTTTCTTTTTCACCGGTTAATCCGTTTTGAATTTCCAGCATCAGATGCAGGTACAATATTGGAATGATGGTCGGATTTTTCACCCACAATTTTACAGGAATTTCCTCTCCTGTCTCATACACCTGTTCTGTACTATTCCACTGCAGCTGCAGCTTTCTGGCCGCAGGAAACAGCAGTACATACTGCATGAACGGCAGTATGATTTCCAGCAAAAGCAGCAGCACCGGCAGTTCCATATCATACATGATCACCAGATATACTGTAACCAGCACAACCAGCAGATAATGGTATTTATTCATCTCTGCCTCCCTTAGTCTATGCCTGTCCAGGCTTTGGAGCCTTGGTCTGCTCCAGAATTCCTGTAAGCACCTGTTTTGCAGTCATATGGGATACTCTGGCCTTTGCACTTGTGACCACACGATGTGCTGTTACATCCAGATATACTTCTTTCACATCTGCAGGCACCACGTAATCCCTGTCTGCTGCATAGGCATATGCACTGGCCATACGGATCAGGGCAATGGTAGCTCTGGGGCTGGCACCCATCTGCAGCAGGGGTGTATTTCTAGTCTGCTGCACCAGACGGACTGCATAATCATAAATCAGCTCATGCACATAGACAGACTCTGCTTCTCTCTGCATCTGTATGATTTCCGATGGTGTGACTACAGGACACACTTTCTGCCCGGCACTCTTTTTCTGGCGCATTTTGGCAATCTCTAATTCTTCCTTTGCATCTGGATAACCAAGAGACAGACACACCAGAAAACGGTCCATCTGAGATTCCGGTAACAAAGAAGTCCCGGCAGAGCCTGCCGGATTCTGAGTGGCAATCACAAAAAAAGGAGCCGGTACCTGTCTGGTTTCTCCATCAATGGTTACTGTCCCTTCCTCCATGACCTCTAACAAGGCCGACTGGGTTTTGGGAGAAGTACGATTGATTTCATCTGCCAGAAACAGGTTACTCATAACCGGTCCCTCGTGATACTGGAATTTACCGGTTTCCTTATCGAAAAAATGAAAACCGGTTACATCTGCCGGCATAACATCCGGAGTAAACTGCATTCTCTTTTCCTTTAACGACATGGCTTTTGCAAAGGCATTGGCCATGGTGGTCTTTCCTACTCCCGGGATATCCTCCAACAATACATGTCCCTGGGCCAACAGGGCACACAATACCTTGGTCATAACCTGATCCTTGCCTATGACCACTTTTCTCACTTCATTTAATATATTTTCTACCTTCTGATTCATCCTCTTTCCCCTTTCATAGTCAGAATATTATAGGCAGTTGGGAAACTGATATTTCAATCAGTTTCTTCCATGCTTTCTGTATCTGGCAGTTCATTTTCTTCCTGCCCGGTCTCTTTTTCCCCGCTGTTTTCCTCAGCAGACCCCTGGGCCTGATTTTTCAATACCTGGATAAAGGTATTCAGATCCTCATCTGCCGCACAGGCATTCCGCAGCTTCTGATTCACTTCATCTGCCAGCTGGGAGATCTGTTCCCCTGCAGTCAGTTCTGCCATATATGCAGACAACTCACCGTCAATAATTCCCTGATAAATATAAAGCATCTGATCCTTATCTGTCTTTATGTACAATTGTACCAGGGCAGGTGCCGGTGTATCAATATAGTAAAATTTCATCTCATAGTATACATACACCACATAGGTCCCCTCTACCAGGCCGTCCATAATGGTGCAGTCCAAATTCTGGTATTTTTCAATATAAGAAGCATATTCTGCCAGTACTTCTTCATCAAAACCATCTGTGGTTTCACAAATACTATTTAATGTCTCAACATCACAAGCAGCTATCGCATCAAAATAACGGTTTACCAGTGCTTTGATCTGATGCTCTTTGCTGCTCCCTTCCAGCTGCTCTTCTACAGTGGTTTTACCGCTTCCGATAATGGTAACCGTTTCCTTTATTGTTTCTGCAGCATCCTCTTCTGCGCTGCCGGATGTTGCTGCTGTGATGAGAATCAGCAGCAGCAGCATGCCTCCTAAAATGGTCATCTCTTTATGAACCTTTATCCAGGCTGCAAGAGTCTGCCACAATGAAGACTTTTTTATTTTTTCCATGGAAGCTGCCAGTTTCTGCTTCCATGTCATTTTATCTGGTTTATTCATAGTAATCCCTCATTCCGAAGCAATTTATTGTCCAGAACTGCAATGCAGATCAAAGCTTCGCCCCCATTCTTCCCTTTATACCAAAATGCGAAGCCTTTTTTGATCAATATGCCATATTCATACTACCAAAGTATTTCTTAAAAAGCAACCCGATCGCACTATGGTTTAGGATTTTTTTCACTTTTATCTTGCTATCCCAGCAAAAATATTGTATACTTATTTTGTTAAGCACCTGTAGCTCAGTGGATAGAGCGCCGGAATCCGGATCCGGGTGCGGGGGTTCGATTCCCTTCAGGTGTATTTTTTCGTATTTTCCCCAAAACCAGGGAGTATGGGATATGGATATCGTATCTCCTAAGCAGATTTTGGTTATTTACCTTGTCTGCTTAGGAGGTATTATATCCATATCCCATACTCCCTGGTTTTCATATGAATGCCTTTTATTCCTTTTCTGTCATATACAACCCTCTGCCTATGGGTTCTGTATTCTGATCACTTTTAGCTATTTTTATTTACTTTTAGTTATATTTATGGTATAATATTCTATATCTGTTTCTCAATTTCCTCCCGCAGCCGTATGCATACACAGGAGGAATCCCATGGATTTTCAAGAATTTTGCAGCGCAGTGGTAACTGCAGCTGCCCATGCACTACCAGACACTACCACTCCCAACATTCGTACTGTGCTGAAGAACAACGATATTGAACGTTCTGCCCTGTACATCCATCGCAAAGAGATTCCCTGCTCTCCCATTGTGTATCTGGAGCCTTACTATCAGGAGTATACTTACGGGAGACCTTTTGGAGATATTATGAAGGATATTCTCCGCTATTTTGAAAACCCTTTTCATGTGCCTTCCATGTATCGTTTTGTACAGGAGCTTACAGATCCCGTTCCTTATCTGTATATACGGCTGATTCATTTGGAAAGCAACATAAGACAGCTTACAGACGTTCCTTATCAGGCCTGTTTAGACCTTGCTGCTGTATGTGAGCTTTCCATAGAATGTCCGGACTTAGAAGGTACTGCCCTGATTCACCGCCGTCACCTTACCGAATGGGACATGACAGAAGAAGAACTTTTTGCAGCTGCCTGGAACAACACCATTTACAAGCGTATCCCTGTGCTAAAGCCTGTGGATGATTCTCTTTATCCCCATGAACAGACGTTACTGCCTCTGCCCCTCACTTGCGAAATTTCGGAAAGGATTCAAAAGCAGCAGTCTTTGCGAAATACATATATCAGGTGGTCTTCACTTATGAACTGTTCTGCCTGTCATCTGTTTGCCTTGAGCAATACCCGCAGTTTCCACGGAGCCGCATGTCTCCTTTACCCGGACATTCTGGCCCAGATTGCACAAGCTATGGATTCAGATTTATACCTGATTCCTTCTTCTATCCATGAACTGCTTCTGACGCCTGCAGACCACACCCTCCAGACAGAACGCCTGCTTACAGAAATTCTGTGTGAAGTAAATCATGAGACAGTCCTGCCTACGGAGATCCTGGGCAGCCATATTTATTATTACAGCCAGAAAGATCACCGGCTGTTTCTCTCCCCTGATGCCTCTTTTGAAAACAGCATGCCACTGTAGCCATGCACCAAAAAACCTCCTCCCGGTTTTCTCCGGGAAGGAGGCTCCTAAAACATTATTCCAGATTCAGTTTATTTTTCAGGAAGTAGTATGTAACACCCAGTCCGGCAATCCCTACTACAAGCTGTTGGATTACAGAATAGATCATAAATACATCAATGGATTCTGTCCATTCCATCAGATTCAGCATTGCATTATTGAACATATTTATCACAACGTAAATGCCAATATATGCAAGGACAGCTCCCAGGATCTTATGCTTGGAATACATCTGTCCAATAGACATGCTGGCATATACAGTGCTGAGATTAAACACCAGGGAAAGGATGATGGAAATAACCATTCCTACACTGACTACAGGAGTCATGAACTCTCCCATTGCTTCACAGAAGCCTTCCCAGACTCTCTGCAGTGCAACTCTGTTCTCCCAGATTTCCTTGCCAAACATTCCTCCAACTGCTGCTGCTAAAACCACTGCTGTAAGCAACGTCCAGATAATGCCATTCAACTGCTTGCTGATCACCAGAGTGGATGTTTTCACTGGCAGCGTAAATGTCAGATATGCTTCATCTGTAAGAAAATTCTTATAAAAACGCATAATCAGAAACACTGTAGCCATAATCACCAGTCCAAAAAGGGAAACAATATACAGCACTACACTCGTACCTGATAAAATACTCAGCAGCAGGTTATCCACCTCACTGATAAATTCCACAGATATTTTTGCCAGCAGGGTAATGATCAAAACACCTGCATACAATGGCAGAAACATTTTTGCACTGGCCTTTATATCATACTTTAATATTTTTCCTAACATTTGAATACCTCCCTGAACAGCTCATCTACAGACTTGCCTTCCTGTTCTCTGATGTTGTCTACTGTATTTGCCATGGTGATCTTGCCGTTTTGCAGGAAAATGGCATCGTCTAACACTTGCTCTATATCGGAAATCAAATGAGTAGAAATCAGTACAGTAGCCTCCGGATTATAATTGGTGATGATCGTACGCAGAATATAATCTCTGGCAGCCGGGTCTACACCAGCAATAGGCTCATCCAGAATATACAGCTTGGCTTCCCGACTCATAACCAGTACCAGCTGTACCTTTTCCTTGGTACCCTTAGACATGCTTTTCAATTTGGTTTTCGGATCGATCTTCAATCCCTCTAACATGGTCTCTGCCTTTGTCCGGTTAAAATCGGCATAAAAAGCTTCAAAATAATTCAGGATCTCCTTTACCGTACTGGACATATTCAGATAGGTTCTGTCCGGCAGATATGCCACCATTGACTTGGTACCAACCCCCACAGGCTCTCCCCCAATTATAATGTTGCCGGAAGTAGGCTGCAGCAGACCGTTCATCAGCTTGATCAGTGTAGTCTTTCCACTGCCGTTTGGTCCTAACAGTCCTATAATTCTGCCTTTTGGCAAATCAATACTGATATTATCCAGGGCTACTACACTTCCATATTTCTTGGTCAGTCCCTGAATCTGTACTAAAGTTTCCATAATTTCCTCACCTTCTGCCACTTTGTGGCGGTTACCCTGCTATGATCTCTTCTATCATGGCAAGTATATCGTCTTTGTCAAATCCCAGCTGCTGCATTTTTTCTGTAAATTTTCTGACTTCTCCCAGGGCCAGCTGTTTTCGCAGAGCCGTGATCTTTTCTTCGTCCTCTGTAATAAATCTGCCTGAGGTCCTTCTTGAGTGAGCCAGTTCCAGACGTTCCAGCTCTGCCAGCGCCTTCTGCATGGTATTGGGATTGACACCTGCATCAGCTGCTAACTCCCTGACTGCCGGAAGCTGCTGCCCTGGTTGATAAACTCCTGCAATGATACGCAGCTGCAGCTGCTCTAATAGCTGCAGATAAATCGGTGCACTGTTATCTACATACCATTCCACATCCATCTCTCCTTTCCCTGTCTCCAAAATCTGGCACAGGTTTACTTTAATTGTATGACTGTATTATTGTGTCATTCAATTAATACAGTTATACAATAAGTTTACGCTGCTGTCAACCACTTTTTATTTTTCTTTTCTATCTATTTTATATTCT
>JBGVQN010000031.1:0-53508 GCA_045127535.1 Lachnospiraceae bacterium | reverse complement strand
CCTATTGGGAATTTGGAGGACATGACCTATCGTGCCATCCGTATTCTCAGTGAAGTGGATCTGATCGCAGCAGAGGATACCCGTAACAGTATCAAGCTGCTCAACCATTTTGAAATCAAAACACCCATGACCAGCTATCATGAGTTTAATAAGTATGACAAGGCAGCCTGGCTGACTGAGCAGATGCTCCAGGGAAAATCTGTGGCCTGTATCACAGACGCAGGAACACCTGGCATCTCAGACCCCGGAGAAGAACTGGTGTGCCAGTGTTACGCTGCAGGGATCCAGGTCACTGCACTGCCTGGGGCCTGTGCCTGTATCACTGCGCTGACTGCTTCCGGTCTGCCCACCAGAAGATTCTGCTTTGAGGCATTTTTGCCGGCAGATAAAAAGGAGCGCAGACAGGTATTAGAGGAGCTGGTCACAGAGACCCGTACCATTGTGCTGTACGAAGCTCCACACCGTCTGTTAAAGACATTAGAGGAGCTGCTTGCAGTCCTGCAAAACCGCAGCATTACGGTGTGCAGAGAGCTGACCAAGAAGCATGAGACATTTTTCCAGACTACCCTGGAGGATGCCATTGCCTTTTATGAGGCACAGCCTCCAAAGGGAGAGTGCGTCATTGTCATACAGGGACGCAGCCCGGAAGAACTGATCAAGGAAGAACAGCAGAAATGGGAGGAGCTGACCATTGCAGAGCATATGGAACACTACCTGTCTCAGGGCATTGCCAAAAAGGAAGCCATGAAGCTGGTAGCCCAGGATCGGGGCGTGGGCAAAAGAGAGATCTATCAGGCTCTGTTAGAGGATTGAGATCGATAGTATCATTTTGATCAGAAAGACTGCTGCCATTTTGGCAGAAACACTGTCCATGTTTCAGACACCGTGCATATTTATTTCAGACCAGACGTATGCTGTAACAGAGCAAATGTTTTTGCAGCAGGAGCCGGGAGTTGTCTGTTGTGTGCAGCATCCCCTGAACAGGGCGGCTCCACAGCAGGCGTTTCCTGCGGGACAAATTGCATGGAATGGAGCTTGGTATGTTAAACTGGCTATGGGCAGGCATGATATTAACAGGGATCGTATGGGCCGGATTTCATGGAAATCTGGCTTCTGTTACAGAAGGGGCATTAAGCTCTGCCAGAGAGGCAGTGGAGCTTTGCATGGTAATGGCAGGGGTCATGGGCATGTGGACAGGACTCATGAAAATCGCTACCAAAAGCGGTCTGCTGGAGCAGTTAAACAGACTGCTGCAGCCGGTGTTGAATTTTCTTTTTCCCTATATTCCAAAGCACCACAAGTCCCGGGAATACATTAGTACCAATTTTGTGGCAAATATGCTGGGACTTGGCTGGGCAGCCACACCTGCAGGTCTGCAGGCCATGGAAGAACTGGCCAGATTAGAGGAAGAACGGGCAGCAGCAGACAGACAGCAGTCCCCGGAAAGACTTTCACTGGATCCTGCATCTGCCAAAAGTAAAGAAGCAAAGCCCAGGCACCGTCAGACTGCCAGTGATGAGATGTGTACCTTTCTGGTATTAAACATTTCCTCCTTACAGCTGATCCCGGTCAATATCATTGCATACCGTACCCAGTATGGCAGTGCAGACCCTGCTGCCGTAGTAGGGCCTGCGCTGATCGCCACTGCATTTAGTACCATAGTGGGGATCTTATTTTGCAAATTGATGAGTAAAAAACCCACCAGGGAAGCATGATAGAGGATAGAGCATACCAGGAATTGAGAAATCCATGGGCAGAAGCACCAGCATTAGGTAATTGCAAAACTGTATTCACTATCAGCTTTGGGAAGTATCTGTAAGAAAATATTTTTTAAGCAGGACTCTTGAAAACGCCGGCACTTTAAATTTTGTGCCACAGGCACAAAATTTATTAGTACCGCTGCGTTTTCACTGAAGCGAGAGCGTGCCCTGCGTAAAAATATTTTCTTACAGATACTTCCCAAAGCGTCCGGTAATATGTTTTAAAAGCAAGGAGGGAACCTATGAAAAAGGCGGTAAATTTACTGTTGGAAATTGTGTTGGTCATACTGGGGAATACCTTGTGTGCCTTTGGTGTGGTCTGCTTTGTGGAAACAGGAGGCCTGATCATGGGCGGCACCACAGGTATTGCCCTGTTTTTGGAGAAAGTAGCAGGGCTGTCGGTATCCCTGTCTGCATTGATGGTGAATGCAGTGCTGTTTATCATTGGTGCATGCTTTCTTGGAAAAAAGTTTGCCATTACGACAGCATTGAGTACCTTTTATTATCCCACTGCTTTGGAATTGTCTGCCCGTGTACTGGGAGATGTACCATTGACAGAGGACCCTATGCTGTGTGCAGTGTTTGGAGGCCTGTGTGTAGGCATTGCCATTGGACTGGTGATCCGGACAGGTTCTTCTACAGGTGGTATGGACATTCCGCCTCTGGTGCTGCACCGTCTGTTTGGATGGCCGGTGTCTGTGCTGGTGTATGTATTTGATATACTGGTATTGCTGATGCAGTGCGGACAGTGCAGCAGTGAACAGTTTTTATACAGCATTTTGTTGGTGTTGATTTATACAGTGGCTATGGATAAGGTGCTGATGCTTGGAACCGGACAGCTGGAGATCAAGGTGGTCAGCGCCCACAGCGGTGAGATCCGCAGGCGGATCCTGGAGGATGCAGATCGGGGCGTGACTGTGCTGATGGGCAAAACCGGTTACCTGGAGCAGGAGACAGAATTGTTGTTTACTGTGGTGTCTGCCAGAGAACTGCGCAGCGTTGAGCGTCTTGTCCACCAGGCAGACAGCAATGCCTTTATGATGATCTCCAGCGTAAGAGAAGTAAAGGGCAAGGGATTTACCCTGGAAAAAGAATATGTGGAAAAGGACACACAGTGACCAGTACAGCTGTTTTGAAAAAAAGCAGGCATAAGCAGCAGCCACAGAAAACCAAAACACCTGCCCCCAATCAGTAAAAAGCATCGAAACGCCTGAAAATCAAGGGGAAAGGGTTGACGAAAGATTTTGAAAGGGATATAATGAGTAACAAACCTATGAAGCGGAAATAAAACAAAACAAGGCACCCCACAGAGAGCAGGAGAGGCTGAGAATCCTGCGGAACGCTGTTTTGAAAATGGGCCGCTGAGGGCAAGGGGAAAGGCGCAAGCTTAGTATCTGCAGACGTAGACCGGCGTTAACGGTAAAATATGTGTCAGCATATTTGTATGGAGTGGGCGTTCAGCCAAAAAAGGTGGTACCGCAGATCTTACAGTCTGTCCTTTTGTATGGAAAGGACAGGCTTATTTTTTTGTATCAGCAGAAAGACAATGATATGAGATAGAGAAAAGGCAGTCAGAAATGCCAGCAGCATTCTGACAGGAAGGAGTATTTGTGAAGCAGTTATTAATGGGTAATGAAGCAATTGCAAAGGGTGCCATTTTAGCAGGGGTAAACCTGGTAGCAGGATATCCGGGAACCCCCTCTACAGAGGTATTAGAGACCGTTGCAAAGAATAACGACGGCAGCATCTATGTGGAATGGTCCGTCAATGAAAAGGCCGCCTTAGAGGTGGCAGCAGGCGCCTCCTATGCAGGTGCCAGGACCATGATCACCATGAAGCAGGTAGGCTTAAATGTGGCATCTGACCCTCTGATGTGTCTGGCCTATATTGGTGTCAAGGGCGGTATGGTCGTAGTAGTGGCAGATGATCCGGGTCCCATCTCCTCCCAGACAGAGCAGGACACCAGAAAGTTTGCAGAGTATTCCAAGCTGCCGGTATTTGACCCTGCTTCTCCGGAAGAAGCATATGAGATGATTCAGGAGGCATTTGCATACTCTGAGCGGTATGGTACACCGGTACTGTTCCGTCCAACCACCAGAGTCTGTCATGCCTGTGCAACCATTGATGTGCCTCAGGAAAAGCCGGTACATACTTTTGAGGGATTTGTAAAGGATCCGTCAAAATGGGTCATTTTCCCAAGACTTGCAAGAGCAAACCATGAAAAGATAGAGGCACGCAACTGTGCCATTGCCAGGGAAGCCAACCCATTTAATGCAGTATGGGGCAGCGGCAGAAAGGGCATTGCAGCAGGGGGAGTCAGCGTATCCTATGTACAGGAAGCCCTGTTAGATGTAAAAGAGGAGGTCAAGGTGCTGAAAGTAGGCATGCCTCATCCATTCCCGGAGCAGCTGGCAGCAGAATTCCTGGAGGGTCTGGAGGAAGTGCTGGTGATCGAGGAATTAGACCCTGTCATCGAAAAGAACCTGATCTATCTGTGTGGAAAATACAATAAAAAAGTAACCATCCTTGGAAAAGGCACCGGCACCATGCCATGTGCAGGAGAATATACCAATGAGATCGTAGCAGCAGCAGTCAAGGGCTATCTGGGGATCGCGACAGAAGCTGCTGTACCTGCAGAGGCGCCAGCTCTGCCGGTACGTCCTCCGGTATTGTGTGCAGGCTGTCCTCACCGTGCATCCTTCTATGCAGTCAAGCAGGCCATGAAAGGCAGACGTGCATTTTTCTGCGGAGACATTGGATGCTATACACTGGGCAATGCCAAGCCTCTGGATATGGTAGATACCTGTCTGTGCATGGGTGCAGATGTGACCATTGCCCAGGGACTGAAGCGGACAGAGCCGGATGCAGTGGCATTTTCCTTCATTGGAGACTCTACCTTTTTTGCATCAGGTATGACCGGTGTGGTCAATGCAGTGTATAATCAGACGGATATCGTCCTGATCGTACTGGATAATTCCACTACGGCCATGACAGGACATCAGCCTCATCCGGGTACTGGCGTGACGATGATGGGAGACATTGTAGGAAAGATCAGCATTGAAAAGATCCTGACTGCCATTGGGGTGACCTCTGTGGAAACGGTAGATCCTCTGGATCTGGAGGCTTCCGTAGCAGCCGTACAAAAGGCAGCAGACCTGTCTGGCGTAAAGGCAATTATTTTCAAATCCCCATGTATTGCAGTGGTTAAGTCTGAAAAGCCCTGCGTTATAGAGGAAACCAGGTGTATCAACTGCAAAAAATGTATCAGAGAATTGGGCTGTCCTGCCATCGTAATGCAGGATGGCAAAGTTACCATAGAGCCATCCATGTGTACCGGCTGCGGACTGTGCAGCCAGGTATGTCCGACGGCAGCCATCAAAGGAGGTCAGCATGAGTAAGAGTATATTATTGTGCGGCGTAGGCGGACAGGGAACCGTACTGGCTTCCAGATTAATTGCAGCCAGCGCCCTGTCCAGAGGAGAAGAAGCCAGAACTGCTGAGACCATCGGCATGGCACAGCGGGGCGGCAGCGTAGTGAGCCACGTGAGGATCGGAGCAGAAGTCTATTCCTCCCTGATCCCACAGGGCAAAGCAGACATCATCATTGGCTTTGAACCGGCAGAGGCAGTACGGAACCTGTCCTACTTAAAGCCGGAGGGTCTGGTGATCGTCAACCAAAAAGCAGTAAAGCCTGTGACCGCCACATTAGGCGGCATGAACTATACCGGTGACGAAATGCTCACCTACCTGCAGCAGCAGGTACCCAACCTGATTACAGTAGACGGAGAGGCCATCTGTGAATCCATAGGCTCCCACAAAGTCTTAAACATCGTCCTGTTGGCCTTTGCAGCAGCATCCGGCAAGCTGGGCATCAGCGTGGAGGAATTAAAAGCAGCAGTCAAAGCAGGTGTAAAACCCAAATTCTATGCCCTGAACGAAACCGCTATCAACACCGCTGTTTCTGTATACCAGGCGCAGACTTCCCTGCACGCATCCGTTTAAAAAAGAAAGAGGTACCGATTATGAAAATCAGCGAGAAGCAGTTAGAGCTGGTAAAGGCTCAGTTAAAGCGTCTGGCGCAGACTGAGCATTTTTATGGAAAGCGGATCGCAGGCATTGATATTGATGCCATCCAGACCGCAGAAGATTTTGAAAAGCTTCCATTCTGCAGCAAAGAAGACCTGCGGGAAGCCTACCCACTGGGACTGATGGCAGTGCCGGAAGAAGAGATCGTGCGGATCCATTCTTCCTCAGGCACCACCGGCACACCTGTCATCATCCCTTATACTGCCAAGGACGTAGACGACTGGGCAACCATGTTTGCCAGATGCTATGAGACAGCAGGCATTACCAACAAAGACCGCATCCAGATCACCCCAGGCTATGGTCTGTGGACAGCAGGCATAGGTTTTCAGGCCGGCTGTGAAAAGTTAGGCGCCATGGCAGTGCCAATGGGCCCGGGCAACACAGAAAAGCAGCTGCAGATGATGCAGGATCTGGGCAGTACTGTCATTTGTGCCACATCCTCTTACGCACTGCTGCTTGCAGAGCAGATCTCCAGGCGTGGTTTAAAGGACAAGATCCGTCTGAAAAAGGGAGTCATTGGCTCTGAGCGCTGGGGCGAAAAGATGCGTACCCGCATCAAGGAATCTTTGGGCATTGAACTGTACGATATTTACGGACTGACCGAGGTGTACGGACCTGGTATCGGCATCAACTGTGAGCATGAGACCGGTATGCACATCTGGGATGATTACCTGTATATTGAGATCGTAGACCCGGTAACCGGGGAACCAGTACCGGACGGTGAAGTAGGAGAGATCGTCCTGACCACTCTGGTCAAAGAAGGAGCGCCTCTCATCCGCTTCCGTACCCATGACCTGTCCCGCATCATTCCTGGAGACTGTCCATGCGGCAGGACCTATCCCCGTATCGACATCATTATGGGACGTACAGATGATATGTTTAAGGTAAAGGGCGTCAACATGTTCCCAAGCCAGGTAGAGGAATTCATCCGGGACACCAGGGGCGCTTCCAGCGAATACTTAGTCACCATTGACCATGTCAACGGCAAGGATGTGATGACTGTATCTGTGGAGATCGAGGACGGTGCTGACGGAGAACAGGTGGCAAATGAGCTGAAGTTCCGCTTTAAGAATAAGGTCAATATGACCCCCGAGGTAGAAACCATGCCTATGGGCGGCCTGCCAAGAAGTGAGAAGAAGACCAAGAGAGTCATTGACAGGCGTCTGGATTAACATATAGGAATTTGGATTGAAAACAGGATCTGGAAGGATGCCGTAATAAAATGCTCCCCATGCAGATGAATGAATTTGCATCGGGGGCATTTTTTAGATGAGTCCGGAAAGCAGGAGCAGGTTTCACATACTTTCACAAAATGTTCATAAAAATGTGGCCCTGAATTAAGTTTCAGTTTAGGCTGAGAGGGTAGAATGGGAAGCATCTTTAGAAAAAAAGGAGATTGTTATGGGAAAAAAGTCCAAAAATCAATCTAACAACCAGTCCAGTCAGGATGATGTTTTGTTTGAAGCACTTGGAAACGCAAAGAAAAAGCGGAAGCGCAAAATAATGATAACGGTTGCTGTCATTGTGGCTGTAGTGGGAATTGGCCTTACAGCAGCAGTCATTTCCCTAAAAAACAAAGTAAAAGATGAGTTTGGATCTACAGGAGAAGAAGTGATTTCTGCCCAGGCCACTGTAGGCAGCATCAGCACTACAGTATCCGGTTCCGGTACTTTGTCAGATGTGGATCTGGAAACCATTACAGTTCCTGCAGGAGTGGAAATAGAAGAAATCCTGGTATCTGCCAATGACAGTGTAGAAGAGGGAGATACCATTGCAATGCTGAACAGTGCATCTATTGTAAATGCCATGACTTCTATACAGGAAGAGTTAGAGTCCCTGGATGAGCAGATTGCAGAGGCAAAGGATGATACAGTGGCGGATACCATTACAGCAGGTGTTGCCGGGCGGGTAAAGAAAATCTACGCCCAGGAAGATGGTGATGTATCAAAGTGTATGTATGAGAATGGTGTTTTGATGGTAATTTCCCTGGATGGTTATATGGCCTTGGATATTTCCAATGATTCTCTGGCAGAAGGAGATGGGGTAACTGTTGTCCGGGGGGATGGCAGTGAACTGTCCGGTTCTGTAGAGGAAGCAGATGATGGAACAGCAGTGATTCTGGTGACAGATGATGGGACAGCAGTAGATGAGGCTGTTACTGTAAAGGATTCAGATGGCAATGAGCTTGGCACAGGCACCCTGTATGTTCACAATGCCCTGCGGATTACGGGAGTTACAGGCACCATAAGCGCAGTGAATGTAAGTGAAAACCAGTCTGTCAGCGCAGATACTGCAGTCATTTCTTTAGAAGATACAGAATATACCGCTGGATATGAAACATTGTTACAAGAGCGTGCCGAAAAAGAAGAGGAATTATTAGAACTGCTTTCCCTTCATCAGGCAGGAGCATTGCTGGCACCTTTTTCTGGTTCTGTAAACAGCATTGATTATAAGGAAGGAGACAGCAGTACCTCCACAAGCCTTGGTTCAGGCAGTGAGGAGGAAGAAACATCTGTACTTACCCTTTCCCCGAACCTGTACATGAGTTTTACCATCAGTGTAGATGAAACCGATATTCTTTCCCTGGAAGAAGGGCAGGAAGTGGAAGTGACCATTCAGTCCATAGGGGAGGATACTTTTGCCGGAACGGTTACAGATATCAGCAAAAGCGCAACCAGTTCATCCGGTGTGACCCAGTATTCTGCGGAAATTACATTGGATAAGAATGCACAGATGCTCCCTGGTATGACAGCAGAGGCTGTGGTAAAGATTGAGGGTGTTGAGGACGCAGTACTGATTCCAATAGAAGCATTGCATCAGACCAGTGCAACTGCTTATGTATATACAGAATACAATGAAGAAACCGGAGAATACAGCGGCATGAAAGAGGTAGTGACCGGTCTTTCCAACAGTACCTATGTGGAGATTACTTCAGGTCTTAGCGAAGGAGAAACTGTTTATTATACAGAGTCAGAAAGCATGGAGTCACCTTTTGGCAATGGAGGAAATATGAATTTTGGAGATTTTGAAGGTGGGGATATGCCTTCTGGAGGAAATATGCCTTCTGGCGGAGATATGCCTTCCGGCGGTGGTATGCCTGGGGGCAGAGGCGGATCTGGAAATTAATAGGAATGGAGGATCGCTATTATGATTGATTTTCAGGATATATCGAAAGTATATCTGGTAGGAGATGAGCGGGTGCGGGCACGGGATCATGCTACCATGCATATTTATCCCCACGAGTTTGTGAGCATCATTGGCCCTTCCGGCAGTGGTAAATCTACTTTGATGAATATTATCGGCTGTCTGGATGTGGCAGATGCAGGAACCTACCTGCTGGAGGGAATTCCCATTGAGCATTATACGGAAAACCAGCTGGCACAGGTGCGCAACAGAAAAATCGGTTTTGTATTCCAGAACTTTAATCTGATTGCAAAGCTCACTGCAGAAGAAAATGTGGAACTGCCTCTCATTTACCAGGGAGTCAAGCGGGCAGAGAGACAGGCCAGAGTCAGTGAAGCTCTGGAACGGGTGGGTCTGCAGAAGCGTGCAAAGCATCTGCCTACGGAGCTTTCTGGTGGTCAGCAGCAGCGTGTGGCCATTGCCAGAGCACTGGTGACAAAGCCTTCCCTGATCCTGGCGGATGAACCTACGGGGAATCTGGACTCCAAAACCAGTGAAGAGATTATGGCTATGTTCCATGAGCTGCATGCACAGGGCAATACCATTGTGCTCATTACCCATGACAATGATGTAGCCCGCCAGGCTTCCCGGGTCATTCATATCCGGGATGGAAGATTATCGGAGGTGCAGCTATGATCGTTTCATTTCGTATGGCTCTTCGGAGCATTGGAAGCAATAAGCTTCGTGCATTCCTCACCATGCTGGGCATTATTATTGGTGTAATGGCTCTGGTGGTACTGGTCAGCCTGGTAAATGGTGCAACTACTTCTGTTACGGATACAGTTTTCAGTATGGGCAGCAATTATTTAACAGTTACTGTCAGTGATGACAAAGGCAGTCCGGTTACTTTGGGAGACATAGAAACCTGGATGGAGGAAGAAGAAGCCATTGGTCAGACGGCTCCATATGCTTCTGTATCAGCTACAGGCAAATATGATTCTGTGAATGATTCTGTGACAGTTTACGGCACCACACCGGCTTATTATGAAATAGAGGGATTAAGCCTTTCTATGGGACGTTTTTTGAAAAGTACAGACCTGGATAATCACAGCCGGATCTGCATCATCAATGAAACCACAGCTACAGAGCTGATTGGTTATACAGACTGTATTGGGGAGGAAATTTCTCTGGATGGTATGAAATTTACGGTAGTAGGGGTTCTGGAAGATAATGACGATTCCCTTACGGCGGTATTTTCCTCTGGAAGTATGGTAGCCTATGTACCTTATACCGTACTCCCAAGAATGACAGATAGTGTGACCATGGATGTGACCACCTTTTGTGCCAGTGCACCGGAGGGCGGTACCATGGATGGTGTAGAAGCCAGAATTACAGAAATATTGTTGGAACGTTTTGAAGAGGATGAAGATGCCTTTACTGTATCCTCTACAGCTGTGCTTGAGGATACGTTAAGCAGCATCACCTCTGTTCTGTCAATGCTCCTTGGGGGAATTGCAGCCATTTCCCTGATCGTAGGAGGAATTGGCATTATGAACATCATGCTGGTAACAGTAACTGAGCGTACCAGGGAAATCGGTATTCGGAAAGCCATTGGTGCAGGCCGGGGCACCATTTTAAGACAGTTCCTTATGGAGGCGGTTGTGCTTTGTATGTTAGGCTGTGCCATTGGCATATTCCTTTCCTGGAGCATTCTCCGGATGATTACAGTGATCGTATCCAGCCTGGATATGACCTTCCAGCTGCAGCCCAATGTAGTGGTCATTTCTGTAGTATTCTGCTTTTTCATTGGAGTTGTATTTGGTCTGTATCCGGCAAATAAAGCGGCAAAAATGAAGCCAATTGATGCCCTGCATTATGGCGGCTGATGGGAGGTAACAAATGCGCAGGCGAAAAATAAAAACATATCTTTTTACAGCTGTTACCTTACTGATCGTGGCAGCCTTGATCCTCATTCCTTCTCTTATGAGCGTGAACAAACCAGATACCCTGTCTCAGGTCAGTATGGTGTCCGGTACGGTAGAAAATGCTTCCATAAGCACTACGTTGTCTGGAGCAGGTACTTTGGCAGCTGAGGAGGCTGTAAAGGTAACGATCCCCCAAGGAGTAGAGATAACAAAATATCTGGTATCCAATGAAGATGTGGTAGCAGAGGGAGATGCCATTGCAAAAGTAGACCGGGTGTCTGTGATGGAAACCATTTCTGATGTACAGGAAGCAATGGATGATCTGTCAGAAGAAATGCAGGAACTTGCTGATTCTGATGGAACGGATACAGTAACTGCCAAGGTTGCAGGCAGAGTTAAAAAAATTTATGTGCAGAGCGGGGATGATGTGCAGCAGGCTATGCTTACTTATAGTGGGCTGATCCTCATTTCCTTAGATGGACATATGGCAGTAAAATTTCAGTCAGAGGCAGATGTAACTGCAGGTGAACAGGTAAGTGTTGTGTTATCAGATGGTACAGTGGAAACTGGTAAAGTAGAATCTGCTCTGGATGGCACTGTAGTAGTGACGCTTACAGATGAAGGGCCTGCTTTGGATGAACAGGTACAGGTGCTGGCAGAGGACGGTACTTTGATGGGAACTGGTACTTTGTATATTCACAGTCAGTGGAAAGGGGTAGCATACAGCGGAACAATTTCTGCTGTAAATGTATCTGAGGAAGAAAGCGTTTCTGCAGGAACGGAGCTGTTTTCCCTCACGGATGCCTATCATACAGATGAATACAATATGCTGGCGGATCAGCGCAGAGCATATGAGGAGCAGATGACAGAGCTGTTCGTACTGTATCAGGAGCAGACTGTATATGCAAATGCTTCCGGTTCTGTTTCCGGAATTGATGAAACAGCAGAAACGGCGGCAGGCGGAGAACAGGGCACTGCAGTAGAACTGCTTTCCAGTGTATCGGATGACAGCAGTGTGGCATACACCAATTATATGGGAACGGTGGTAAATGCCTCAGAGGGCACGTTAGAGCTAATGCTGCAGAAAGAACCGGTTTCTGTGACAAATTACAGTACCATAGATGAAACCAGTATCAGTACAGATGCCATGGACTATCAGAAAACATATACTTTTTCTTCTACACCGGTATTTGCATTGGTAAATGGTGTGTGGCAGCAGGAAACTGTTGAAAGCATTGCAGCAGGAGATGTTCTGTTGTTTGCTTTTGACCCAGGGCGCAGTGACGGAGAACCAGTATGGATTGTACGGTTAAGTCAGAGTACTACACAGGAAACTGCTGTTGAGAGTGAAAATGGGCTTCAGGCATACTCTTTGATGACAGCAGATATAGATGAAGAATCGGACAGTACAGAAGCTTCTGCAGAAAGCACCACAGAAGAAAGTACAGAAGCTTCTGGGGAAGGTGCTACAGAAGAAAGTACAGAAACTTCTACGGAAAGTACCACAGAAGAAAGCGAAGAAACTTCTGAAGAAAGCACTGCAGAAGAAAGTACAGAAGCTTCTACAGAAGGATCTGAAGAAGAAAGCAGTGAATCATCTACAGAAGAAAGTGAAGAATCCTCTTCTGACAGTACTACAGAAGAAGCTGGCGAAAGCAGCGGAGAATCCAGCTCTGATTCTTCAGATAAAGAATACAGCAGCGGCAGTAAAGGACAGGGAGGTATGCCAGGTACCCAGGGAAGCGGTAGTTCCACAATTCCGGATTACAGCAGTATCCTTTCTGGCGGAAGTTCCTATCTTACCAATAACACAGACTCTGCAGGGCAGGGAGAAAGCGATACGGTGCTTCCAGAGGTGCAGGAACAGGCTGCACAGAATGGTCTGACAGAAAGTACTGTATTATCCATCATTCCCCAGGAGCAGATGACCCTTACCATTACGGTAGATGAATTAGACATTCTGTCAGTGTCTGTGAACCAGGAAGCAGACATTACCATTGACGCACTCCCAGGACAGCAGTTTTCAGCTGTGGTGACAGACATTGATACTTCTGGCAGCAATGCAGGAGGCAACAGCAAGTACAGCGTAGTGCTGACGCTGGACAAAACAGAACGTATGTTAGAGGGCATGAATGCATCTGCAATCATTACACTTTCTACCAGTGAGAATATCCCGACAGTGCCGGCAGCAGCTCTTTATGAAGACGGTGCGCACACATATCTGTATACAGGATATGATGAAAAAGAAGGCATACTCCAGGGGGCTGTAGAAGTAACTACAGGTATTTCTGATGGTGAATATGTGGAGATCCTTTCCGGTTTGGAAGAAGGGGATACATACTGGTATGAAAGTTATGACACCCCTTCCTGGCAGGATATGTTTATGATGCATCAGTAAAATGAACTGGAAATAATTTCGATTTGAAGCAGTTGGCGTGGCATAATGCTTTGGCAGAAGAAAATCAGAGCATTGTACCACATCACCTTTCATAAAGTGGGTTCGGTTCGGATGTTACAGCTTCATAGTGAGCAGTTTCTGGCTCAACTCCAGTAATGCGGGGGAATGGGTACTGTTTTGCAGGATGACGGTTCCCTGACGGTTTTCCGTGCGCAGCAGTCCGTCAACTAAGAGCTGCCGCCTGGTTTCTCTGGCAGTGCCTGCACTGCCGTCCACGATCAGTACATCTGGTCCTGCAATTTGCTGCAGCAATCCTCTGATGAATGGATAATGGGTGCATCCTAAGACAATGGCTCCTACAGGCTGGGTAAAGTAGGGGGCAAGAAGTCTGGTGAGATATGTTCTGGCAGGCTCATCAGAGAGATGTCCACCTTCGATCAGTTCCATAAGACCTGGACAGGGAACCGGGATAAAGTCTGCCATTTCCTGAAAACGGGCCACATTTTTTTGGAATTTTTCTTCGGACAAAGTCATAGGGGTAGCCATGACCAGTACTCTGGTGCCGGGGCGGTGCCCCGCAGCGGGCTTGATGGCCGGTTCAATGCCTACAAAATGTACCTGGGGATACAGCTGGCGCAGGATGCGGATAGAAACACTGGTAGCAGTGTTACAGGCGATGACAATGATTTTTACATCCTGCTTTAACAGTTTTTCTACAATAGCCAGTACGTACTGATGGACTTCATCATGGGTCTTGGTTCCGTAAGGGGCGTGCAGGGAGTCCCCATAATAAATGAAATCTTCTTCCGGCATCAATGCCACCAGTTCCCGTAATACACTGATGCCGCCAACTCCCGAATCAAATACCCCAATAGGGGATTCTGCATGTTTCATAACAATCCTGCTTTCTATAGTAAACAATAAAAGTCACGCTTTACGGGCTTTTTATTGTCATGGATAAAGATATCAGCATGATCTGCTGCAATAATGACAATTCCTGCATATCATTATAGACGAATTATCTGCAAAAATCTACTTATTCCAGGGAATTGGGAAATATCCCTGTTGTGAGGCTGGGATTGTAAAATTATAAAAAAATATTAAGACTTTCTATGAATCAAAACGCATAGGAGGCTTTTGGGGCATACCTGGAATTTACAATTATTTTACTGCTTGCCAGTTTTGAAAAGGAAGATAAGCGATTCCGCTTATAATCCATCATAACCCATTGATATAAAATTAAAAATGGGTTATAATGGGTTATAAGGAAAGAGGTGAACATATGGACATCAACAAACGAATTATTGAATTAAAAAATGAAATTGCTGCTTTGCCGCAAGGCTCAATTAATATAAAAAAAATAAACGGCAAAGAGCAACCCTATTTACAATGGACAGAGAACGGAAAAAGCAAAAGTAAATATATAAAAATAAACGAACGAGAACAGATTTTTACAGGAGTCGAACGACGAAAACAACTGCAAGAAGAATTACGAGAATTAAAAAAAATGGATATTGTTGATACACCTAAGTCAACTAGATTTGAAACTTCTATTGTCATTGGCGAACAACTTTTAGCTATGACAAAAGGTGTACGAAATTGGCAAGAACGTGATTGTTTCAAACAACTGCAAAAATATTTAAACAGTGATGCAACTGATCGAGTATGTCTTGTTTTTGGTTTACGTCGAACCGGAAAAACAACCATGCTTCGTCAAGCCGTTTTAAAAATGACACCATCCCAAGTTGCAAAGACTGCATACATTAAAGCCAAAGGAGCAGATACCATAGCTGGGATGAATCGTGACTTGGAAAAGTTACTGGAACTTGGATTTAAAAATGTCTTTATTGATGAAGTTACACTTATGCCGGATTTCATAGATTCTGCTGCATTGTTTTCAGATATATACGCTGCACAAGGAATGAAAATCGTTTTATCAGGAACGGATTCTCTTGGATTCTGGTTTGCTCTCCATCAAGAACTATATGATCGTGCTGTTACGATTCACACTACATTTATTCCATTTAGAGAACACAGCCGTCTGCTTGGAATTGGTAACGTTGATGAATATATCCGTTATGGCGGTACCCTTCGTGCAGGTGAATTAGCCTTTGATGATGACGATGTAAATGCAGAGGATGCTTCTTTCCGAGATGATGAATCTACTCGAAGATACATTGATACTGCTATTTGTAAAAACATTCAGCATTCATTAAGTTGCTGTCAGGGCGGAGGATATTTCAGGCATCTGCAATCCTTATATGAGGCAGGAGAATTGACTGGTGCAATCAATCGAATTATAGAAGATATGAACCATCGTTTCCTGATTAGAATTTTAATTAACAAGTTCAAATCACATGATTTGGGTTCTGCAGCAGATGTGCTTAGAAGAGATCGTGACCTAGGAAGTCGTAGGGATATTTTAGACAGAATAGATAAAGAAGCCGTAACGAAATGTCTCATGAATTTATTGGAAATTCGTAATAAGGAAGAGCAATCCATTGGTATCACAAATGCACATGTAGAAGAAATCAAAGAATATTTAAAGGCACTTGATTTAATTGTGGATATACCAAGAGAAACAATTATTCCAAGTGCAGAGCCATTAGAAAATATCATCTTCACACAGCCAGGCATGCGCTACTGTCAAGCACAGGCACTTGTACATTCCTTAGCCAAAGATGAATTATTTGCGGCATTAAGCGAACAGGAAAAGACCATGATATCTGAACGCATTTTAGAAGAAGTGCGAGGTCGGATGATGGAAGATATTGTCCTTTTGGAAACATCAAAATCCGTAAAGAAGCACAAACGAGTTTTCAAATTGACATTTGCTGTTGGCGAGTACGATATGGTGATCTATGATTCTAAATTTAATACTTGTGAATGTTATGAAATAAAACACAGTAATCAAATCGTTCCAGCACAGACCCGATATTTGATTGATGAAGAAAGGCTGAATCAGACAAGGAAACGTTTTGGGAATATAAACAAATGCTGTGTGTTATATCGTGGTGAAGATACTATATTAGAAAATGGTATTGAATACCGGAATGTAGAAAAGTATCTGAAAAATTTATAGTTCCCATCAAAGCAAAAAATCTCCGAAGTTCCAGAAAAGAAACTAGGAGATTTTTAGTGTATAACATATGAATAATGAATGCAATTTACCATCACCACGTCAACTTTTTGTGTCTGCTGTTATATGCTAATACCCAAAATTTCTGCAAAAGAATATGTGCCTCAAATAAATCACTCATCTTTTACAATAAAAAGCATGTGCACAAAAAAATTCACATAAATTGAAGGGAACAAAACAATTCAGGCAGCAGCATCCTCACATAGAGGATCGACGAAAACAGCTGTCCGAAAGTGAGGCATTTTTTGAAGCTGATTATGTATATTTCCGACTGTCTCATTCCTCTCCTGATTTTCTATATCGTGGGAAACGGTCTCTGCAAAAAAGTGCCGGTCTATGACAGTTTCATTGAAGGAGCAGCAGAGGGCTTAAAAACAGTGGTACAGATCGTCCCTACACTCATCGGCCTGATGGTAGGTGTAGGCGTCTTACGTGCCAGCGGCTTTTTAGATGCCCTGGCAGACTTTCTGAGCACCCCTATGGAAGCAGTGGGCTTCCCGGCAGCCTTAGTACCAGTAGCCATTGTGCGCATGTTCTCTTCCTCCGCAGCCACCGGACTGGTACTAGACATCTTTCAACGCTTTGGCCCCGACTCGGAAACCGGCAGTATCGTCTCCGTCATGATGGGCTGCACAGAAACAATCTTTTACACCATGAGCGTCTACTTCATGACTGCCAAAGTCAAAAAAAGCCGCTGGACCCTGGCAGGCGCCCTCCTGTGCAGCCTGGCAGGAATCATGGCAAGCGTGATCCTGGGAAGAATGATGTAATGCACGATCATGATACGCACCAGAACCAGAAAAATCAGTTCCACACCCCTTTCAAAAGGTTGACAGAACCTGTAAAAAAGGGGAGAATAGAGGGGCAATAAACATATGACAGGGGAGATTACCATGGATATTATTGCAGTGATTGCAAAAGAACTAGATGTAAAAAACAGCCAGGTACAGGCAGCTGTCCAGCTGTTAGACGAAGGCAACACCATTCCATTTATCGCCAGATACCGCAAGGAAGCCACCGGCTCCCTAAACGATGAGCAGCTGCGCCACTTAGGACAGCGGTTAGAGTACCTGCGCAATTTGGAGGAAAAGAGGACCCAGATCTTACAGACCATAGAGGAACAGGGCAAGCTCACAGACGAGCTGCGTGCCAAGATCCTGGCAGCAGAGCAGATGGTGACCTTAGAGGATCTGTATCGCCCATACCGTCCAAAGCGCAGGACCAGAGCAGGCATTGCCAGAGAAAAGGGCTTAGAGCCACTGGCCAATTTGATCTTACTGCAGCAGACCAACAGAGATCTGACCATCGATGCTGCTGCTTACATATCTGCGGAAAAAGAGGTGGCATCTGCAGAAGAAGCCCTCCAGGGAGCAAAAGACATTCTGGCAGAATCCATTTCAGATGATGCAGAATATCGTACTGCCATCCGCAGCATGACCATGGAGGAGGGTCTCCTGGTATCTGAGGCCAAGGATGATACTGCCCAGTCTGTATATGAAATGTACTATCACTATTCCGAGCCGCTGAAAAAGACGACAGGACACCGGATCCTGGCAGTCAACCGTGGAGAAAAGGAAAAGATCCTGACAGTCAAGGTAGAAGCACCGGAGGAAAAGATACTGGCATGGTTGGAGCGCCAGGTCATTGTGCGGCAAAATCCCCATACCACCCCTATCCTGCGGGAGGTGGCAGCAGACAGCTATGAAAGACTGATCGCTCCTGCCATTGAGCGTGAGATCCGTAACAGCCTCACAGAGACTGCAGAGGATGGCGCCATTTCTGTATTTGGCAAAAATCTGGAGCAGCTGCTGATGCAGCCGCCTATTGCAGGGAGAGTGGTTCTTGGCTGGGACCCTGCATATCGTACAGGCTGTAAGCTGGCGGTAGTGGATGCTACCGGACGGGTATTGGAGACTGCAGTCATTTATCCAACACCTCCTCAGAATAAAATAGAAGAATCCAAGAAGGTATTAAAGCGTCTCATTACCACCCATGGAGTCTCCCTGATTTCCCTGGGCAATGGTACTGCCTCCAGAGAATCCGAGAAGATCATTGTGGATTTCTTAAAGGAGCAGGCAGGCAGACTGCCACAGAAAGTCCAGTATGTGATCGTCAACGAGGCTGGGGCTTCTGTCTACTCTGCCAGCGCCCTGGCTACAGAGGAATTCCCGGAGTTTGACGTAGGACAGAGAAGTGCAGCTTCCATGGCCCGCAGGCTCCAGGATCCGTTGGCAGAGCTGGTCAAGATCGATCCAAAGGCCATTGGAGTGGGTCAGTATCAGCACGATATGAACCAGAAAAAGTTAAATGAGACCCTCTCCGGCGTAGTAGAGGACAGCGTAAATAAGGTGGGCGTGGATCTGAACACTGCTTCCGCACCCCTCTTAGAATATGTTTCCGGTATCAGCAAGACTCTTGCCAAAAACATCATTGCCTACAGAGAGGCCAACGGACAGTTTACCAACCGTTCCCAGCTGTTAAAGGTCACCAAGCTAGGCCCCAAGACCTATGAGCAGTGCGCAGGCTTCTTGCGAGTCCGGGGCGGAAAGCAGCCACTGGATGCCACCAGCGTCCATCCGGAAAGCTACCAGGCAGCAGAAAAGATCCTGCAGGATCTGGGATACAGCGCCAAGGACATTACAGGAGGCGGCTTAAAGGGACTTTCCGGCAAGATCAGGGATTATAAGTCCTTTGCAGCAGAAATGGGTATTGGAGAGCCTACTTTAAGAGACATTGTGGCAGAGCTTGAAAAGCCGGGCAGAGACCCCAGAGCAGAGATGCCGGCTCCGATCCTGAGAGAGGATGTGCTGGAGATGAAGGATCTGACTCCGGGCATGGAGCTGAAAGGCACTGTGCGCAACATTGTGGACTTTGGCGCATTTGTGGACATTGGGGTGCATCAGGACGGACTGGTGCATATTTCACAGATCACAGACCGGTTTATTAAGCATCCCATGGAGGTGCTGCATGTGGGGGATGTGGTAGATGTCAGGGTGCTGTCTGTGGATGTGGCCAAGAAGCGGATCGCATTGACCATGCGAAATGTGTAGTGCATGAGGGGAACCAAAGCAATTCCTGTGAAAAATTGAAAATTCCATATAGAAAATAAAAAATAACGCTGCGTGATATATTGCTTGTTACGTAGCGTTATATTGTATATTTGCCTCAGAAAGGAGAAAACATATGTCAATGTACACCACAGGTGAGCTTGCCAAAAAGTGCAACGTATCTGTCAGAACTGTTCAATATTATGATGAAAGAGGGATCCTGATTCCAAGTGAGCTTACAGAGGGAGGACGGAGACTTTTTTCTGAAAAAGACGTAAGGATCCTTGAGACCATTTGCTTTTTAAAAAGTCTTGGGATATCACTGAAGGATATTGCAGCGATCCTAAATTCAGAAGAATCTAAGGAGGTTGTGAAACTTTTGCTGGATCAGCAGGCCACTGATTTGGAAAAAGAATTAAAAGAAAAAAATGAGCAGTTGACCAAAGTGAAAAGGATGCAGGAAATGCTGGATACCTTCAGTGATGCATCTGAAAAATCAATACATGACATATCCATGATTATGGAAGCAAGAAAAGAATTAAAAAAAATGTATATCAAAATAGGGAGCGTTGGTGTCATACTGGAAACATTAGAGGCCTGCAGCTTTGTTTACGGTCTTTTGATGGGAAAGTGGATTCCATTCATATCTTTGCTGATACTGATTTTCATTTATTCCGTGATCGTTTTTCATTATTGGCATAAAAATGTGCGGTATCTCTGCCCACAATGTCATACTTCTTTCAAACAATTAAAAGCAGAAGCGTTTTTTGCCAGACATACACCAAAAGCAAGAAAGCTTACATGTCCCTGCTGTAAGAAAAAGATCTGGTGTATCGAAATGAAAGATGATGGAGGTATTTATGATTAGTAATATGAATTTGGCTGCCTGTATACTGATGGCGATTTGTGGAGTGGTGCTGCCCATCCTGCTGGTGCTGGTATGGAAAAAGAAAACTGATCAGCCATTGAAAACAGTGCTGATCGGTGCAGTGACATTTTTTGTCTTTGCCATCATACTGGAATCCTTTCCAAAACTGATCCTGCTGCAGTCCAATAATCCCCTTGGAAAGGCCATTGTATCCAATCCTTATTTGTATTCAGCCATTGGAGCCCTTCTGGCCGGTATTTTTGAGGAAACAGGAAGGCTGGTTGCCTATAAAGTGTTTTTGAAAAACAATCAGGATCGAATGACAGCCCTGACCTATGGAATTGGCCATGGGGGATTTGAGGCAATGTATATTTTGGCAGGAATCGGGCTTTCCTATTTTACATACGGAGTCATGATCAATGGGGGAGAGTTTGATCAGATCGTGGCCCAGGCTGCAAGCGTGTCTGCAGAGCAGGCAGAAGCAATCAAAGCAATTCCTGACACCATCGCCCAGATCACTTATGGATATGCAGTCATCAGCGTAGTGGAGCGGGTCAGTGCTGTCATGATCCATATTGCCTGTTCCATTGTCATGTTTCAGGCTGCCCATGAAAAGGGGAAGCTGTGGCTTTATCCGGTTGCCATATGCATTCATGCATCCATAGATCTCATTGCAGCATTCTATCAGGTGGGACTGATCACCAATCTGTATCTTGTGGAAGTGATGTTGTTTGTATGGGCGGTTGCCTTATTAGTGGGAAGCTATCAGCTGATCTACAAAAAAATGCCTGCTACTTATTAAAAAACGTAAAGTAAATCAATAAGCCCTCCGGCCAAAGCCGGAGGGCTGTCTTTATACATATGAGATAGGATAGAGCAAAAGCCTGCTCTTGATGGTCATTTTATCTATGATGTTTACTCTTGATTAGTCCCAGCGCCTTGGAAAGCTCCATGATCACCAATGGTACCAGGATCAGTCCCAGTCCTGCCAGATACAGCTTGCCAGGCAGGATCATCAGTCCGAATGCTACACGTACCGGTGTAAACAGTACCAGTGCCATCAATGCCAAAGAAACCAGCACAGCCATATTCAAGGTACGGTTGGTAAACACACCGATCTTGAACAGGGAATGGTCAGAACGCATGTTGTACGCCTGCACCACCTGAGAAAGTGCCAGTACCATAAATGCCAGTGTCTGACCGCCTGCCAGCGTACCTGTAGTGCTTTCTCCCAGTCGGAATGCGATCAGGGTCAGCACTGCAAACATCATACCCTGCAGTACGATCCGTACACCCAGACCATGTGCAAAGATGCCTTCATCCTTTGGCTTTGGCTTCTTATCCATCACATCATCTTCTATGGCTTCCATACCCAGTGCAATGGCTGGGAGACTGTCGGTTACCAGATTGATCCACAGAAGCTGCATGGAAAGGAATGGGGACTTGTGCCACAGGATCATGGCAGTAAATACGGTGATCACCTCACCAATATTGGTTCCAAGGAGGAAACCAACCACCTTCTTGATATTGGAATAGATACCACGTCCCTGACGAACTGCCTCTACAATGGTAGCAAAGTTATCATCAGTCAGGGTCATATCTGCAGCGCCCTTGGCTACGTCAGTACCGGTAATGCCCATGGCACATCCAATGTCAGCAGCCTTCAGGGCAGGGGCATCATTTACACCGTCACCGGTCATGGAAACCACCTGGTTCTTACGCTGCCATGCTTTTACGATACGGATCTTATTTTCAGGAGATACACGGGCATATACAGAGATACGCTCCACTTCCTCATCTAACTGTCTATCTGTCATGGCATCCAGTTCAGAGCCTGTAATGGCACGGTCCCCTTCTTCCAGGATCCCTAAGTCCCTGGCAATGGCAGAAGCAGTTACCACATGGTCACCAGTGATCATCACAGGCTTAATGCCGGCCTTACGGCAGGTCGCCACAGCCACCTTGGCTTCCGGACGAGGGGGGTCGATCATACCCACCAGACCCATAAAGGTCAGGCCGCTTTCCAGTGTTTCGGAGGTTGGCTCTGCTGGAATGGTGTCGATCTCCTTGTAAGCAATGGCAAGCACACGGAGAGCATCCTTGCTCATTTCCTCAGCCACTTCCTTTGCACGATCCAGATCACCGGCAATACAACGGGGAACCATCATATCAATAGCACCCTTTACAATGACAATGTTCTTGCCCTCGATACGGTTTACAGTAGACATGAGCTTTCTGTCAGAGTCAAATGGAAGCTCTGCCAGACGTGGATAGGTCTTATTTAAAGCATCCTTTGGCAGACCGTTTTTGTGGGCAGCCAGGACAATGGCAGTTTCTGTAGGGTCACCAATGTGCTGCTCCTCGTTGTCGTGGAATACTACAGAGCCGTCACAGCAGAGGGTACCATAGGTCAGGAGCTGTTTGATGGCATCGGAATTACTGGTGGTGATGGCTTCGGTGGTCTCTGCACCATCTAAGTATGCCTTGATCAGGGTCATACGGTTCTGGGTCAGAGTACCGGTCTTATCAGAACAGATAATAGAAGCACTGCCCAGGGTCTCTACTGCTGGGAGACGACGGATCAGGGCATTGCGCTTTACCATCTGCTGTACGCCAATGGAAAGTACGATGGTAACGATTGCCGGCAGACCTTCCGGAATCGCAGATACTGCCAGGGATACGGCAGTCATAAAGATTTCCATAGCAGGAATGCCGTTGGCAATTCCTACAATAAAAATAATAGCGCAGGCAGTAAGGGCTAAGATACCTAAGTATTTACCAAGCTGTGCCAGCTTTTTCTGCAGAGGGGTCTGGCTTTCGTCTTCATTTTCTAACAAGTTGGCGATACGACCCATTTCTGTATCCATACCTGTAGCTGTAACAACTGCAGTGGCAGTACCATAAGTAATGCTGCAGCCGGAAAATACCATATTGGTACGGTCACCAAGGGGTGCTTTTTCCGCAACTTCTGCAGCAGCGTCCTTTTCAGAAGGAACAGACTCACCGGTTAAGGCAGATTCCTCGCTCTTTAAGCTGACACTGTGGAGCAGTCTTGCATCTGCAGGGATAAAATCTCCTGCTTCCAGCCGGATGATATCTCCAGGTACCAGTTCAGAAGCCAGAATCACGCTTTCCTCTCCGTCACGGAGTACCCGGGCATGAGGGGCAGACATGTTTTTCAGGGCATCCAGAGCCTTTTCTGCTTTGCTTTCCTGAAGAACACCCATAATGGCATTTAAAATAACAATGAGCAAGATCAGTGCCGGTTCGAAAAATTCCTTTGGATTTTGCTCTACGCAGGCAATTGCAAAGGAAATGACTGCAGCAACGATCAGGATCAGGATCATAGCATCTTTAAACTGATCCAGAAAACGCTGAAACGTGGTTTTCTTCTGCTTTTCCCGCAGCTTATTAGGACCGTATTCACTGAGACGTCCGGCAACCTGGCCGGCAGTGAGGCCTTTTTGGGCATTGGAATCAAGTTCTTTGAGAACTTCCTGTTGGGGGTGACTGTGAAATAACACAATAAATTCCTCCTGTCATAACGGTAAAGGAGGCTGTTCTTTCCAGAAAACCAGTGATAGATCCGTAAAGGAACAGCCTTCTTTTAATAAAAGTATACAACAGTTTTCCGAAAAAGAAATAGAGAATTTGGGGGATTTCTTATCAATTTCTTACGATTTCAGAAAAAGCAAAAGCCCTGCCGGAGAGGGAAACGCAAAAGGAAAGTAAAACAGGTTTATGGAGAGAAAAGCCTTATTTTATAAAGAGATACCATGGAAATACTTGTCAATCTTTTGGTTTTATGATAAATTATTTTTCAGTTAAGAAATGGTTAAAAATTTCTTAATACAGGAGTTGTATTCCCCCGGAAAAATTCTGGCTCTTTGGGAATAGCAGCAATGTGATGGACTAGTTTCATTTCCAAACTGATTTTGGGGTATTTGCCCTTTGTGAATCAGAAAAAAGAAAGGAGAATGCAAATGGTTGAAATGATTTCAAGCATTAACGGCGCAATCAACGGCTTTGTGTGGGGAATTCCATGCCTTACACTTCTGATCCTCACCGGCGTGGTGATGACCATCCTTACAAAGTGTTTCCAGGTAACACATTTTGGACATTGGATGAGCAGCACCATCGGTGCAGTGTTCAAGAAATCCTCTGGTGTAAATGACAAATCTGATAAGCATGCCATCAGTCAGTTCCAGTCTCTGTGTACGGCACTGGCAGCTACCATCGGTGTAGGTAATATTGCAGGTGTTGCAACTGCAATTGCTTCCGGCGGACCTGGTGCCATCTTCTGGATGTGGGTGGCAGCATTTTTTGGTATGATGACCAACTATTCTGAAAACGTACTGGGTATTTTCTACCGCCGCAGAAATGCACAGGGAGAGTGGTGCGGAGGCGCCATGTATTATTTAAGAGACGGTCTGGGCTCTTACAAGAACTGTAAGCAGTTAGGCAAGGTGCTGGCGGTGCTGTTTTCCATCTTCTGTGTACTGGCTTCCTTTGGTATTGGAAATGCCAGCCAGATCAATACCATTTCCACCAATCTGGAATCTGTATTTCATATTCCTATGTGGGTCACTGGTGTGGTATTAATGCTGATTGCCGGTTTGGTAATCGTAGGCGGTATTAAGCGTATTGCTTCCGTTACAGAAAAGCTGGTACCATTTATGGCCATCATATACATATTAGGTGCGCTGGTGGTATTCTTCGTAAATATTGATCAGATAGGGGCAATCTTTAAGTCTATTTTCAGCTTTGCATTTGGGTTTAAGGCAGTAGGCGGTGCTGCAGTTGGTCTTGCAGTAAAGAATGCAGTGACCTGGGGCTTTAAGCGTGGTGTATTCTCCAATGAAGCTGGCCTTGGTTCCTCTGTTATGGTGCATTCCGCTTCTAATGTAAAGGAGCCGGTTCGCCAGGGTATGTGGGGAATTTTTGAGGTATTTGCAGATACCATGGTAGTATGTACACTGACCGCTTTCGTAGTACTGTCTTCCGGTCTGGTGGATTTAGAGACAGGTGCTCTGGTTGAGGGCGCAGGGGAAACTTCTGCACTGGTATCTCAGGCATTCAGCACTGTATTTGGTTCCGCAGGCGGTGTCTTTATTGCAATCGCCATTCTGCTGTTTGCATTCTCCACTGTACTGGGTTGGAGCTATTATGGAACGAAGGCATGGGAATTCTTATTTGGTACTAAATCTACCATTATTTATAAGGTTGTATTTGTACTGTTTATTGTAGTAGGTGCGACTATGAGCCTGGATCTGGCATGGGATATTTCTGATACATTTAATGGCCTCATGTCTATTCCAAACTTAATTGGTGTATTGAGTCTGTCACCAGTGGTAATGAAGATTACCAAGAATTATATTGCCCGCCATTTGAAGGGTGAGAAGGTAGAACCTATGCTGTCCAGTTTCCCGAATATTCAGGAGGAGCAGGCCAAGGGGCTGTAGGATATGACTATAGATTGAGATGGTTTTGAAATAAAAAAGAGTCTTAGGCTGTGAGGTGGTTGATATGCTTCATGGTTTAGGGCTCTTTTTTCATAATAATGGAAAATGGTGAATGGGCTATAAAAGAAGGGGAGAATTTTTTACTAACAAACGTGGAATATTGCCAATTGAAAGCTGCATTTGGAAATAATGAAACAGCTTTTTAATAGGAAAAAATTGCTACTGCTGTTTTCAAATGCCCGTACTTGTGATAAACTATACTAGTATGCAGGACTTTTTAAGATAGAAACTCACTGCATCAGAAAAAGAAACAGAAATCAGGTAGCTATGGAGACAAAGTTAAAAAAAGTAGACAAGCAGGGCATAGTTGTAGAACAGGCTGCTGCCACACTGCGGGAAGGTGGTTTGGTGGCATTTCCTACGGAAACGGTCTATGGTTTAGGTGCCAATGCACTGGATCAGGAGGCAGCTGCCAGAATATATGAGGCTAAGGGACGACCTTCCGATAATCCCTTAATCGTGCATATAGCAGAGAAAAAAAGTGTATATGAGCTTACGGCTCATGTACCGGAGGTAGCAGAAAAGCTTATGGAAGCATTCTGGCCAGGTCCACTGACCATTTTATTTCCAAAGGCATCCTGTATTCCCGATACCACTACCGGGGGACTTGGCACAGTGGGGATTCGTTTCCCAGACCACCCGGTGGCATTGGCACTGATACAGGCAGCTGGTGTACCAGTGGCAGCGCCCAGTGCCAATACATCCGGCAGACCCAGTCCTACCAGGGCAGAGCATGTATGGACAGATATGCAGGGGCGTATTGACTGGATCATCGATGGCGGTGAGGTAGGAATTGGTGTAGAATCTACCATTATTGATGTAACCGGCAAGGTTCCTATGATCCTCCGACCCGGTTTTATTACCAGGGAAATGATTGCCCAGGTGATCGGAGAGGTAGCGGTTGATCCGGCGATTACGGCACCAGCAGATGCAGGGCTGCGTCCCAAGGCACCAGGCATGAAGTACCGTCACTATGCGCCCAAAGCGCCTATGACCATTGTGGAGGGAGATACAGACCAGGCAGTAGAGAAAATCAACCAGCTGGCAGCAGAAGCTGCAGCATCTGGAAAGACCTGTGGTATCATAGCCACAGAGGAAACAAAAGGCCGCTACCCCAGAGGACTAGTAAAATCATTAGGCTATCGTGCCAAGGAAGAGAGCATTGCCCATAACCTGTATGCGGTTCTGCGGGAGTTTGATGAAGCATCTGTGGATGTGATTTATTCAGAAGGCTTCTCTGATGACCATTTAGGCTGGGCCATTATGAACCGGCTGCGGAAAGCAGCAGGGCATCAGGAAATTCAGGTATAGAATTACCGGAGCAAAGTGTATTGTTTTACAAAATGCAAAGAAAAGAGGGAAAGTTATGATAGGAATTGGTTGTGATCACGGTGGATATGAATTAAAGCAGGAAATCATCAAGTATCTGGAAGCAAAGGGATATGAATATAAAGATTATGGCTGTGACAGTACTGCGGCTGTAGATTATCCTGTATACGGAAAAAAGGTAGCCCACGCTGTGGCAGATGGTATCTGTGACAAGGGAATCCTGATCTGCGGAACAGGTATTGGTATTTCCATTACTGCCAATAAGGTAAAGGGTGTGCGTGCTGCTTTATGTACAGACTGTTTTTGTGCAGAAGCCACCAGACAGCACAACGATGCCAATATTCTCTGTTTAGGCGGCAGAGTAGTGGGTGCAGGTCTGGCAGTTAAGATCGTAGACACCTTTTTAAATACACCATTTTCCGGTGAAGAGCGTCACGTAAAGCGCATCAGCCAGATAGAGGACTAAACAGAAGACCAGATATTAAGGGAGGAAACATTATGGCAGATTTTTTGAGTGGACTGATTAATTCTATTTGTCAGGAAAATGAGGGAAAAAAGAAAAACCCTGTAAAGGAGGAGTCACAGGCAGTATTTGAAACCAAAGTGGCGGAAACTCCACGGCAGGGGAACGAGTCAGTATACGAAAAAGAGGAAAAAAGAAGTGGATATATTTCCTGGGATGAATATTTTATGGGTGTAGCCAAGCTGTCTGCTATGCGTTCCAAAGATCCTCATACCCAGGTAGGTGCCTGTATCGTCAGCCCTCAGAATAAGATTTTGTCCATGGGTTACAACGGATTTCCTACAGGCTGTTCCGATGATGAGTTCCCATGGAACCGGGAAAGTGAAGATCCATATGATAACAAGTACTTTTACAGTACCCACAGTGAGCTCAATGCGATCTTAAATTACAGAGGGGGCAGTTTAGAGGGCAGCAAAATGTATGTGACTCTGTTTCCATGTAATGAATGTGCCAAGGCCATTATTCAGAGCGGTATTAAGACTGTGATTTATGCAGATGATAAGTACAGAAGTACTCCGTCAGTAAGGGCTGCCAAGCGTATGTTCCGTGCAGCTGGTGTGCGGGTATCCAGATACCGTGATACATATAGAACTCTGAAGATCACAGTTTAATATAACCGGAGTGATGTTTACCAGAGTATGCATTGCTTTATGGGATCATGATTCAAAAGGCAGAACAGATCCCCCTGGTTTTCTGAAAGAACAGATATTTTCAAGAGCAGCTTGAAAATCGTTCTTCTCAAGAAAGTCAGGGGGATTTGCTGTGTTTTATCATAGGGAAGAGATCTGCTCCATAAAGTCCTCTGTGAGTGATTCAAATTCTCCGTTGTAAATTACCTGTAGCAGGGAATGCAGCTGGTCAATGGCCATTTGCAGCTGGGTAAGAGTGATCAGCCCTTTGTTGTAGGCAATATTTAATTCATCCAGATCCAGAATTTTGACAAAACCGTCAGGCTGAATGATCACATCTACCAGCAAATCTGTAAAATACCATGCATTTGCTTTGGCATCATAATGGCTCTGGATGATGTCACAATACCAGTAAAGGAACTGGCCCTCATGTCCGTAAAACCGGCTGATCTTATAACCAGGAGCCGGCAGATACAGGGAATATCCGTAAGCCAGGGTAGGACGGGGGTGCAGGGCTTTCCAGCTGGTTACAATTTGTTCTTTGTTCCAGGAAAGAATGATATCATTGTCCAGCCGTATGGATTCTTTGGGAATCAGGCGGTTTCGGTATAAGGTAGGAGATTCCATGGCAGCTCCAATCCGGAAACGTCAGGAGGGGCGGCAGGCATAAATGAGAGATATTTGCCCCAGCAGAGCTTTGTAACGTTTCCTATACAAAGTCTGCAGTATACAACGGCCTCCGAAAGCGCACAGGCTGCTGCTGTATATAGCCGCACAAGATACAGTAAATCAAAAAGACAGAAAAAAGAGTGATATATTGTCAAAATCTGTATTAATTATAAGAAATATAGCATATAAACTTTTAAATTGCAACGCATAAATTATGGATTTTCTGCTATAATTGGAAAAAAATGAAAAAACAGAAGAAATCGTCTGACAGGGACCTTTGGACGCAGTTTGTCATATGATACAGTACAGGTATGGAGCCATTGCAGGAAGAAAAAATCCGGAAAATGGCGGCCCACCTTATGATTAATGTATTATAAATTGGAGTCATGTATGAATCAATATAATGAAAATCAGCCATGGAATGTTCCATGGTATTTGAAACAGGATGGAACTCCCATTCCTATGGATCATATGCCCCAGATGATGTGGGGGGGCTGGGGCATGCCCTGGGCAGGAAATCAGGGGAATATGCCCATGCCTTATGGTGGATCAGGAAATCAGTCTTCCCCCTGGGGAATGATGCAGAATGGTGTATGGACCAATCTCCAGGACGACTCTGATATGATGCAGGAGCTGGCATTCTGGCAGGAACGTTATCCTGAAAAAATCAAACGTCTGCAGACATATGTAGAGGAAGTATGTGACAAAGAAGATTATGATGGCAGTATGATTTATGACGAGCATCCGGATACAGTGGGACTGCAGCAGTTGTGTAACCGCATTCTGGAAAGAGCCATGGAGGATTCCATGCTGCAGCCTGCTGCAGAGGCAATGGAAGATATGGTAGAGGATGAGGGAGAAGAGACCCTTTACGAAGCAAAGCAGTATGGCCGTTCAGGAGGACCAGGTCCAGGCCGCCCGCCCCGTCCGCCACGTCCGCCCCGTCCGCCTCAGCCTCCTAAGGATAATGACTCCTGGCTGAGGGATATTATTCCGGTTCTGTTGTTCCAGGATTTGTTTAAGCGCAGATGCCGGGGCAGAAACTGCCGCAGAAGATTTTATTAGGGCTTGTCTGGGATTCCTTAATAAAATTTTTTGTTGAGGTTTCTATAGATTCGGGCTACAATAGAGAGACAGGCAGATACTTCATTCCAGGCAGGAGTATCTGCCAGAAAAGACAGATTGGGAGCGATACAGGTGAGAAATCGTAAATATAAATTTCAGGTGGAAAAAACAGGAAAAAATGGATGGACTCCATTTAAGACAGGCCTTCTGCTGGGAACAGTGCTGCTGTGTGTGATATTGGTCATAGTGGTGGTATCAAGCAGAAATGGGAATGAAAATAATCAAGAAGTGGTGACATACCATGAAATAGAAGGGTTAAAGCTTCCAAAAGTGGAGATTGTGTGGAATAATCAAAAAATAAACCAGATGATTGCCTATAAGGAGCAGATGGATACGGCGCTGACTGGCAACAGCATAGCACCTGTAGGGTTAGATCGGACTTTGGATATACTGATCTCAGAACAGGATGCCCAGATAACAGGAATATCCTATCGTGTGAGAGATATGGAGACGGATAAGCTCATTGAAGATGGCAAAATCAAGGACTGGGAGGAGGGCGAAGGCACCATATCTGCCCAGATTGCTTTTTCCAGCCTCATTGAAGAACATAACCAGTACCAGATGGAGCTGATTTTAAAAACAAAGAATCAGGGAGAGCTTTATTATCATGCCCGGATCTATTGTGGAGAGCAGGAAACCACAGCACGGCTGTTACAGTTTGCGGAAGAATTTTCTGCTGCCACATTGGACAAATCTGCTGCGGAAAGTGTGCTGGTGCCATATATTTTAACAGGAGAATCCAGAAACAATGAGGATCTGTCCCATGTGGATTTGTATCATAAGTTTTCAGCTCTGACCTGGGGAGATCTTTCACCCCGTCTGGAAGGGGAGACACAAACTGTGATCCATGAATTGAGTGCCAACCAGATGTCCCTTACCTTTACTTATACCATTGCATCAGAAGATGAGGAAGGGGAAGTTTCTTATTTCTCCGTATCGGAATTTTTCTGTGTCAGACTGCGTAATGGCAATATTTATATTCTGGACTATTCCAGAGATATGGAAGAGATGTTCCAGGGAAAACAGAGTGATATTCAGTCTGCAAGTATTCACCTGGGTGTGGGCAGTGAAGAAGAAGAACTGGTCAGCAGTGCAAATGGAAATTATTTGTCTTTTGTCAGAAATAATCAGGTGTGGCTGCTGGATGTGAAAGAGGGGCAGCTGCAGCGGATATTTGCCTGGGAAGAAGGCTCTCAAGAGGAATTCCAGGTGCGGCCTGTTCAGGTTTCTGATGAGGGAAATGTAGATTTTATGGTATACGGCTATATTCCCCAGGGAGAATATGAAGGAAACTGCCAGATCCAGGGATATCGCTATGATCTGGAAAAGGGAGGACTGAATCAGACCTTTTATATTCCGGCAGATATGAATCTGGCGCTGTTAGAAAGCATATTTGGAGATGTGGCCCATATAAATGAAGGAAATATGTGCTATCTGCTGCTGGATCATACCCTTTATGAAATTAACCTTACAACAGGTGCTGTTGTGACAGTCAGTGAAACCTTGCAAAAAGGTTTTTATAGTGTGAATGACCAGGGCAATATGATCGCCTGGGAAGAAGGAGAAAATTTACAGATGCCTTCCAGTATCCAGGTACTGAATATGGACACAGGGGAGATGGATACCATTTCTGCACAGGAGGATGGGTATGTGGCTCTGGCAGGATTTGTAGGTACAGATATGGTATATGGCAGTGGTGCAAAAACCATTGCAGGAATATATGAAGACGGTTCTGCAGTATATCCTTATGAGCATGTTTCTGTAATCAACCAGGAGGGAGAGGTGTTAAGAACCTACGACAGCGGTGAAGAAATCATTCTTTCTGTTGCTGCGTATGACAATTATATCTCACTGCAGGTTGGAAAGCTGGAAGGAGAAGTATATAAGTCTCTGCGGGAAGAAAAGCTCTTATCCAGCCAGGAAGCTGCTTCTGGTACCAGTGGCAGCATTACCTGGAAGAAGTCTGAACAGCATCTGACAGAGCAAGTGCTGGTGTTTAACAATACTGCAGCAAACAGTATTACGGTAAAAACACAACTGCCCCTGATGGCTGATGAAAGCAGCTTCCTGTTAAAATTAGAGCAGCCGAAACTGCCGGAAAACAGTTATTATTCCTTTGGAAGAGGAAAATTAGTGGCTGTAAGCCAGACTATGTCACAGGCGATCGCTGCTATATATGACTGCTTTGGAACCGTAACAGGTCCTGACAGAAGTATATACTGGAACCGGGATGCAAGAGCTCTGTATACCAATATCAGCATAAATGAGCGCAAAGCAGAAAGGGAAGATGCCACATTGGCTGCCTGTATGCAGATGTTCCTGGAAAAAGAGGGGCTGTATGATTCTGATTTGGAAGAACAGCTTACCAAAAAGACGCCGGAGGAAATTTTGCAGGATGCCTTTGGAGAACGGATGATTGATTTACAGGGCTGTCAGGTGTCCTGGTTATTGTATTATATCAATGGAGGAAGCCCCGTACTGGCTATTACTGGTGACAATACAGCGGTACTCCTGGTGGGATATGATACCAACCATGTAGTGGTATATGACGGTATACAAGACAGATACACCATGACCATGGAAGAAGCAGAAACGTATTTTGCACAGCGGGGCAGCAGATTTATCAGTTACCTGCCGTAAATATAAAATGGAAGGGCACAATGCTTTGGCAGAAGGAAACCAGGGCTGTGTCCCGGCTGGAGGCTGATTGTTTTACGCAGGACCCGCTCTCGCTTCGGTGAAAACGCAGCGGATTCTAAGATTCCGAATCATCAAATACCCCTATAACAGTAAGCAAGCTTTCTGTTATAGGGGTATTTGATGATTCGAAATCTTAGAACCGGCGTTTTCAAGAGTCCTGCTTAAAAACAATCAGCCTCCAGCCGGGACACAGCCCTGGTTTCCTTCTGCCAAAGCATTGTGCCTTGTTCAGATTACTCTTGTTCAGTCTCCTGACGGTGCTTGTTTAACAGATTGTTGATCCGGTCTGTAGGAGACAGCAGGTCGTGGAGGGATACATTGTGATTCAGACAGTCAATGATCAGTGCAATATATTTGCTCAAGTCCACATTTACGTAATAAGGACGGGACAAAAGTTCTGGTGTCTGGTATACCAGGTTAGTGGTAAATACTTTGTCAATAATGCCCTGGTGGTAAGCAGAATCAAACTTGGCCAGTCCATTGGTAAACAGGCCAAAGGTAGAAAATGCAAATACACGTCTGGCTTTTCTGCGCTTTAATTCCTTGGCAACATCGATCATGCTGTCGCCGGAGGAAATCATATCATCAATAATCAGCACGTCTTTGCCTGTTACATCTGTGCCTAAGAATTGATGCTCGATGATTGGGTTTTTGCCGTTGACAATGCGGGTATAGTCTCTGCGTTTGTAGAACATACCCATGTCTACACCCAGGTAGTTGGCCAGTTTAATGGCACGTCCCATACCGCCCTCGTCCGGGCTGATCACCATCATCTGATTCTTGTCAATGCGCACATCTGGTACGGCGGCAACCAGAGCTTTGATAAACTGATAGGTACATGGTATTGTTTCAAAATCGGTATCTGGAATTGCATTTTGTACTCTTGGGTCATGGGCATCAAATGTAATGATGTTCGATACGCCCATACGTACCAGCTCCTGGAGTGCCATGGCACAATCTAAGGATTCTCTGCAGGTACGCTTATGCTGGCGGCTTTCATACAGGAAAGGCATGATCACGTTAATACGTCTGGCTCTTCCTCCAGCTGCTGCAATGAGTCTTTTCAGATCCTGGAAATGGTCATCAGGGCTCATGTGGTTTACATGTCCGCAAAGGGAATAGGTGATGCTGTAATTACATACGTCTACCAGAAAATATAAGTCATCTCCTCTGACGGATTCGCAAATCACTCCTTTGCCTTCACCGGAACCAAAACGAGGTGTTTCTGCCTTGATAATATAGGTATCTTTGGCATATTCATGAAAAGCTTGTGTAGACAGATGTTCGCTCTGACGCTTTGCACGCCAGGAGGTTAAATGATTGTCAACTAACTGCCCCAGTCCGGTACAGCTGCGCAGAGGAATCAGACCAAGTGGGCCTACAGGAATGGTCTGTGGCATAACTTCTGTTCGTGTCATGAGAAATCTCCATTCGTATTTTGTATTCAAACCGTAATCAAAACGGATTGTTGTCTATTATTGTTATAAAGCAAAGGGATCAGCAAGTCAAGGTCGGAGGAATTTTTTCTGGATGCGGATGTCATCTCCAAAAAGGGGAATCAGGTGATAATATCCAAGCAGCCTGGAAGCAATTCGTTCAGAATAAATTTCCCGCAGTTCTGCCGGGTTGACATTGGTAGAAATAATGGTGTGTTTTCCAGAAGACAGCCGCTCGTTGATACAGTAAAACAGCTTACTGGTAGTAAAGCTGTTGCACAGTTCCGTACCCAGGTCGTCAATGATCAGCAGGTCACTGTCTAAAATATAGTGATCTACTTTTTCTCCGTCCTCATCCTGGGAAAAAGTGCTTTTGGAAAAAATATCAAACAGCTGTATGGAAGTCAGATAAACAACAGAATAACATTGATCTAATACGGCTTTGGCAATACAGTTGGAAAGAAAGGTTTTGCCTACACCGGTCATACCGGTAAAGAGGATGTTCTCTGTATGTGTTCCGAAGTTTTGTGCATAAGATTTACAGTAGGAGACTACATCCTTCATATAATCTGCTACGCTGCGGTTTAAGGAAGGGTGGATATCCTGGGAGTACAGGGAAAAATCCAGGGAATCAAAGTTTTCCTTCTGCAGCTGGGACTGTAAATTAGACTGGGTATACAGCAGATCTACAGCGGCCTGCAAAAAACAGTGGCATTTTTTGTTCTGGATATAGCCTGTATCCTGGCAGTCGGGACAGGTATACTGCATGGTCAGGTAATCTGCCGGATACCCCTGTCCGGTTAAAAGTTTTTCCCGCTCCTGTTTTAAGGCAGTAAGCTCCCGGTGTAAATCTGCAGAAGCTGCTTTATCACCTTCAATTCTGCGGCGGGCATAACCTGCAGCGATAGTATTCACCTGTTCATCAATTTCTGCGATCCTGGGAAGCTTTGCATAAACTTCCCTGCGGCGCAGAGAAAGCTGGTTGGCATGAAAAAGCTGTCTGCGGTTGTATTCCCGCATCAGTGCATCATACTGTGCATTGGACAGAGGCATAACGATCTCCTTATGTGTAGATTAGGGGTTATATAATGGTTATATGAAAAAACGGTTTTGGAACCATCTTACAGATCAGTGTACCGTACGGATGGCTTAAGGCAGCTTTACCCCATAGTAGTCAGACAGCAGCTGGCTGTAGTCAGTATCATGCTGTTCAAAATTGTGGAATTTATTTCCCGTGGCCTTTTTGGGTACCCTGGACTGGGCAGGTCTGGAAGCTGCTGAGGAAGTATCCTTTTGCTTACGCTTTTGTTCAAAAGCAGTTACCTGCTCTGGTGTAGTAAGTCCATTTTTGTGCCATGCAGTGAGAATGCTGTCTGTATATTCAAAGCTGGGCTTCTGGATGGCAGAAAGGGTCTTTTGGCAGGCCAATTCAATCATTTCTACAGAAAAACCATAGGCATGATACCATTTCTGGATAAACTCTGCTTCTTTGGCGCCGGGATTGCGGTCTTTTAAGCCAAAAGCTCCCATCACCCGGTAGGTGATGACGTTGTGCGCTTTGCTGTGTTCTTTGATCTCACTTACAGTGGCATACCCATTTTCATGCCAGTTTAAGAGAACCTTTTCCATGTAGTTAAAGTTTGGATGTCCAAGTTCAACACAATATTCCAGCAGATATTCGATTACATCAAAAGAGCCATTGTACAGCTGATACCAGTATCCCAGGCGCTGGGTATCTCTGGAAGAAAGTGTTTTTTTGGTATAAGCCTGTGCCAGAAAGCACAGTTCCTGGAAACCGCTGTCACGCTCCAGATTGATAGAAGAAATCTGGGATGCTGCGCTTGCTTCCTGCTCTGACCGGGAGGAATGCACCAGGGCATCTAAGGTACTGACGGTATCTTGTGGGGCATTGGAAACGGGGGTGGTGTTGTCTGTGCCTGTGGCAACTGCTTCTTCATAAGCAAAGCCTGCAGCATCCTTTTTGCGGTGGAGATCCTGGTCCGCTCCTGCAGCATCAGGAATCTGCAAAAAGGTCAGTGTCTGTACTGCACCATCTCTGCCCCGCTGTAATTCCAGAAGTCCCTGATGTTCCCAATATTTCAAAGCACGGAGAATATCACTTTCTGTGCAAAGGAGTGCATCTGCTGCCTCAGACAGCTCTGCTTCCAGGCATACTGTGACCATATAATAAAGATAAAGATAAATTTTTACGAATTCTCCGCTGGCTTTGGCCATATAATGTTTGATAAATGCACCAGGTACTGTTACCATCTCCGGTACCATGGCGTTTTGAATTTGTATTTTGCTCATAGGTGATCCCCCATTGTGTTCGGATGTGTACAAACAGTATAACATATTTTATTTTTTTTGAAAACAGCTCCCAAATCCACCAGACTTTTGTGGATAGTTTTGTGGATAATGTGGACAATGTGGAAAAAAGAGGGGAAAACCACACAATATGTAGATATTTTCCTTATTTTTCAAGGTATTATTTCAGAAAAACCAGACGAGGTTATGCACAAAAAAATCCACAGATTCATCCGCTGTAAACTGTTGATAAATCTGTGGATAATGTGGATAACTACTGCCCCAGGAGAGATTCTCCAACTTTTACAATGTCTCCCGCGCCCATAGTTATCAACAAATCACCGTTGATACAATTTTCTAATAAAAAATTTTCAATTTCATCAAAGGAAGGGAAATAGTAAGCATCTGTACCCAGTGCCTGGATTTTTTCCTGTAAATCCTTGGAAGAAACCCCTAAAGTGTCTGTTTCCCTGGCGGCATAAATGTCTGCCAGTACCACTGCATCTGCAGCAGAGAGGGTTCTGGCAAAGTCATCGAACAAAGCCTTGGTCCTGGTGTAGGTATGAGGCTGGAATACACACCAGATTTTCCGGTGTGGATAATTCTTTGCAGCAGCAAGTGTGGCGGCAATTTCATCTGGATGGTGGGCATAATCGTCAATAATGGTGACTCCGCCGATCTCTCCCTTTTTCTGGAACCGGCGGTCTGTGCCGGCAAAGGAAGAAAGACCTTCTTGAATCTGTGCAGCAGGAAGTCCCATATGCCTGCACAAAGCTGCAACTGACAGGGCATTGTATACATTATGTATGCCAGGCACATGTAATGTAATACGGGTGAGCTCCTGTCCTTTTTCCAGTACGGTAAAGGAAGCGCAGCCAAAGGCATCATAAGTGATATCACCTGCACTGTAATCGTTGGTCTCAGGGTCAGTGCCAAAGGTACGAATGTGACAGTCCAGACCCTCCAGGAACGCATCCAGATGTTCAATATCCCCATTGATCACCAGCAGGCCATCCTTGCCCAGCTTTTCTGCAAACAGGTGGAAAGAATGGCGAATATCATCCAGATCCTGAAAGAAATCCAGGTGATCCGCCTTAATATTCAGGATAATCTCCATGGTAGGATGGAAACTTAAAAAGCTATTGGTATACTCACAGGCTTCTGTGACAAATACATCAGAGCCGCCCACCCGGATATTGCCGCCGATAGAAGGGAGGATGCCACCAATGGAAATGGTAGGATCAGTCTCTGCAGTCATCAGTACATGGGAGAGCATACCTGTGGTAGTGGTCTTTCCATGGGTACCGGCTACACCAATGGCGGTTTTATAATTGCACATCAGCTGTCCAAGAAGCTCTGCTCTGGTTAATGTGGGAATGCCTTTTGTCTTTGCAGTCTGCAGCTCAATGTTATCATCCTTTACAGCTGCTGTATATACAACCGCCTGGGTGCTGTCTGCAATATTCGATGCTCTGTGGCCGTAATAAATGACTGCACCTTTTGCACTGAGTTCCTCAGTGAGAGGAGAAGACTTGGCATCAGAGCCGCTGACAGTAAATCCTTCTGTCAACAGGATAGAAGCCAGGCCGCTCATGCTGATACCGCCGATGCCGATAAAGTGAATGGAAATCGGATTGGAAAAATTTATCTGATACATAAAAGCCTCGTTTCCGGAATGGACAAATTCCACTCCATAGTTTGCGCATAAATAGCTGCCTTATACCAGTATAGCTCATTCCTTTCAAAAAGAAAACAGGTTTCCGGATTTCCAGCAGGAGAATGTTAAGAATTTGAAGAAGATGTAAATATTCCGAAACATAGGAAAAAATTGTAATTTATGGCGAAAAAAGAAGAAAAAATTTTTCTAAAGTTGTATAAAATGTTAACAAATTTCCAGTTCTGTGCTATAATAGATTTATCATCATTGCAAAAGGGGTGAAACTGTGATTAAGAAAGAAATGATAGCTATGTTACTGGCAGGTGGACAAGGAAGCCGCCTGGGCGTATTGACATCACAGGTGGCAAAACCGGCAGTGTCCTTTGGCGGAAAATATCGTATTATAGATTTCCCATTAAGCAACTGTATTAATTCCGGTGTTGACACAGTGGGTGTCCTGACACAGTATCAGCCATTACGGCTGAATACACACATTGGAATTGGTATTCCGTGGGATCTGGATCGCAACTATGGTGGTGTGACCATTCTCTCACCTTACGAGAAAAAGGAAAACACAGACTGGTACACTGGTACCGCCAATGCGATTTATCAGAATATCAATTACATAGACAGTTTTGATCCTGAATATGTGCTGATTCTGGGCGGCGATCATATTTATAAGATGGATTATGAGATGATGCTGGATTTCCACAAGTCCAACAAGGCAGATATTACAATGGCTGCCAAGCCGGTTCCCATTGAGGAAGCAAGCCGTTTTGGAGTCCTGGTTACAGATGAGACAGGCCGTATTACAGATTTTGAGGAAAAGCCTGCCAATCCTCGCAGTAATTTAGCTTCCATGGGTATTTATATCTTTACCTGGAAGGTACTGCGTGAGGCACTCATTGCCAATGCCCATATTTCCGGATGTGATTTTGGTATGCATGTGATCCCTTACTGTCACCAGAAGGGTGACCGGGTATTTTGCTACGAATATAACGGTTACTGGAAGGATGTAGGTACCTTGAATTCCTACTGGGAGTCCAATATGGAACTCATTGAACTGGTACCTGAATTTAACCTGTACGAGGGGTACTGGAAGATCTATACCAAGGGCAATACCCTGCCTCCTCAGTATGTGGCAGACAATGCCTATGTAGAGCGGTGCATCATTGGTGAGGGTACCGAAATTTATGGAGTGGTAAAGAACTCCGTCATCGGTCCTGATGTTACCATTGAAGAAGGAGCCGAGGTTTATGATTCCATTATCATGGAAGGTACCACCATCAAGGCTGGTGCCAAGGTGATCAAGGCGATTATTGCAGAAAATGCAGAAATAGGGGAACATGTACAGCTTGGTGTAGGGGAATATGCAGAAAGCACTTATAATAAGAAAGTATATGCATCTGACTTAGTAACTGTAGGAGAGGGTTCTGTGATCCCATCAAATGTCTGGATCGGTAAGAATACGGTCATCAGTGGTGTGACTGTTCCTGAGGATTATCCGGATAATGGATTGGCCAGCGGCGGCGCGATCGTGAAAGTAGGTGATAAGTAATGAAAGCAATAGGAATTATATTAGCAGGCGGAAATCATAGAAGAATGAAGGAACTGTCTAATAAAAGAGCAATTGCTGCATTACCAATTGCCGGTACATATCGCAGCATTGATTTTGCATTAAGCAATATGACCAATTCTGGTATCAGCCGTGTGGCAGTGCTTACCCAGTACAATGCCAAGTCTTTATGTGAGCATCTCAATTCTTCCAAGTGGTGGAATTTTGGCAGAAAGCAGGGGGGACTGTTTGTCATGACCCCTACCATTACACCTGATAACAGCAACTGGTTCAGAGGCACAGCAGATTCTATGTATCAGAACATTCATTTCCTGAAAGAAAGCCATGAACCTTATGTAGTTATCGCATCTGGAGATGGTATTTATAAGCTGGATTATGAAAAAGTGCTTCAGTATCACATCAACAAACGTGCAGACATTACCATGGTCTGCAAAAATATGGGTGATTTCCCGGCATTAGACCGTTTTGGTCAGGTACGTGTAGCGGAAGATGGCAGAGTAACGGATATTGATGAAAAGCCGCTTACGGTAAGTTCCAGTACGGTGTCCTGTGGTATTTATGTGATCAGACGAAGACTGCTGATCGAGCTGTTAGAAGTAGCGGCTGCAGAGGAACGTTACGATTTTGTAAGAGATATTCTGATTCGTTACCGTCAGCAGAAGAAAATCTATGCATATAAGTTAGATACTTATTGGAGCAATATTTCTACTATTCGCTCCTACTATAATACCAATATGGATTTCCTGAGAAAGGATGTAAGAGATTACTTCTTTAAGGAAGGTAATCCGGTTTTCTCTAAGGCGGATGACCTGCCTCCTGCAAAGTACAATCCAGGGGCTTATGTAAAGAACAGCCTGGTTGCCAGCGGAAGTATTATCAACGGTCATGTGGAGAATAGTGTGATTTTCAAGGACACATTTATTGGAAGTAATTGTATCATTCGCAATTCCATCATATTAAATGATGTATATATCTGTGAAAATTCTGTAATTGAGAACTGTATTGTAGAAAGCCACAGTACCATTAATGCAGGTTCACACTATACAAGTGCTCCAGAAGAGGTTGAGATTGTCATAGAGCACAATGAGCGGTATAATATGTGATACAGACAGGCGTCAGCCTGAAAATAAATTACTGACAATGCGGACAGCAGATAATGTGACAGGCCGAGTGTCATGACGGAAGGGGATAACGTATGCAAATCACAGATGTGAGAGTAAGAAAAGTTTCAAAAGAAGGTAAGATGAAGGCCATTGTATCAATTACCATTGATAATGAGTTTGTGGTACATGATATTAAGGTCATTGAAGGTGAGAAAGGTATTTTCATTGCAATGCCAAGCCGTAAGGCGGCAGACGGAGAATACCGTGATATTGCCCATCCAATCAATTCAGATACCAGAGATATGATTCAGCAGATCATTTTACAGAAGTATGAGATTGCTTTGTTAGAGTCTGATGAGGAAGAGGAAGCTTAATTACAATTTATAATGTGGGGATACCGATGCCGCCTGGGGAGACTGCCTGGGCGGCATTTGTCAACAAACATCAGACAAATGTTTTGCAAAGGAGAAGGCCATGCAGCTTTATATTCAACCGGAAACTGCTGAGAAATGTCCAGAAGGTTATGCGATGATCAACATCAAAGAAGAAGCCCAGTACACCGTTGGCCCTGGTCCGTCTGTGGTCAGCCCGGAACTGTTGTTTGAAAATAAGGATAAGTCTGTATCCTACTGTTTTCGCAGACTGTTATCCATAGGCACTCCCGAATATCAGCTGTTGAGCCGGACAAAATTCCGGAAAAAATATACACCGATCTCTTATCATTGCCTTATGGCAATACGTAAGCCCAAAAAAGGGGGACTTATTTTTCTCAGTTCTGACATGCGGTATGTATATACCCTTTCAGGAGATGCAGCGGGACTCAGTTTTACGCTGGCGCACAAGGGAAAAAATCTTGGCACAATAAAAAAGGATAAGGTCAAATTTCAGGTCAAGTATAAAGTAAAGAATGAAGAAACCGGAGAGGAAAAGGAAGAAGAAAAAGAGGAAGAAAAGGAAGCATATATTCTGGAGACAGAAGAAGACGCTGGGATGCCTTTTTTTGCAGCAGCAGTGGCATTTATTGATTATATCTGCCATGGTACATTTTAAAAACCGTATCTGTTCAGTACCCTTACAGACACGGGCAACTTTCACACTTTTCGTGGAAAACGTACATAAACCAGAAAACAGACATTGAATACTTTGAAAAAACCATGTATAATGATGATTGTTAGTTTACTAAGCAAAAAGTCTTTATAATTGCAAATGTTAGCAAAACGCAAAATGGATATTCCAGCGTCAGCAAAGACATTTATGAGAAAAAAGTACTTTTGATAAAAGGTATGATTAGGCAATTGCGAAACATCTTACAGATACTTCCCAAAGCTGATAGTGAATACCGTTTTGCAATTACCTAAAAAGGTATGATATAAGGGAGGAATTGGATTTGAAATATCGTAAGTTAGGGGCGTTGGCTCTGGCTGCTGTTTTATTACTCACAGGCTGCAGCAGTCAGGAAGGATCAGAAACGGGCAGCAAAGAGGTTCCACAGGAAAGCACTGCTGCAGAAAGCCAGGCAGAAGCTGCACCGGAGCCATTTACCATTTATTGTACAGATACATTGACTGCAGCATTTTTAGAACAGTACGCAGCTGAAAATCCTGCATCAGCAGAAATGATCCAGGTACAGCTTGTAACGGAAGACGACCTGGCAGGCTGGATGGAAAATGGTGTTACTGGATCAGAGGAAGCACCGGATATGGTGGTAGTGTCCTCTGACACATTGGGAACCTATGCAGAAGCAGGACTGTTAACAGACCTGGCTTCTCTTGGTATGACAGAAACGGCTACGGAGCAGATGTATTCTTTTATGAAGGAGCTTGGCCTGTATAACGGGGAACTCTACGGTGTGACCTGGCAGCAAAGCGCCCGGGCTTTTGTTTATAACCGTACCCTTGCCAAAGAGTATCTGGAAGTGGAAAACAATAACGATATGCAGGCATCTATTGGTGAATGGTCCAGCCTGTATAATGCTGCAGTGAAAGTTAACAGCAGTTCTGAGGGAACAGTAAAGCTTTTGGGTTCTACAGAGGAAATCAGACAGGCACTGGATGCGGAACAGCCGGAATGGTATGTGGAAGGCCAGTTAATCATACCGGATGTCATGATCGATTATCTGGAACTTTACCCTGCATTTCTGGAAGAAGACCTGACCTGGGAATACAGCCAGGATTCTGAGGAATGGCTGGAAGCATTGCTGAATGGATCTGTGATCGGGTGCTTTGGAGATGCAGCTTTTATTCAGAGAGAACTGGCGCCGTACGTTGCAGACGGAACCGGGGAATGGGGCTTCTGCTACGGACCACAGAACTTTGTAACGGAGGCAGATATGATTGGGGTGACAAAGGACTGTCAGGATACAGCCCTTGCAGAGGAACTGCTCACTTATCTTACCTGTGATGAAGAAGCTATGGAGACTTTTGCCGCAGCACAGCTGGTACCGGTAAACAATATGGACCTGATGAAAGCACTTTCAGAAGAAGATACCGGTAAGTGTGCCTTATTGAAAAACCAGAATATTTTAAAGGGTTATACCAATGTAGCAGGCAAGATCAGTACAAAGACCGTGTCTGAGGAAGAACAGGCATTGACCAGCCGGTTCATGGAGGAAATTGAAGCATGCCTGGCGGGAGAGAAAGATATTGAACAGGCGCTGACAGATTTTGCAGCAGATGTTGTAAAAGAATAGTGTAAATAGGATGCGTAAGGGCGGTTGCCTGACACTTAGACGGGTAGTTGGAACATGAATTTAGTAAAATATGTTTTTCCATTTCCCCAAAAGGTCTGGCAGCCGCCTGAATTATAATAGGAAATTGCAAAACTCGTTACCGGACGCTTTGCAAAGTATCTGCAAGAAAATATTTTCACACAACGTATCATTTACGATACGTTTGACCCGCTCTCGCTTCGGTGAAAACGCAGCGGTACTAATAAATTTTGCACCTGTGGCGCAAAATTTAAAGTGCCGGCGTTTTCAAGAGTCCTGCTTAGAAAACATTTTCTTGCTGCTACTTCACAAAGCTGGTATTGGATACAGTTTCGCAATTGCCTACTGAATGATAAGAGAGAAAGGAATCGGGTATAACGATATGGCACAGCAGTCAGGAAAGAGCAGTAAAGCAGGTGTATCTGCTGCATACGGAAAGAAGAATACCGGAAATACACAGAGGATGACTCAGGTGAACACATCCATCACTTATGGAAAGAAAAAAACAGAACAAGCTGGCGCATCTGCCGTTTATGCAGAAAAGAACAGAGCAAAAGCAAGGAAATCAGAGAAAACCAGTAAATCTGCAGCTTATGAAAATAAGAATACCGGAAGCATGAAGAAGTCCGGCACAAAGGAGCCCTCTGTATCTTATAATAAGAAAAATACAGACACTGGAAAGAAGACGACCCAAGCTGCTGCAGTGGATACCAGAATAAAAAAAGGCAGTACAGCAGACACAGTCTGCCCATATGCCAAAAAGTGCGGTGCCTGTGCCTATATCAACCTGCCTTACAAAAAGCAGCTGGCGCAGAAGCAGAAGCAGGTGAAAGCCCTTATGGGCTCCTACTGTGAGGTACACCCCATTGCAGGCATGGAGCAGCCTCTCCATTACCGCCACAAGGTACATGCAGTCTTTGGCTGTGATGCCAAAGGACATCCCACCTATGGTATTTACCAGGCAGGCAGCCATACCATCCTGCCGATCCACGACTGCCCCATTGAAAACAGCCAGGCAAGCGCCATCATTGATACCATTGGGGGCATGCTGCGCTCATTTAAGATCAAAACCTATAACGAGGATACAGGGTATGGGTTGCTGCGCCATGTAGTGGTGCGTACCGGCTATGCTACCGGGCAGGTAATGGTGGTGCTGGTCATGACCTCCCATGTATTTCCGTCTAAAAATAATTTTATCAAGGTATTGCGGGAGAAGCACCCGGAGATCAGTACCATTGTGTTAAATGTGAATGATAAGAATACCACTATGGTGCTGGGCGAGCGTGATATTGTGCTGTATGGCAAGGGCTATATTGAGGATGAGCTGGACGGACAGCGGTTCCGTATTTCTCCGCAGTCCTTTTATCAGGTCAATCCGCCACAGGCAGAAAAGCTGTATCGTCTGGCCATCCAGGCGGCAGGGCTTACCGGGAAGGAACGTGTGCTGGATGCATATTGCGGTACAGGTACCATTGGGATCTCTGCAAGCCGTTATGCCAGGGAAGTGTGGGGCGTAGAGCTGAATAAGGATGCAGTAAAGGATGCCATTCAGAATGCAAAGATGAATGGATGCAAAAATGTACGATTCTATCATGCAGATGCCGGACGGTTTATGGAAGAAGTGGCAGAGAGCCAGGAAAAGGTAGACGTGGTGATCATGGATCCCCCACGAAGCGGAAGTGATGAGGTATTTCTGAGCAGCGCAGTAAAACTGGGGCCGGAAAAGATCGTGTATGTGTCCTGTAATCCGGAGACTCTGGAGAGAGATGTGAAGTGGCTTGCGGGGAATGGATATGAGGCGAAAGGAGTTTGGGCAGTGGATATGTTTGGGGGGACTGGGCATATAGAGTGCGTGGTTGCACTACATCGGGTCGATATGTAAGAATCCTTGATTTTAGGCACTTTGAGAGGCATATGATGTTCTCGCAGAGTGATAGAAAAACCTACAAAAAGGCGATTTCGGACGGGGTAAATGTCTCGGTCGTTTTGGATGTGGGGTGTGGAAACACATAAAAGTACAATTAACATTTTGAAGTTATTTAACAGAATACGAAGCGTGAAAGACCGTTCATTTTCAAGTAATTGAAGATGAGCGGTCTTTTTCTATTTGAAGATAACATTGGCATAACTGAGTGGAAGTTATTCTACCAGAAGAACGGAGGTTGTAATGGAAGAGATAAAGAGTATCAGAATAAGCGAGTTAAAGGACTTTAAGAACCATCCTTTTCATGTACAGCAGGACATGGAGCTGTGTGCCCTTATGAAAAGTATTGAGGACGAGGGTGTGATTGTACCTTTGCTTGTAAGACCGAATCCTGACGGAGAAGGTTATGAAGTGATTGCAGGACACAGACGAAAGACAGCAGCACAGTGGGCTGGTCTTGCGGAAGTTCCGGCAGTTATAAGAGAGCTGGACGATAATCAGGCGATAGTGGCGATGGTGGATTCTAATTTACAGCGGGAGAACTTAAAACCAAGTGAGAAAGCCTATGCTTATCGTATGAAGCTGGAAGCCATGAACAGACAGGGAAGAAAAACGGACATCACTTCGGCTCAAGTTGGACCGAAGTTGGAGAGAAGTAATGAGCTGCTGGCAAAGCAGGTGGGTGAAAGTGTGGCACAGATTAAGCGGTATATACGGCTTACCCATCTGATTCCGAAGATACTGCAAATGGTAGATGAGGAAAAGGTAGCTTTTACGATTGCGGTGGAACTGTCTTATCTGACGGAGGAAGAACAGTATGAGCTTCATGCGGTCATGGATTTGGAACAGTGTACACCGTCTTTGTCGCAGGCAAATCGGATGAAGCGAATCAGCCAGTCCGGTGGTCTTGATATGGATGAAATGTATGAAATATTGGAAGAGGAAAAACCAAACCAGAGGGAGCAGATTAAGATACGGGCAGATAAGCTGGCACAGTATTTCCCATTAGATTTTACGCCAAAACAGAAGGTGGAACTGATTGAAAAGCTGGTAAAGGAATGGCATGAGAAGCAGGAGTACAGCAAGCAGGAAAGTCTTGGCAACAGCCGGGACAGAGCAAGATAAGAGAATGGAGGCTGCAGTGATGAGTAATGAATTATCAATTTATGAGGCAATGGGAGGAACTTATACAGAGATAGACGGTGTATTTTATCCGGATATTACTGTTTCTAAGGGGAAGGATATTCCGATTGGTATGGTTGGAAAATATGGTCTGTTGTGGATTGATTATATGAAATCTAATCATGCAGAAAGATACAGACATCATATTCGTATGGGAACGCTGAATTCCAGAGCTTTAGAGGTAAACGATGAGGCTTATGAAATGTTAGACACAATAATGAATCAGTATCTACAGAAACATAAACCTGTAAAGCCTAATTCCACAATGGAAATGTGGAAGCTCAGGGAACAGGCAAAGCAGATAGCAGAGGAGGAAGTGTATGGGACAATCGTTTACAGATTTTACTAACAGACAAGTGGGTGGCAGTTGTGCCATTGCCCACAGCAGGAGAACAGATAATGTAATTTTAACAGCCGGTACAAATGCCGGAGAAAGAGAGGATTTTATTATGAGAGAGATTAGAGAATACAATATAAATGGAACCATTATTTTGGGCGTTGATAATGGCTATGGGAATGTTAAGACTGCCCACAGGGTATTTCAGACAGGAATCATGAAGTGTGACAGTGAGCCGGTGCTTACCAAAGAGTATATTGAGTATGATGGTGCTTATTATATTATCGGGGAAGGTCATAAGGGTTTTGTAGCCGATAAACAGGAGGATGATGACACCTATATTATGACTCTTGCAGCGATTGCAAAGGAGCTTGAGGCGAGAGGCCTTACGGAAGCAAGAATTCATCTTGCTGTGGGTCTTCCTTTGAAATGGGTACAGGCACAGAGAGACAGTTTCAAAAAGTATCTGACCAGAGAAAGATATATTTCCATGAAATACAGGAAGGTAAGTTATTTGATTGAGATTGCAGATTGTACGGTTATGCCGCAGGGATATGCTGCAGTTGCAGAAAATCTTAAAGATTTTATGGGGATGAATATGCTGGTGGATGTAGGAAATGGCACTATGAATATTATGTATCTGAATAATGGGCGACCGATTGAAAGCAAGTCCTGGACGGAAAAACTTGGTGTGAATCAGTGTTTTATTCGTATTCAGAATCATATTATGGATACAACCGGAGTAAAGCTGCCAGAGGAGATTATCAATCAGTTTCTTCGTAAAGGTGAGATTGATGTAAGCAGTAAGTATCAGAATATGGTCAAGGAGATTGCAGAGCAGTATGTGAAGGAGTTATTTGATAAGCTTCGTGATTATGAGTATAACGAGGACTTGATGAAGCTGTATGTTATGGGAGGCGGTGCCAAAATGGTGGAAATGTTTGGAAAGTACAATCCGGACAGAACAACCTTCAATCATGACATCTGTGCCAATGCAAAGGGATATGAATACTTTTGTTATATGATGCTTCGTCAGAAGATGAGAAAGTAGGTGGTTAGATGGCTGTAAAGAATCACAATTTCCGTTTCAATATGGAAAAGGATAACGAAGTCCGTGCGTGGGAAATCCTTCACTCTAGAGAAGTGGAGGAGGACTTCCGCTCTCAGAATGAGTTTGTGTTAGCTGCCATTAATGACTATTATGACAGACATCTTGCTAAAAAGCAGGACCCGTATCTGGAAAGCAGAGAGAAAGAGGAAGCATTTACGCAAAACATTGTGAATGCTGTGGAGCAGAAAGTGCTTGATAATCTGCCGGGACTGGCTGCGGTGTATATGATGCAACAGCAGTCTCTTTTATCTGTTATGGGAATGCAGGGAGTGATGCCTGTGCAACAGCAGGTATATCCATCGGGGCAGGCAGAAATGCCTATTCAGGCGGTTGGACAGGAACAACCTGTGACTGACAATAAGGGTGCTTCAGGGAATAAGGACTATACGGAAGAGGATGTGAATAAGTATCAGATGGATCCTGATATCAATGAGTTGCTGGATTTCAGTTTTTGTGGGGAATGATAGCAGAAGGCTACAAAAACATTTATAAATGGAAGCATTATAGAATCATTTATAGAAGGGATTGTAGCTGCAATTTTAGAAGAAAAAAAGTGGTGCCGGATACGGCACGATTTGTAGCCAATTAAATACAGTTATTAGCTTGATTGAAGCCATGTATCTTTGCGAAGGTATGTGGCTTTTTCTTTTTGCACTGAGGATAGATTTTTTAACAAGCCCTCGGCGTTTGAGAGCGAAATACACCCATCGCACAAAACTTCGTTTTGTACTCTGTGTATTTCGCCCTTGCAGGGGGCTATCACGCCGGATACGGCGGTGGGTTCGTAAACGGACACCTATGTGTCCACTCACATTGGCATTAGAAGGGAGATGATTAGTATGCCAAGAAATTCATTTATACAGATGAACAAGCTTACAAATGTCTCGGGCAGAATTACTTATATATCAAGCAGGGCAAAGCAGGAGAATCTGTATGCGACTTATACAACAATTCCCGAGAGAAGTTTTTGGCGGGAACTGGCAAAGTGTAATCAGGAAAGCTTTGTACAAAGCGGAACGGAGGGGAAATGTATTGAGGCAAGGGAGCTGATTATTGCATTGCCGGAGTCTTTTGTGCATTATGATCCGGAGTATTTGCTGAAGCGATTTACAGACCACTTTAAGCAGACGTATAAGGTGGAGTGTATTTCAGCACTTCACCATAATAAACGAAAGACCAATTATCATATTCATCTGATATTTGCGGAACGTCAGCTTCTGGATAATCCAGTGGAAAAGATTGCTACCAGAAATATGTTTTATGACGAGAAAGGTAAGCACAGGAGAACCAAGAAGGAAATCTTGGATGAAGCTGGTAATATTCGTAAAAAGTGTAAGATTGTTAAGAAGGGCGAGGTATATGAGAGAAAGCTGTTTACCAAGAAAAACGAGTTATTTAAGGCTGATGGGTATTTGGATGAAGTAAAGCGTGTTTATACAGATTTAATCAATGCATTTGCCATAAAAGAAGAGGACAAACTTCATGTATTTGAGAAGAATGGAATGTATCTTGCAACTAAGAAGATTGGAAAAAACAACCCGAAAGCTGCGGAGATTGAGGCTGATAATAAAGTGCGTATGCAGTGGAATCAGACTGTGGACAGAGCGCTAATATCGGGGGTATCACAAAAGGATATTCTGGATGTGAAGCGTGAAAAGATATCCGAAGAGGTAAAACGTTCTATTGAAATATATGGAAATCGTCCTTTTTTTCTGGCAGATATTATAATACTTGCAATTAAGGCACTGGATTTGCTTATAGCAAAGGTATTACTTGCAGCGGAAAAGGTGGTTGAAAAGGTTGTGGGTGTTGTGCATGAGAAGGTTGTAGAAAATGATACTTCGATTACCGAGGCTGAGATTAAGCCGGAGGAAAAGGCACAGGAAGTAGCACAAATACAGCTTCCAAAGAAACCGGAGAAGCCATTGCTATTGTCAAAGTATTCTGCAATTATGGCTTTGGATGCAGAGCTAAAACGCAGAAATGATGAGATTTTCAGGGTTGAAAGGGAGCGTAGTAATCTGGAGATTGAGTTGTCTGAATGTAGCGGAGCGTTCAAACAGAAGCGAAAGAAAGAGTTGCAGGAGCAGATCGCTGTATTGGATAGGAAAGTAGGGAAGATGAAATCAGAGCTTTCAAATGTACTTCAGGATGCAGGCTATGCAAATGCTTCGGAGTTTTATACCGAGCTATTCATGGTTCGTGAGGAGAAGCAAAGGTATGAGGAGGCTTGTAAGGAATGGCAGCAGAAGTGTGTTGAGGTGGAGATTAAGGCAATGAAGGTTAAAGAGAATCCGGATAGAAGTAGTGTATTCATTGATAAAGAACCTTGCCGATAGTATTTTTATGATATGGAGCTGCTGCTTCACGAATCTTTATTCATTAAAGCGACAGCCTCATTAGCAACGCGTCAAGTGCAAGAGTGACTTGAACGAAGAGAAAGTCTGGGTGCCTTGAGACGTTGTCCGGTGTCGGGGGGGAACCCAGCGAGTCAAGCCACCCCTTTGAGGGGTGGCGGCGACTTTTATACAAAGAAAAATATTTGCTAGTTGACAAAATATTTGTCGGGGTATAATATACTAACATAAGGAGGTGCCATATGAACGAAATTGAAAGATTACAGGATAATTTATTATTGATTCGACGTGCGGCAGGATGGACTGCTGAGGAACTTGGTGATCGTATTGGTGTTACGAGACAAACAATAAATAATCTTGAAGCAAAGCGAAATAAACTTAATAAGACGCAGTATATTGCTATACGAGCTGTGATTGAAGCTGAGATGGCTAAGGAACCAGAAGAAACAGAAATGCTTGGATGTTTACTGGAGATATTTGTAGACAATCCAGAAAAATACAATGAAAAAGATAAAGAAGAGTTGCTTGCAAAAGCAAACATGCTCACTCCATCGATTCTTGCTGGAACAACTTCCAGAAAGGCAGTATCTAAAGAGTTAATGGGAGCAGCAGGTGCTATGGGATTAACTGTTGCAATAGTTAACCCAGTTTTAGCGGTTGGCGCCGCAGTAGCTGGAACTTGGTTGGCAAAAATACTAAAAGACAAGGAGTGATGGTATGGGCGAGTATGTAAAAAAGAAAAAAGAAATGAACTTTCAGTCGGTTGATTCATTACAGTCTGTTGTTAATGTTGTAAATGAAGCCGCTGCTGCATTGAATGATAAAAAGCGTACCATTAAAGAAAGTGCAATTCCAGAAGTGCTTTCAGGAGCCCTTGGAGCTGGCATAGGAGGTATTGGTTCTTTTGCAGCTTTATATGGTCTAGGTACGGTTGGACTTTCTGCTGCAGGAATTACATCTGGATTAGCCACTGCCGGAAGTATTGTGGGTGGTGGAATGGTTGCAGGAGTTTTTGTACTAGCGGCTCCTGCGGTAGTTCTTGCTGCTGGCGGAGTTGGCGTAGCAGCTCACCTAAAGAATAAACAGTTAAAACAGGAAAAAGAGAGATTATATCAGGAGGCTTTAAGACAGCACGAGGCAATTATTAAGGCACTAAAGGAAGAAGTAGATGCTGACAAAGAACGTCTGGACTATCTAAAGAGTTTAAATATTTTGTTGCAAAGAGCAGTGAAAGATTTACAGCATGATTTAGGCGTTGCATAGGAGGTGCCGAATGGATAATAACGAGTTAGATACGATTGATGAACAATCAGAAGGTTTGGATGTCGGACAGATTGGCATTGGAGTTGGAATATTTGGTTTATTGTTTGGTGCAGTCATGGGTATCAGAGAATGGCATGTTCGTAGAGCTTTAAAGAAGGAACGAGAAAAAAACGTTCAATATCAGGAAGTGATAAGAAAGCATCAGGCAGAAATAAACGAGCTTAAAAGCGAAAAAGAGCGTAGGGATTATAGAGATAGATTGTGGGCACAAATTCAGGCTGAGATGGAGGAATAGTTATGGGAAAATATAAATCTTCTAAAGATAAACAACAAATGAATAATGTCCTAAAATATCAGGATGACCAACTTAAAGAGCTCTTGGTGGAAAGCCGCAAAACAAGAAGTGAGACTGATGCTGAAATAGAAACATTGGAAGCAAAACTTCGTGCTCTAGGTATTGAGCCAGCTAAGAATAAAAGGAGTACCGGTGCATCGGATGTTCCTAAAAAACTAATGATAGTTCCGTCATGGGAAAGTTTGTGTGCAGAAGCAGAAGCAGTAGTAGGAACATCATGTGAGCTTGAGTCGATTTTTACTGAGGAAGAACTAAAAAGTAATGAGCAGGCAATTAAACAGTTGAATCAGGAATTTAATCAAATTCATAGATTAGATAAAACTGATATTTCAATAAGTGCTATTGCTGGTATTATTGGTGCGGCGGTAGATATCTTAATGGTGGGAATACCGCAAAAAGGGCGAGAAGGTTTAGAGGCAGGACCGCTTTCAGAGTTTATTAGAAAAAAATTTGATGAAGTATTTCCGAAATCTGAAATGGAGAAACTTGCAAACTCAAAAATTAGTAAAGTATCATATGATGCACAGGATAATAGAAATACAACTATTCGCGTAGAAGGATTGTCAGCATATTATCATAGACTTCTGTCATTGGGGCATGATCCTCTATTAGGTTTTGTAGTCGGTGTGTTTGATATTTTAACTGGTAGGATGACAACTATTGACAAAACAGGTAAGATTGTATCGCAAGTAATGGAGAATTATGCAGACAGGAAAGAAAGCGATATTTTTGCTGCATTAGCAAAGCAAATAATACATTTAAAGTCTGATATAACGACATCAATGGGACTGCCAGCTCCGTTAATGGGAGTATTCAATTTATTCCAATTTGGTAGTATTGGTGAGTATGAGCAGACAGTAGCAGAGATAGTACAAGGGATGTACTATGAGGGATATGATTTTATTCATTTCTGTTCAATGTCTATTCCTGTCATGGTGACAGAAGTGATTGTTAGGACTTTATATGCAATAAAGAGGATAAAAGAAGGAAATACAATACGAGATTCTATTCCGTTTTCACTAAAAAGAGATAAGCATCCTAAGTTATCCACAATGCTTTTTATAGCTCATTCAAGTGCTACAGCTATAAATGCTGGAAAGGTATATTTTACAAAGGATCCTATGGCGATAAATTATCCTCAGTGGATTGCTTTTGCTAAGTACTCATATAAGCAGCTTAAGTGGGCTATTATCGAAAAACCTCAGGCAAGGGAAGCATATCTTGGTGGGAAGTTAGAGGAAAGTTGGAAAGAGTTAGAAGCAGAAATTGGTGATTCTTTTGATGAGTTTTCGAAGGATTACTATGTGATTTTTGAATAAAAATGGATGACTTGTATGCAAGAGAGATTGG
>JBGVQN010000030.1:0-17963 GCA_045127535.1 Lachnospiraceae bacterium | reverse complement strand
ACCCCGCACCGCATCGATTATCTTGCACCAGGTGAATATACTTTAATTGAGGAAGCAGCTCCTGAAGAAGATGGATATGTACGTGCAGAGTCTGTAACTTTCATTGTAGAAGCCACCGGAGATATCCAGAAAGTAGAAATGAAGGATGACTACACCAAGGTGGAGATCAGTAAGACTGACATCACCACTGGAGAGGAAATCCTAGGAGCTACATTAACTGTCACGGATGCAGATGGCAATGAAATGGACAGATGGGTAACAGACGGGACCCCGCACCGCATCGATTATCTTGCACCAGGTGAATATACTTTAATTGAGGAAGCAGCTCCTGAAGAAGATGGATATGTACGTGCAGAGTCTGTCACCTTTACAGTAGAAGCCACCGGAGAGATCCAGCGGGTTGAGATGAAGGATGACTACACGAAAGTAGAAATCAGTAAAACTGACTTTGTCACTGGCAAAGAAATCACCGGAGCAAAACTGACCTTGACAGATGCTGATGGAATCACTGTTGCAGAATGGGTAACAGACGGAACCCCATACCGCATTGATTACTTAGCACCAGGTGAGTATACCTTAACTGAGGTTACAGCACCTGATGGATATGAGATCGCAGAGTCCATTACCTTCACAGTTGAATCTACTGGAGAGATCCAGAAGGTTGAAATGCAGGATAAGCCTGTAGAAGAAATAGAAGATACTCCAGAGACTCCGATCCTGGGCATTGAGGATACTACAGGTGGCATGGCTCTGATTCTGATGGCACTAGGAGTATTCATGGCTTTCTGTGGAATGATGTTATATCTCAAAAAGAAAGCAGATGAATAAAAATATCTGCAGGATAAAAATAAAACCCTGCTAAGAAGAAAAGGCAGAAGGGATAGTCTATTACAGTCTACCCTTCTGTTTTTGGGGCAGGAATACCTGCCCTTTATTATTTATGGAGGTTTGTGAATGAAAAAACTAATGTTAATTGCGGTATGCTGTTGTTTGTCAGGATGTACAAATGCGACTGACGCAACCGACGATTTGGCTAAAACGGAAGTGACGGTATTGAGTAATGACTGGCAAAGCAACAAAGTTGATACAAGCGAAGATGTAAGCGACTGGGGAATTAGATATAAAAGTGCTGTAATAGATAATGATGGAAATGCAATGAGATATTACATCAATTTTCCGGTATCAGTAGGTAATGACCGAGCATCTGGAAGAATAGGTTTTCAAGATGGTTATGTGTTAGCAATGGTGGCTCAGAGATACAATGATGCATATGATATACAGGGAAATATTGAAAATGTTTTCCCAACCTGTTTCCCACAGGCAATCAAAATTTTGGAAGCAGATCAAACAGCTACAGCATATGACTATGCTTTTGACATTACCGATCAGAAGCTGGAAGAAATTAATGGGTATCAGATGTGTCGGTATGAAGGAAACCTTACATATGTTTATGATCATATAGATTTTCATCATAGATATGTAGCCTATGCAACAGAAGTAGCAGATGGTGCATATGTATTCTGGATGCTGATCGACGAATCTGAAGACAATTCTTCCTTCGATCTTGCCAGTGAATACGCACTGAAGATGGCATACACCTTACGCACAGAGGAATAGGAGCTATGAGGAGTTATGAAAAAAGGTAAAGGAAAAAACAAAATAGTGATTGCATCGTTTATGATAGCCGCCACAATATTGCTGATCACAGCAGGCATACTGTATTGTTATCCTTATCTGGATGGATATCAGCATCAAGCAGAAGAAGAATCCATTGCTTTACGATACCTGGAAGAATTACAGGAGAAAGTAGCTGGGGATATGGAAGGGCCAATTTGGGAGGCGGGGCAGCTAATTGGGGAGGAAGGCCAGACAGAAAAAAGGTGGAGTGATGATACTTATTACGAGAAAGACGGGGTGACGTACACACCCGACTATGCAGCAGGCACTTTGGACTGCGTACTGATCATACCTGAGATTGAGCTTTGCCGGGGGGTATACACCGGTACCTGGACAGAAATCTACCACAATCTGGATGTATGGATGGCAACTACAGCCAGACCGGATTATGTATTGGGAGAAACGCACTATTGTATTTATGGTCACAATACACCCAGATTGAATCTTTCCTTTAACCGGCTCCAGAGTCTTTCAGTAGGCTCCATTTTTTATCTGATCAACGAGGATGGTGCATATCAATATCAAGTGACGGCCATCCTGGGCATCAGCCGCAGTGACAGCACTAAATATACTGATGACTTTTCTATTGATAATGACAAGTGCTACATAATTACTTGCGGTAGAAATGAGTACAGGTACCTGGATCTGATCGTAGAAGGATCATTAGAATCGGTTAAGAATATAGATGAAATCAATTTAGATGATTTACTTTTATAATAATTGTAAATTGCAACAATTATGCTATAATAGTAATCGAAAGGAGTGATTATTATATGCATCTGATAGATTTTGATGGGTATAAACAGAATTCCAGAATGTACGGAGGAACCGCTGGCCGAAAAATTGGAATTACCTATGAGGGTGAAAATTATATATTGAAATTCCCTGGGAATCTGAGAGATCAGCATATGAGGAATATTCAATTGAGCTATTCTAACAGTCCGGTATGTGAGTATATTGGATCACAGATATATGGAATGTTAGGTCTGCCGGTACATGATACGATCCTTGGTACAAGAAATGGAAAAACCGTAGTAGCCTGCAAGGATTTTTTGGGTTCAGGCGAGAAGCTATATGAATTTGACAAGATCAAAGTAACATATGAACCACACTTTCTGGATTCCAATGGAAACGAAACCAATGGTACAGGATTGGATTTGTTTGAAGTCCTAATGACAATACAGAACCATCCATTTTTGATAGATATACCGGGTTTAGAGCAACGGTTCTGGGATATGTTTGTGGTCGATGCTTTAATTGGCAATACGGACCGAAACAACTCAAACTGGGGAATTATCGTAGACGAGGCTGGTCAGAAAAGATTAGCGCCAGTATATGATAATGGTAACTGTCTCAACTGCAAGTGGGACGATGCGAAGATGCAGAACGTGCTGGAAGATGAAAATCTCTTAGCAACAGAAGTGTATAAGGGACGGAGATGCGTTTTTGAAATTGAAGGAAAAAGGATTAACCCATATCATCTGATCCAGAAAATGGAGTATGAAGGATGTTCAGAAGCGGTAAAAAGAATTGTTCCAAAACTCAGCGAACGATTGGGTGATATCAGCGCATTCATTGCCAAGGTGCCAGCATTATCAGAAATTCAGAAAAAGTTTTTTAATACAATGATTGAAAAACGTTATGACCTGGTATTGGCTCCAACTCTTAAATGTATTACAGAACAGAAAATTGGTATCAATCATCCACAAAAAAAGAAGGTGTTATAATGTATATTGATGAATCAATCCAGTTAAGGGAAGGACTTCCGCAAGCATTGCTAGATGATTTTAAAGAATTGAAAGGTTACTATGACGAGGGAGATTGGCTGCAGTTTGATAATCTGTTTGAGTGTGTAGAAGGAAGCGTAAAAGCATATTATCATAATGGCAAAATCAGTATTGAGGATCTGAATATGATCTTTCGGAAATATGGTATTGCATAATGTATCGTAGAGGTAAGGTATCCAGAAATGGATGCCTTTTTTAATACAAGAAAGGAAAAAGCACAATTGGATGAGGAATTGAACTGCCTGAGAGAAATGGTTCCTGCAAATGCAGATAAGTTAGAGGAACTTATAAGCATGATGAACAGATCTCTTCTGAGCAGAAGCACTGCAGAAGAAATTTTAAGTAGAGCATATGATTTTGATCGTCATCTGACTCCAGCAGAGTCTAAAAAGAGAGGAGGCAGATTATGAAAAGAATGAAAATGATGAAGGTTGTATGTGTAATGGGGGTTATGGCATTATTGGGCGGATGCAGTAACGCAGGTAATGATGTGACAGAGAATACTTTGGAACATGTTTCAACTGAGGATGCTGTGATCGAAACAACAAATATTTCGAATCATGAAACAGATGCAGAAATAGAAACGGAACTAAATGTAAATGATTGGGGAATTAAATATAAAAGTGCTGTAATAGATAATGATGGAAATGCAATGAGATATTACATTAACTTCCCAGTATGGGTAGGTAATGACCGTGCGTCTGGAAGGATTGGTTATCAGGGTGACGATGTTTCAGCACTTGTAGCTCAAAGATACAATGATGCCTATGATTACGGTGGGGAAATAGCAAATATCTTTCCAACCTGTTTTCCGCAGGTAATAAAGATCCTGGAATCAGATCAAACAGATACAGCGTATGATTATGCTTTTGATATTACCAGTCAGGAAATGGTAGAGATTAACGGCTATCAGATGTGTCGGTATGAAGGCAATCTTACATACGAGTTTTATCGTGCAAATTACAGTAATAGATATGTAGCTTATGCTACAGAGGTTGCCGATGGCGCATATGTATTCTGGATGCTGATCAATATATCCCAAGACAATTCGTCCTTAGAGCTTGCCAGCGAATATGCATTGAAGATGGCATACACCTTACGCACAGAGGAATAAGTAAATATCAGAAAAAAGAACCAAGCATTTATGCAGTCATAACTGGCTATATAAATGCTTTTTTATTACCAAAACAGGAGGATATGCAGTATGGAACAAAGTAACTTGGAAGAATATCAACTGGCAATAGAATTAGATGCTTTTGCTCAGGATTATGATATTTATGAGTATCGTGACAGGGTGGAGGATCCGGAACAGTTGCTGCGAGATACAGTAGAATCCATTAAAAATGCGAATGTAGAATACCTGCAGATATGGCTCAAATCTATAATCAATGACAGTCCTGAATATGCAACCAGGGCTAAGGATCTACTGAATCAGCTCAATGAGTTTGAGCTGACAGAGCAGATTAAACAAGAGGAAAAGCCTAAAAGGAAAAGTAATTTACGGTAAGGAGAAAAAATGAAACTAGTAATAGCCGAAAAACCCAGTGTGGCTAAATCCATTGCTGATGTACTGGGTGCAGATGTTGCCAGAGACGGGTACATGGAGGGCGGAGAATATCTGGTGTCTTGGTGCTATGGGCATCTGATCGAATTGGCGCAGCCGGATGCTTATGGGGACAAATACAAGAAATGGACATATGACAGCCTGCCGATCCTGCCGCAGCAGTGGACATATGCAATTAAAACAGATACCAAATCTCAGTTCAAGCTCTTGAAGAATCTAATGAGTGATCAGCGTGTGACATCTGTTGTGTGTGCAACAGATGCAGGGCGGGAAGGAGAACTGATATTTAGACTTGTGTATATGGCTGCAGGCTGCAGGAAGCCTATGGAGAGGTTGTGGATCTCATCCATGGAAGAAAGTGCCATAAGGAACGGATTCAGACACCTGCGTCCGGGTCATGAGTATGACCGGTTGTATGATGCTGCCCTGTGCAGGCAGGAAGCGGACTGGCTGATGGGTATCAATGGAACCAGGCTGCTGACGGTACAGTATGGAGGCAGGAAGGTCCTAAAGATGGGGCGTGTGCAGACCCCTACTCTGGCCATGATCGTGGAGAGGGAAGAAAGGATAAAAAATTTCACCAGCCAAAAATCCTATGCTGTGCATCTGAAGCTACCCAATATTGATGCGGTATCAGAACGTTTTGCAAGCATAGAGGAAGCTGAGAGGCTGATGTTGGAATGTACCGGAAAAAAGGCCAGGGTGGAGAGTGTGACGAAAGAAAATAAGTCAATCGCTCCGCCAAGGCTGTATGATTTGACTTCGTTGCAGCGTGATGCCAACAGGTTGTTTGGATTTACAGCTAAAGAGACTCTTGAATATACCCAGAGTCTGTATGAGAAAAAGCTGGTAACCTATCCTCGTACAGATAGTCAGTACCTGTCAGATGATATGGCAGATACGGCCAGATCAGTGATCGAAGCAGTATTCCAAAATGGTATGTCAATGCGGCTGCCTGGGTATGATCCGGACATCAACCGGTTGTTAGACAGCTCTAAAGTGACAGACCATCATGCGGTCATACCTACAGTGCAGGTATCCAAGATAAATATTCATTCCCTGCCGGATGGAGAACAGAAAGTGCTGCTGCTTGCAGCAAACCGATTGATCTGCGCAGCCGGGGAAAAACATCTGTATGAATCTGTCAAAGTGAGCATTAGTTGTGCCGGCCATAATTTTATGGCTACAGGCAAGACAGTCAAACAGGATGGTTGGAAAGAGTATGACCAAAAGTTCCGATCTCAGTTTCGCAAAAACAAAAATGTGAAAGAGGATGAAGAAGATGAAAAGAACCTGCCAGAGGTGAACGAGGGGATGGAGTATTCATCAGTAACCTGTGCAATCAGTGAGCATGAGACTACTCCACCCAAACGGTATACTGAGGACAGCCTGTTGTCAGCCATGGAACATGCGGGGGCTGAGGACATGGGAGACGAGGTAGAGCGGAAAGGACTTGGAACTCCGGCGACCAGGGCGGATATCATTGAGAAGCTGGTACAGGACGGATTTGTGGAGCGTCAGAAAAAGATTCTCATTCCCACAGATGCAGGGATCAACCTGATTGCAGTCGTTCCGGACAATGTGAAATCTCCAAAGCTAACTGCAGACTGGGAGAACTCCCTGGCATTAGTGGCAAAAGGCGAATTTTCCAGAAAGGATTTTATGTCTGGTATCACAGCTATGGTAAGCTCTATGGTTGCTGATGCAGGCAATATACCGGAAGAAGAACGGCAACGTCTTGCAGCCCTGGCCGGAGGAGAAGGAGCGATCCTGGGCAAGTGCCCAAAATGCGGCAGGGATGTGGTGCCTGGCAAGTTTGGTGCCTATTGTACCGGAAAATGTGGTATGAGGCTGAACAGTGCAATGGGAAAGACCCTGACGACAGATCAGGTGGCAATGCTGCTGTCGGGTAAGGAGATTTTCCTACAAAATATTCAAAGCTCAAAGGGTAAGTCCTATGATGCATATCTGTACCCGATTGGGACAGAAGATTTTACATATAAAAAAGATGATGGGACAGAAATGAATGGAACACAATTCAAATTCCATCTGGTTTTTCCAAAAAATAAAAAGAAAAGAAAACAATAAAGGAGATTTGTAACATGAGTGAAGAAACAGTAAATACAATGGATGTACAGGCAGCAGAGCCGGAAGTACAGGAGAAGAACGTAGAAGCAGAAACAGCAGTCAAGGCAGAAAAGCCGAAAGAATCAAAGGCAGAAAAATTTGTAAGATTAGCTGAACCAAGAACAGATAAAGCATTAAAGGCCATCGCTAATCTGGCAGGACTTGCCAATACGGGTACATATGAGTACACCAGTGATCAGGTTGAATATATTTTTACCACGTTAGAACAAAAATTGCAGGATGTAAGGAAAATGTTTGAAGCCAAGGGCGGAAAGGAAAAGCAAGAAGCTTTTTCCTTTAGCGGTATGGGAAGCAGCAATAAATAATTCATTGGTAGTAAGTGGGAATAAGTGGGAATACCATTCTTGATGTCGTAGAGGTATACTAGAATCAGATAAGAAGAATAAAGCATTTATGCAGTCACAGTTGGCTGCATAGGTGCTTTTTTGTTATCAAGGAGGAAGTGTGAAGCAATGGAATCTAAAGAGAAAGTTGTGATCCGCAAGTGTATACGATTCAATCCGGACAATTATCAGGATCGGAGGATCCTGGAAGTCTTGGATTCGCTGCCGGAACGGCAGCAGGGAAATTTCGTAAAAAACGCAATTCTTGCATCTTTAGGAGAGGCAGAAGTCACTCTGGAGCAGGAGCAGTCGATCCGGGCAATCGTAGAGGATGTCCTGGCAGAAAAGGGATTGCTGGATATGAGAGGAGTGGAGCCTGATCGTGATCGCAGCAAACAAACAATGCCAGCCCCCCGGAGATCAAGAGCAGAGAGAGCAGAGCCGGAAAGTATTCAGGAACCCCCACAGCTGGAGTTTGGGTTTGGTGATGAAGAAGAAGTTGACGATACTGATCTGCTTCAGGGCTTGGCTGGTTTTTCCTTGAGTATATAGTAGGAGGTGTAAATTGATGTGGGTTTATTAGAAGACATGGATGTAAAAATCCAGAATGAATTTGCTCTGCTAAGGGCAGAAATTCTGATCAATCAGGATATAAGTGATTTTCAGACCGCAGAGTTTTTTCTGAAAGCGCTTGCCGTTCGGGACTATTTTTTGTGTCCAAAAGGAAAAGCACAGATTTCTGCGCTGACTGAAGAAGAACAGTTACAGCTGTATGCTGCATCGAATCTGTGTCAGTTAGTCTGCAGCCAGATAGATGGTACTGACTATGGGACCAAAGCAGGGCTTGCAGTGGAAGCATATTGTAAACAGCTCAGGAAGGAGGAAATCAATGAACAACGAGGAACAACGAAGGCAACGAGAGGCACTTTACCATAAGAAAAAAGAAATTGCCCTGCAGACAGATTTGTGTGGACTGCTTACCCATCTGGGCTATACAGTAGTGCCTATTGGGAGATACCACAGTCTGAAAGAACATGATTCCATCAGGCTGTACAACCGGAAGACATGGAGCCGGTTCTCAGATCTTACCCAGGGAGGAAATGCAATTGACTGGATGATCAAGATGGAGGGGTGTACGTATAATGAAGCTGTGGATTATCTGGTGGCATTTAACGGATACAACATCAATCTTGAAACAAATCAGGACTGGGAAGCGGTGCCTCCGACATCAAGGGATATGAATGCTAGGGGTGGAATGCCAGAAACGAGGAATAAAATGCCTGATATACCTGACACATCTGATAATCTTGCTCAGCCTTTTCAGCTCCCTGAAAAGGCCCTGTACCAGAGCAGATTGTATGCATATTTAGGACGGGACCGGGGAATTTCACGCAGCGTCATTCAATATTTTGAGAACCTGGGACTTATCTACATCGCTAAAAAATACTTAAATGTGGTTTTTGTTTCAAAGGATGCATCTGGTATTCCCAGACATGCTGCTCTGCGCAGTACAGATCAGGAAAAACCATTTAAAGGGGATGCCCCGGGCAGCAATAAGAGATATGGTTTTAATGTGTATCGGAATAATTCCGATACAGTGGTTGTCACAGAGGCAGCCATTGATCTGTTAAGCTATGTGGATGTAGCCATGGACTTTGATTCTTCTCTGCTTTCTCTAGGAGGTACGGCAGACAATCCGTTAGAACAATATCTGCAGGATCATCCAAACATCAAACATGTGAAGTTGCTGTTAGATGGAGATGAGCCTGGAAGCACAGCAATCAGCCGGATTACAGAAAAATATACATCCGGGGAATGGGCCGCACGGGGGATCATTGTACAGGATATCCGCCCGAAGCAAATGTGGGAATGGGGATGCAAGGATATGAACGAGCTGCTGAATTCCCGTCAGTTCCATCCGGAATATTCTCCGGGATACTTCTTTGATAAATCCCAGCAAATAAAGAGGCAGTCTCATTTTTTGTCAACACAGAATGAGACTGGAACAGATAGACAGTCTGTTAAATCTGTTAGGCAGAACGTTGTGGATGTGTTGCCTCCACGAGCAGAGCCGGGGGAAAGCATCCAAGATATTTGCATTGATGCTCTTTATAAGATATATGAAAGAATGGATTCCTTGACGGCACAGAATTGCAATGATGATGCGGCATGGAAGGAAGTCGTTGATGCCGGAGGTGCATTGTATGAGCTGGCACAAAAGCAAGGATGGGAACCTCTGGAATACGGGCAACATACACAGCGTGAGCAGTGTAATGTCGAACGTCTACCGTCCCAAGTAAAAACAGGTGCCAGGAAATGCTATAGATGATGACATACATATGGTATACAGGGACCGGTGCGGTCCCTGTCACTGTTCCAGGGGGTTTTAGGGGGCGTTGCAAGCCCCTTAACAAGATGCAATTTGTAATACAAATTGCGTATCTTGCAACGGTAGTTGGAGCCCTTTTTAAGGAGATTTAGGAGCGTAAGACATACTGTGAGTATGCGTTAAGTATGTCTTGATGGCAATAAAACATACATGAGTATGCGATAAGTGTGTTTTAAAGAAAAATAGACATACATGGGTATGCGATAAGTATGTTTTAAAGAAGATAAGACATACATAAGTATGCCTAAATGTATGTCTCATTATACGTAAGACATACATAAGTATGCGATAGGTATGCTTTAAGGCAAACAAGACATATAAAAGTATGCGATAAGTATGCTTTAAGAAATATTCATCAAAAACAAGTATTCGTAAAGGTATGGCTTGCAGAAACAGGAGAAAAAATGCAGGAAAAAATAGTTATTCGAGTGGATTCTGAGTTTAAAAACCGATTAAAAAGGAATGCCGATCAGTCAGGCATGGGTTTTTCTCAGTATGTTCGTTTTGTTCTTCAAGGATGTCCTGCTGCCGGACATCCGGAAGTAGTCAAAGAACTGCAGCAGCTGCGTGTGGATATAGCAAGGATTGGAAACAATATTAATCAGATAGCACATGCGCAGAATGCGTATCTATTCAGCATCTCAGACAAAGAAAGTCTGAAATCCAACATGCAGCAGATACAGACTCTTATGTCTAACATGGCTGAGGTGCTGTCAATCAATAGTGGGAGTAACGGAGATGATAAAGATGTTAGAAAAAATATTTAGAGGCACTAAAGGTGAAGAAATCGAAAATCAGGAAGAAATCAGAAGAAAAAAATTGAGCAGTTACGAAACGACTGCCCAGTTTGCTGCAGAAGAAGCAGCACAGAATTTGCCCATAGATCCTACATATCTGGACAGATTCTGGTGGGATATTCCAGTAAGTAAATCGGATACTGTTATAATGGCACGGCTTGCAGGAAAGTATCCGCTCTGTTTTCCGGCGATCAGAAAATTATATACCGGAGAGCAGTCAACTGCTGGTGAGATATCCTGGACATCCGACGAGGACAGGATTAAAAAATTGGGGATGGTACAGCAGCGATTAAAAAACGAAACCGAACGGATGGCTGCAGAAATGAGGAATAATCCGGAGATGATCAATGAATTAAACAAAATAAACTGGGCAGCTTTGCCTCGTCAGTTAAAATCTCTGAATGATATCTACAAATATGCAGCAGCCTATAAATTCCGCTTCCCAGACTATGCGTATGCATACACCGGTGTGAGATTCCCTCGCCCGAGAGAAGGTCAGACGTGGGAGGAAGCCTGGGAAGAAATGAAAACACAAACGCCAACTCTGAATGTAAAAAGAAAAAAGCAAGGCCGGTGATATAAGTGGCGGTGACAAAGATAGGGCATCAGAATTCCAAGAAGCATCTAAAAAGTGCCATTGATTATATTTGTCGTCCGGATAAAACAGGTGGTGGCAGGTATGTTGGATATCAGAACTGTAACTGCCCATACGAAGATTTTATACTGACAAAAGAAATCATGGCACAGATGAGGCACCGTAAAGATGTCATGGACGGAAGGCAGGGGTATCATATCGTGATATCCTTTTCTGATGCTGATCAGGATAAGGTCACGTCAGATATGGCCATGAAAATCATTGCTGAGTTTGCACAAAAGTACATACCAGAATATGAGGCAGTGTTCAGTGTCCATGAAGATACCAGGCACAAACATTGTCATCTGATCTGGAATTCAGTGAATGCAGTGACCGGAAAAAAATATCATTATCAGGATGGTGACTGGGCTAAGTATATACAACCCATTGTGAATGATCTGACAGCAGAGTATGGATTAGACACAATCAATGTGGAGGACTGGGCGACAACCGAAGACCTGGACTATGCAACCTGGCAGAAGCAGCAAAATGGAGAACCTGTCTGGGGAGATTATGTGCGGCATGACATTGATCAGGCAATCATGAAAGTGCGACAGGATGGAGGCGACTATGACATGTTCATTCATCTTCTTCAGCAAAAGGGCTACAAAATTCCAAGAAACGGAAAAGTCCTTACCCTGGTGCATCCGGGCCGGGAGAAAGGTGTCCGTACATATAAGTTGGGGGCGGGCTATCAAGTAGATGATATCAAAGACAGAATAGCAGGCAAAGAGATAACAGAATTTCCCGACATCGTGGCGAAAGAAAAGAAAGTCAGTCCGCTGGCCTATCCGGCAGCTGTGTCCAAGCCTGTCAAAGCTGCCTGTAAATGTAAAACCCACGTTGAGGATTATGAGAAATTGCAGGTATATACTGCTGTCCGTTACCGTTATGGTATAAGGCTATATAAGGCCAGGAGAGCATATTATCCCTGCATCGCTGCAGAGCGTCCGGCTTACGGCATTCTGAATATCAGAAAAATATCCTGGCAAAACCGGAAATACTCCATTGAACTGAATCGGATCGCTGGTGACTATGCATGGATGATCAGAAATGATGTGAGGTCTTTGGAAAAAGCACAAAAGCTGCACAAGCAGATTTTAGCTCAGAAAAGAAAATTATATGCCAGGAAGAAGAAACTGACAGAGAAGAAAAATCAACTGCTTGAAGAAAGAGAATTGTTAATCACGCAGCTTGCTGCATCGACGGTCAGTGAACAGGATCAGATTATATCCAGGATCAAGGAGATCGATATCAATGTGATGAACATCGATATGTCAGACGTACCAGGGATTCGGAAGGAGATAGCAGAACTCAGAGAGGAAGAAAAACGTGCTGAGCGAATCAGTAATGAGATTCAAGCTGCAGCAGCAGACAAGAATAGGATGGAGGAGAAAAAAATAAATGGCAGAATCACAAGATAGTCAGATGGACAGCAGCCAACAGGAAAAAAGCATGGACAGAAACCAGCGGTATGTCTACACATTTATGAAAAATATCATTCCAGATGAGACAGACAGATCCCGCCTGGAGAAATACTGTTGTCATGTTGATATGCCACTCCAGGCAATGATTGAGGTTGGCCTGGCAGTCAGGGATGGGTTGCCAGATGAAGAAATTGCATTGTTATGTACAGAAGTTGATCGGGCTGCAGTCAATGGGTCCTGGCAGCAGCTGCAGAGACAGAGAATCATTTCGTCGTATTGGAATGTGTATGCTGATCAGATTACTGATCAGATGTTGGCCGGACTGCAGGAGGGACTGCAGGAGATCAAGAACGATCAAACTGTGACTATGCAAGGGCTGCAGGAATTTGTAATGACTAGTGATAGAATCCTGCAGGGAGTAGACAGAAATATTCTGAAAATGCTGCAGCAAAATCAGGAGATGCAGGAAAATATCCTGAATCAGCTGAGTCAGATCATGGTGGTACTGAAGAACAGCTGGACGCATATTGGAGAGAATGCTATATCAACACCTGCTGCACCAGATGCAAAAGAGAGTATTCTTGATCAGCAGGAACAGCAGGATCAGAATTTGGGTGGCATGGTTTTTGTTGATGAGGAAGAATTGGATGCATCAGCATCCGAAGAATACAGTGAAGATCTGTCAGAATCAGTATGGCAGGAAAATACTGAAGCGTTAGAATGCGTTGACATGACCAGAGAGGAAGTAACAGCTGCCACAGGAGGTGAAAGGCTGTCTGGGAAAATTAAGGAGTGGTGCTTGCGCAGAAAGATGATCACAAGAGCCAAAAAAAATGCGTTATCCAAAGAAGAAAAGGAAAAACTCATCAGTCTGATTTGTGCGAAATCATATGATGAGGATCAGATGAGAGTGCTGCAGCACATGATAGAAGATATCCATTTTAACGGCTCGGACATGGAAAAAATCATTAAGTCAAGCTCTGAATTGACTGCTGCTCAGATCAAACAAAAGATAGATCTGCTGCGCCAGATCAAGCAGAACGGAAAGGGGTGACGAAAGTATGATACGTGCGTCTCCATAATATGATACGACGAAAAATAGAGGAATAGATGAGAAAGAAGGCATCCAAAGGGTGTCTTTTTTGTTGGTAAGACCTTGGAGAGGGTCTATAAACACTACTACTTTATAATACGAGGAATAATGATTCTATGAGTGAAATAAATGAAGCTTTGGTGATTATCAATACTACCATGAAAACTACCGCGGATATTTTCGAAAGCCCGTTTAAAGTTGTTGGCGGTGGAGCCGAGCTGCTCCAACGAGTGCTTCTTTTAATGGAGGCTGCCAGAAAGCATCACCCAGAAAAGGGTGAAACGATGATGGACGATTTTTACAAGAAGTATGGTGCGAACTATACAACCTTTACAATCCCCGACGAACAGAAAGATGCGATCTACAAGGAACTGACTGCTGCTGGTGTAGAGTTCACCTGGTATGATAGCCGCAACGACAAAGCAGAAACAACCATTCTGATTCCCCTGCAGCAGAACCGGACAGCCACAGAGGCATTAAATCGTGCTAAGCTAAACTTCATTGAGCGGTCAGCTGAGCGGTATGCGTCAGAAGAAGTGACAGATGATAGGGTGAGGGAAATGCAAGAAAATTATGCAGCAGAGCATGGCAAAAATTTTCCGATAGGCGGCAACGAGCAGCTGCAGGAACTGGCAGTCATCAATGAGTACCAGGAGCTTGCATCGAATGCAGATTACCGCCTGATCACGTTTCCCAGGGAGATGATTGAGGCTGAGAAAGATACAGCAGTCACACTGGCAGTATCTGACGGCACCATTGATATCGACAAAAAGGGGCTGATTGCCGGACAGCATGGTAGCTATTACGGGTTTTTAAATACAAAGACTACGTATTGGCTGCAGCGACCAGACGGTACCAAAAAGATGTTGGTGGTACCTGAGATGATGGATAACTACTTTGCAGATGCCGCAACTATGGAGGAGAATCACAAGAAAGAATACTTTGCGACTTTGCGTGAAGCGCTGGCTAATATGGATGCGGAAGCAAAGCAGTCCGATGACATTGAGGTTATCAATGTCATAGACAATAAACTCTCCATTAACATGGGTTCCCTGGTGACTGAGCTTGATGAGGACACATATCAGATTCGCATACCAAAATATTATGCGGATCATGAAACCGGTGAAAAAGCAGAAACCTCTTATCATGGACTGTTTCTGCTCCTGGCTAAAGAACAGTGTGCAGAGCATGGGGAGACAATTATTCACGAGTTTGACCCTACAGCAGAGTACGAGCTGTATGATAAGGATGGACAGGTAGCTGCCAAAGTGTCCGGTGCGGAGCTGTATCGACATAACTTTAATGTGGTCACTCATGAAGAAACAAGAAGAAAGTCTTTAGAGGCAATGCCGGAGGCAACAAAAAAACCTGTCATCAATACACAGGAAAAGCCAGTATCCACTCCGAATAAAAAGTTATAATAATGACAATGTTGTAAAAGGAAGGGGGGCAGCTTTAGAGGTTGTCCTCTTTTTTATTGAGCAAGAGAGGTGATTCACAGTCAACAGAATCGGTTTTGGTTCGCCTTAAAGTTGTAGACTTTTTGTATTCCTTGATGAGAACTGGATTAACTTCCATAAAGCTGTGGTCTGAGTCACCTCGGAACAGTCAAAGCTGTATTGATATAGGTACAGATCACAGTGCTTTAAGTATTATAATGGAGTATTCAATAAAACCCAAGAGGTTGGGAGAAAGGAGAATAATCCATTACCCTCAAATGAGGATAATTGGATTATACGTGAAAAGATATGATACCAAATGATCGTGACCGTTGGGTTAAGTGGTCAATTGTGTTGTTTATGGCAGCTGTAGGAGGGTATTATCTGGGAATCATTATAGCGAATGGTATAATTGATGGAACCGGGGCATTGTCCCTGACGGGAATCATGACAGGCATCAGCCTGATCAGCGCTACTCCCTTAATGTGGAACTGGAATACATACACGCTCCCTTGTATAGGGATTACAGTTATGAGTGCAGGTCTTTGGTGTATTTATGATTGGAGCAAACCCAATAAATACAGGACGAATAAAGAATATGGAAGTGTTGTATGGGGTAATATTCGGAAGATTGTCCGGAGGTTGGAGGATCGGAAGAACAAATATAACAACCGGATACTGACCGCTCACGTCAGGATCTCTTATGATACAAAAAAAACGCAGCTAAACAACAATGGTATTGTCATCGGTGGTTCTGGATCGTCCAAGACTTTCCGCCACGTGTCACCAAACCTATATCATTGTGCAAGTACAGTAGTATGTACCGATCCGAAAGGAGAGCTGCTGGCCAGACATGGCTCTCACCTCGCATCAGAAGGTTACAGAATTGTGGTTCTGAATCTGATCGAGCCGGATAAAAGTGACAGGTATAATCCTTTTGTGTATATCCGTTCTCAGGAAGACCTGGCAAAACTTGCACACAATTTCATGGAAAACACAGCCGACAAGAAGGCTGCACGTGGAGATGGTTTCTGGACCGATTGCGCTGAGGCACTGTTGACAAGTCTGTTTTATTATGTCTGGCAGGAACTGCCGGCAAAGAAAAGGAATCTGCCCTCTGTCATAGAACTTCTTGATAAAGCAAAGGTGAATGACAATGGTGCGCCATCAGAGCTGGATTTAATCATGATGAAGCTGCCGGAGAACCATCCTGCTAAGATACAGTATTCGAAAGTTTTTGTCGGTGCTGCAGACACGATCAGATCAGTCCTAATCACATTGCAGAGCAGAACAAGAACACTGACCTCCCCAAAAATCAGACGTCTTTTTGAAACAGATGATATGAAAATTGCAGAGTTGGGAGCAGGTATCAATGGTGATCAGAGGACAAGAACAGCATTATTCCTGGTCATTCCTGATTCCGACAAGACGTTTAATTATGTTGTGGGAATGATGTATACGCAGCTTTTCCAGGAGTTGTATTATCAGGCAGATATGGTATTTGGTGGCAGTCTGCCAATACCAGTCAATATCTGGATGGACGAATTTGCAAACGTGTCTCTTCCGGATGATTTCACCTCGCTGGAGTCAACCATGAGAAGCCGCAATATCTCTGTCCAGGTTATTCTTCAGAATCTTGCACAGATCAAAGCACTATTCAAAGATACCTGGGAGACGATACCAGGTAATGCAGACACTCTGCTTTTTTTAGGTGGCAATGAAGAATCAACCTTTGAATACATATCCAAAAAGCTGGGTAATGAGACGATTGATAAGAAGTCTAATTCTCAAAGCCTTGGGAAAAATGGTGGAGGCTCGATCAGTTATGATCGTATGCAGCGTTCACTCATGACACCCGATGAAGTGGGCCGACTTCCAAAGAACATGTGCATTCTTTTTATTCGTGGTGAAGATCCTATACTTGACCATAAGTATGAGACTCTCCGTGATACAGTGTTCCTGGCATTTGGAAATAAAAGATATAAGCATAATGTGCTGATTAAAAGGGACAGAAATGACAATATCATTGAAGAACAGGTCTATCAAGAACCACTAGTTGCGGCTTTGTCAAAGGAGTCATTGGAATATTACAGAAGGGCGGAGGAATCCGGTGAGAATGTAATCATCTATGATTGTCCGCTAGAAGATTTCTTACTGATGGATTTTTCCAGTGGCACTGTTCCGCTAGACTTCCGCAGCCAGTATATGACGGAAGATGAGGACAACGGAAAAGAGCATCAGGCTGAATACCTGAAGCAAGGATATCGGGAACAGGAAACCGCTAACCGATTGCTTGATCAGATCATATTGTCATTTAGTGCTCTGCATCAAGCAGAAATCATGAAAGGCTTAAACGCAGGTCTGACAATGGAGGAAATCAAGTTTGTCTGTGAAGATCCGCAAATATCAGTGGAGCATATGGCACAGAAAATACAACTGATTATTGCTTTGCATAACCGAGCAGGGAGTAAATGCTGAAGTACTGACGTTTGACTTTTCTTTAGTTGGATTGTAGAATATTACATCCGTCATAGATGTGCGAGTGAATTTGCACATCTATGATGGATATTACTGACAGTCACAATTATGAACATTGCTTATAGGCGCAATTCAGCTTTCAATTCAAATTCAGGAGAGTACCAGAGGATATGACTTCCATTCTCCACATTCATACCCAGTTTTATT
>JBGVQN010000029.1:0-15083 GCA_045127535.1 Lachnospiraceae bacterium | reverse complement strand
ACAAGGAAAAAGAAGCCCTCATGGAAAAATACCTCAACGAACAGACAGAACACTACGAGTATTTAGAGCTGCGTGAGCGTGAAACCAAAAGATTTCGCCATGATATACGAAGCCACCTATATGTATTGCGTTCTCTCTATGAAAAGCAGGAATATGAGGAATTTGACAAATATCTGGAAAAGATCGAGGGCCGGATAGAGGCATTTGGCAATAAGATCAGTGTAAATAACAGCATTGTAGATGCAGTGCTGAACAAGCATCTGCTGGAAGCAGAGCAAAAACACATCCATCTGGAAGTAGCAGGGCATTTCCCTACAAAATGCAGTGTCAGTGCATTTGACTTATGTACCATTGTCTCCAACCTTTTGAGCAATGCCATTGAGGCAGCACACAGGTGTGGAGGCGACCAGGTACAGATTGCATTCCGATACAATGAACAGGAAATATTGATTTTAGTCGAGAATGATTATGACGGTGTCATTTTGTTTGAAGGAGATGTGATGAAAACCAGGAAAGAAGATAAAAACAGTCATGGTTTTGGCTTGGAAAACATTGAGGAATGTGTAAAGCGTAACGGAGGTTACATGAACATTCAGACAGAAAATTGCAGGTTTAAAACAATGCTGCTGTTAAAAAATGACAGCAAGGAGGCACTATGAGGATTGCGGTGGTAGATGACGAAAAGGAATGGAGGATCAAAGCTTGTCAGCAGATCAGAAAATTCTTCTCCAGCCGGCAGCTGGAAGTGAAACTGGATTCTTATGTTTCCGGTGAAAATTTTATTCGCAAAGGAAATCGGTATGAAATTGTATTTGCGGATATAGAGATGCCGGGTATGGACGGATTTGAAATGGCACAGGAATATAAATGGATGAACCCTAACCATATCCTGATGATTTTAACCACCCATACCGAAATGAGTCGAAAGGGGTATGTGGTAAACGCATTCCGCTACATTGACAAAATGCACATGGAAGCAGAAATACAGGAATCTTTGGTTGCGGCAGAACGGAAGATGAAGAGTGATGAAACCATTACGGTAAACGTCATCAACAGAGGCCAGATAAAATTGGTAATAAAGGATATTCTGTACATAGAAACCAACAAACGGAACATTCAGCTGCATACCACAGACAATGAGTATATCTGCAGCGGTAACATTTATGAAATGGAAGAGTTGTTGAAAGATGCAGGATTCTTCAGATGTCATAAGTCCTATATTGTGAATCTGGATGCCATCAAAAATTTTGACAATGTATTTATCTATCTGATGGATGGATCAAAACTGTTTGTAAGCGCCAGAAAGTATGTGGAGCTGAAAAGGCAGTATTTGCAGAGAAAGTTCGAGGAAGCAAATTCGTAAGCCTTATCAAATGGGCAGATATATGGAAGGATAAACCATGGCAGTTTCAGGTGAAAAGCTGTCTCAAAAAGGTAAGCAGGAAGTTATCTTTTTGAGACAGCTTTTCTTTGTAAATGAGATAAAATATGAGATGTTAAGAATGAGTAGAAGTGGAGTTGCGGTTGATAGAGAGAAAAAGGATCGTTTGCGCCAAAAAATGGCAGTTAACGCAAAAAAGGTTGATTTTCGAGGAAATATCTGGTAATGTAGATGAAAAACAAACCTATAATTAAAAACATTAAAGGAGATTGGTATAGACAAAAGAATATGGATTTATGTAAAGTGAATGAAGTAAATGAATGATGGCGGATATTATGAAGAAAAATGTAAATGATCTGTTTATGGTGGAGGTTACACTATTTTATTAGGCTGCCCTAATCAGAAGTAATTATGATGGTGTTGTATTGATGGTAAAAAGAAGTAAAAAGTAAAGAACAAATTGAAAAATCTGTAAGAAGTAAGGGGATTTATAATGAATAAAAAAAAGTATATTGTTGTATTGCTTTATATATTACTTGTGGCAATTATTGTAGTAATAAACCATTTTTTTGAACAGTATAGCGCATATTCTGTTATTTTATTTGCACTGCTAGGTTTGATTGCATTATTCAATCAAAAAAGTAACTTCTATAATTAAAAATGTTATTTGCAGAAATAATCCACTGGAGCTTATAGGTGTATCGTAAGTGAGAAATAAAAAAGTGCCTTATATCTAATTAAGATCTATAAGATCATGAACTTCGAACAGCTGTATAGTAATGCTAGTTATAGTTGTGCATAGTAATGCTGGTGGGAGGTACCTATGGATCTGGTAACTAAAATTTGTAAATATATCAAACGAGAGTAATTATAAAAATTCAAATACTGTTAGAACAATAGAACTGTTATTTGTGAAAGTTATTTGTGGTTGTAAGCGGTAAGATGATAATACAAATCTTACTTGGGTACAGCTTTTAAGAAGAATTAAAAAATCAAGAGAAGTGAAAAGAATAATAAATGAAATCATATGCGTTATTTATAGGTATACCAGTAGCTTTATTGGTGCAGCATTTGCATTATGTGACAAACGAGAATTTTGAAAATAAAACGCGTGAAATGTCAGCTGTTCTTTTGGCTTTTTTTGGGTTGCTGGCTGTTATTGCATGGAAAAATCAGTGGTTTGATTTGATGATTTGCGTTGAATTGATAACTGTTTCTGTAGGGACAATGATTGGCTGTTCTATCATGAATAAATCAAGTAAAAAATTAAGATTAGATGATTATCAAGTATATGAAGGGGTTATGGGATGTATAGGAATCGTATGGGGGATTTTTTGTTGTGTTTTCCCATGGACAAATTATTATAATGTAATTTGTTCCCCTGTGTGTAATTCCAGAGAAGTATTGTGTTCTAAATTACTGTATACAATACTGGGAATTTCATATTGTTTTTATCACAGATTCTTTATTTGCATGATTTATCGGCATTTATATTTAAAGAAAAAATGAAGGGTGAAATGCGTTTATACAGGCTGGAAGTGCATAGCTATAGGCGGTAATTAGAGAAGAAAAACGCATTACAGTAAAGATTGGTACTACTATCATTGTGTGAAACAGTGATTATCAGGTTATGAAGCCTGGGTGATACATTCCAGAGAGAGGCATCTGTACAGCAGAAAGGTGCTGCCGGTGTCATGACATATAAGTTTTTGGATACAAAAGCAGCAGAGGTAACGGAGGATGCAGCCAGAAAGAGGCCTATGATCTGGATAGTAAGAAAATTGTAAGAAATGCTTCACAGAAAAAACAAACAATAGTTGACGATACATGCCTTTTGATAATAAAATATAACACATTGAAAATTTATTTTTCAAGAACATTTTATGTATGCAGAAATGCATACCGTCAGGGAGGACACAAAATGAAAAGTCAGATGAAGAAGATAATTTGCACAGCAACAGCGGTAATTATGGCATGCAGCATGGCAGCCTGCGGCAGCAAGACATTAAGTGCAGAGGAACTGTATGCCAAGGCATTAGAGGCCGGCAATCAGGACGTAGAGATGGATATTAACAGCAGCACTTCTACGATGGGTATGACTATGGATACTACCTACAACATGAAAACCAAGCAGGATGGTGATACCATAGAGTTTGCAATGTCCGGTACTATTATGGGCATTGAGATGAATATGTACTATGTAGATGGCTGGATGTACATGGATATGGGCGAGTATGGCAAGAGCAAGGTAGAAGCAGATGCAGATACTGCCAATGAGTATTTTGGTCAGATGAGCGGCAGCAGCGGAAGCGCTCTGTTAGATGCAGATGTGTCTAGTTTTTCTGAACTGACTGTAGGTGAAGATGAAGAAGGCAACACGGTACTGAATTACGTATTGCCAGCTGATAAGGTAGCAGAGTATATGGATGCTGCATATGAGGAACTGTTAGGGGAAGATATGGAAGGCATTACCATTACCTACGGGGATATGACAGGAACCATTACCTTTGATGACAACAACGAGATGACAAAGCAGACCCAGAGCATTTCCATGAATATGGATATGGAGGGTACATCTGTGGATACAGAAAGCTCCATGGAGTATGTAATTAAGGCTGTTGGTGAGGATGTACAGATTACATATCCTGACTTCAGCGACTACGAAGAAATAGACAGTTCCGAGTTTTTCGGTGAGTAATCATTTGGCTGCTGTTACAGCAGTGTAATGAGGCAGGCGGCCTGTGACGAATCGTTGCAGGCCGCCTTTTGACAAAGAGATAAAAAGCCGAAATCAGTCAACAGACCGAAGAAAAAATCAGAATATGCCGCATGCTTTTGGAAACCCTATATAAAAGAAATCTATGATTTTACAGAGAACCTCTTTTCATTTTTATTGAAGCATGTTACAATAAATTTTGTTATACAAATCGGGGGAATTCGAAAAAATATGACAACAGGTACGGCATTTTTGTCAAAATACGAAACAGGAAGGTCTGTGTTGGTGTGGCATGTGCAGACATTCACTGGGAGAAAAGCCGCACAGAAATGAGGGTATGATGAAGAATTATAAGAAGATAGGATTAATATTGGGACTGACAGGCATGCTGTCTGTAACAGGATGTTCCAAACCAGCTTCCACCAATCCGGGAGGTTCTGTTGAAGGCAGCAATGTGTCTGGAGAAAGTGTTGCAGTAACAGAATCTGATACAGCAGTGGATTATGCTGAGGTGATTGCAGAGGCAGATCTGCTGGCAGCAGGATACGATTTTGACGGTGCCATCAGTCTGATACAGTCTGTAGAAGGATATGCATCTGTGACTGAGCTGACAGATGCCATTGCAGGGTACGAAGAGGAAAAGTCTACTATGGTACTGTGGCCGGATAATACCAAGGTACCTCATGTATTTTTCCATACACTGCTGCCTGATACAGATCTGGCATTTGATGGAGATTATAAAGAGGATGGTTATAACCAGGTTATGACCACGGTAGATGAATTTAATAAAATCATAGAGCAGATGTATGAGAATGGCTGGGTTCTGGTAACACCATACCAGCTGTACAAGATGGAAGAAGTGACTGAGGAAGTGGTAGTAACCGAGGAATATACCGATGAAAACGGTGAGGTAGTGCCGGCAGTCACTGAGATGCAGACTGTGACCAAGATGGTAAAGCAGGATATTTATCTGCCAGAAGGCAAGAAGCCATTTGTACTGTCTCAGGATGATGTATGTTATTATGAATATATGGAGGGTGACGGATTTGCATCCAAGCTGGTAATTGGCGAGGATGGCAAGGTTACCAATGAATATATTTTAGAAGATGGTACCATCACGTATGGTTCTTATGATGTGCTGCCGCTTCTGGAAGACTTCCTGGAAGAACATCCGGATTTCTCTTATCAGGGAGCCAAGGGTATTCTGGCGCTGACGGGCTATAACGGTATCTTGGGATATCGTACCTCTGACTACACCTATGGAGAAGGTACGGAAAAGGAAAATCCAAACATCGAAGAAGATAAGAAGGCTGCTATGGAAGTGGCAGAGGCCATCAAGGAGCAGGGCTGGATCTTTGCCAGCCACAGCTGGGGACACAGAAATTATGCTTCCTCTGAGTGGGATACCTTTCAGATGGACGCTGATTTGTGGCAGGAAGAAGTTGCACCATTAATTGGCGGTACAGATATGATCATCTTCCCATTTGGCAGTGACATTGGCAGCTGGAGAGGCTACGAAGGCGAGCGTTATGAGTATCTGAAGGATCAGGGATTTGATTACTACTGTAATGTAGATGGTTCTACTCTTTACTGGGTGCAGGTGACGAATGAATATTTCCGTCAGGGCCGTATGAATCTGGATGGTTACCGTATGTATCAGGATTTGTATAATGGAGCAGATAAGCTGTCACAGCTCTTTGATGTAGAGTCTGTCTTTGACCCGGCAAGACCGCTTCCGGTACCGGATATGTGATAAGATCTGCAGTGTGTATGCCTGGGACATGTAAATTGTCCCGGAGAGCATGACAGATAGTATTGAAAAAAAGAGATGAGGCTGTCCATTTCTGCCAGAGCATTGTGGGACAGCTTCCTCTCTTTTTTTTAGGTATCTATCAGCTTGTCTATATGTGTTTTTCGTTTTTTTGCTTTGGCAAAAGCAGTTTTTCAAACAGCAGCCCTGTGGCAAACCACAATGGTGCAAAATCCAGTCGGATCACTCCTTTTAAATTAAATGGCGCTTTGCTGTAGTCCCAGGGGCACATATTCCGCTTGCTCAAAAAGCGCCCGGAGGTGTATTCTCCAATATAAATGCAGACCATATAGACCATCCCCCGCAGCAGCATGCTCTGCTTTCGCAGAAAACGGCACAGGGGTTTTAACAATGCAGCCCCTCCATAAATGGGAAACATAAGCAGAGAGGTTTTGGCAGTCATTTTGCGGTCTTTATGAATATAGGAAAGAATACTGGTAAATGTCACCTCCAGGCAGAGGCCTGTCACACCGCATTTGATAAAATTGCTTGTCATAAATCACCGTGCCCTTTCTTTTGTGCTGTCCTGTACAGATCAGGGAGTATCTGCCAGTTGTTTTCCAGGATAATTGCGCAACTGTATTCAATATCAGCTTTGAGAAGTATCTGTCAGAAAATATTTTCTAAGCAGGACTCTTGAAAACGCCGGTACTTTAAATTTTGCACCACAGGTGCAAAATTTATTAGTACCGCTGCGTTTTCACCGAAGCGAGAGCGAGTCAAACGTATCATAAATGATACGTCGCGTGTAAATATTTTCTGACAGATACTTTTCAAAGCGTCCGGTAAAATGTTGCGTAATTATCTGGTGATTTCCTGCCGGAAAAGAGGACAGCCAGATCCTTAGAGTGTGATCCGGCACAGAAAAGGCGATTCTGTGCCGGATAGCAATAGTATGAGAAAAGGCAGTAAAAATATGCAGCGGCTGGACGCAGAAGTGAAAAGTAAGCGTTGGCGCTTAGAACTCTGCCAGTCTGGCAATCCCTACATAGATCTGGCTGATACGGTACCAGGTGGGAAAATCCACCTCTCCTGTGGGGCGCATGCCAAAAATAGATTGGAATTCCTCCACGGCACGCTGGGTCTGCTCTCCAAAGATGCCATCAGGCACCACCATAGGAATGGCAGTATAGACCTCTGCAATGGTTGCCAGCTGTTCCTGAAGCTGGCGTACCTTGCTGCCGGAGGAACCAATACTCAGGTTATAGCCGGGCCAGGAGGAGGGGATGCCGGAGATCTGCTCTGCACTGTTGATATAAATGTTGCTTCCATAATAATTGCGCAGGATCTGGATGGGGCTGTATCCCTGATCACCCAATGCTTTGGAACCCCATTGGCTTAACCAGTCTGGGCAGGTCACACGCTTGCCGTCACAATACTGGGTCAGGAGGGGCTGCTTTACATCGGGTCTGGACAGGTACTGATTAAACAGATCATCTACCAGTACAGAAATTTCCTCAAAAACATTTCTGCCGTAGATCCACTTCTGGTCATAGGCAGTAGAGGAAGTAATGGTAAAGTCATAGCCCTGGTTGCGGTACCATTCTGTGTACACCCGGTTCATGGTAAAGGACATAATGGCCAGAATATTGGCTACCAGGGAGCTTTCCGGCCAGGTGGCATAGATCTCGCTGGAAGCTACATTTTTGATATAATCCCGGTAGGATACATAGTAATTCCGGGCAGATGTATTAGAAGGGGTTCCGTCATGTACCACAATGGTTTCCGGGACCACCACACGGCTTAAAACGATCTCACCGGACTGTCCGGTGGTCTTGATCTCATCCTCTGCGATCTTGGGAGGATAGTCTCCGTACAGGGTATGATCCGGGATAAAAATATTGTCCTGTGCAGCAGAGAGATTGGACAGCGGGATCATACGGATGGGCTGCAGGGCAATGGTGCCCGGGAGGATCTCTGTACCTGTTACCTCCACCGGTTCAAAGCCCTCTGCAGTGACCCGGACGGTATATTCGCTGTAGGGTCTTGGACTGTCTGGGATCTGGCTGTATTCTGCAGGAGGGGTTTTCAGGAAAAGATTTTCGGTCTGTCCGGAGGAATTGGTCTGGATCTGCTCAGAAGGTGCCTCAGGGTTGTCGTCACTGGTAATGGTGACTGTGGCATCTGCAATGGGGAAATTGTTCTGGGCATTGGTTACATCTACCTGGAGCTGCCCTTGATCCGGCATGTTTTCAGTTTGGGCTCTTTTTAAAATTAACATGGCATGGTTCCTTTAGAGAAAACAGGTTGAATAACCTTGGCATCTGTATTAGTATATGAATAGGGGCCCGAAATGATATCCAAAAGGGCGAAAATACGTAAATAGAAGCCTGCAAACCCTGTCTCTGCAGGGCTTTACAGCAAAGCAAGGGCTTCGGAATAGAGGAAAAGATGAGATTTGAAATTGATGAACGGTTTTTGATTGACTGCTTTCAGGACATTGTATCAGTGCCAAGCCCTGTGGGCTACTATGTAAAGCTGAATCCCGTGTTAGAGACGTATGCTGCAAAGTTTGGCAAGACCGTTACCTATGACAACAAAAGCACTGCGTATATCACCCTGGAGGGAGAGGACAATTCCAAAACCGTACTGGTAGGCGCTCATGCAGATACCCTGGGTATGGTAGTCCGCCGGATCGACAATGACGGTATGATCCGTGTGCGTCAGTTAGGCGGTGTCAATTATGGAAGTCTGGAAGGGGAAACGGTAACGGTGCATACAAGGGATGGCAGGGAGTATACAGGTCTGTTTGCCTGTCAGTCTCATTCTGTCCATGTATTTGATGATGCCCGGACGCTGGAGCGCACTGAAAACACCATGATGGTGATCCTGGATGAAAAGGTCAGCTCTAAGGCAGAGGTGACTGCTCTTGGCATCCGCCATGGAGATTATATTTCCATAGATCCACGGTGCCAGTATACAGACAATGGATATCTGAAGTCCCGCTTTATAGACGATAAGGCTTCCATTGCCTGCTGCTTTGCCATGCTCAAATATTTGACAGAACATCAATTAAAGCCAAAGTATAAAACCATTCTGGCATTTCCTTATGGAGAGGAGATCGGGTTTGGAGGAACCTATCTGCCGGAGGGGGTTTCTGAATATGTGGCAGTGGATATTGGACTCATTGGTCCTGATTATGATGGCAATGAGTATGCAGTCAGCATTTGTGCCAAGGACAATGCAGCGCCTTATGATTATGAGCTGACCACCCGCCTGGTGAATTATGCAGAAAAGGCCGGCTGTGACTATGCAGTGGATATTTTCTATCGCTATGGGACAGATGCCAATGCAGCAGTCAGAGCAGGCAACAACATCCGGGCGGCTGCATTTGGTATGGCAGTGTACTGCAGCCATGGGATGGAGCGCACCCATATATCCGGGCTGCGCAATACAGTCAATCTGCTGCTGGCATATGTGCTGGACATTTAATGGTTAACAAATGGTATGTTGAAAAAAGGAGGATCAATGCAGAATTATAAAATGGTGCTTTCTTACGACGGTACCCGCTATGACGGCTGGCAGAAGCAGGGCAACACTGCCAATACCATACAGGGAAAGCTGGAAGCCTTGTTAAGCCGCCTGACCGGTGAAGTGGTGGAAATACATGGTTCCGGCCGTACAGATGCAGGGGTACATGCCATGGGGCAGGTGGCCAGTTTTCAGCTGGAAAGACAATGGGACTGTGCCAAGCTGCAGGAAGCCTGTAATCAGTATCTGCCAAAGGATATGGCAGTCTGCTCCATAGAAGAAGCAAAGCCAAGATTCCATGCCCGTCTCAATGCAGTGGAAAAGACCTATCAGTACCGGATCCATACAGGGCATGTGCGGAACGTATTTGAGCGCAGCTATGTCTATGAATACGGCAGCAGTCTGGATACTGCTGCTATGAGAGCTGCTGCAGATCTGCTGATCGGAACTCATGATTTCCAGAGCTTTTGCAGTACAAAGCGCAGCAAAAAGTCCACAGTCCGTGAGCTGTATGAAATCCGCCTGACGGAAGCTGCAGAGGAAATTATACTTACCTTTCGGGGCAATGGATTCCTCTACAACATGGTCAGGATCCTGACCGGGACCCTGATAGAAGTAGGGGAAGGCAAGCGCGCACCGGAAACAATGCCCGCCATCCTTGCGGCAAAAGACAGAGCTGCAGCAGGATTTACTGCACCGGCGGAAGGATTGATGCTGATGGCTGTAGGGTACCCGGATAAAGTATGAGAGAAGTCCCCCTGCTGTTATGAGCACTTTGAAATAAAACCATTGTGATCCCACGGACTTTAGATCGTGGGTTAAGGATGCCAAATGTAGACTTTTGTGCTGTATACGGTCTGGAAGGGATATGGAATCCAAAGCTGCAGACCCGGCAATAAAAATGAGAAAAACAGTATCTGTAGGACTTACTTTCTGGTATTAGGTAATTGCGAAACAGATTTTTCTGCATCCCGGCACAATATATTTTCATGAAAAGCACGCTTGCGCTCTGAGTCAAACGCAGCGGTACTAATGAAAAATCCGCTTTCAGCGAATTTTTCAAAGTGCCGGCGTTTTCCTACGGCTTTTCATCAAAAATATATTGTGCTGGGATGCAGAAAAATCAGTTTCGCAAATGTCAAACTTTTTGGTATAATAGAGAGGAATATGTTACAGGAAAGAATCTGGGGGCATCTGGTTTTACAGATAGTACCGGATTTGTACAAATAGATAGAAAGGTAAGGTGTGCACATGAATGTAAAAAAACAGCTTTTGCAGTTAAAGACCATTGCAGCAGAATTAGAGGAAAGCGACAAGGAATGGATGCTTGATTTTGTCCGCCAGTTAGAAAAGGGCAAGGGGTTGGAAGAACCGGATGAATGTGTAGATTTTCTGCTTGGTGTAGCAGCAGAGTGCGAGGAAGACCAGCAGCAGGTCATTTATGATGTGATTGATTATATTCAGGAAATGTAATCTGTATCCAAAGCTTTTTGAAAAAGAACCAAAACCTTTTATGATGTAAGTATCATAGAAGGTTTTTTTCATACACTTCCTCATGCAGTCCAAACACTTTTTTGTAACGTTCTTTCCCCATCTGTCTCTAACAGATAGAACCGACTAAGACAAATACCTCCGGTATATGACAGCGGTATCCAAAGTCAGCTTTTCATAGGAGCTGCATTTTCATCGAAGGGAGAGAGGGTCCCCCACATCACAATTTTACCCCAGTTCCTATGGAAAGCGTTCGTATAATCCCCACGTAAGTACCGGACAAAACATAAGAGAGGCAAGGAATGGCACTATTTCAGGATATTTATCAGAAGTATGGCAGGCCGGTGTACCGATTCCTGCTGGCCCTGACAGGAGATGCAGATCAGGCAGAAGAACTGATGCAGGAGACCTTTTATCAGGCATTTTTGCACATAGAGCAGTTTGAGGGCCGAAGCAGCGTGTATACCTGGCTGTGTCAGATCGGCAAACATGCCTGGCTGAAAGAATGCAGGCGGCAGAAGCATTTTACAGATGCAGAAGAAATGCCGGAAGCAGCTGTACATACAAGAGAACAGCCGGAAGAGCTGGTGATCCAGGCAGAGGAACTCAGACGTATCCGGCAGGCGGTATATGGGCTGGAAGAACCCTATAGAGAAGTATTTATTATGCGGGTCTTTGGAGAAAGCCAGCTAAAAGACATTGCTGCAGCTTTTGGCAAGTCGGAAAGCTGGGCGAGAGTCACCTTTTATCGGGCAAAAAATAAAATTGCTGAGCAATTGAATCCCAAAATGTGAATCCGGTGTGGGCGATCAGATCAACAGCATCGGGCAGATAGAAAGGAGTATGACAGTGGAAAAAGCAAAGAAAACTACAGTGGATTGTGGAATCATGGAGGATTTGCTGCCTCTGTATGTGGATGAAGTTTGTACAGAAAGCAGCAGACAGGCCATCGAAGCACATTTGGCAGAGTGCAGAGACTGCCGGCAAAGGCTGGCTGCCATGGAGGGGGACGCAAAACTGCCCCAGGTGCCCATACAGCAGGCACAGGAAGAAAAGGCACTGAAAAAAAGCTTTGGCAGGATCCGCCGCCGGTGGATGATTTCCCTGACAGCAGTGCTGATGATCTTTCCATTGGTCTGTCTGGGGGTCATGTCCGTGAATCAATATCAGAAAGAGGGCATGTGCTTTACCAATCTGGATGAAATCGCCACGGCCAAAACATTTTTAAAAAATCTGCAGCAGAAGCAGTATGAAAAGGCTGCTGCCCAGATCCCTTTTGCAGAGGATTATGAAACCATTTTGAATCATGAATATGAGACCTTCCGGGATGATTTTACAGAGATCCATCTGTCAGGAGAAACATGGATGGTCAGCTCTGCATATCCCCAGGAGGAGATTTACAAGGGTAACCTGGACATTGCAGCAGTGTTAGAGGCAGAGGGAGAAAACGACTTTTGGCGGGATATGATTTATGGATATGCGTATGGGGTGCCCATACCGGAAGCCGTGTGGGATGCAGTGGTAAGAGAATATACCGTTTCGGAAAACCGCAATGGAATCCAGGTGTATTTTGCCGGAGAGGGCAGCACAGAAGTGTATGACCGGCAAGAAGAAGGATTTGGTCGTCTGGAAACAGAGTGGGGCGTTTACTATATTGATGCAGTCATTTACCAAAGCGTCAAAGATGCAGACCGGGACACCCTGCTGCAGGCATTTTATTATGATATGAAAATGATGCCTGCAGAAATATACCAGGCAGTAGCAGACTATATACCGGAATACATTGCCCAGGTAAATGCGTCCTTTGATGACTGGTACGGAGACGTATTTTCCATGACGCAGGAAGAATATGTGGCAGAGATGGAAAAACGCTTTGTGCAGTCTATGGAGTCTTATGAAAAACAGGGCTATTCTTTTGCAGAGATCTCTTTCCAGGATGCCTATTACAATGAAGAAGGCTGGAGTATCGTGTTGTCTGTAGTGGAAAAAAATTCCGCAGGGAAAAAAGAAAAGGCTGTCCTGCATCTGAGCGTAGAGGAAGGACAGGTCAGACTGGGGGCATGGTCATCCAGAACGGACTTTTCTCTGGGAGAAGCAATCGGCGTGCATTACCAATAGAAGGGGACGCTTTGTGAAGTACCTGTCAGAAAATATTTTCACGCAGGCACTTTACAAAGCTGAAAGTGAATGCAGATTTGCAATTGTCTGGAAATATTTGCAAAAGGAGTGGATAAACAATGGAGGATGCATGTGGATGGAAAGTGCGTGATGTCTACATCTGTAATGTAAAAGCACTGCTGATGTTTCTGGTCATTATGGGGCATTTGTTGGAGTACAGGTTGGAAAATGAGACCATCTGCCTTTTGTATAAGCTGATTTACAGCATACACATGCCTCTGTTTGCTTATATTACCGGTCTGGGAGCAGGAAGCATGGGTAAGTGCAAAAGGCAGTGCATTGCCTCCCTGCAGTGTTATCTGGTGGTACAGAGCATTGTGATGCTGTATGTTGGCATCAGCAGGGGAAGCAGCTGCCAGTTGTTTACACCGTACTGGCATTTGTGGTTTTTGCTGGCAATGGTATGGTGGAGCCTGGGAGGCTGGCTGTGCCTGTATTGTCAGCAAAAGGGGATCCCATGGACAGTGCTGCTTCTTGTGGCGATGGCAGGTGCCTGCCTTTGTGGGGGATGCACTGCCATAGGTCGATTTTTAAGCCTGTCCAGAGCAATTGTGTTCTTTCCATATTATATGATGGGCATGTGCGGACTGGGAAGAAAGCTTCCTGCCAAAAAAGGCTGGTCTCTCCTGGCAGTGATCCCCGGGGTACTGGGTGTCAAATACATCACCTCCCGCCTGTCCTATGTGTTTTTATATCAGGCAGCAGGCTTTGGCACAGGTCGGCTTTGGACAGGCATAACAGGCAGACTGGTGTGCATGGGAACGGCCATCAGCCTTGGAACCCTGCTTCTTGCCTGGACACCCCGAAAAAAACTGCCCTGCACCAGACTGGGGATAGACACCCTGCCGGTGTATATCCTCCATGTATGCTTTGTGCCTCTGGCAGCTCCCCTGTACGATTTATTTGGACACACCATACCAACAGCAGTGGTACTTGCCGCAGTCCTGATGTCTGCCCTCTATGGATTCACCCGCTTTTTCAGACCAATCTGCCGCCTGCAGGAACCAACCCTGCTGCCAGCAGTGCGCTGATATATTAGGAAAATCCATGTACAAAAGAGCCTGCAGCAGTGTGTCTGCCTGAGACGCCAGGGAAATTTGATTGTTTCACGCAGGGCACGCTTGCGCTTCGGTGAAAACGCAGCGGTACTAAGGTGTCTGACAGACAAATGCATCAGTAAACAAGTTTCCTGCTGCATTTGCCCGTCAGACACCTAAGGACCGGCGTTTTCAAGAGCCCTGCTTAAAAACAATCCATGCTCCACAGCTCCCCAAGGGCACATAGCAGTGCAGGCTGTTTTGCATATGGATTTTCCCAGAACAGCACCACGCAGCACAAGAAAAAAGCCAGGACACATGTCCTGGCTAAAAGCTGGGCTGCAAGGATTCGAACCTTGAAATGCTGGAGTCAGAGTCCAGTGCCTTACCATTTGGCGACAACCCAATGTTTTGTTTTTGTGTCGTTTCCTTAACGACAAGACATATTATATACGATACCAAAACATTTTGCAAGTACTTTTTTGAATTTTTTTGCAATTTTTTTAAAAAAGTGAAAATATCCTATAAAATGGGCAAAATGCACCTGTAAAATGTAAATTTTTGACAAAAAAGATACAGCTTTTTCCTGGGAAATGCCCCGAATAGAAGCGGAATGCATTGTCATAAGGATGCCGACAGAGAATTCATTGCCTGAAAAAATATAAAATCGGGATAATAAAAAAGGAAGGATATACATTTGGCTGGCATGCATCAAAATATGTGCCGCACAATGCTTTGGCAGAAGGCTGTCCTGGGCTGGATCACACTGGGGAGTGTTGGTTTTTAAGCAGGACTCTTGAAAACGCCGGTCCTTAGGTGTCTGACAGACAAATGCAGCAGGAAACTTGTTTACTGGTGCATTTGTCTGTCAGACACCTTAGTACCGCTGCGTTTTCACCGAAGCGAGAGCGAGCCAGACGTATCATAAATGATACGTCGCGTAAAAATATTTTCTTACAGATACTTCTCAAAGCGTCCGATTATATAGTTCGCAATTGC
>JBGVQN010000028.1:0-57618 GCA_045127535.1 Lachnospiraceae bacterium | reverse complement strand
AAGAAGCAGGCGTTTAATTTACGGGGATACTATACCCTTTTTTAGGTATTTTTTCTTTCGCTGACTTTGCTTGCTGGTTCAAAATACAAGAAATCGAATTATCATGTGGGAATTAAAACCTCATGAATAACTCGGGCTAATATAAATTCTACGATAAATTCCAAGATGCATCTCCTGTTTATAAAATTGGTGAAATGGGCTTACGGTTTGCTCCAGTGATCGGACACCGTGCTGGGTTACTGAATATCCAGCTCAGGGGGGACATCGATCTCATCTGAAACATACTTCCCGTTTTTCTTTCTCTGTCTGACGCATTCGGTGAGAAGGTATTCGATCTGCCCGTTTACAGAGCGAAAATCATCTTCTGCCCAGGCTGCAATTGCGTCATATAGCTTTGGAGAAAGGCGAAGGGGCACCTGTTTCTTGGTATTGTCTGCCATTAGTACAGGCTTCCTGAATTGACGATTGGCTGTGCATCGTGATTACCACAAAGTACAACCAGCAGATTGGATACCATTGCAGCCTTTCTTTCCTCATCCAATTCCACCACCTGATTTTCACTTAACCGCTCTAAGGCCATTTCCACCATGCCCACTGCACCATCTACGATCATCTTGCGGGCATCAATAATGGCAGATGCCTGCTGACGCTGGAGCATCACTGCTGCAATCTCCGGCGCATAAGCAAGGTAGGTAATGCGGGCCTCTACTATCTCAATGCCGGCGTCGTTGACCCGGGACTGGATCTCCTCACGGATCCGGTTGGCAACGGTGTCGCTGGAACCACGAAGGCTGCCCTCGTCCGCAATGCCGTCACCAGTGGTATCCACATTAGGAGCCACATCATACGGGTAAATACGTACAATGTTTCGCAAAGCACTGTCACACTGGAGGGACAGGAATTCCTTGTAATTGTCTACATGAAATACTGCTTTGGCTGTGTCAGTGATACGCCAGGTCACTGCAATGCCGATTTCGATTGGATTACCCAGACAGTCATTGATCTTCTGACGGTTGTTGTTTAAGGTCATGATTTTTAAGGAAATTTTCTTAGAAACCACTTCGGCAGCTTCCGGTGTGTCCTTGCCCTTGACGTCACCGCTCTGGTTTAAATGGGTCTTGGCTGCTGGATTTACAGCGGAGCAGAATGGATTGACAAAATAAAATCCAGGCTCCTTTAAAGTACCGATGTACTTACCAAAGAGTGTGAGTACCAGTGCTTCCTGGGGCTTTAATACCTTTAAGCCTGGCCACAGCATCCATGTGGTGCCCAGGAAAATGATGGATACAATTAAGAGAGCAGGATTTTTACCTGCATCTGCCATGAGTCCTCCAATGACCGTGCCTGTAATTGCTGCAGCATAAATTAGGATGGAAAGCAGTAATACAAGCATACCATTTTTCTTACTGTTTAAGATTTTTTCTTCCATAGATCATATTCTCCTTCTTTTTGATATCACAATGATATCATATAAATATAAAAAGCGCAATCCCATTTCTGGAAAATATTTCTGGGGATATTTTGTACCCCAAGCGTATTTGGGGTTATGAACGGCTGGAAAGTGATGGAAGAGGAACTGGCACTGTTATTCTTGCCAAATGAAACGTTCTGCTTTATACTGAATTCATTATCATAATATGTTTATTGTGACTGTTCTTTAACGGATTTACAATACAATATAGAAAGAACACAATCAGATGGGAAAAAACCATGGATCAGGAATGTAAGGTTCCATATATCAGGGGGAAAATGAAATGAAAAAGAAAAAAACAGGAATCATTGGGTTGGCGGCAGTGATTCTGGTGCTTGGAGCATTTTTGCTGTATAGATATCTGCCGGGAACAGAGCGCATGGAGCTGACAGAGTACTATGGACTGGAAAAGGGAGAAACAGCAGTGATCATCAACTGGGAAAATACGAGTACTGCTGCCGTGATACAGGAGGGTACATATTATCTGCCTGTGGATATGGTTCAGGCGTGTTTAAATGAACGGTTTTACTGGGATGGCACCTATCTGCTGTATACACTGCCAGATAAAACCGTCTCTTATACACCAGGAGAACCGGTTTATTATGAGGGAATAGAGGAAAAAGAAAACCGCCATATAACTTATGATGGAAGCGCAGTGTGTGCAGTACCTGGCTGCATTGTCATAGAAGAAACATTGTGGGTAGATTTGTATGTGGTGGCTCAATATACCAATATGACCTGGACACAGGCAGAAAATCCAAATCGTATCTGGATCTGGAATGAGTGGGAGCAGCCGGTAACGTATGCACAGGTGGAAAAAGATTGTGTTCTGCGCTATCGTGCAGGAATCAAAAGTCCAATTCTGGCAGATTTGGCAAAAGGGGATCGGGTGCTGATCCTGGATGAGTCTATAAAAGGATGGGTCAAGGTGCAGACTACAGAGGGCATTATGGGGTATATTCCTGACAGCAGGGTTTCAGATGGAGCTTTGTATCAGCCTTCTCATGACTTTGCAGAGCCGGAGTATGCCAATTTGTCTATAGGGGAAACGGTGGTTATGGCCTGGCATCAGAATTTGGATAATTCCGGTATTTATGAACTGCCGGATATTTTAAGCCGCAGCAATGGATTGAATGTGATTGCCCCAAGCTGGTTTACGTTAAGTGATGATATAGGCAATTTTGTCAGCAGGGCAGATGCTTCTTATACACAGATGGCACATGAAGCTGGAGTGGCAGTATGGGCTATGGTAGACAATCTGAATCTGCCGGTAGACAGTTATCAGGTGCTGTCAGTGACTGAAAATCGTACCAGACTCATTGACGGCCTCATTTCAGAAGCATGTTCCAATGGAATCGATGGAATCAATGTAGATTTTGAAAGTCTTTCAGAAGAATGCGGCGTACATTTTGCCCAGTTTATCAGAGAATTGTCTGTAGCCTGTCACCAGGCAGGGCTGGTGCTTTCGGTGGATAATTATGCTCCACAGTCTGGTACCGGTTATTATAACAGGGCGGAGCAGGCCTTGTATGCAGACTATATTATGGTCATGGCTTATGACGAACATTGGAAGGGCAGTGAGGCAGGCTCTACTTCCTCTTATCCTTTTGCAGAAGAAGCAATAGAGGAGACTTTGGCAGAAGTACCTGCACAAAAGCTTATACTGGCCATTCCATTTTACACCCGTTTGTGGACAGAAGACGGGGACAGCACAGCCATTGGCATGGCACAGCTGTCAGAACTGCTGGTCCAGTGGGAAGAACCTGAGTGGTTAGAGGAAGAACGGCAGTATTTTGCCACTGGTATGACGGAAGAGGGGCAGGTCAGTGTGTGGATAGAAGACCTGGAGACTCTTGCGTGGCGGATAGAGCTGGCTAAGAGTTATGACCTGGCAGGGGTATCTGCCTGGAAGGCAGGATTGGAGCTGCCGGGGGTATGGGAGTTATTAACAGCATATGGAGAAGAATGAGGGGCTGTAAAAAACTTCTTAAACAATAAACATAGTTAGAGAATGCAAAATTGGTGATTCACCATTTACAACAGGAGAAATTTTCACCAGAATTATTGCAAAAGTGTGCCACTGCGTTTATACTGTACAGAGAATTAGATTTTTCAGGAAAGGTCTGGCCGGACAAGCACCGGTCAGTGTGGGATGAAATTTTGGAAAAGATTATTTTAACAGGTGACAGACCTACGGGAAAGCTGCATATCGGTCATTACGTAGGTTCTTTAAAGCGTAGAGTAGAACTGCAGAATTCCGGTGCATTTGACAAGATTTTGATTATGATTGCAGATGCACAGGCATTGACAGATAATGCGGACAACCCGGAGAAGGTACGTCAGAACATTATAGAGGTGGCATTGGACTATTTGGCATGCGGGATCGACCCGGAAAAGTCAGATATTTTTATTCAGTCTCAGGTTCCGGAGCTGACAGAGCTGTCCTTTTACTATATGAATCTGGTAACGGTATCCAGACTGCAGCGCAACCCTACTGTAAAATCTGAAATTCAGATGCGTAATTTTGAAGCCAGCATTCCAGTTGGATTCTTTACGTATCCAATCAGCCAGGCATCTGATATCACTGCATTTAAGGCTACCACTGTGCCGGTTGGTGAGGATCAGCTGCCAATGTTAGAGCAGACCAAGGAAATCGTAAGAAAGTTTAACTCCGTCTATGGTGAGACTTTGGTTGAGCCGGAGATCTTACTGCCGGATAACAAGGCCTGCCTGCGTCTCCCGGGTACAGACGGGAAGGCCAAGATGAGCAAGTCTCTTGGCAACTGCATCTATCTGTCTGATTCTGAGGAAGATGTACGCAAGAAAATCATGAGCATGTATACAGACCCGAACCATCTGAAGGTATCTGATCCGGGTACTGTGGAAGGCAATACTGTATTTACGTATCTGGATGCATTCTGTAAAGACGAACATTTTGCTGCATATCTGCCGGAGTATCAGAACCTGGATGAGTTAAAGGATCACTACCGCAGAGGCGGCTTAGGGGATGTCAAGGTCAAGAAGTTCCTGAACAAGGTAATGGAGGAAGAACTGGCGCCGATCCGTGCCCGCAGAAAAGAGTGGGAGCAGCGGATTCCGGAGGTTTACGAGATCCTGGAGCGCAGCTCCCGCAAGGCACAGTCTATTGCAGCAGAGACACTGGCAGAGGTAAAGCGTGCAATGCGTATCAACTACTTTGAGGACAAGGAGCTGATTGCAGAGCAGAGCGAGAAGTATAAGAGCCAGGCATAAGCAATGATCCCAGAGACTATGCCCTGTTGCAGGATCGTACAGGTCATGACTGTGTGCCAGGAATCATATGTATAGAATGAAATACTCCTGCATACAATACACTGAAAGACTGACAGGATGTGTATGGTATGTGGGATGGAAAAAAATTACATATAGAACTGCCAAAAGGAAAAGGGCTGCAGACAGTGATGTCACTGCTGCTGCTCTTTTTGTGTGCAGTCAGTTTTACGTTGTGGGAAAGCTGGAGAAGCAGTGGGCAGGATACCTCCGGGCAGGTGGATGTACAGGCGACGGTGAATACAGGAGAGAGCAGCCCGGATGGAGATGGACTGGTGCAGGAAGATACTGCTGCAGTCCAGACAGGGTATCATGTGGTACTGGATGCAGGTCATGGCGCCACGGATTCCGGCAAGGTAGGCATCAATGGGGCTCTGGAAAAGGATATTAACCTGGCCATTGTAGGATATGTGCGGGAGCTGCTGCAGAAAGAGGGGGTAAAGGTCACACTGACCCGTGCAGACGACGCTCCTTTGTATGAGGAAACTGCCGGCAATAAAAAAATGTCTGATATGAAGAATCGGATCGCAACCATCGAAACAGCAAAACCGGATGCAGTGGTCAGCATCCACCAGAACAGTTATACAGACCAGTCTGTCCGGGGACCTCAGGTATTTTATTATACAGGCAGTGTGGCAGGAGAGCAGTTGGCTTCCTGTATCCAAAGCAGGTTTACAGATCTGATCGGAGATGAAAACCGCAGACAGGTCAAGGCCAATAAGGACTATTATCTGCTGATCCACACTGCAGTGCCCACCGTCATCGTAGAATGCGGCTTCCTGTCCAACCCGGAGGAAGCAGGCAGGCTGATCACAGAGGAATATCAGCAGGGAGTGGCTGGTGTGGTGGCACAGGGGATCTTAGACTGGCTGCAGGAAAGTCAGTGACAGTACCATAAAATACTGGATAGAAGGTATACTTTGTATATGCTGCAAAGAACTTTTACAAACAGAAACATTTCCAAAAAAGAAACAGAAATTTAATATTCTAATGCCTGCTACGGATTTTATAATAAAGCCAGATATGATATAATGAGCGCAAGAGAGCCAGAGGGAGCTTGCTCACTCATGGCGAACGGCGAATGTGATCATGAATGAAATTCATGATATAATGGACGCAGGAGAGCCAGAAAGCGCTTGCTCACTCAGAAATACATTGAAGAAGGAATACCGATATGAAACATTATAAGACCATTTTATTTGACCTGGATGGAACACTTTTAAATACATTAGAGGATCTGACAGACAGCACCAATTATGCATTAGAGCAGTTTCACATGCCGGTGCGTACCATAGAGGAGGTGCGCCGATTTGTGGGCAATGGCATTGCAAAGCTCATTGAGCGGGCGGTACCGGAGGGGACAGAAGCCTCTGTGACAGAACAGGTGCTGGCCTGCTTTAAGGAGCATTACACCATACACTGTGCAGACAAGACCGCACCTTATCCAGGAGTCATCAGCCTGTTACAAAAGCTGGGGGAGGATGGATACCGGTTGGCCATCGTATCCAACAAAGCCCATGAGGCAGTGTGCGAGCTGGAGGTGCAGTATTTTGCAGGGCTGACAGATGCAGTGATCGGGGAGCAGGAAGCCCTGGGCATCCGCAAAAAGCCTGCCCCGGATATGGTGAACCGGGTCATGGAGCAGCTGCACAGTACGAAAGAAGAAACCCTGTATGTGGGAGATTCTGAGGTAGACAGAGCCACAGCAGAAAACAGCGGCTTAGACTGCCTGCTGGTAAGCTGGGGATTTCGTGAGCGGGCAGTGCTGGAAACCTTATCTCCTGCAGGCATTGCAGACAGTGCAGAGGAAGTCCTGGACTTTATAAAAGGTGTTTAAAAGGCTGCTGCGGAGGAAAGGAATAAAAAACAAATGAACAACAATAAGAAAATATTTACCCATGCCCAGAAGCAGGTAGAGAACATTGAGGAATTCTGGGGGTTTAAGGATAAATTTGAAGAGCTGATGATGTATTACCAGTGCGCCATCAAAGAGGTCACCACCAAATTTGAAGTGTTGAATACTGAGTTTTCTGTGAGAAATCAGAGAAATCCTATCGAATATATTACATCCAGAGTGAAAAAGCCTTTGAGCATACTGGAAAAACTGCATCGAAAGGGACTGCCGGTCACTTATGAGTCTTTAGAAGAACTCAATGACATTGCAGGCGTAAGGGTCATCTGTTCTTTTATTGACGATATTTACATGCTTGCCAGCCTGCTGTCCAGGCAGGACGACATCCAGGTGCTGGAAGTCAAAGATTACATCCAGAATCCCAAGCCCAACGGATATCGCAGCTATCATATGATCGTGGAGATACCGGTGTTTTTCTCTGACTGTACCAGAAAAATGCGTGTAGAGGTGCAGATCCGTACCATTGCCATGGATTTCTGGTCCTCCTTAGAGCATGAGCTGAAATACAAAAAAGAAGTGGAGGACAGCGAATCTATTATGCAGGAGCTGAAGATCTGCGCGGATAAAATTAGTGAGACGGATGAGCAGATGCTGCAGATACGCAGGCGCATCTTTAAAGAAGAATAGAATGTAAATTGATCAGCCTGAGGACATGACTGGTCACTTTTGAAAGTAGCTGTCAGAAAATATGTTCTTACAGCTACTTTCAAAAGCTGATATTGAATAAAGTCGGGCAATTGCCTGTCAGATGATGATCAAGTGAAAAGAGCAGACTTTTAGGAGAACCCTAAGAGCCTGCTCTTTATCATAGAGGCGGTTAAGCCTTACATTTGCGCACAAGCTGCTCATGCATCATAGCCATAAGCACAAGGATCACTAACAGATACACCGGCAGCAGCGCCACTGTGATATGGTTTGCAATGAGACCAAAGATGGGCGGCATGAGGCAGGTACCTACATAGGCGCTTGCCATCTGGACACCGATCAGTGCCTGAGATCTCTCTGCACCAAAATGTGCAGGGGTGGCGTGAATGACGCAGGGGTAAATGGGGGCACAGCCAAGACCGATGAGGATGAGACCTGCCAGGGATACGGTTTCCCCCATAGGCAGCAGCATTGCAGCAATGCCTATGGCAAGGATCACCTGTCCCATGCGGATGAGCTGGGTATCAGTAAATTTCATAGTCAAAAATCCATTGAGGGCACGTCCCACTGTAATACCGATGTAAAACATGCTTCCAAAAAATGCTGCTGTTTCACTGGGAACCCCCTTATACAGTGCCAGATAGGAGCTGGCCCAAAGCCCTGCAGTCTGTTCTAAGGCACAGTAGCAGAAAAATGTAATCATCACCTCTTTTGCCCCAGGGATCTGCAGGATCTGCTTCAGGGACAGGGGCTTTGCGTCTGCTGAGGTCTCATCCTGAGCAGTGCCTTGCCTGCCTTTCCAAAGTCTCAGACTGCAAAACAGTATGGCTGTCAGCAGGATCTGCAAAATACCAATGCTGCGGTACCCCATGGTCCAGTGCTGTCCATCGGAAAGCACGTACCCCATAATATAAGGGCCTGTTGCAGCGCCGATACCCCACATACAGTGGAGCCAGCTCATATGACGGCTGGAATAGTGCAGCGCTACATAATTGTTCAGGCTGGCATCTACGCTGCCTGCGCCTAAGCCGTAGGGAATTGCCCACAGGCACAGCTGCCAGAACGAATCACTGATGGAGAAGCCAAGAAGTGCAGCAGCAGTCATGGCGACACTGAGTGCAGTGACCTTGCCGGTACCCAGCTTCAGGGTCAGGCGGTCGCTCATGAGGCTGGAGACGATGGTGCCTGCAGCAATGATCATGGAAATGATGCCTGCATAGGAAACAGGGACACCGAATTCACTGTACATGGTAGGCCATGCAGACCCAATGAGCGCATCCGGAAGCCCAAGACTGATAAAGGAAATATAAATAATTGCCAGAAGCAAATGAATCATGTTGATATCCTCCTGTGTGTTTGCTATGATTATATCAGCAAAGTTAGAGCGGTGTTAGAAAGAAAACGTCACTTTTTTATAGCAAAACCGCCAGATGCACAGAAAGGAGAAACTATGTCGCTTTCACCATGCAACACAACAGTTGACAGCCAGGGGCGGGAGCTGGTAGATCATGGGACTGCAGCCTTCCCCATTGCATGCTATTATGACGATCTGGGCAGAGGGGAAGTGCCATGGCACTGGCATGATGAGCTGGAGGCTGCCATTATTATAGAAGGAAAGGCAGTGATCGCTGCCGGAAATGAAAAGTATACCATTCATGCAGGGGAGGGATTTTTTGTCAATTCAGGAATTTTGCATGGTTGCTGGGATCTGGAGGGTTCCTGCTCAAAATTTCACTCTCTGGTATTTCACCCAAGGCTGGTGGGAGGCAGTATGGACAGTGTATTTTATCAAAAATATGTGCAGCCTCTGACAGAGCATGGCGGTTTGGAGAGCATGATCTTTACGCCAACGGTATCCTGGCAGGCAGAGGCTTTAGAGGCCATTGAACAAGCATGGCAAAGCTGTGTTTGTGAAGCGGATGGATATGAATTTCGGGTGCGCAGCGCCCTGTCCCAATTTGTGTATTTGCTGCAGAGCCATATTCCTGCCATCCGGCCCAAAACCGGCAGCAAGGCTCGTCGGGATGGAGAGCGGATGAAGCAGATGCTGCAGTTTATCCATGACCACTTTGCAGAGGAAATGACCATGGCACAGATCGGCAAACAGGCTGCCATCAGTGAAAGCGAGTGTCTGCGGTGCTTTAAGTCCACCATTGGGATCACACCGATCCAGTATGTGCGCCAGTACCGGATCCAGCGTGCCTGTCTGCTGCTGACCACTACCCAGGAGCATATTTCTGATATTGGACTGCAGTGTGGATTTCAGGATGTGAGTTATTTTACCAAGACCTTTCGGGAGATGAAGGGCATGGTGCCTTCGGTATATCGGCAGCAAAATCAATGACCCACACCGGCTGGTGTGGGTTGATGGTTAAATATTAACGCAGCTCATCCGTCTTGAAGACATTGTATCCCTCATAATGATAGCTGGCATCGATTCCTTTCATATACATTTCACGGTCATCGATCTGGTCTGTTAAAGCCCGCTGCAAAAGCACCTTGATCTCCAGATCTTTGATAGGGCTGCGCTCCATGGCCAGCAGATAATCTTCCTTATCTACACGACTCCAGTCGATCACCTGTCCAAGCTCTTTCTTTAAAATACAATCCAGCCAGATCCTGGTACTTCGTCCATTGCCTTCACGGAACGGGTGTGCCACATTCATTTCCACGTACTTTTCTATAATTTGTTCGAAAGTGGATTGGGGCATGTGCGAGATGCTTTGTAAAGCTGCATCCAGATACATAACAGGGGCAAATCGGAAATTGCCTTTGGCAATATTGACGGTTCGCACTTTACCGGCAAAATCGTAGAGTTCCTCAAAGAGATATTTGTGGATTTGTGCAAGTCCCCGGAAGGTCCCCACTTCAAATGTATCCAATAAACCTGTTTCAAACAGTTGTAAGGCCTTGACTTTGGTGAGCTTTTCTTCGGCTTGAGCCAACTGTGCAGAATTGGTGATCCCCAATTTGTTGTCCAATATCATAATGAACCCCCCTGTTGAAATAATATTGTTCTGGGCAGGATGTTTAAATAAGCTGCAGTCCTCCTGATCAGGTGTCAGTACAGGGCGCTGCAGATCATGCTTTGCTGCGAATATCAGTATCATAACTTATCCTTTATTATACTATAAAAAACTGGAAAAAGCATTGTAATATATTTGTTTTTGGCAGTAAATATACGCGGCACTGCTCCGAAATTGTAAACAGAATACTGTATGTAAAATCATGCAGTGCAGGTCTGGCTTTGTAAAGAAGGATAGACACCAGGGCACAGTTTCAGGTTGCATAATAAATTATGTTGACAGCCGACATATATCGTGATATGATACATATCGTCAGACGACATAGTCGACCGCCGATATAATCCATAAGCGATACAAATGTCAAATAATACAAAGGTCAAACGATGTAATCGTCAAGCGATACAAACGTCAAGTGATATCATCGTCAAAATACCATCATCAAACGATATCATCGTCAAACGATATCATCGTCAAACGATACCATCGTCAAGCGATACCATCGTCAAGCGATACCATCATCAAATGATACCATCGCCAGTGGATACCAGGATTTGTCGACAGAATTACAAGTTGATATAGCTATACTGATTTGTGAGGTGATACATGTGAAAAAAAGTGAGCCCATGTCTGAAAGCTATTTTTACATTCTGCTCTGCCTGTCCAAAGGCGCCAATCATGGATATGGTATTATGCAGATGACCAAAAAGCTGTCCGGTGGAGAAGTCACGATTGGGTCTGGTACCATGTATGGTGCAACCAGCAATATGATGAAAAAGGGTTGGATCCAGGAAATGCTGTCTAACGACACAGGCATAGAGCGCAAACGCTTATATGCCCTGACAGAAGCCGGAGCTGAGGCGCTCCATATGGAGATCCATCGGCTGAAAAGGATGCTTGCCAGTGCAGAGGATGTGTAATTGCAGTATGGCAGTATAAAAGATGATGCAATATTTTGTCTGGAGCCACCAGACGGAGACCAAAGCTCTGAACAAAGCGTCTGAAAAGGCTGACAGCTGGTAAGGGGCATCAGGGTATAAAATACGCAATGTAGTCCCTGGCGCAGCCGTAAGAAAGAAGTAATTGTTTTCTGTACGAAAGTTTAGTACAATAAATAAGACATTTTAGTAAATACAAAATATCCTAATTAAGGACTGGTGCAGCAGGAACGCTGCGGAAATGAGGGTAAGATGAGTTTAGTTGTTTCAAATTTGTCCAAAAAATATGGAGATAAGACTGTAGTAGACCACATCAGTTTTTCTATGGAAAAACCTGGGGTATATGCGCTGCTTGGTACCAACGGTGCTGGAAAGACCACTACCATCCGTATGATGCTTGGCATTCTGGCAAAGGACACCGGTGAGGTACTTTGGAATGGAAAGCCATTGAGCACAGAGACCTGCAACGTAGGATACCTGGCAGAGGAGAGAGGTCTGTATCCAAAATATACCCTCATGGACCAGCTGATTTATTTTGCAGGTTTAAAGGGTGTATCCAAGGCAGAGGCCAAGAAGCGCATCCGCTACTGGGCAGAGCGTCTGGAGATGATGGAGTATCTCTATCCGGAAGAGTTTGCAGGGAAGGATAAGAAGAAAAAGGGCAAAAAGGCAAAACCAAAGCTGGCAGACCAGCTTTCCAAAGGCAATCAGCAGAAGATTCAGTTTATGACTGCTCTGATTTCAGATCCGGAACTGATTATTCTGGATGAGCCTATGTCCGGTCTGGATCCTGTTAATACAGATTTATTTAAGGAAATCATCCGTGAGGAAATTGCTAAGGGCAAGTACCTGATCATGTCCAGCCACCAGATGGCTACAGTAGAGGAATTCTGTACAGACATTACCATCTTAAACCGCTCCAAAGCAGTACTTCAGGGGAATTTAAATGATATTAAGAAAAGCTACGGCAGAGTCAACCTGTCTTTGAAGGTAGAGCAGGATATCCGCCCATACATCGAAAAAGCAGGTGTGACCCTGCTCACAGAAAAAGAATATGAGTACCAGTTAAAGGTGGAAAATGAAGCACAGGCCAATCAGCTCCTTGGCATGCTCATTGAACAGCATATTACCATCATTACCTTTGACCTGCGGGAGCCTTCTCTCCATGAAATCTTTGTAGAAAAAGTAGGTGAAGCTCATGAAAATGCATAAAAGTGATTTTGCAGGTACGGGTAAGGTATATCGGTTTTCCCTGCAGCAGTTGTTTAAAAGTAAGGCCAATATGATTTCCATGGTCATTATGCTGGTAATGGCTATAGGGGTGGTACCTTTGATGGTACTCCTTGGAGGCGGAGAGGTTTCCATTGATGAAACATTAGATGGTTCTGTTGTATATATTCAGAATGATACTTCCTATGCACTGGATACAGATGCTTTGCAGGAGGATTATCCGGCCTTTGCTCATACAGAATTTGCAGAAGCGTCCTTTGACAAAGAGGAATGGAAAGAAAATCTGTCTTCAGAAGATTTTTATATACATATTTATAAGAATGCTGAAGAAGGCGCTTACTATCTGGATGTATCTTATCTGGAAGGCAGCCTGTATGATGGAAGTGATGTCCTGAATACACTGGAAAATGCTCTGACAGAAGCTTTTGATCAGGCCAGATATGATACTTTAGAAGCTACACCGGAACAGTTAAAGATCGTCACATCTACCTATGCTACAGAGACGCTGTTGCTGTCTGAGTATCTGAATGCAGATGATACTTCCTGGGAAGTACAGTATTTCCTGCAGCTTGGTTATTCTATTGTAGTTATGATGCTGAGTCTGCTTACGGTTTCGTATATCATCCGTGCAGTGGTAGAGGAAAAGGCCTCCAAGTTAGTGGAACTGTTAATGACCAGTGTAAAACCTATGGCACTGCTCCTTGGTAAAATCCTGGCAGCTATGACCTATGTCATGGGTATGATCCTTATGATGATCGCAGGCTTTGCCATTTCTTATGGAATCTGCAGCCAGTTTATGGATATGTCTGCATTTACCCAGATATTTGCGTCAATGGGACTGACAGGAGGCGATTTCCATATTAGTCCTATGACACTGATCGTAGTACTGGTGTCTATTTTACTGGGATACATCACCTATGCCATTTTGGCAGGACTGCTTGGGGCATGCTGCTCTACCATTGAAGATACCCAGAGTGCTATGTCACTGCCAACGGTGTTGTGTATGGGGGGATATATGGTAGCAACCATAACATCTGCTATGGGTGGAAAGGGAATTGCCATGTTTACCAGTCTGTGTCCTTTTGTATCCGCATTCTGCGCCCCGGTGCAATATTTGTTGGGCAATATTAATCTGGGTATCATATGTATTTCCTGGCTCATACAGGCAGTGATCATTCTGCTGCTGTTCTGGTTCAGTGCCCGAATCTACAGAGAATTGATCATTTACCGTGGAAGCAGGGTAAAGCTTTCCGGCATGATCGCCATGGCAAGAGCGGGTCAGGGAAAAAAGAGCAGCCGTCAGGATGCTTAACACCCCTGTGCAAAGGGAAAGGAATCAAGGACTATGAAAAAAGATTTGAAAGATTTTGGAAAAATATTTTCCTTTACATTTTCCAATCAGGTACGTGCAAAAGGATATGTTGCTATGACCCTGCTGTTAGCAGTGATCTGTCTGGCAGTTCCAGCCGCAGGTATGGCCATTACAGAATATGTAGGTATGGAAAGTGAGGAAGAAGAGTTCGGGGAAGGTGGGGAAGATTCTGTCGGTATAGGATCAGAAGGAATCCAAACTTCACCGGTAAAAAATGTATATGTGGTAGATAATACAGAAGGAGAGTCTATTGATTTTTCTTATCTGGCATTGGTTGGAGACGAAAGCTTCCGCAAGGTAGATTACACCCAGTGTGAAGATGTAAATGCCGCTGCAGAGCTGGCAGAAGGTACAGAGGACAGTCTCATACTGCTGCTGGAAACCCGCATGGGCTCTTACAGCATTCAGGTGCTGCTGCCGGATGCGTCTGCACTGGAGTGGGAGGATGCATGGGCATTTGAAGACTTTATCAGCCAGTATTTCCAGGTGGCGCTCATTGAAAAGTCTGGTCTGGATTACAGTACCATTGGCGTGTTAAATACACCTGTCTATATTACAGAAGAAATACTGACGGATGATCAGGCTCCTGTTGATGAAGAAGTGGCAGATGGAGCGGGTGAAGATGGTATGCTGGAGGAAGAAGATGATCTTTCCGATGGTATGGAAGCTCTGAAAATGGTATTGGCGTATCTCCTGCCATATGTGAATATTATGGTACTGTACTTTATGGTACTCTTATATGGTCAGTCCATTGCAGGAAATGTAATTCTGGAAAAGAGCTCTAAGCTTATGGATACTTTCCTGGTTTCTGTAAAGCCATGGACCATGATTTTTGGAAAGGTGGCTGCAATCGTAAGTGCCAGCTGTTTACAGCTGCTGCTGTGGATCGGGTCTCTCATTGGAGGATTTGCCCTGGGTAATGTACTGGTACAGATGATCAATCCGGATACAGATATGATCCTGGTATTGATCTTCAATAATCTGGAGATGTTTACAATGGTATTCTCCATCCCTGGCACCATCATTGGTATTCTTATTATGCTGGCAGGCTTTATGCTCTATTCTACTCTGGCATCTATTTGTGGTGCGGTGGTAGACAAACAGGAGGACTTATCTTCCAGTATTGGTGTGTTTACCATGGTATTGATTGTCAGCTTCTTCTGTACTCTGTCAGGTGGGCTGATGTCAGAGACTGGAGCAGCTGCCTGGATGAACTGGGTACCATTTACCGCAACCCTGATCACTCCTGCCGGCTTGATGATCGGCAATGTATCTGTGGCAGAGGGACTTGGCAGTCTGGCAGTGATCCTGGTATCCATTGTCCTGCTGATGCTGGTGGCAGGTAAGATATACAAGATGATGGCACTTTACAAAGGAAAGGCACCAAGCATCAAGAAGCTGGTTCAGATGATGAAGAATCAGTAATTGCAAAGCGCTGTAATTGGATAGTATGTGTTAGACGGCAGGATGAAAGATTCCTGCCGTTTTGTAATGCCGGGAGAGGCGTGGTTAGAAAATCAGAAAAACAGGGATGGAAAGGTGAGGGATTCGTGGGGAGAAAATCCCTGCGCCCTGTTTACTATTTTTTTGCCCTGCGCTATAATACTGGAGGATACATTACAGACAGACGTTTGAGAGGTATATGCAAGAGTCCTGTATGAACTCATTCTGATACAGCTGCCCTTGCATATGGATCTCTCAATTACCTGATATAGCATAGATAAAGAGAGGTATGATTTATGTATCGTGAAATAGCAAAACTGGTGGTTTACCGTAATATTCCTTCAGACAGTATTTTATATCGCCTGGCAGGCATCTGCCGCAAGTTTTATGCAGGCAGCTATGATAAAGATCAGTTGATCGAGGAGATCTATGAGGAGATCCACAGACTGTTAGACTTATCTACCAGATATGCTTTTAATGAAAATCTGTGGCACAATTATCTGGCATATCTGCTGGCAACTACAGAAAGTCCATTCAGTGTCCTTTGTGAAAAGGTAGGTGCAGGAGATGGCAGCGTCAACGTATTTGTAAAGAACGATTTGCAGGTATTTCAGAACCTGTTTGATTATGATTTCACCCCAATTGAAGAAGCTCTGGGCATCAACTGCTTTTCTGTCATCAGCAATTATCATGCAGTGATCAAGGATGAACGCCGGTACAATAAAAATGTCAGTGACAAGGTCAGAGCCCTCAGCAAGGACCTGGAGCAGGCAGCTGATGTAGAAGAAATGTTTACTGTGGTAACAGACTTTTACAAGGCATACGGCGTAGGCAAATTTGGCTTAAACAAGGCATTCCGCATCATAGAGCAGGGCACAAAGGTAGATTTGGAGCCTGTGGCCAGCACAGAAAATGTCCATCTGTCTGATCTGGTAGGCTATGAGATCCAGAAGAAAAAATTGATAGACAATACGGAAGCATTTTTACAGGGAAAGAAATCCAACAACCTGCTGCTGTTTGGTGACAGCGGTACAGGCAAGTCCACCAGTATCAAAGCCATTTTAAATGACTATTATGACAGGGGACTGCGCATCATTGAGGTATACAAGCACCAGTTCCATGACCTGTCTGCCATCATTGCCATGATCAAGAACCGCAATTATCGGTTCATCATTTACATGGATGATCTGTCCTTTGAGGAATTTGAGATTGAATATAAGTATTTGAAGGCAGTCATTGAGGGCGGCATGGAAGTAAAGCCGGACAATGTGCTGATCTATGCCACCTCTAACCGCAGACATCTGATCAAAGAGACCTGGAGCGACAGAGACGATATGGGCAAGGGCGGCGACGGAGATATCCACCATTCTGATACCATGGAAGAAAAGCTGTCTCTGGTAAACCGTTTTGGAGAGTCTATCTACTATGGCAAGCCAACTAAGAAGGAGTTTAACCTGATTGTTACAGAGCTTGCAAAACGGTATCCGGAAATCAAGATGACAGAGGAAGAACTGTGTGCGGAGGCCAATAAGTGGGAGTTGAGCCACGGCGGTATTTCCGGACGTACTGCACAGCAGTTTATCAATCATCTGGCGGGGATCGCTACAGATGCATAAGCTGGTTAGAAACCAAATAGAAAATAGAGATAGGCAGGTGCCACTCATGGTTTTACACTGAGGGCACCTGCCTTTGCTGTCTGGCGGAAGTGGTTTACTGCATATTTTCTTTCTGCAAACGCATAAATTGCTTCAATCGCTTTTCAGACAGTTTCCCGTCTGCAACAGCCTGTTTCACTGCACATCCCGGCTCAGACAGATGTCTGCAATTATGAAACCTGCACGTCTGTGCAAGTGCCAACAGATCCCTAAAGGTTTCTTCTAGGCCTTCCTGCATATTGCCCATCCCAAGCTCCCGCATACCGGGGGTGTCAATGATGGTCACACCGGAGTCCAGCGTGAACAGCTGTCTGTAGGTGGTGGTATGTCTGCCTTTGGAATCCTTTTCCCGGACGCCCTGTGTTGCCATCCTGTGTTCTCCGGTTAATGCGTTGATCAAGGTGGATTTTCCGACTCCGGAGGACCCCATCAATGCAATGGTCTTTCCCGGCTGCATATATGCATGCAATTCCCGGATACCAGTTCCATCCACTGCACTGACCACGTGGATAGGGGTATCAGAAACTGCTGCTTCTAACTCCTTTACAAATGCCTCTGGATCTGCACACTGATCTGCTTTGGTGAGGATCACAATGGGCGCTGCGCCCCCCTGCTTTGTCATAACTGCATATCGGAGTATCCTGTTTACGCTGAAATCCAGATTCAGGGAGGTGACGATCCATACATAGTCTACATTGGCTGCCATTTCCTGTTCTTTTGCATTTCTTACAGCATGATCTCTTGGAAACGGCCGTTTCAGAATGCTTTTTCGCTCACACAGCTCAAGAATCCTGGAATCACCGTCTGGATGATATTCAAATGTGACATAGTCTCCAACAACAGGAAAGGTCTGATCGCCTTTATAAAAGCTGCCTCTGAGTTTTGCCGGGATCTGTTTTTCCCAAAACTGTATGGTATAGGATGATTTTTGCACATTGCAGATCCGTCCTAATCGTTCCTTGTGCAGCCACTGGCATTTCAGCGTGAGTTTTTCATAAAAAGGAAACTGTTTTGTAAACTCCTCGATTTCCTTCTCGTCTTCACATTCCTGGAAAATGTCTGCTTCCTGAAACCTGCCCTTTATATTTGCAAATCCGTTTTCCTGCAGTTCATAGGCCATAAATGCATCAAAATTATTGCCGTTGATATCGGTAATTCCATACCGGTCGCAGGGAACAAATCCATGCTTTGGATAATAATCAGGTTCTCCAAAGATACATACACCCAAATATCCTGCCTCCTTTGCCAGCTGCAGGGTCTCCTTTAAAAGCAGACCGCCCACACCCAATGACTGGGCAGTAGGCTCCACTGCCAGGGGGCCAAAGGTGATGACCTCATGTACAGTGTCTTCATCATAGATCAATGCCTTGGAATACAAAATGGCGCCTACGATCTTCCCATCTAACTCAGCCACTCTGCTGATCTGTGGCAGATACTCCTTTGCAGTCCTCAATTTATGCACCAGCAAATGCTCGTTGCATCCGGGACCATGGATGTTCCAAAAGGCTCTCATTGCAAGCAACTCTGTTGCTTTGTAATCTTCTTTACGTTCTTCTCTGATCATTATGTTGTTCATTATGTTCTCCAATTCAAATTTTGTTTTTGCTCTGTGGTTGTTTACTTTTTGATTTAAAATGATTTTGTTTGTGCTTTTGTATGGACCTGGTTTGAAGGGGTGGCAGGATGCTGCGAAAGCATTCTGGGATATGAAACGATCATAGAAAGCATGTGCTGTCACATGTGATGGTCAATAAAAAAGACCGCAGCAAAAGCCACGGTCTAAACCACATATATTTTCTCTTAAAAATAAATGTCAACCGAGGTAATCATACAATATGCAGTTAAAATTACATTGCTATTCATCTTCATTGCAGTTACCTCCTTTTCGATTTCTAAATAATTCTTAGTCAGTATAGTATGTTCAGGGCGACTTGTCAACGGGTTTTGGGAAATTTTACTCATCTAATGGGTCACCGGCGCAAAGCTGGTATCCACCGTAATGACACAGAAATAGTCCGGATACGTCTCCTGTACCAGTTGGGTGATCTGCTCCTTTAATGCACTGTCTGTCATGGCAAGCCCATGAGGACGCACGCAGTCAAAGATCAGATTGGAGTGTGTGGTGCCCTCCACCATCCGCAGATCATGTATGGTCAGATCCGGATGAATGGTGCGCACTGCCTCAGAAAGAAACTGCCGCATGAGAGCAATCTGGCTGTCATTTGTGACAATAGGGTCCATATGGATCACCATATGGAGATGGTCCTGTTCCATAAAACTGCGCTCAATACAGTCGATCATATCGTGGCTTTCCAGAATGTCAGCTTCTGCGGCCACTTCCACATGGACGCTGGCAAACTGCCTGCCGGGACCGTAATCATGAACCATGAGATCATGGGTGCCCAGGACTCCGGGGTAGCTCATGATCTTTTCCTGGATGTGCGCCACCAGTGCTTCCTCCGGTGCAACCCCAAGGAGTGGATTTAAGGTATCCCGGATCAGGCCATAGCCGCTGTATAGGATAAACAAAGCAACTACCACACCTACGTATCCATCCAGTTCTATATGTACAAAGTGAGAAATGAGGGATGCTGCCAGGACACCAGCAGTAGACAGGGCATCATTGCGGCTGTCTGCTGCAGTGGCAATGAGGGCCGTAGAGGAAATGGCTTTCCCAAGAACTGTGTTAAAGTGAGCCATCCAGCATTTCACCAGAATGGAAGCAATGAGGATCCCAGCAGAAACCCAACTGAATATTACAGCAGAGGGATGCAGGATCTTATTGACACTGTTCCGCAGCAGTTCTACACCAATTAACAGGATGGTAAAGGCCACTACCAGTCCCGATATATATTCAAAACGGGCGTGGCCAAAAGGATGCTCTTCGTCAGCAGATTTGCCAGCCAGATAAAAACCAGCCAGGTTTATAATGCTGGAGGCAGCATCTGACAAATTGTTAATGGCATCTGCTGTAATGGATACACTGCCGGATATACTTCCTGCCAGAAATTTACCCAGGCATAAGAGCGTGTTGCAGAAAATACCTGTCATGCCGGACACTCTGCCATAGGCAGAACGGACTTGTGTATCAGAAGTGTTTTTGCAGTCCGGAATGAATTTTTGTAAAAGCCAGGAAATCATAGTGACCTCTTATCTGCACAAAGATTTATACATGCTTTGATCCGGATATGTGCTATCCGGGCATTTACTCATAATCAAAAACGTATTCCTGATAACCATTGATAATGGTAGTATCCCCATAGGATAAAATGCGCTTAAACTCCTGGCCATAATTGGCATGTACATGTCCATGGAGAAAATATTTGGGATGGAACCAGTCCATCAGCTTTAAAAAGGCCTTAAATCCTATGTGTGCTGGGTCTTTTGCATCTCCAAGCTCATAAGCCGGAGCATGAGCCACCACAATGTCGATCCCTTTTACCCGGAGAATTTTGGGAAGAAGACGGTAGATCCGGTTAAGCATCTGCTTCTGGCTGTACATATGCTCCCCATCTGTATAGCGCATACATCCTCCAAGGCCTGCAATGCGGATTCCTTTGAATGTGTATACAGAATCCTCAATGCAGATGCAGCCTTCCGGGGGTCTTTGGGCGTATTTGGTGTCGTGGTTGCCATGTACATATAGTACAGGGGCATGGGTAAAAGTTGCAATAAAGGACAGATAATCCGGGTCTAAATCCCCACAGGAAATAATCAGATCGATTCCTTCCAGTTTTGTTTTGTCAAAGTAATCCCACAGGGATTTACACTCTTCGTCAGACAGTACCATGATTTTCATAATAGCGGTTCCTGAGTTCTTTCTGTATCTTAATATACCTGGGTGGAACCTGTGTGAGATCCCGTGGCCGGGGGACAGGTTCCTGATTGGTTCACAGGGGCAATGGTCTAGGTACCAGTATACACGATGGTACGAAAATTATCCATAGGAGGAATCCATTTGTATGTGTATATTGGTGTTGCAGACCCGGTGTTACTGGGTCTGCAGTGCAGAAGAAACACCCTGCTGGTTGATCAGTGGTTCGGCAGAATCTTTCAGTTCATCCAGGGAAGGAATGCGTCCGATGACACATTCATCCAGCCAGTCCATATTGGCGATTTCCTCAAAGGAAAGCTTAGAGTCGGGATCGGACTGAATCACTCCATCCTGACTGTAAATAATGCCTGCAAAGGGCTCAAAAGAGCCATCAATAATGCTGTCACGGAGGAAATCAATGAGACGTCTGTTGGCAAAAGGCAGCTTGGTAGAGTAGAGGATATCTACTGCACCAGAGGACATGCCCCACCAGTAATTCAGAGCCTTGCCGTCAGCATCATCCAGCTTCCAGTTGCCCTCTAAAATAGAACGGAGTATCAGCACATACAGTTTACCCCAGTCCCATACAGGCATGGCAACGGATACATTGGAACCGTCCTCTTCAATACGGTACAGGCCATACTGTCTGCTGTCTTCGTTAGGACGGATCATCTCGTGATAAGATACATAGGATACGTGATTGCTCTTTAGTTCATCATCTACATCAATACCCTTTTGGGCAGACCATACCAGATGCACTCTGGCTCTTGGGTTGATCATTTTGGCACCCTGGGCAAAGGCATTGATGCTGGATATGACACCGTATACCGGGTAAGCAGCTACATAGCCGATGTCATCTACCGGTGACATCATACCTGCCAGTACGCCAGCAAGGAACTTAGGTTCATACATACGGGCATAGTAGGTACGGATATAGCTGTGGGAAGTATTTAAAGAGCAGTTGAGGATCTTGATTTTGGGATGCTGTACTGCAGCTCTTAAACTGGCATCTGCCATCTGGGAAGCAGTGGTAAAAATGACATCACAGCCGTCTGCAATGGCCTGCTCAATGGCAGTATATGTCTCATCTTCTCCAGAGATATCGTTGTAGGCAACGGTAGCTACTTTACCAGGAAGTGCCTGCTCTACATACGTTCTGCCCAGTTCATGGGCATAAGTCCAGCTGGAGGTTTCTCCATTTCGGTCGTGGATAAAGGCAGCCTTAATAAACTTAGGCGTAGGATCCGGCAGGATCTTCTCCAGAAGATTCTTTTTGGGCGCTTCGGTAGGGTCTAACAACAACTCTACAGAGTCATCAGTGGATACCACAAATTCGTCCTTGATTTTCAGAATATCCTGTTTTAACTGGGCATAGGAGTGGTTTTTCAGTTCATCATATCCAAATACCTCCAGATAAACCAGCATGGCATCCCCTACTGTAATAGGCAGCTTCCAGCCATCTCTGTCATTGTAAGCCTTTTGAAAGTTAATGTAGGCAGAGCGGAAGTCTATGTAATCATCATCACTCCACACATCTTCATAGGTCTTTCCGATGGCCTTCATCAGTTTTTCAAAGCCGCCCTCCTGGGAAAAGTAAATATAATTGATGTTGGTTGCTTTGAAAAATTCCAGATATTCAAAATAAATTTTATTTTCTTTTTCTTCGGTACGCTTTGGAATGATCCGGGTGACAGTGCCGGGAATGGTCACTGCACCGAAATACTTCAGCACGCTGACCCGCTTGTTGCCTTCCATGACATAGTACTGGTTCATATATTCATATGCTTTAATGGGTTCCCGGATGCCCTCATGTAAGTGGGCTTCGCAAAGAGCGGACCACTTGCTGGCAAATTCTGTATCAAGAGACAGCAGAGGCATAAAATTGTAAGCCAGGGCGGTCTGTCTGCCTGCTGCATAGGTTCCTACAATTCTGTCGGCTGGAATCTGCATAAGTCCTACCTTTACCTCTCCCTCGGTAGATACATTTTCCAGAATATCATCTAAAGTTGGAACATAAGGAGACAAATTCTGATGGATACGGCTCTGGTATTCCCTCTGACCAAGCCGCAGTGCCTTTGCGTAATCATTACTTTGTGCCATATTCATCCTCCATATGGTGGCTGTGTCTAATGTATTGTCCCGGGCAGGTGTATAACCAGGAACGGTCAGTGATCCTGCACAGTATGATACATCAGTCAGGTTTTAGGTAAAACTGGCAGAAATGAACAAAAGGTTCAAGACAAGGAAGAATCTGCCAGATAATTGTATTATACAATGAATGGGGCGGATTGGCTACAACTTTCCCACGGGGAGTTTGACTTTTGTACGGATGGTTTGGTGTGATTGGTCTACATTATAATGATAGAAAAGGCATGAATCTGTTTGATTGGGGGGATGAGACTCTGGGATATTAGAACACAAAGTTGCACAGGGGTAGTATTTATGGTAAATTATAAATATGATGGAGAAAGCGTGTGGTCAATGTGAAAAGGAGTGCCTGTTTGACGGAGCCCTTTCATTGCAAAGCTGACATTCCTATGCTATACTCCAACAGGAATTTCCTGAATATGGTTGTTTCAGGAAAATAGTGTGAAAGATCAGTACGATCATTACTTCGGAATGGAGGATTACTATGGCGAGAAAAAATTGTTTGGTAGCACAGTCAGGAGGCCCGACGGCAGCCATTAATGCAAGTCTGGCAGGTGTCATTGAAGGCGCATTAAACAGTACACAGGTGGATAAGATCTATGGAGCCTTAAACGGCATCCAGGGAGTGATCCGTGATGATTTGATGGATCTGACAGAAGTATTTGCAGGTCATCCGGAGCGGTTGGAGCAGCTGAAGACCACTCCTGCCATGTATTTGGGCTCCTGCCGTTATCGTCTGAAAGGGGATCTGTCCAGCCCGGATTATGAGACGATCTTCCAGATCTTTGAAAAATATGATATTGGCTACGTATTTTATATTGGCGGCAATGATTCCATGGATACTGTTTTAAAGCTGTCCCAGTATGCAGCACAGTATGAGGTGCCGGTCAAGGTCATTGGCATTCCAAAGACCATTGACAATGACTTAGACGGTATGGATCATACCCCTGGATTTGGTTCTGCTGCCAAGTATATTGCCACCTCCATACAGGAGATCAGCTATGATACTGCGATTTATAATACCCGCAGCATTGTGGTGGTGGAGATCATGGGCAGAAATGCAGGATGGCTGACAGCATCTGCATGTCTGGCACGTAATGAAAACAATCTTGTGCCTCAGCTCATTTATCTGCCGGAGGTAGATTTCTCTGTGGAGCAGTTTGTAAAGGATGTAGCATACTATGCAGAGCAGCATGACCATGTGATCATTGCAGTCTCTGAGGGGATCCATGACGCAGAGGGCAACTATATTTCTGCACAGTCCAAGCAGGTAGACCAGTTTGGACATGTGATGTTAAGCGGTGTGGGCAAATATTTAGAGGGCGTCATCGCAGACAAGTTTGGCTGCAAGGTACGTTCCGTTGAGTTAAATGTACTGCAGAGAAGTGCAGGCCACTGTACTTCTGCTACAGATTTACAGGAAGCTGCAGAGCTTGGACGTCAGGGTGTCCGTGCAGCGCTGGAAGGCAAGACCGGTCAGATGGTCATCCTTACACGTACCAGCAATGCGCCTTATGCAGTGACCTATGGTACCTGCCCGATAGAGCTGGCAGCCAACCAGGAGAAGAAGATCCCAAGAGAATGGATCAACGAGGCTGGCAATGATGTGACAGAGGAAATGGTTGCGTATTTAAGACCTCTGGTAGCAGGCAGCGTGCAGCTGGCTGAGAAGAATGGAATTCCGCAGTATCTGCCGGTAAATCATTTGTATCCTGCCAACAGAAGATAAACTGTTTTTATATCATTTTATATCAGGAATAAAAATGCACTTTAAATGCCAGGACTCATAACACTGGCATTTAAGGTGCTTTTTTACGCTAGTCTTGTGCAGCAGTGGCTTCTTCCATCAGCACAGGTGCATATTCCCTGACCAGGGAGTAAGGCCCCGGGCCAATGGTCAGAACTGCCTGGTGGAATTGCAGCAGATCAAAGGAAGCTCCCTGGCTGCTTTCACATGCTGTTTTGACACTGCAAAGTTCCTGGTACCCTACGTAGTAGCTGAGATAATTGGCAGGGTCTTCCAGGATCAGCTGAAAGATCTGGTCTACTGTGTCTGCATCCTCTATGCCAAAATAGGACTTTAAGATCCCTGCGATCTGGCTTTCGTTCCATCCATAATAGTGGATCCCCATGTCCATCAGAGCATAAATGCCAAGGGTGATTTCCTGGCTTTTCTGCAGGGCAGTGCAAAGCTCTGTGGAAAAGCCCTTTTCAAAGGTATAGGAGAAAAGTTCACTGTATACTGCCCAGCCCTCTGTATAGCCGGGATAGTACAAAAGGCTTCTCAGGTCACAGGTATTGTGGTCATTAAAATAGGTATCCTGATACAAATGCCCCGGAAAAGCTTCATGGGCCAGAGTAGGGTATAACTGGCTGGGGTCAAAGGATTCATTTTCATTGATATAGATGGTGTGACGGCAGGTATCAATGGGGGAGGTCAGGTAAAAGGCAGGACTGACATAATCCTCAAGACATTCCTCCACATAGCGGATGGTGCAGCTGGTATCAGAGATTTCTGGAAAATACAGACCGATTTGCTGCTTTAGATCCTCTACGATCTCCTGGGGAGACTGGATAGAAAAGGCAGAGGCAGTGATGTCCTCTGTCAGAGCAGGATGCTCTCTGCAAAGAGCAGCCAGGACAGACATGGCCTGGTTGACTTCCTCCTGGGTGCGGGCAAAGAGACCTTCTGTATCCAGACTGCTGCCGGTGGCTTCCTGTACCAGCTGCTCATACCATGCCTGACCTTGGGGCAGACGGCACAGACCCGCAGGGGAGGCTGCGGAGGCAGAAGGGTCAGTACGCAGGTTGCGCAGTCCGGACAGGAGCATTTCATAGGCAGGCAACACTACCTCCAGCACCAGCCGCTTGTTTTCCTCCTGTAAGCTGGAGCTGTCCCAGGGCATGAGGGCGCCGGGGAGGGAGGCTAACCGGCTGTCAAAGGTTGTAATGAGAAAGTTGGTCTCTTTGTTGGCAGTAAACGCCTCACACTGGGCAATGATCCGGTCAAGGCTTTCCGGCAGCATAAAGAGGCCGGCATCTTTTTTGGCAGCTTCGTATTCTAATATAGAAGCAAAATATTCATCCACGGAATCCAAAAGAGAAAAATAGCTGGTAATATCAGAAACCTCAGAAAAAGCATATTCGGACAGCAGCACAGGCAGCTGTGCCTGTATGCCTGTAGCAGAATTTAAAGGCTCGTCATACAGGAAAAAATCAGTCTGTGCCAGCTCCCGCTCTAAATAATCCATGATAATACGGTAATCCATCTGCTCAGTCAATGTAAGGCTGTCAAAATCCACACCGGACAGCTGCGTCTTGGCAGAAGTCAGCGCTTCTGAGGCGTTTTTGGTGGCAATGGAGCTGGCAGACCCCAGAGAAAATGCAGAAAGAGAGATGCCGTAGGCCTCCGGCTGGTCTAAGGTGTAGTGGAGGGTCAGACCGTCACCCTGTACCCATTCTGTAAAAAGATTCAGGCATAAGGCAGAAAAATCAGAATCGTCAGAGGCTGCAGTGAGATCTGCCTGGGCAGTATCTGACCCTTCTGAATCAGAGCTGCCAGAGGCATCACAGGATCCTGATTCTGAGAAGTCAGATGCTGCATCAGGAGAGGCCTCCACACTGCGGCAGCCGCCCATGCAGCAGCCAGCCAGCAGTAAGCTGCAGAGGAACAGACTGCCAAAGACCAGACAGGGGAGCGCAAGGTGCTTTGGATGTTTTCTATCATACATTTTGGGGGATTTGGGGATCAGGGATCTTACAACAGGGCGCATAGACACTCCTTTGACAATGGATGCACAATAGGTGCAGAGGATTTGGATCGTCTGCAGATTGGAAAATTGACTTACCTATCTATATCCACCAAAGCATCAAAATAGAAGCTTTTTTGACAGCGGTGAGGAATAAATATTTTTCGCAATAAAAACGCTAAAATCCTTAAGGATATCCCCTCAATGCGTTAAAATAAAAGAAAAAAATTTTACGCATTGAGAGGAAATCCGATGAAAAAATCAGAAAAACGCAAGAAAAAAAGCAAAGACCGTGGCATTGTGGATTTTGCAATGATTCAAAATCATTTTTTCCATACACTCACTGAATGGATAAATGAAATGAATGATCCACGCAGCCAGAGTTATATCACTTATACTCAGGCAGATCTGATTTATATGGGAATACTGAAAAACATCTGCTCCATAGAAAGCATGCGGCAGATGGAGGAAAAATTCAATGAGGATATCTGTATTGAAACACTGGGCCTGTTATCAAAACACAGGAACCTGAAGGAAATGCCTCATTATGATACACTCAACTGCTACTTTGAAAAACTGTCACCGGAGAGTCTTTCCGACTTACGAAAGAAGATGGTGACAGGGCTGATACGGTGGAAGCAGTTTTACAGGGGACGTCTGCTGAATAAATACTGGAGGGTAATCATTGATGGGACAGGTCTGTTCTATTTTAAAGAAAGACACTGTGAAAACTGCCTGTGCACCACCAGAAAAACCGAGGAAGGAAAAACGATCAGGCTTTATTATCATAAAGTAATGGAAGCCAAAATCGTGTTGGGAGAAAAACTGGTAATCAGTCTTGGAACAGAGTTTATAGAAAATGAAAGTGAAACTGTAACGAAACAGGATTGCGAAACAAGAGCAGCAGAACGTTTGCTGACCAGAATCAAAAAGGAATATCCCCGCCTGCCCATCTGCATCCAGGGGGATGCGCTTTACGCAACAGAGCCAATGATGGAGTTTTGCCGCAGAAACCACTGGGAGTACCTTTTTACCCATAAGGAGACAAGGCAGAAGCATGTGGCAGAAAGCTACGAATGGATCACAAAAGGGAATGGAAATACAGAAGTAGAGAATATCTGTAAAGAAAAAGGAACGGGAGCATATGTAAATCACGTAGAGGAGCTGGCAGAGAAGCGGGAAGTTATGAATGTATTTGAATACCGTTGTATCCGAAGAGAGAAAGGAAAAGATAAGCCGGTATTGTTCCAGTGGATAAGTAGTATAGAGCTTACCAAAAGGAATCTGGAAGAGATGATCGAGGCAGGGCGTGGAAGATGGAAAATCGAAAATGAGGGATTTAACAACCAGAAAACAGGCCTGTACCGAATCGAGCATTTAAACAGCCGGAACAGCAATGCAATGAAGAACCATTATCTGTTAACCCAGATAGCAGATATACTGATGCAGCTGTATCTGGCCTGGAATCCTCTGATAGAAGAAATAAAACAGAGCATAAAAAATACATCTTCAAGGCTACTGGAAAGTTTACGACGACAAACAGTAACGGATGAAGATGTACTCTACATTCAGCGATACACGACAGTGTATCTTGAATAACAAGGTTATTATAGCAAAGGTGGTGGAAAAATGGAATAGGAAATCGAACTAAATATTCACAAAAAACGTAAAACGGATAAAGTATACATTGCAGGTGTGGATAACTTTTGAAAAACCGGCAAAAAGGTGTTTACTTATCAACAATCTATAATAAGCGTTATATTAGTTCGATAAAAATAAATTTATTCCTCACCGCTGCTTTTTTGAAACATACATAGACTTTTTATCAAAAATATATTATAATTAAGGTTAGTTTCTGTACCTGTGCGTAAAAGTATAAATGACTGGTATAAAAACGGATATCCCTTGACAGGAAAGAGAACTGTCAGCAAGACATCTGGGCAAAGGAAAATCGGGGTGTGGATGGAAATGGATGTAAAAACCATTTTGTGATCCTACAGCCAAGCCTGTTTTTTTGTGATACAGGTGTCAAAAAGAATGGAGGAACATTATGACAAAGAAACCGTATTACATGACAACTGCAATAGCCTATACATCCGGCAAGCCGCACATTGGCAATACCTATGAAATTGTGCTGGCGGACAGTATTGCCCGTTTTAAGCGAATGCAGGGTTACGACGTGCGGTTTCAGACCGGAACAGATGAGCATGGTCAGAAGATCCAGGAGAAGGCTGAGGCAGCCGGTATCACTCCAAAGGAATATGTAGACAATGTAGCCGGAGAGGTAAAGCGCATCTGGGATCTGATGAATTCCTCTTATGACTGCTTCATGCGTACCACTGACGCAGACCATGAAGCAATGGTACAGAAGATTTTTACAAAGTTATATAATCAGGGAGATATTTACAAGAGTGCATATGAGGGTATGTACTGTACACCATGTGAGTCCTTCTGGACAGAGTCCCAGTTAGTGGACGGCAAGTGTCCTGACTGTGGCCGTGAAGTCAAGCCTGCCAAGGAGGAAGCATATTTCTTCCGTATGAGCAAGTATGCAGACCGTCTGATCGAGCATATCAATACCCACCCGGATTTCATCCAGCCGGTTTCCCGTAAGAATGAGATGATGAACAATTTCCTGCTGCCTGGTCTGCAGGATCTGTGCGTGTCCCGTACTTCCTTTACCTGGGGCGTTCCGGTGGAGTTTGACCAGAAGCATGTCGTTTATGTATGGCTGGATGCACTGACCAACTATATTACCAAGCTGGGCTATGACCCGGATGGTTCTTCTGAGGCATTTGCAAAATACTGGCCTGCAGATCTGCATCTGATCGGTAAGGACATTGTACGTTTCCATACCATCTACTGGCCAATTTTCCTGATGGCGCTGGATGTGCCGCTGCCAAAGCAGGTATTTGGTCACCCATGGCTGCTGCAGGGCGGTGAAAAGATGAGTAAGTCCAAGGGCAACGTGATCTATGCAGATGATATGGTAGATCTGTTTGGAGTAGATGCAACCAGATATTTTGTACTCCATGAAATGCCTTTTGAAAATGACGGTATCATTACCTGGGATCTGGTCATCGAGCGCTTCAACTCTGACCTGGCAAATATTCTGGGCAACCTGGTAAATCGTACCGTATCCATGAGCAATAAATATTTTGACGGCGTAGTACGTAGCACCGGTGTCACCGGCGAAGAAGATGCTGACCTGAAGGCACTGGTAACAGGCACCAAGGCAAGAGTAGAGGAAAAGATGGATAAGCTGCGTGTGGCAGATGCCATCTCTGAGGTATTTGCCCTGTTCCGCCGCTGCAACAAATACATTGATGAGACTATGCCATGGGCGCTGGCAAAGGATGAATCCAAGCAGGATCGTCTGGCAGAGGTGCTTTACAACCTGGTAGAGTCCTTAACCATTGGTGCCAGCCTGCTCCACAGCTTCCTGCCGGAGACTGCAGAAAAGATGGTGGCACAGCTGTCTACTGTTTTGAGAGCGTATGAGATATTAGATCAGTTTGGTCTGTATGAAAGCGGTACCAAGGTAACTGCTGCACCTGAGATCCTCTTTGCCCGCTTAAATGCCAAGGATGTAATGCCAAAGGTAGAAGCCATCCAGGCAGCACAGAAGGCAGAGTATGAGGCAGAGATGGCAAAGCTTGCAGGAGATGCAGCAGATCCTGCTTCTGACACAGCAGAAGCGCAGGCAGCAGAAGAAGCAGTAATCGATATCGAAGCCAAGGAAGAAATTACCTACGAGCAGTTTATGGCAATGCAGTTCCAGGTAGGTGAGATCATTGCCTGTGAAGAAGTGAAGAAGTCCAAGAAGCTCCTGTGCAGCCAGGTCAAGATCGGCAGCCAGGTAAAGCAGATCGTATCCGGTATCAAGGCCCATTACACTCCAGAAGAAATGGTAGGCAAAAAGGTCATGGTACTGGTGAACTTAAAGCCGGCAAAGCTGGCAGGCGTACTCAGTGAGGGTATGCTCCTTTGTGCAGAAGATGCAGAAGGCAACTTAGGCCTGATGGTTCCGGAAAAGAAGATGCCATCCGGCGCTGAAATATGCTAAAAATAGAAAGCACACCGATGCGCTTCCTATGGTCATGAATGAGAACAGACATCTGAGGTGACTGTTGCCGGGCTGGCGGTATGGGTATCCATTTGCCGCCAGCCTGGAGCTTATGACGATAGAAGGTTTGCTCAGGGTGCTTTTATTCATCATAACAGAAAGATCAGGCGCAGGCATTGCGCAGAAACGGAGAACTGTATGAAATTTGTCTTTGCCCCGGACTCTATGAAGGGTTCTATGACTTCCAAGGAGGAAATCGCCATATTAGAAGAAAAGGCCAGAAAATATTTTCCGGATTGTGAAATTGTCTCCATCCCTATGGCGGACGGCGGCGAAGGCACAGTAGAGGCTTTGATGCAGGTAATGGATGGCGTGCAGGTAGAAGTGACTGTACACGATCCTCTGTATGAGGAGATCACTGCCTGTTATTCTGTACTGCAGGGAGGCACTGTACTGGTGGAGATGGCTGCTGCCTCCGGTCTGACCCTGATTGACTTTCAGGAGGGCAATGCCATTGAGACGACCTCCTATGGTACAGGAGAGCTGATCCGTCATGCATTGGAGCATGGATACCGCAAGTTTGTGGTGGCCATTGGGGGCAGTGCCACCAATGATGGTGGAATGGGCGCTATGGCTGCGTTAGGGGCTCATTTTTATGACAGCGCCGGAGAGGAACTGTTCCCTGCAGGGAAAAATCTGATCAAGATCGACCGGATCTATGCAGCAGATATGATGCCACAGCTGCAGGAGGCGCGTTTTACAGTCATGTGTGACGTGGATAACCCTATGACCGGCCCGGAAGGGGCTACCTTTGTGTTTGGTCCCCAAAAAGGAGCTGTAGACAGCCAGATCACACTGTTAGAGATGGGCATGAAAAAATATGCAGAACTGCTGCGGCGGGATCTGCATATGGATGTGGAAATGATACCTGGCGCCGGGGCTGCCGGCGGTATGGGCGGTGCCATGATGGCCTTTTTGGGTGCAAAGCTAAAGTCCGGTATACAGACGGTGCTTGAGACCATACGATTTGAGGAAAAGATCGCCGGAGCAGATATGATTATTACCGGAGAAGGCAGAGTAGATGAACAATCACTCCATGGCAAGGTACTGTGGGGCGTTGGTATGGCTGCGAAGAACCAGGGCGTGCCGGTGACTGCCATTGTAGGCAGTATGGGTGACGGCGCAGAAGGGATCTATGATTGTGGAATCGATAATTTGATTCCGTTGATGAATGAGGAAATGACCCTGACTTATGCAATGGGGCATGCAGCCTATTTGTATGAGGCGGCGGCGGAGCGGTTGTTTGGATGGTTGAGTGCGGAGGAAGGGTGAGAAGAACAGCACAGAAATGATCCGCTTTCAAAAAATGAAAAATTTTTCGATTTTGAAAGCGGATGATTGCAGATCAGGGTCAATAGATCGTACAAATTGAAAACAGTAAAAAATATTTGCCCTATGATGCCGGTTCAAAAGAATCGGCATATTTTGATCTAAAAGAAGAAATGAACTAATTGCGTCTGTGTTGGTAAGCTGTAATGTAATGGAAGCGGCAGGAACCGATTATGATGATAAGGTGCTTTCGTTCTGTTACTATCAGGCACATAAGGTTTCAGAAATTGCAGAATATTTAGGAGTGAGTGATTCCACTTATTTCAGGAAGCATGTGCTGGCTAATCTGGAAAAGCATGGATATTTGGAGAAAAGCAAGCTTTCAAGGGCGATGTACTTTAAAACCAATCCAGAAATGGTGATGGTGAATTAAGAATGATGATGAAAATTGTATAGAGTGATCCACATAGGTTTGATTTATGATAAACATTACCAGTCGTTGTTTTTTACAGTAATTGCTGGTATAGTACAAATATTTCCTGAAACGGCAAAATAAAATAAAAATATGCTGCAAAATCCTGTAATTGTTGCCGATAAAGTGATATACTATACAGTAGATTCGTGTAATGATTGATTCAATTGATTGACGGAGGAAAGCAGATGCAATACCTTTCAGTTGCCGAAATAGCAAAGGCATGGAATGTTTCAGAACGTAGCGTGAGAAATTACTGTGCCCATGGACGAGTGGCCGGTGCATTTCTGACCGGCAAGACTTGGAACATTCCTGAAAATGCAGAAAAGCCGGAGCGCTCTAATAAGAAAAAAGAACAACCCCCCACACTTCTGGATATTCTCCAGGATGAAAAGAAAGCAAAATATTCCGGTGGTATTTACCATAAGACACAGATAGATCTGACCTATAATTCAAACCACATGGAGGGCAGTCGTCTGACCCACGATCAGACCAGATATATTTTTGAAACCAATACCATTGGTGTAGAAAAAGAAGTGCTGAATGTGGATGATGTAATTGAAACGGCAAACCATTTCCGTTGCATTGATATGATCATCGACAACGCAAAGGCAGCATTGACAGAGAAGTTCATCAAAAAACTTCATCTGATTTTGAAAAATGGTACCAGCGATTCCAGAAAGGATTGGTTCGCTGTGGGTGATTATAAAAAGATACCCAACGAAGTTGGGGGTATGGACACTGCCTTGCCGGAAGAAGTTGCTGAAAAAATGACAGCGTTGCTGTCAGAGTACAATGCCAAGGTAGAAAAAAATTTTGAAGATATTCTGGATTTCCATGTGAAGTTTGAAAGAATACATCCGTTCCAGGATGGTAACGGTCGCGTAGGCAGATTGATTATGTTCAAAGAGTGTCTGAAATATAATATCGTACCGTTTATGATAGAGGATCATTTGAAGTTATTTTATTATCGTGGACTGAAAGAATGGAATTATGAAAAAGGCTACCTGACAGATACTTGCCTGACAGCACAGGATCAGTATAAAGCGTATCTGGATTATTTTCGGATTCAATATTAGTGCAAGGGAATGAGGTGCAGTTATACCCTAAATTTGCATGTAGAAGTAAATTGAACGGATCGTATAGACTGGTATCAAGCATCGTATTACAATCAACTGCTCATAAAATGATCTCTCCAACAGAAAGGCTGCAACATGCAAAATACAATTCATTATTACAATCAAAAGGCAAAAGAATTTGCAGAAGGAACCGTCCATGTCGAGTTTACCCAGATACAGAATATAGTCTTAAATCTTCTCCCCAAAAGCGCAGTTATATTGGATTTTGGCTGCGGTTCCGGCAGAGATACAAAGTTTTTTTTAGAGCATGGATGTATCGTAGATGCAATAGATGGTTCTGCAGAACTTTGTAAGCTGGCAAGTGAGTTTACTGGAATTTGTGTAAAGGAAATGCTGTTTCACCAGTTAGATGAGATAGAAAAATACGATGCAATATGGGCATGTGCCTCCATTCTTCATCTGAAAAAACAGGAAATTCCGGATGTGCTTAAAAAAATGTGCAGGGCATTAAAAAAGAATGGTATCATGTACATTTCCTTTAAATATGGAGATTTTGAGGGTGAGCGAAATGGAAGGTATTTTACGGATTTGACAGAAGCTACAGCTGGTAAACTGATCAGAATGGTACCTGCTCTTGCGATAGAAAAGCAGTGGGTCAGTGGAGATGTAAGAGCCGGCAGAGGAGAAGAACGATGGTTGAATATGATTCTCAGAAAACAGGTTATCAGTTAAATATTGGAAAAGAGTATTATAATTATTTGGATGTTGAGGGTTTTTCACGAATGATGAATAATCCCACATGCTGCTATAAATTTTACTGGTTGGAGGCAATTGTACAATTAATTGCTGAAAATAAAAAAGAGGCATCTTATGATGAAATCATCAATGAGATGATTGCAAATGCATGGTATTCTGTGGTAGAGTTTCATGTACATTTAAGTGGGATCTGGGGCAGTGGTGAGATCAAGGACAGCCTGGAAAAGGCTGTCCTAAAGCTGCATAAGCTAAGCGGATTGCAAAGTAATGCTTCGAAGGTTGAAATCAAAAATCAGATCCAACAATTTAATGAGGAACTGCGAAATGAAAAGATGACCTTGACCAAAAATGTGCCATATAAGGCATTATCAGGCTTTGCAAATAGAGATGGGGAACAAATCAATCTTAGCAGCACTGCAGGGATCATGATGGAATATTATAATCGACTCAATCAGGTACATAAGCCATTGCCGTATACATTTGGTACGCAAAAAGGATTAGAACGTAAAATTGTATTTCATGATTCATGGATGCGTATGATTCAGGATCATACAGTATCGATTTTGGGATGGATTCAATACGAAAAGGTGCGATGGCTTCAAAATAATAATCCAGAAGTGCCTGGGCTGATATATAAGCTGGCTCCATTGGATGAAAAGATGCGTAAACTGACGCATGTGAGAAATTTATGGCAGGGAGTTTTGGAAATAACAGACATGGTCGATGTATTCAAAGGAGAGCCCATCAGGAAAGAAAACTATGATGTAGATCATTTTATCCCATGGTCGTTTGTCATGAATGATGAATTATGGAATCTGATGCCAATGGATCCATCTCTGAATTCAGTAAAGAGTAATAAATTGCCACAGTGGGAGCAATTCTTCGTAAAATTCGCTCAGAATCAATATAGGATGTATGAGCTGGTGCATGAAAAAGCCGGAATCAGAAAATTGTATGAGTCCTGCTATCGGGACAATCTGCATTCTATTTGGGCAAGTCAGGAATTATATCGCAAGGGGAATTCCAGGGATGAGTTTTATGGGATATTGGAAAAAAATATGCGTCCGGTATATGATTCAGCCAGAAGGCAGGGGTATGAAATATGGGTGATGTAAAGCATGGGAGAAGCGAAAGATTATCCTGAATGATCGTGAATCATGCAGGCTTCTTTATATTTTGCGGCCTATACAGTATTGGAATATGAACAACACAAGGAGAAAATCACATGCTAGTCTACGATGGAACAAAAACAGATTTTTTAAGAAGTGTGGAGCAGGACACCATTGCTTATGAAATAGAAGAAAACATATATGAAAAGATGAATCGCCGCACTGCAGCAAATGAATTTCGTGCATGGGAGAATTCCTTGGAATATATGTACAAAGTATTGAATGATGATGAAATTCCAAAGGATGCCGGTATTGCAATTGAATACAATATACCACAGACCTCTAAACGGGTGGATTTTCTGATATCGGGGTATGACAAAGAAAAACAGAGCAACGTCATCATTATTGAATTGAAGCAGTGGGATAAGATCAACGCTGTTGCAGGCAGAGATGGATTAGTGGAAACATATACTGGAAATGCAGTGCGTCAGGTAGTACATCCTTCCTATCAAGCATGGTCATATGCAATGCTTATTACAGACTATAATCAGGCTGTGCAAGAAGGGCAGATAGAATTGTTTCCATGTGCATATCTGCACAATTACCGCCGTGTGAAACATGACCCACTGGATGAGGAACAGTATGAAATTTATCTGGAGGATGCCCCGGCATTTACCAGAGGGCAGGTTGATGAGCTTCGAAAATTCATCAAGAAAAGTGTGGTAACAGGTGATAACAAAGAACTTCTGTATGCCATTGAGCATGGAAAAATCAAACCATCAAAGAGCCTGCAGGAATCCATCGCAAAGATGTTAAAGGGTAACCGGGAGTTTATTATGCTGGATGAGCAGAAGGTTGTCTATGAAGAAATATTGAATTGTTCCCGTCAGTCCATGCAGGATGGAAAAAAGAGAGTGGTGATCGTTCAAGGTGGTCCGGGAACCGGGAAAACGGTGGTTGCGATTCATCTTTTGGCACAGTTAACACAAGAAGATCAGTTTTGTCAGTATGTATCAAAGAATAGTGCCCCTCGCAATGTGTATCAGAGGAAATTAAAGGGAGAAATGCGGAAAAGCAGTGTGGATAACATGTTTAAGGGATCTGGCATATATACTGAGACCGCAGAAGATATAGTAGATACGATCCTTGTAGATGAAGCCCATCGTTTGAATGAAAAATCTGGGATGTTCCAGAACTTAGGGGAAAACCAGATTAAAGAGATCATTCATGCAGGCAGATGCAGTGTTTTCTTTATTGATGAGAGCCAAAGAGTTACATTGAGTGATATTGGAAGTGTGAATGAGATCGTAAAGTGGGCGAAATTGGCTGGTGCAGAAATTGAATATATGGAGTTGGTTTCACAATTTAGGTGTAATGGTTCTGATGGATATTTGGCATGGTTGGATCATGTGCTGGAAATCCGAGAAACAGCCAACTGGGATATGGAAGAAATTGATTATGATATTCAAATTATGGATTCACCTCATGAAATGCGTCATTTGATTATTGAGAGAAACCGTACCAGTAACAACAGAGCCAGAATATTGGCAGGTTACTGTTGGAACTGGTTAAAAGAAGGGGTAAATAATACTGCAGTACATGATATTATAATCGGTGATTTTGAAATTAGCTGGAATCTCAAGAATAGCAGTACATATGCAATTGATGAGAATTCTGTAAATGAAGCTGGGTGCATTCATACATCTCAAGGTCTGGAATTTGATTATGTTGGTGTGATCATTGGAGAGGATATGCGTTATGAAGATGGAAAAATCGTTACCGATTTTACCAAAAGGGCAAAGACGGATAATTCATTAAAGGGAATCAAGACACTGTATAAGAATGATCCCCAGAAGGCCTTGGGCTTGGCAGATGAAATTATCAAAAATACATATAGGACGCTTATGACAAGAGGAATGAAGGGATGCTATGTGTATTGCGTAGATGAAAAGCTGGCGCAATATCTCCGTAAATGCTTAAAAAAATAATGTACCAGCAAAGGAGAGGTTTATGACACAGGAAACGATCGATCAGGTATTACAGTTTAGAGATGACAGAAATTGGAAGCAGTTTCATAATCCCAAGGATCTGGCCATTTCAATCAGTCTGGAAGCTGCAGAATTGTTAGAAATATTTCAATGGAGTGCCTCTGATACAGTGTGCAGTCACAAGATGGATAAGATCCGGGAGGAATTAGCAGATGTATTAAATTACTGCATTCTTATGGCGGATGCGTGTGGTTTGGACATGGATGAGATCATTCAGGAAAAAGTCAAGCGCAATCAGGAGAAGTATCCAGTAGAAAAGGCAAAAAACAACGCCCAAAAATACAATGAATTTTAAAGGAAGTATCCCCATGACCAATGAGAATCTAATCCAATTAAGAATCGGTCTTGAAGCTGCATTCATTGATACAGGAGTCAACGCAAATCTGGCATACAAGCCTCAATTGATATACAACGATAACAGGAAGGGACAAAAGGTCTTTTCTGCTGTAGAAGAAGAACTGCTCAGATGCGACAGCTTTGCAATCAGTGTTGCTTTTGTCACAAAGGGAGGGATTACACCCTTGTTGCAGACACTCAAGGAACTTGAGAAAAGAGGTGTGCCCGGCAGAGTTTTAACCACTGATTATTTGTGCTTTAGTGATCCAGCAGCATTGGATACCATTGCAGGACTGTCCAATATTGAACTGCGCATGTACCAGACAGAGCGGGCAGGAAGCGGTTTCCATACAAAAGGGTATATTTTTCAGAAAGATGAGGAGTACCGGTTTATCATTGGAAGCTCCAATCTGACCCAGGACGCGTTGACCCGAAACATGGAATGGAACACAAGACTGGTTTCAACCAGCAGCGGCGAAATGGTAAATTCCGTATTGCATGAGTTTGACAGATTGTGGGATGCGGAAGGATATACTGTAGATTACACAGTGTTTATTGAGGAATATCGCAGGAAATATGAAGAAAAACAGCTGTTTCAACAGATGGTAGCAAAGCAAAAGGAGATTACTTTAAGGGAAAAAATACCGTCTGTAGAAGCGTATCGTCTGCAGCCCAATACCATGCAGACTGCCTTTATTCATAACCTTTTGGAACTCAGGGAAAAGGGAATAGATAAGGCACTGCTCATATCTGCAACCGGTACAGGAAAAACATATGCCTCTGCATTTGCCATGAGAGAATTAGGTTTTCAACGGGTGCTGTTTTTGGTACATAGAAATCAAATCGCAAAGCAGGCAAAGGCTTCCTTTGAACGGGTATTTGGTAGCAGGATCCGTACCGGTTTGGTATCAGGGGTGAAGTACGACTATGATGCGGATTTTGTGTTTGCAACAGTTCAGACATTAAGTAAGGAAGAAAATCTTGAAAAATTCCCCAAGGATTATTTTGATGCCTGTATTTATGATGAAGCCCACCACGCAAGTGCAGGCAGCTACAAACGGGTGATGGATTATTTTACACCCAAGTTTACCCTGGGAATGACTGCTACACCGGACAAACGGGATGACAATATAGAAGGTCGGAATATTTATGAGATCTTTGACCACAACATTGCTTATGAGATCCGTTTGCAGCAGGCCATGGAGGAGGATTTGCTGTGTCCGTTTCATTACTTTGGCATCACAGATCTGGCTATGATTTCTGATGAGGGAAGTACCAGAGAGGAACAGTTGGAGAATTTTCGTTTTCTGACCAGTGATGAGCGGATAAAGTATGTGCTGGAGCAGGCTGCCTATTATGGTCACTCTGGAGAGCGGGTAAAGGGGCTCATCTTTTGCAGCCGAATTGACGAAGCCAAGGAACTGTCTAAGAAAATGAATGAACAGGGATTGAGGACCATTGCACTAAGTGGTGCAGATTCTGATGAGGTACGGGCGGAAGCAATTGAGCGGTTGACTATGGAGGCTGCTTCTGTGGAAGATGCATATCTGGACTATATCATTACAGTAGATATATTCTCTGAGGGTACAGATATCGTAGAAGTGAATCAGGTGATCATGCTAAGGCCTACCCAGTCTCCAATTGTGTTTATTCAACAACTGGGACGAGGTCTTAGGAAGGCTGCTGAAAAGGAATATGTTGTCATTTTGGATTTTATCGGAAATTATAAAAATAATTTTATGATTCCTATTGCGCTGTCAGGGGACAGAAGTTATAACAAGGATAATATCAGACGTTATTTGATGGAAGGGGGACGTGTGATCCCTGGCGCAAGCACCATTCATTTTGATGAGATCAGCAGAAAACGAATTTTCGCAGCAATTGATAATGCGAACTTTAGTGATATTAAACTGATTAAAAATAATTACATCAATTTAAAGAACAAGCTTGGAAGAATTCCACAGCTAAAGGATTTTGATGACTATGGGGAAATGGATGTACTGCGGATCTTTGATAATAATAGCCTGGGTTCATATTACAAATTTCTGGTGAAGTATGAGAAAGAGTATACCGTCAAATTGTCTGCAGAAGAAGAAAAAGTAATTGAATTTGTATCCAAGAAGCTGGCAAGCGGAAAGCGGATCCATGAACTGAGGCTTTTAAAAAGAATGATGTCCTATACGCATAAGCTTGCAGGAAGAAAAATGTTTGCAGAGCTGAAGCAGGATTTGAAAGAGCAGTATGGAATTCAAATGGAGCAGAATCAGCAGCAGAATATTGTCAATATTATGACCAATGCATTTCCGGCAGGAGGCAGTAAAGCAACCTATGCAGCGTGTGTTTTGCTGGAACAGGATGAGGCAGGAGAAGATGGGTATCGGGTTTCTGATTCCTTTGCCAATATGCTGCATCATGAGGCATTTTACGGGATATTAAAGGAACTGGTTGAATTTGGTATCAGCAGATATGAGCGCGATTTTAGCAATCGATACAGGAATACAGATCTGGTACTTTATCAAAAATATACCTATGAAGATGTTTGCAGGATTTTAAATTGGGAGACCAATGAAGTCCCCTTGAACATTGGTGGTTACAAGTATGATAAAAAGACAAAAACATTTCCTGTATTTATCAATTATGATAAAGCAGAGGATATCAGTGACACAACAAAGTATGAAGACCATTTTACAAGCCGCAGCAGTTTGATTGCAATATCCAAATCCGGCAGAACCATTGCATCAGAGGATGTGCAAAATTTCCTGCATGCCAAGGAAAGAGGGATTCAGGTACATCTTTTTGTGAGAAAGAATAAGGATGATAAGATCTCTAAGGAGTTTTATTATCTGGGGCTGATGCAGGCTTCAGGTAAAACCGAAGAATTTGTAATGGCCAATACAGATAAAACTGCTGTAGAGATCGAGTGGCTCTTAGATGTGCCCATCCGTGAAGATATATACGAATATATCGTAAATGGATAAAACACCCCATTGCCAATCCATAAAAACAAAACAGGCAGGATGCAACGTTAGGCACCAGATCCTTTCCAAAGCTGGCATTGCATACAGTCTTGCAATTACCTAAAAATATCTGTGTATATAAGGAGTTTAAACATATGAAAACAATTCGTGTAGTAGCAGCAGTGATCAAGGCTGAAAACGAACAGGGTGCCCCCACTGTTTTTGCCACCCAGAGGGGATATGGAGATTTTAAAGGAGGCTGGGAGTTTCCTGGTGGAAAAATTGAAGATTCTGAGACTCCACAGCAGGCGCTGATTCGTGAAATTGAAGAAGAATTGGATACAGAGATCACTGTTGGGGATTTGATCACTACAGTAGAGTATGACTATCCAGCCTTTCATCTTTCCATGGACTGTTTCTGGTGTCAGGTGGTAAAGGGAGATCTGGTACTGAAGGAGCATGAGGCAGCTAGATGGCTGACCAGGGAGGAGCTGTATTCAGTAGAGTGGCTGCCGGCAGATATTGGGCTGATCCATCAGATCAGCCTGGCAATGTAACCCCTCAGATCAGACCACAGCATGTCAGTTAAAACTGCAGCAATGCAAGCAAATCTGAGAGAACCGATCAAATATCAGAATGACGCACAGGAGAATTTGCAATGGAAGAACAACGGGTAAGGATCTCTGATATCGCTGAGGAATTGGGCCTCAGCACTGCTACTGTTTCCAATGTCCTGCACGGCAAGACAAAGAAGATCTCCGATGAAACTGTCAAGCGCGTCCAGGCTCTTTTAGAAGAACGACAATATATTCCCAGCATGGCTGGTATCCTTTTGGCGCAAAATGCTTCCCGCATCATTGGGGTGGTGATCAACAACCATGAAAAGTACGAGTCCCATGTTTTGGAGGATTTTTTCATTGCCTCATCTTTAAACCACCTGTCTACCGAAATTGAGCAAAACGGACAGTTTATGATGGTAAAAAAAACCACTGATATGGAGGAGATCATCCGCTTTGCTTCCATGTGGAATATGGATGGCATGGTACTGATGGGCTTTTGTGAGCAGGACTATATGTATTTGCGCAGTCATATGCGCATCCCCTTTGTGGTGTATGACGGATACTGCTGTCAGACAGAGCGCATCTGCAACATTACCATTGACAATTACGACGGAGGGTTTCAGGTAGGTACTTATTTTCGGGAAAAGGGACATAGACAGGCCTTGTGCATTGCTGATAATGAGATCTGTACAGATAAGGAACGCTATGATGGGTTCTGCGCTGGTTTTGGGGCAGACAATACCCATTTTATGCTGATACCCATGCAGAAAAGTGAGCGGCGGGCATTTTATCTGGAGCATATGGAGCAGATCAGAAGTCATTCTGCAATATTTGTGGTCTCTGACTATTATGCAGTGGAGCTGATGGCTCTGTTGGAGGAACAGGGGGTGTCTGTTCCGGGAGAGGTATCTGTTGCCGGATTTGATGATACCCCTATCTGCAGTCTGGTGTCCCCCACCTTGACCTCTGTGCGGCAGGACGTAGCCCTGCGGGCCAGGATCGCCCTGGAAAAGCTTGGAGAGCTGAAAGAAAAGAAGGAAATAGAGACCACGATCATGCTGCCGGTTACCCTGGTAGAGCGGGGGAGTACCGATAGTGTTGTGAAATAAGAGGATGCAAAAGGCACCGGATCTTTGGCAGTGAAACATTGCAAAGACTTGGTGTCTTTTTTGTTATGTGAAAGGATTCAAAACAAGACTGGTGATGTGCTGCAATGCTATTGTACATAAGTACCAAATTTTCTCCTGAATTTTTGTTTTAGGTTACACGCTTAACCTTTGAAATTGCACTTTGCCGGAGATATAATAAAGCAAAGAAAGCGCTTTTTTATGAAACAAACCATTTCCAGGAGGAATTACAATGGAACAGGAAAAAAGTTTTTTGAAAACAGTATGCAGCCTTGCTGTTCCCGTAGCGCTGCAGTCCATGCTGCAGTCCTCATTTAGCATTGTAGATCAGATCATGATTGGGCAGCTGGGCAGCGTCAGTGTTGCAGGAGTAGGATTTGCAGGCAAATTTTCTTCTATATATTCTGTGGTGGTGTCTGCTATCGGTGCAGTGGCAGGAATCATGATTTCCCAGTACATAGGACAAAAGAACAAAAAGGAAGTCCGCAGAAGCTTTTATATCAATCTGGTAATCGCCCTGTTATTGGCCATATTGTTTACCGGCTTCAGTACCTTGTGTCCAAGGCAGGTAATGGGACTGTATACCCGTGACTATGAGACTGTGGTGGAGGCTGCAGATTATCTTGTGCTGATTGCTGCAACCTTTTTGCTGATGGCAGGAGATACCATGCTGTCTACTTTGTTTCGGTGCATGGAAAAGGCATCCCTGCCTCTGTATGCCAGCATTGGTGCAGCAGTGGTCAACACAGGTCTGAACTATATATTGATCTTTGGAAAGCTGGGCTTTGCACCGATGGGAGTCAAGGGAGCTGCCATTGCTACAGTAATCTCAAGAGCAGTCAGCTTCCTGGTATTGTTTTTGATGCTGCTTCGATATAAGAGCCAGTGGAGCAGGGAAGACAGCAGGGAGCAGCAGGCGGGCTTTAACTGGAAGCAATATGGAGCTATGCTGATGCCCATCTTGATCTGTGAGTTTATGTGGAGTCTGGGAGAAAATGTGTATGCGGTCATTTACGGACATATGGGTACTCAGGCAAGTGCAGCTATGACACTGATCAATCCAATTCAGGGATTGATGATCGGGGCATTGTGCGGACTTTCCCAGGCAGCCAGCGTCATAATCGGAAAACGACTTGGAACCGGGGAGTTTGACAGGGCCTACAGTGAGGCTAAGAAACTGATTTGGTATGGGTTTGCTGGCGCTGTTGTGCTTTCCACAGTGATCGTCCTGACCAGGAGTTATTATGTGAAAATATACGAGGTGGAAGATGCAGTGAAGACACTCACAGGGCAGATCCTGCTGGCTTATGCGCTGGTCGCACCTTTTAAAGTGCTGAATATGATCCTTGGTGGAGGGATCATCCGCAGCGGCGGCAAGACCAATTATGTAATGGTCATTGACTTGATCGGAACCTGGGGATTTGGTGTGCCTCTTGGGCTGCTTAGTGCATTTGTCTGGGGGCTTTCCATTCCGTATGTATATTTTATACTGTCCTTAGAGGAGTGCGTGCGGTTTGGAATCTCCCTGGTGGTGCTTCGCAGGAAAAGATGGATGCAGAGGCTGGAAGCCTGACAGGAGTATGGATCAGGGGAACGGACATATTGGTTTTAGGAATAATAAACAGAAAAAACTCTGTTAAAGCGCTCCGCTTACCCAGGAGTCTCTTTGACAGAGTTTCATTCTGCATATCAACTTATGTAATCATGTCCATAATGGACGTAAACGGGCATTTGTTGTTTTTGCCATCAGCCTCCGATAGAAAGCAGCAGCAGAGAACATGCAAGACCAGCCACATAAAAAATAAATTTACGACACATTGTTTTATCCCTCCTAAACAACTTTTCTAAAAAACTTTTTTAGTATAGCACCAATTTTGTTCACAGTAAAGTGGCAAATGTAAAAATCTTGTAAAAAACCATTTTTATTTTGCACAATTCTAACATGTTTTCCGGGAAAATCAGAGAAATTCTATGCAGGTAGAAAAACACAGTGGTAGGATGATAAAATCTGCGTTATAATAGGCACTGACAGAAATTCATTGACCAGGTGGGTGACAACTGTATTTTCTGTTGTTGCCAAATAAAAGAAAACGAGGAATTCCATGGATTTAATATTTGATACCCATGCACATTATGACGATAAAAAATTTGATGAGGACAGAGATCTGCTCTTAAATGCCCTGCCGCAGCAGGGCATAGGCCGTGTAGTGAACGTAGGTGCCAGCATTTCTTCCTGCAAAACGACGATGGTGCTTGCTAAATCCTATGATTTCATATATGCGGCCATCGGTGTCCATCCCACTGATATAGGCGGGTTAAACGAAGAGACGTTTGCCTGGCTGAAACATATGCTTAAGGAAGAAAAAGCAGTGGCTGTAGGTGAGATCGGTTTGGACTATTATTGGAAAGACACTGCTCCCAAGCAGCAGATGGAATGGTTTGTCCGTCAGTTAGAGCTGGCAGGAGAGCTAAAAAAGCCGGTGGTCATCCACAGCAGAGATGCTGCGGCAGATACGCTGGATATTATGAAGGGATATGGCAGAGATTTAGGAGGCATCATTCACTGTTTTTCCTACAGCGTAGAGATGGCAAGGGAATACCTGAACATGGGTTACTATCTTGGCATCGGAGGGGTCCTGACCTTTTCAAATGGCAGGAAGCTTCGGGAAGTGGTGGAATATGCTCCTTTAGAACGGCTGGTGCTGGAAACAGACTGTCCGTACCTTGCTCCATCTCCACACCGTGGAGAACGTAACAGTTCCCTGTGGCTGCCTCTGGTGGCAGAAAAAATAGCAGAAATCAAAGGCATTTCCAAAGAACAGGTCATTCAGACTACATGGGACAATGGAAACCGGGCTTACAGGCTTTGTAAGTGAGGCAAATAAAGGGAACATACAGGAACTGATTTTCTCTGTAAATATTTATGACCGCCATATGTAAGATGGGGGAATGATACAGATCAAATGATTACAATAAAAAGAGGTGAATTATGGCAACACTGGGAAATCCCAAAAATACCATTGCAGTACTGCAGAAATATAACTTTAATTTTGAAAAAAAGTTCGGCCAGAACTTCCTCATTGATACCCACGTGTTAGAAAAAATCATTGGAGCAGCTGGTGTGACCAAGGAGGATTTTGTGCTGGAAATCGGCCCGGGTATTGGTACCATGACCCAGTATTTGGCAGAGGCTGCCAGAGAAGTGGTGGCAGTGGAAATCGATGACCACCTGATTCCCATTTTGGAAGATACACTTTCTTCTTATAATAATGTTACTGTACTTCATCAGGACATTTTAAAAGTAGATATTGCTGCTTTGGCTCGGGAAAAAAATGGAGGAAAGCCCATCAAGGTGGTAGCAAATCTTCCATATTATATTACTACCCCTATTATTATGGGGCTTTTTGAAAGCCATGTACCATTGGATCGTGTAACCGTCATGGTACAAAAAGAGGTAGCCATGCGGATGCAGGCAGGCCCTGGTACCAAAGATTATGGGGCGCTCTCCCTGGCAGTGCAGTATTATGCTGACCCGTATCTGGCAGCCAATGTACCGCCAAACTGCTTTATGCCAAGGCCAAATGTAGGCTCTGCAGTTATATCCTTGACCTGTCATGAGAAGCCTCCAGTGGAAGTGACAGATGAGAAGTTGTTATTCCGCCTGATCCGGGCATCCTTTAACCAGCGCAGAAAAACCCTTGTAAATGGGCTGTCCAATTCTCCGGAACTGTCCTTTAGCAAGGAGCAGATTACAGAGGCAGTAGAAGCACTGGGCAAGGGAGCTACTGTGCGAGGTGAGGCATTGACATTGGAGGAATTTGCCACCCTGACCAATATCCTTGCGGATTTGAAAAGATAGAATGTTGTAACAGAACCCAAGGATTTACACTGATGTTCTATCAAAGAGACATACCTGCATATATTAAAGGGAATGATGCGGGAGTAGTGCGAAAATGGCATTGTATAGACGGTTTGCAGTTTATTTGTATCAGTATCAGGGAGCAAAAAAAGGAGCCGGAGCCGGATTTGGTATGATAGAGCTGCGGGATGGACGGATTCGCATGCAGCTTACCGGCAGAGGCAGTGTTGCTCAGGGAAATTTAGATGTGTATGGATTGCTGGATGCACCTGAAGACATGGCAGGAATCCGTCTTGGGAGTATGCAGGCCGGACATTTTGTGCTGGAAGCAGGAGAGAGCATAGGAGAAGGAAAGAATTTTTCTGATCTGCGCGGCATCGTGCTGACTTCCAGGCCTGGAGCAGAACGTGCTGTAGCAGCATTGTGGAACGGAACTTTTGATGCCGGCCGTTTTGTCCAGTGGAAAGCCCCTGAGGCAGAGGAAAAAGTAGAGGTGGAGGTAGAGGTACCTCCTGTGGCTGTCCATTTGGAGAACGTGCAAACGAATTCTCCAGAGAAAACAATGACCGGAGATGAAATAGCTGCTGAGATTTTCACGGAGGAGGAATATGGGCAATTCCAGGCAGATAGTTTTGCTGAATGCAGGCCGGAGGAAGTGCACGCCAGCCCGGAACCTGAGAAGAAACATGAGGAAGAGATAAGCTATAGTGAGAACTCTGTAGAACATCTGATGGAAAGCAGTCTGGAACAAACATCCCCCACAGAAGACATAGAAGATCGGATTTCTGAAAACGAAGTGAAGGAATCTTTGTATGAAGAGAAAGCGGACAGTATTTCCCCGTCTTCTTTCACAGCAGCCTGTCCGGACAAAGATACTGTGAATGAAGAATCATCTGTGGAAATGGTTTCGGAGATGAAAGGAGACTGTGAAGATTCCCAGCTGCACTTTGCTTCTGCTGCCCTGGACTTGATAGAATTTGGTCTTCCTTTGGAAATTGAACAGGAAAAGCCCCGTCCAGTAAGAAAAATCTCGGAAAGTGTATTGTGGCAGCATCTGTCCAAACAATACCCTAAAATGAAAATTCCCATGCAGGGTCAGTCTGTGCTGTGTCTTAGAATACGCCCATGTGATATTAACCGGCTGCCCAAAGCCAACTGGAAATACGGCTGCAGCCATTTTCTTGCCAGACATTACAACCGGTACCGTTGTCTGATCGTGGGCAGGGTACTCCATGAGGATGGGTATGAATATTTTATGGGAATACCCGGAGGCAATACCACACAGGAGAGGATGCAGGCTGCACAAGCTGGCTTTGACCACTACATAGGAATAGAAAGGACCAGTCCTCAGTGGCCGGAAGGCTTCTGGCTGGTACAGCTGCAGTGGGAAGAGTAAACAGGAAAAAGCGGCATGGCAGTTTCATGCAATGGCGGGAGACGGGAGGAATGATATGACTCAGGAAGAAAAATATATGAAAGAAGCTCTCCGCCAGGCCAAAAAAGCATTGGCTCTGGGGGAGGTTCCCATTGGCTGCGTGATCGTATACCAGGATCATATCATAGCCAGAGGGTATAACAGACGAAATACAGATAAGAATACCCTGTCTCACGCAGAATTAAATGCCATCCGCAAGGCCAGCAAGGTGCTTGGGGACTGGCGGTTAGAGGAATGTACCTTATATGTGACGTTGGAACCCTGCCAGATGTGTGCAGGGGCCATTGTACAGGCCCGGATTCCCAAGGTGGTTATGGGGTGTATGAATGCCAAGGCAGGCTGTGGCGGTTCCATTCTGAATCTGCTGGAAATGGAGCAGTTTAACCATCAGGCAGAGGTGGTGAGGGGGGTATTGGAGGAAGAATGTTCCACCATGCTTTCAGATTTTTTTAAGGCTATGCGTATGAAAAAACGGCTTCAGAAACAGGCATTGGAAGGAGAAAGGTCCGGTACATCCGGATGCTGAAATGGGCAGATGTCTGGAGAACAGGAGTGCCGTACAATGCTCTTGGAGAAGAAAATGAACTTTTTAGGAGACTTAAATCCAACGGGGAATTTGTAAAATTTATCTGGACAAAGTCGGGTGCCTATTGTATAATAAAAAAACCGTGCAGCCGGGGAATTAGCGGTGCCCTGTACCTGCAATCCGCTACAGCAGGGGTGATGGAGATTCTGAGGGTTTGCTTTTGTGAGGCTGCCTTTGGTAAGTGGTGTTGAAGTCTGGGTCTTACGCAATAGAGGCCTACGAACCGTGTCAGGTCAGGAATGGAGCAGCACTAAGTGGTGTCCTTTATGTGCCGTAAGGCAGCCTGGACCGAGCTAACTGCCAGAGTAACGCTTGTAGGAGCTATTCGAGGTTTCTCCGCACGGTATTTATATATTTGTGACAGATAGAGTGCAATGAAAAGGCAATGATCGGATACATAGTTTAAATGGAACATGTTTCTGAGCATTGCCTTAAATTTTGCAATGGATTTTTGCATGCTGCCGCTGAAAAAACAGATGAGGGCTTTACGAAGCTTTTCCCTCTAAACTTTCCATGAACCCTTGCGACAGAACGTACTTTGGGCTATAATAAAACCAGAGCTGTGTACTTTTTTGAAAACAGGTTATGCTGACTATATTCCCAAGGATATGAATTGGCAGACAGGGGACAAAATCAAGACAGCCTGGATCGATGAAAATACAAGGCCGAAAGGCAGAAAGAGAGGAATTTATGGGAAAGAGAATTGGTATGCTGACAAGCGGTGGAGACTGTCAGAGTTTAAATGCAACCATGCGCGGAGTGGCAAAGGCATTGTATCATATGTATGATGATGTGGAGATCATTGGCTTTCTGGACGGTTACAAGGGACTGATCTATGGAAATTACAAGATAATGAACCCTTCTGATTTTTCCGGCATTCTCACAAGAGGCGGCACTATTCTGGGAACCTCCCGGCAGCCATTTAAGCTGATGCGCACACCTGACGAAAATGGTCTGGACAAGGTAGAGGCCATGAAAAATAACTATAAGAAGCTGAATTTGGATTGTCTGGTGGTATTAGGAGGCAACGGCAGCCAGAAGACAGCCAATCTGTTAAGCGAAGAAGGTTTAAATGTCATCGGTCTGCCAAAGACCATTGACAATGATTTGTGGGGCACTGATATGACCTTTGGCTTCCAGAGTGCAGTAGATATTGCAACAGAGGCCATTGACTGTATCCATACCACCGCTGCATCCCATGGCCGTGTATTTATTGTAGAAGTTATGGGGCATAAGGTAGGCTGGATGACCCTTCATGCAGGTATTGCAGCAGGAGCAGATGTGATTCTATTACCGGAGATCCCATATGATCCACAAATCGTAGCAAAAGCCATTAAGAAGCGTGCAGGAGAGGGCAAGAAGTTCTCTATCATCGCAGTAGCAGAGGGTGCTATCAGCAAAGAGGATGCCAAACTGTCCAAGAAAGAGCTGAAGAAAAAGCGCGCAGAAAGTGTACAGTATCCTTCTGTTGCATATCAGATCGGCAAGGAAATTGGAGAGCTGACCGGTCAGGAGATCCGTGTCACTGTACCAGGACATACCCAGAGAGGCGGTAATCCATGCCCATATGACAGAGTGCTTTCTACCCGTCTGGGCGCGGCGGCTGCAGAGCTGATTTCCAAGAAGGAATATGGTTACCTGGTGGGTATGAAGAATAACGAAACCACCAAGATCCCACTGTCTGAAATTGCAGGTAAGTTAAAGATGGTAGATCCGGAATGCTCTCTGGTAAAGGAAGCAAAGCTGGTGGGTATCAGCTTTGGTGATGAATAATCAGAAAGTGTGCAAGGGATCATAACTGGCAATAGAAAGTTTGTGAAGCCTGCTTGCTATTGCTTATGACAATGGAAGGTTCCAGGGTTTACGTTCTGTTGTATCAAAAGTAAAAAACAGGGGGACTGCAGCTGCTGCAGTCCCCATGATTCATAACATAGGCAATTGCAAAAGCAGTATTCAATAGCCGTTTTAAGAAGTGATTGTAAGAAAATGTGTTCTTACAGTGACTTCCCAAAGCGTGCGGTAAGACGTTTGACAATTACCTAATTTATAATAGTAGAAAAGGTGAGTAAACATGGCATACACGACTCTGTATCGTAAGTGGAGGCCTGCCCGATTTGAAGATGTAAGAGGGCAGGAGCATATTGTCTCCACGCTGAAAAATCAAATCAAAGGGGACCGGGTAGGCCATGCGTATCTGTTTTGCGGTACAAGAGGTACCGGTAAGACCACCATTGCAAAAATATTTGCCCGTGCAGTCAACTGTGAGCATCCCATAGACGGCAGTCCCTGCAATGAGTGCGCCGCCTGTAAGTCGATCCTCCAGGGCAGCTCCATGAATGTGGTGGAGATTGATGCTGCCTCCAACAACGGTGTGGAAAATATCCGTGAGATCCGTGACGAGGTTAAATATTCCCCTACAGAGGGACATTACCGGGTGTATATCATTGACGAGGTGCATATGCTGTCTACAGGTGCATTCAATGCCCTGTTAAAGACATTAGAAGAACCACCGTCCTATGTGATCTTTATTCTGGCAACCACAGAAGCCCATAAGATCCCTGTCACCATTTTGTCCAGATGTCAGAGATACGATTTCAGACGTCTCACAGTAGAGGTGTTGATGGGGCAGATCCGGGACATCTGTGCAGCAGAGCAGATCGCAGCAGAGGAAAGCGCCATCCGCTACATTGCCCAGTCAGCAGACGGTGCCAGCAGAGATGCTTTAAGCCTCCTTGAACAGTGTATTTCTTATTATTATGGCCAAAGCTTGACCTATGATAAGGTACTGGATGTATTAGGCGCAGTAGATACCTCAGTTTTCCGTGACATGCTGGGATATATTATTCACTGCCAGGTGGCAGAATGTATGAGCTGCGTAGCAGATGCAGTATCCAAGGGACGGGAAATGGGGCAGTTCGTCACAGATTTTATCTGGTACCTGCGGAACCTGCTCTTAGTACAGACCTCCAGACCTGCGGAGGATACCTTAAATGTCTCAGGAGAACATCTGGAAGAATTACAAAAAGAAGCCAGACAGGTAGACACAGACAGCCTGATGCGGTATATTCGTATATTAAGTGAGTTAAGCAGTCAGCTGCGTTATGCATCCTCCAAGCGTGTATTGGTAGAGGTGGCTCTGATCAAAATGATGAAGCCTGCCATGGAGACCAACACAGACAGTCTGTTGGAGCGCATCCGCCGTTTGGAAGAATGTATAGAGCAGGGACAATACATTCCTGTACAGAACAACACCTCCGATGGCAGGTCACAAGGTGCCTGTCCTCCTGCAGAGGGGCAGTATGCAGCGCCGGAATTGGAAGCACCTGCAGAAGTGGAGGTGTCACCCTCTGAATACGAGCTGTACGATATGGTATGCCGTGACTGGCACCAGATCATTTCAGATCAGGATCCGCTGATGCGGACCTCCCTGAAAAACACAAAGCTCACCTACGAACCAGACCGGGGATTTTTACTGCTTATCTCCGATACCTGGACTTATGCACTGATCAACAAAGGAGACGACCTGCCAAGGCTCAACACCTATCTGCAGCAGCGTTACGGCAGCAGCGTGACCCTCCGGGCAGAACTTCGCCAGGATGACCGCCCGGCTCCCAACATCGTCTTCCGCCGCGGCCCCACCCTACCCGGCATCGAAATGCCCATCGGCCAGGAAGAAGACTAACCGCCGCAACCAACAAAAATATCCCAACGGCTGCTCCACAAAAAAAGAAATGCAAAGTACAAAAAACTCATTTCTGAAACACCCCCACAAATCAAACCGGGGAGTGGAACCCAGCCTCTGGCATATATAAAATATCATCTTACATTTACCACAGTGTAGTGGGAGATTGTGAAATTCATTGCTTCAGGGTCTGCGGCGGCATGTGCTGTGAAAAGCCGTAGGAAAACGCCGGTACTTAGATGCTATGTAACAAAGCCGGGCGATAAGCCCGCTTATTGCACGGTTTTGTTACATAGCATCTTAGCACCGCTGCGTTTGACTCAGAGCGAGAGCGTGCTTTTCATGGCACATGCCGCCGCAGACCCTGAAGCGATGAATTTCACAATCGTTACTCAAACAGTAAAAAAGAAAGGAAGCCTTTAAGAGGCAAGGTGTAACAATGGCAAAAAGAGGTGGATACCCGGGTGGCATGGTCCCCGGCAACATGGGAAATCTGATGAAGCAGGCACAGCGCATGCAGCGCCAGATGGAAGAACAGCAGAAAGCATTAGAGGAAAAAGAATTTACTGCAACTGCCGGCGGCAGCGCAGTTACAGTGACGATGACAGGCAAGCGTGAGCTGAAAAGCATCACCCTGTCCGAGGAAGTAGTAGACCCGGATGATATCGAAATGCTGCAGGATCTGATCGTAGCAGCAGTCAATGAGGCAATTCGCCAGGTAGACGAGGAATCCAATTCCAACATGGCGAAGCTTACCGGCGGACTTGGCGGAGGTCTTTCATTTTAATGGAATACTATAGCAATCAAATCAGCAGATTAATTGAAGAACTGTCCAGATTGCCAGGTATCGGTACAAAGACAGCACAGCGGCTGGCATTTTATCTGATCAGCCAGCCGGTAGAGGCTGTAGAGCAGCTGGCTCACACCATCACAGATGCCAGAGCCAAGGTGCGCTATTGTAAGATGTGCTACACCCTGACAGATCAGGAGCTGTGCCCCATCTGCGCCAGCAAGACCAGAAACCATGGCATTATTATGGTGGTGGAAAATCCAAGGGATCTGGCAGCTTATGAAAAGACCGGCAAGTATGAGGGGGTATACCATGTGCTGCATGGTGCCATTTCCCCTATGCTTGGCATTGGCCCGGGAGACATTAAGCTGAAGGAACTGATGCAGCGTCTCCAGGGAGAGGTAGAGGAACTGATCATTGCCACCAACTCAAGCCTGGAGGGAGAAACCACAGCCATGTACATCAGCAAGCTGGTAAAGCCCTCCGGGATCAAGGTCAGCCGCATTGCCAGCGGTGTGCCTGTTGGAGGAGATATTGAGTACATTGATGAAGTGACCCTGCTGCGTGCCTTGGAGGGACGGGTAGAGTTGTAACATACACAGGCGGATGCAAAGGAGTTACCATGGATAAGTATGAATACGGACTGAAAAAAGAGCATCTCAAACAGCTGGTAAAAAAAGGCTCCATGAAAGAGGCTGCCCAGGTATGTGATTCTATAAACTGGAACCATGCCAGGGATATTTATGGACTGCAGATTGCAGCAGAGGTATACCAGTCAGTAGATCAATATGGAAAAGAACTGCAGGTGTTAGAACTGGCATATCAGATGAACCGTGGCTACCGCTTTGCGTACCGGATCGCAGAAGCTGCGCTGGATCATAAGGATTACCAGACGGCAGAAAATTACTATGAGGAATTTAAGGAAAGTGCCCCGGAGGATCCAAGAGGGCTTTTGCTGGAATACCGGCTGGCTGCAGGGAAAAATCATCCTACAGCAGAGCTGATCCAGATACTGGAAGAATATAAGGAAGCAGAATTTGAAGAACGATGGGGATATGAGCTGGCAGAGCTGTACCATCGTATAGGAGAAAAGGAAAAGTGCGTCCGTCTTTGTGATGAAATCGCCATCTGGTTTGGATTTGGTCCTTATGTGGATAAGGCCATGAAACTGAAGGTCATTTATCAGCCTCTTACGGAGGAACAGCGTGCCCGTATAGAGGCGCAGTCTGACTATCAGCAGCAGATCAGTAAAATGACACAGGAATTTGCTGCCCAGTGGGCAAAAGACCGGTTAGAGCAGGAGGATACGTCTCTGGAAGACACAGCCTCTGACCAGCCGCAGGAAATGGTATCAGCCCTTGTAGAGGAAGAATCTTTAGAGGATGTGGAAGTATCCAGAGAAACACTTCAGGATATTTTCTGGAAGACAGGCAGCCTTTTGGGAGAGGCCCCCGGAGAACTTTTAGAAGAACAGGAGCCTGTGAAACTGGATTCCATTGAAAAAGTACAGGAGCTTCAGGAGGCTTATGAGGCCAAGGTCCAGGTATATGACCAGCTTTTATTGGAAGATGATGATCAGGAACAGGAAACTGAGGCTGAACAGCCTGACCAGAGTGAGAAGGCTGTTGTAGCAGAAGGAATGGAACTGGATGGTTCCCAGCCCATCCGTCACTTTATTGTATCCAGTGAAGTGCCGGGAGCTGGTATTCATTTTGCGCATGGCGTATTAAAGCAGATGGCACAAAAGGGGATGTCCCTGCCCTCTGATAAGACAGCAAGAACCAATGGCAGCAAATTAAACCGTATGGGACTGATTTCTATGATACGGGGACTTCTTGGAAAGGTACTGATCGTAGAGGAAGCAGGTGTCCTTTCTGATACCCTGATTGGAGAATTTGGCCTGCTGTTAAAGCGTCCGGATGTGGCACTGCTGGTGGTATTTATTGATACGGAAGAGAATTTAGAGAAGCTTTTTAACCGGTCAGAAGAATTGTATGCATGCTTTAGCAGAAAATTTGTAGTCAATGGATTTTCTGTAGAAGAACTGGAAGAATATGCAGGGCAGTATGCGCTGAAAAAGAACTATGTTCTGGCAGAAAGTGCTCTGTTAGCCATAGAAGAACGGTTAGAGGAGCTTTCCCGCCGTAAAGATGGAACGGAAAAAGAGTCAGTAGAGACGATGGTAGACCGTGCCATAGAAAAATCTGCGCAGAAATCTCTGGGGAAGATGCTGAAAAGCTTTTTTGTGCTGGTAAGGGACGAGGAAGAACATATCTACCTGAGAGCAGAGGATTTCAAAGAATAAATCTGGCAGGAAAGGAAAGAAAAATGGGAACATTATGGAATCTATCCACACTGGTGCTGCTGGCAGTGCTGGTGCTGGCATTGTTTATCGGATATCAGAAGGGTTTAATTAAGATTTTATTTTCTATGGTCACACTGATACTGACCATGATACTGACAGTGGTGATTTTTACTCCGGTAAATGAATTTTTATCTTCTCAGACTACCCTGGGGGAGAATATCGCCAGTCAGATACAGGAGCAGATCGAGGAAAGTACTGGACAAAGATTAGAGGAGATCAACCGTTCTGCCCAGGAAAACTTCATTGCATCAGTGCCCCTGCCAGGAGTGGTGAAAGATTATCTGGTGGAGAATAACAACTCTTCAGGATACGTGGCTCAAGGAGTGAGCAATTTTGCAGATTATGTGAGTAAAACAGCAGCAGACTTTGCTGTCAGTATGATTGCTTTTCTTGTGACTTTTGTGGTAGTTCGTCTGTTGCTTCATGCGATTCTTACGGTGCTTCATGTGGTAGAGTATTTGCCCGGAGTGAAGTCGGTAAATCACTGGGGTGGCGCCATTGCATCTGTAGGTCAGCTTCTGCTGATATTGTGGCTGTTTTGCGCCCTGGCAGCAGGACTTTCCGGTACTTTTATAGGGACAAAGTTACAGGAAATCATTCAGAATAATCTCATATTAGGTGTGCTGTATGAGAATAACCTGCTGCTGCAGCTGCTTTCTGGTGTGCTGGGATTGTAACAGGGATGCTGTATCGATACAGTGATTCTTATATGGAAATATAGTATTTTGTGTAGTCAGAGAAAAAATAAAAAAATTTCAAAAAAGTACTTGATTTTTTCTGGAAGCTGGGCTATAATAATCAAGCACGTGTTGATACAGCTGAGCTGGTCAGTATAACGTGGAATGGCGCAGTAGCCAAGTGGTAAGGCAATGGTCTGCAACACCAGTATCCACCGGTTCAAATCCGGTCTGCGCCTCTCATAGAATGTTGAAGAAGTTCTGGGAATCCAGAACTTCTTTTTTGCGTATGTCTGGCAGTACGCACTGGGAAATGGTGTGGGTTTGTGGTGTCCGGTAGTGGGAAGGAGCTGGTTTGGGCCATTGCGGAACACACAGCAGTCAGCGGCGGGCATAGCAGTCTAGGAGTACCGTGGGGCTGCAGCAAAGCTGATGTGGTACCGTTTGCCAAAAGTGAGTAAGACTTGGGAAGAAGGAGGAAGGACAAAGGAGAAAGGAGAAAGGACAAAGGACAAAGGAGAAAGGACAAAGGTATGTGCTCCTGGCTATGAAAGCAGATATCAGTATGTTCGGATGCAAAGGTATAAAGAGGAAATAGCTGGCTATAATAAAAATACAGGATAAGCAGAACGGAAAGGATCTGCCAGGTAAAGACGGTCAGAACTTCCTAAAAAAGCAACCGCAAAAAAATGCAAAAAAAGTGAAAAAAGTTGTTGACAAATTCTGCACCTGGTGATAAGATATGTTCTGTTGCTGATGAACAACAGTGACACAATAAAAACAATTCAGACACAATTCAATAAATTGTAAATGCTTCTTCAAAAGCTTTCATGAAAGAAAGAAAAATTTTTGAAAAAAGGTATTGACAAATCTTGAAAATGTGATATACTGAATAAGCTGACTTGAGAGAGAAAGAAAAACAAAGCTCGAAAGAAAGCACAGAACCTTGACAACTGAACAGTATAACCAACCTCGAAAATTCTTAAAGAAGCAGGGCTGCGAACTGTAGCGGTACCTGTGGATAAGAATGTTCAAGAATAAAGAACGAACCTAAAACAGTAAGAAAACGGAAGTTTCAAACGGGAAGTTTTAACAGCCTGTGTTGATTCTGAAGGACAAGCTATATTTGAGAGTTTGATCCTGGCTCAGGATGAACGCTGGCGGCGTGCCTAACACATGCAAGTCGAACGAAGAATTTTGCTTCGGCGGAATTCTTAGTGGCGGACGGGTGAGTAACGCGTGGGTAACCTGCCCTATACAGGGGAACAACAGCTGGAAACGGCTGCTAATACCGCATAAGCGCACATTGCCGCATGGCAGAGTGTGAAAAGATTTTATCGGTATAGGATGGACCCGCGTCTGATTAGCTAGTTGGAGGGGTAACGGCCCACCAAGGCAACGATCAGTAGCCGACCTGAGAGGGTGACCGGCCACATTGGGACTGAGACACGGCCCAAACTCCTACGGGAGGCAGCAGTGGGGAATATTGCACAATGGGCGCAAGCCTGATGCAGCAACGCCGCGTGAGTGAAGAAGTATTTCGGTATGTAAAGCTCTATCAGCAGGGAAGAAAATGACGGTACCTGACTAAGAAGCCCCGGCTAACTACGTGCCAGCAGCCGCGGTAATACGTAGGGGGCAAGCGTTATCCGGATTTACTGGGTGTAAAGGGAGCG
>JBGVQN010000027.1:0-40602 GCA_045127535.1 Lachnospiraceae bacterium | reverse complement strand
TATCAGACCCTATGGGTATAAGAAAACCCCGGAAAACCTTGATTTTCCGGGGTTTTTGAACCATTTTGATACGGTTTGAACAGCTGATTATCTCTTGCTGAACTGAGGTGCACGACGTGCAGCCTTGAGACCGTACTTCTTTCTTTCCTTCATTCTTGGATCTCTTGTTAAGAAACCAGCCTTCTTTAAGGTAGAACGATATGCATCTGTATCAACCTGTAATAAAGCTCTGGAAATACCGTGTCTGATCGCACCAGCCTGACCTGTTGTACCACCGCCGTATACGTTTACTAATACGTCGAACTTGTCTAAAGTCTCGGTAGCTACTAATGGCTGACGAACAACCATCTTTAAGGTCTCTAAGCCAAAGTAATTGTCGATATCTCTCTTATTGATAGTAATCTTGCCAGTGCCTGGTACTAAATATACTCTTGCAACACTGCTCTTTCTTCTACCTGTTCCATAATATCTAGAATCTGCCATGTCTGTTTCCTCCTTTCACTACCGATTAAAATGTCAATACTTCTGGCTTCTGGGAAGCATGTGGATGCTCTGCGCCAGTGTAAACGTGAAGCTTCTTGTACATTTCTCTTCCTAAAGGTCCCTTTGGAAGCATGCCCTTAACTGCAAGCTCAACAACCTTCTCTGGCTTCTTGTCCATCATCTCTCTTAAAGTAGAGGACTTGAATCCGCCAACATAATCGGAGTGAGTATAATACTTCTTCTGATCCAGCTTATGGCCGGTAACCTTAATCTTCTCTGCATTTATAATAATTACATAATCACCAGTGTCAATGTGTGGTGTGAAAATTGGCTTATTCTTGCCTCTTAAAACCGCTGCAACATTGGATGCCAGACGACCTAATGTCATACCTTCTGCATCAACTACATACCACTTTCTCTCGATGGTAGATGGACTTGCCATAAAAGTCTTCATCGGTATACCTCCTGATAAATCTAACTCAATGCACCTGCAAGGGTGCGCAATCCTGTCAATCAGTGTGCTTATCCCATGTAGCGGGTAAGAACGTGGTCCTCTCTAGCTTTGGTATGCCGATGTCCGGGCGGTCAAACCAGCAGTCAGACTTTTCTCTTACGCATTTAAATGCTGTCCTGAAAACGGGACTAAGGATTCAAAATCAGCATTCGCATACTTTTCTGTCTAAACACAGCTTTATCATTATAATACACATATCCGGGTGTGTCAATCACTTTTTGCAAATCTGCAAGGGCTTTTTCCATCCCACCAGATCTGCAGAATAGGCATGATTCATGATAGCATTATCGATCTAATTCATAATAATACAATTCATTTGTATCCATCAGGATATAAATATTCTTACTGAATAATGAAGACGCATCTCCACTCATATCAATAATTTTACCTTCACTGTTTAAAGCAGAAATTTCCTCAAGCTTCTTCATTTCATATGTGTCACGCTCAATTTCTTCTATTTCATCTGTAATATATGTATCACCATTCTCAAAAACAAAGACGATTGAGCTGTTTGCTTCAAATATATCCTTGATTTCATCTGGCTTATGGCCGTCAGGCATCATAAAGGTAATTTCAAAGTCATCATCATTTGACGCCATACTTCTTCCATGTGAAGCCGCATATACAGCATTTTCATCTCCTGCTTTACTATGAATCGGCACTGTATTTGTTGTACTGCTCGCTACTCCATATATACTTTCAACATTGGCAGCGATTGGGTCAGATGTTGTCATATAAAAGCCATCTTCCCTTGCACGGTCTACACGATATAATGCGTTATCATTTGTACGGCAATATACTTCATAGCCGTTCACATTTCCAAGCACCACTAAAATATCTTTTATCTCAGCAGAAATATCATCACCCATATTGTTTTCAAATCTGGTTATGAGATTCTCACTCTGAAGTACCCATTCATCATTGTTCTCTTCATATCCTTTCATCACATAGCCATTGTCCTGTCTGGATGCCACATACAAAGAACCCATTCCCATGCCAGCAATAAAATCTGTTTCTGGATCAAAGTCGATATCTGCGAAATCAACTCCACTATTCTTATAGCAATTGATCTTTCCGTTGGCATAATACAGCACTCTTTCAGTAACATTCACATTTTCAAAATACTGGATCCATTCCGGTTGTTCCCCTAATTCCGCAACAGTGATGATATCACTATATTTATTTGTGTACACCTTATTTTCATCATACATCATCACGGATACATCACTCTGGTCAAGAAATTGGATTTTGCCTTGTAAGCTTTCCATCAATGCACGATTTTCGTCATCATCTTCATAAAGCTCTTCTGCACGAATGATAGCAGTATCAGACTGCTCTTCATCAGAACTTACCAAAGCAGACTCTTCTTCGCTGGATTCCATAGTTTCCATGTAGTCCTGGTCAGAATGATTTGCACTTTCCGTTGTCACATCACTTGCATTTTCTGTTGATGTAGGATTGCTGCCACAGGCTGCGCAGCTGAACAGCATGCTTGCACATAACATTGATATAAACAGTTTCTTTTTCATTTTGTCATTCACCCTAATAAGTTTTATTGACATCACGATTATATAATCCCCTGCCCAAAAAGGCAAGAATAAATATTTTATGATCAGGTGATGAAACCAAAAACAGTGCAGGCAACACCAATCATGTTAACCTGCACTGCATAACTTTAAAATGCTCTCAGCTTTCGCTGCATCTTCGCTCATCTCTGGTCAGCAGCCAGCCTTCTCCTTCTGCACACTCCGGCAAGCTGTCAGTCTCTGCAAAGGTAAAGTAGCCATACGTATCCCCGGCTTTTAACCTGTGGGTATCATCCCGCACATAGATCCGTTCTGCCTGATTTCTGGCACACTGCTTACACAGACGGATGACGGTGCGTTCAAAATCCTCCGGCACACAGCGGCGGATCTCTAACAAGGCATAGCCTTGGCTCTCAATGTATTTTTGTACCAGACGGTAATCCATGTATCGGTTGGAAATCTGTATTTCATCCTCTAAGGTTTCTTCCGGATCGATGGATACCAGAGTCAGCCCCTCCGGAGGGACTTTGGGGCCTGCCAAGGCTCTGTCTCTCCCATATAAAATTTCTTCTACATGCTCTGGGGTGTACAGCCCGGTGCCTACCCGCAAAAGGGTGCCTACAATGATGCGTACCATATTGTAGAGAAATCCATTGCCGCAGATGCGCACAGTGATCATGTCTCCCTGTCTGGTCACATCCAGACTGTATATGGTACGTACTGTGTCCTCTGCCTGGTTTCTGGTGGAGCAGAAGCTGACAAAGTCATGCTCCCCTACCAGAAAGGCTGCTGCCTGCTGCATATGCTCCAGATTCAGAGGCATATAGTAAAACAGGGAATTGAAGCGCTCTGCCGGCCAGGGGATCCTGCGGTTTAAAATTCGATATTCATAAGTTTTTCTGGTGTTGCACTTCCTTGGGTGATAGGAAAGGGGAACTTCACAGGAGCTTTGGATCACGATGTCTGCAGGAAGGCGCTGGTTTAAAGCCAGAGCGATTTTTTCTGCAGGGATCCGTGTTTGGGTGTCAAAGACTGCAATATTGCCCAGCGCATGTACACCGGAGTCAGTGCGGCTGGCACCGATGACAGCAATGTCTTCACGGAGCAGCTCAGACAGATGCTTATTTAAAACTGCCTCAATGGACAGGCCGTTGGGCTGCAGCTGCCAGCCGCAATAATTGGTACCATCATAGGATACGATCAGCTTGATACGCTTTTGATTCATTAGATTCTCCTTTTTGAACAGACGCTTTGCAGCACAGGGGGATTGGGGCATAGGGCAGATCAGTATTTTACGCAGGATCCGCTCTCGCTTCGGTGAAAACGCAGCGGTGCTAAGGTCTCTGCCAGTCAAAAACAGCCGTAAGTAAACTTCCGTCTGTTTTCTCCTGTCCGAGACCTAAGTACCGGCGTTTTCAAGAGTCCTGCTAAAAAATACTGATCTGCCCTATGCCCCAATCCCCCTGCGCTGCAAAGCTGATATTTCATATGATTTACTGTTGATCATCAGCTGCTCAATCTGACTCTCTCTCAATAAATTCAGGTATTTCTCCTCTTTATCTGCAGCAGGATGGGCTAACAGCCTGAATCATCTCTTACAGCCCAAATTTTCTCAAGATCAGTATCCCCAGCAGAAACAGTGCCAGCACTCCGTATGCCATGTAGTCCTGTTTTTTGTAGATCAGGGGTTTCATCTTGGTTCGGCCGTCTCCGCCGTGGTAGCAGCGGGCTTCCATGGCCATGGCCAGGTCTCCGGCGCGGCGGAAGGCTGAGATGAAAAGGGGGACTAGCAGGGGCACCATGTTTTTGACTTTTTGGATCAGGTTGCCGTTTTCAAAGTCTGCGCCTCTGGCGATCTGGGCTTTCATGATTTTGTCTGTTTCTTCTATTAATATGGGGATGAACCGCAGGGCGATGGACATCATCATGGCGATCTCATGTACCGGGACTTTGATGACTTTTAAGAAGCCAAGTCCTTTTTCCAGACCATCTGTCAGATCGTTTGGGGTGGTGGTCAGGGTCATAAGACTGGAGCCTATGATGAGCAAGATCAGGCGCACAGCCATGCGGGCAGCCAGACTGAATCCTTCCCAGGTGATGGCGATGTTGTCTGTAAACTGTATAATGGGTGTTCCTTTGGTCAGGAACAGGTTAAAGGATACACTCAAAAGCAGCAGCAATACAATGGCCTTTAAGCCCCGTACCATATACCGGAAAGGGACTTTGGATAAATGGATGACCAGGGCCAGAAACAGGGCGCCAAACAGATATCCCACAAATCCTTTTGCCAGAAACAGTCCTACGATATAAAGCAGGGTGCCCATCAGCTTGACTCTGGGGTCAAGGCGATGAATGGGGGAATCCACTGCATAGTATTGTCCTATGGTTATGTCACGTATCATCTGTTATCTCTTTCCTGCGCCTTTTGCGCATATGCATCATCAGAAGCCTCCATTCTGTATATCTGTTTTTCAGAATTCTGACAGAATGGGCGGTCTGCACTACTCTTTCTATACTTTTTTCAGAAGATCACCTTCTGAACTGGACTTTTGCACCTTTTCCAGAAGATCGCCTTCTGGACAGGACTTTTGCACCCTTTCCAGAAGATCGCTTTCTGAACAGGACTTTTGCACCTTTTCCAGAAAATCGCCTTCTGAACTGGACTTTTGCACCTGTGCTAAGCTGGCAGTATGCTCCTGCAGCACATCATGTCTGGCTCTGCCCTGTTTTTTCAAACAACTGCAGGATGGCAGCCTTTGCCTCTGCCACTGTGGTAATGTCTGTATCTATGGCAAATCCGTTTTCTTTCAGCGCATGGGCCAAATAAGTGACCTGTGGTGCAGCCAGTCCCATTTGCTCTAACGCTTTGTAATGGCGGAACACTTCTTTTGGGGTGCCGTCCATCTGCACCTTGCCTTTGTCCATGACAATGATGCGGGAAGCATAGTTGGCCACATCTTCCATGCTGTGGGATACCAGGATAATGGTGATCTTTTTTTCTGCATGGAGGCTTTTTAAGCGATCCAGGATCTCATCCCTGCCTTTGGGGTCTAAGCCTGCTGTAGGTTCATCTAATATGAGTACCTCCGGGTTCATGGCAAGTACCCCTGCAATGGCTACCCGGCGTTTCTGGCCTCCTGACAGTTCAAAGGGGGAACGGCTGTAGTATTTTTCTCCCATACCCACCAGAGCAAGGGCTTCCTTGGCACGTTCTATGGCATCTTCCCTGCTCAGTCCCAGATTTTTAGGGCCAAAGCATACGTCAGACAGCACATCTGTCTCAAAAAGCTGATGCTCCGGGTACTGGAATACCAGTCCTACCTTGCTGCGGAGGGTCTTTAAGGGGTAATCCTCTGCCAATACATTTTCTCCATTATAGTAGATCTCACCCTCTGTAGGGCGGATGAGACAGTTTAAATGCTGTACCAGTGTGGATTTGCCGGAACCTGTGTGACCCATAAGGCCGATGAATTCCCCGTCATAGATCTCCAAGCTCACATCCTCCAATGCCTTTACCGGGATGGCAGAATCCGGGTCATAAATATAGCTGACGTTCTTTAACACAATAGACATGTATTCTGTCTCCTTTCACGTAGGTCAGTTAGACAATTGCGAAATATCTTGACGGACGCTTTGTGAAGTATCTGCAAGAAAATATTTTCACGCAGGACACGCTCTCGCTTCGGTGAAAACGCAGCGGTACTAAGGTGTCTGACAGACAAATGCATCAGTAAACAAGTTTCCTGCTGCATTTGTCTGTCAAACACCTAAGGACCGGCGTTTTCAAGAGTCCTGCTTAGAAAACATTTTCTTGCAGATACTTCCCAAAGCTGATACCAAGCATGCTTTCGCAATTGTCTATATGTTGGTATTAGGTAATTGCGAAACACATTACCAGAAGTTTTGAATATAGTTTCTTACAAGTACTTCTCCTGATATTGAATACAGTTTCGCAGTTGCCTATGGGTTGGGATCTGTACTCACAGATTGTCTGTATCCCTTTGAGGCATTGGTTGTGGCTCTGCTTCTGATTGCAGCACTGTGATGCCGGCTGTCGGCACAGATGCCTCGGTGGGTTGCGTTTTCAGAGTGGACAGTGCCTGTACAAATTCTTCGATGGTCAATATGCCTGATGGCAGCGGCAGGCCTGCCTGACTTAGCTCATATGCCAGCTCTGTGACCTGGGGTACATCCAGGCGGTAGGCTTTTAGCTGCTCTACCTGGGAGAATATTTCTCTTGGGGTGCCGTCCATGACGATCTTGCCCTCGTCCATTACGACTACACGGTCTGCCTTTATGACTTCCTCCATATAGTGGGTAATCAGGACTACGGTAATGCCCTCCTGGCGGTTTAACTCCCGGATGGTTTTGATGACCTCCTGGCGCCCGTTTGGATCCAGCATGGCAGTTGGCTCGTCTAAGATGATACATTCCGGCTTCATGGCCATGACCCCAGCTATGGCCACACGCTGCTTTTGTCCTCCTGAAAGCTTGTTGGGAGATTTTTTACGGTAGGCCATCATGCCTACGGCTTCTAAGCTCTGCTCTACTCTGGTCCAGATGTCCGGGGTGGGGACTCCGATGTTTTCCGGGCCAAAGGCCACGTCTTCTTCTACCACATTGCCAATGATCTGGTTGTCAGGATTTTGAAATACCATCCCTGCTCCCTGGCGGATATCCCAGAGCTTTGCACTGTCTGCAGTATCCTTTTCCCCTACCCATACCGTTCCTTCTGTAGGCAGGAGGATGGCATTGAGATGCTTGGCCAAAGTGGACTTACCGGAACCGTTGTGTCCCAAAATGGCAGTAAAGCTTCCTTTTTCTATTTCCAGGTCTACGCCGTCGATGGCACGGTTGACACCGTCTGCGTCACCTTCTTCGTTGTATTTGATGTAATCGTGTACGAGTTTTGCAATTTTGATCAGCTGCATTCCATTCTCCAATCCAGAGCAGCGGCTCTGCTGTGGTCTTAGGGTTATTCTACATCAATTTTTGTGGCTGATGCATAATGCTGCCCGTGGGCAGCATTGGTGCCTGTCATGTATGGTTTTTGCATGCCTTTTCTCACTGGATAAAAGAGGAAAATGCTGCATTTTCAGATGTTTCATATGCATTTCAGCCACGTATATTCTATAGCATTGTGTGGGAAAATGCAAGGATTCTGTAAAATGGCCTTGTAGAAATACAAATAATGGAAAGCATATTCATTCACAGTTTCATCACTCCAGGCAATCTGTATCCATGTATCTGATAATGGGCTGAATGGGAATTTAAGACAAGAGGACACAGATTGCAGTCCCCTTGTCACAAAAAAAACAGCCGGGTGTCTACCCGGCTGTCATGTATATTGTTTGAAGCTTTGAATTATACTAACTCAAGTAAAACTTCCATTGCGCCATCGCCCTTACGCTGACCGATCTTAACGATTCTGGTGTAACCACCATTGCGGTCCGCATACTTAGGAGCAACTTCATCGAACATCTTCTTAGGCATATCAATTGCCTTAGTGTTCTTCTTCTTACCCTTGTTCTCAGCTGGTACAAATGTTACATCGTAAAATACCTTTAACATCTGTCTTCTAGCATGTAATCTGGATGGCATATCCTTCTGGATGGTCTTCTGTACTTCTTCCATTACATCAACCTTCTTGCCATCTACTACTTCCTTGATTCTCTTTCCAGCTTCGTCTCTCTTTGGCTGCTTAGCAGTTACAGTAACGGTTTCGAAGTTATCCTTCTCCTTTACAGCAAGTGCGATCAGACCTTCAGCAACCTTCTTCACTTCCTTAGCTCTCGCTTCGGTAGTTACGATCTTGCCGTTATATAACAGACTTGTAACCTGGCTTCTGATTAAAGCTTTTCTCTGACTGGAATTTCTTCCAAGCTTTCTATATCCTGCCATCGTGTTGTCACCTCCAATTATTCTTCGCTGGGATTCAGCTGTAATCCCAATTCTTTCAACTTAGCCAATACCTCTTCAAGAGACTTACGACCAAGGTTACGCACCTTCATCATATCGTCCGGGGTCTTGTTGATAAGTTCTTCAACAGTGTTGATACCAGCTCTCTTTAAACAGTTGTAGGAACGAACAGATAACTCTAACTCGTCGATGTTCATCTCCAGAACCTTTTCCTTGCTGTCGTCCTGCTTCTCAACCATGATCTCAGCAGTCTTAGCATGCTCAGACAGGTCTACAAACAGGTTCAGATGCTCGCTTAATACCTTTGCTGCAAGGCTTACTGCTTCATCTGGAGCAAGTGTTCCGTTGGTGTATACATCTAATGTCAGCTTATCGAAATCGGTCATCTGACCTACACGGGTGTTTTCAACTGCCATATTTACACGCTCGATTGGAGTGTAAATAGAATCTACTGCGATTACACCGATTGGTAAATCTTCGCTCTTATTCTTTTCAGCACTGTCATACCCTCTACCTTTTGAGATGGTAATCTCCATATACAATTTACAGTCCGCGCCACCGCTTAATGTAGCAATGACCTGGTCTGGATTCATAATCTCAATGTCCTGGTCAGCCTGGATATCTGCTGCAGTAACCACGCCCTCGCCCTCATACTCGATGTATGCGGTCTTTGGTGCGCTGGAATCACTGTTGTTCTTGATTGCCAGACTCTTTAAATTCATGATGATTTCTGTTACATCTTCCTTCACGCCCGGAATGGAACTGAATTCATGTAATACACCATCAATCTTGACCTGACTGACTGCTGCCCCCGGAAGGGAAGAAAGCATGATTCTTCTCAGTGAATTACCCAGGGTTGTACCATAGCCTCTCTCAAGTGGTTCTACGACAAATTTGCCGTACTTATGGTCATCAGTCAATTCCACTATTTCAATCTTCGGTTTTTCGAAATCGAACATGATAATGCCCCTCCTTTATGGGTATCTTCTTATTTAGGGGTTGCTTAAAATTACTTAGAATACAGCTCGACGATAAGCATCTCGTCAACTGGTACGTCGATCATCTCTCTGGTAGGAAGCTGCTTAACAGTACCCTTTAAAGCCTCTAAATCTGTCTCAACCCATTCTGGAGTTAATCTGCCAGCTGTGGTCTCAACAACTGCCTTATACTTTGGAGAAGACTTCTTTGCTTCCTTGATCTCGATGGTATCACCAGCCTTGATTAAGTAAGAAGGAATGTTTACACATGCACCGTTTACTAAAATGTGCTTGTGGTCAACCATCTGTCTTGCTTCACTTCTGGTTCTGGCAAATCCCATACGGAATACTACATTATCTAATCTACGCTCCAGAAGGATCATCAGGTTTTCACCTACCATACCCTTCATTCTTTCAGCCTTTGCGTAGTAATTTCTAAATGGCTTTTCTAACACACCATAGATGAACTTTGCCTTCTGCTTTTCTCTTAACTGCAGACCATACTCGCTCATCTTCTTATTTGCTCTCTTTAACTCTCTGTTGGACTTCTTATCGATTCCTAAATAAACCGGATCCATACCAAGAGATCTGCATCTTTTCAGAACAGGAACTCTATTTACTGCCATACAAAAGCACCTCCCTAATTATACTCTTCTACGTTTTGGTGGACGACAACCATTGTGTGGTACTGGTGTTACGTCCTTAATGCTGGTTACTTCCAGGCCACATGCCTGCAGAGCACGGATTGCTGCCTCACGGCCAGCGCCTGGTCCCTTTACCATAACGTCAACGGACTTTAATCCATGAATCAAAGCTGCCTTTGTAGCAGTCTCTGCTGCCATCTGAGCCGCATAAGGAGTAGATTTCCTTGAACCTCTAAAACCAAGACCGCCTGCACTTGCCCAGGATAATGCGTTACCCTGAGTATCAGTCAATGTAACAATTGTATTGTTAAAAGATGACTGAATGTGAGCCTGTCCGCGTTCAACGTTTTTCTTGACACGTTTCTTTGTTACCTTCTTGGTAGACACACTCTTAGCCATATTAAACTAACCTCCCTTAAGGGTTCTTCCTTAATTAATACTCAATTATAACTACTTGTAATAGAATTCCAGGTGATTGCTCACGAAGCACTATTACTTCTTCTTATTTGCTACAGTCTTCTTAGGACCTTTCCGGGTTCTTGCGTTGGTCTTTGTCTTCTGACCACGAACCGGTAAGCTCTTTCTATGACGAATGCCGCGGTAGCAACCGATTTCCTGCAGTCTCTTGATGTTCATAGCGATTTCTCTTCTTAAATCACCCTCAACAGTCTGAGTTGCATCGATTACGTCACGAATTCTGCCGACTTCCTCGTCTGTTAAATCCTTACAGCGAGTGTCTGGGTTTACGCCAGCCTCAGCAAGAATACGATTGGAGCTTACTCTACCGATACCATAGATGTAAGTCAAGCCAATTTCCACGCGCTTTTCTCTTGGTAAATCCACGCCAGATATACGAGCCATGTGTTAGCACCTCCATACAATTTTCACTTTTGGGGACAAAACCTCACAATATGCAGCCCGTCCAATTGGACGTCGAAATGTTGTGCATACGCTGCTTTTTGTCATTTTATAAAATATCCACCATAAACAACGAGTCCACGTGGTTCATGGTGCAGCCGCTTAAAATACGCTGCCTGCTGCAGCACCTGAGAACGTACCGTTCTCCAACCGGTTATACCGGACAATGATTAGCCCTGTCTCTGCTTATGCTTTGGGTTCTCACAGATAACACGAATGCTACCTTTTCTCTTGATCACCTTGCACTTTTCACAAATAGGCTTTACAGAAGCTCTTACCTTCATCGTCTTACTCCTTTCCTGTATGATACACATGAGTGCAACCGGAAAACTGCCCATCATGTGCATTTCCAGTCTGTGAATCGTCACACGCAAAAAATAACCTTTCACGCAGGCCGTCTAATATTATATAACATATTCAATTCATAAGTCAAGCAAAATTTACTTATCTCTCCAAATAATTCTTCCCTGACTTAAGTCATATGGTGACATCTCTAATGTTACCTTGTCACCTGGCAGGATACGAATGTAATTGGTACGAAGCTTACCGCTCAGATGTGCAATTACCTCATGTCCATTTTCCAATTGAACGCGGAACTTGGTTCCAGGAAGTTTTTCTGTTACTTTTCCTTCAATTTCAATTACATCAGTCTTTGACACATTTACCTCTTTTCTGCCTTGCGGCATGCTGTCTGGTCTGCCTGTGATGCAGCACCATCTTTCAACATCCTGATTACTTTTTTAATGTAAGAATCTCCGGCTCTCCTTCTGTAATCAGCACCGTATTTTCATAGTGGGCTGCCAGAGAACCGTCTTCTGTCACAACTGTCCAGTCATCATCCAGAAACTCCACATCATAGCGGCCTGCAGTGATCATTGGCTCAATGGCCAGTGTCATACCAGGGCGAAGCTTGATGCCCCTGCCAAGCGGCTTAAAGTTTGGAATCTGTGGATCTTCGTGCAGCTGTGTACCAATGCCGTGGCCTACCAGATCTCTTACTACACCGTATCCAAAGCTTTCACAATATTTCTGAATTGCAGCAGAAATCTCATGAAGATGTCTTCCGGCTGTAGCATACTTGATTCCCTCAAAAAAGCTCTGTCTGGTTACATCAATCAGCTGCTGTGCCTCAGGACTGATCTGACCCACACCATAGGTACGGGCGGCGTCGGAATGGTATCCTTTATAAATCAGGCCTGCATCCAGGCTTACAATGTCACCTTCCTGTAAAATACGCTTTTTACTTGGAATTCCGTGAACCACTTCATCATTGACAGAAACACAGATAGATGCCGGATATCCATTATAATGAAGGAAATTTGGTACACAGCCGAAGCTGCGGATAATTTCTTCTCCCTTATGGTCGATTTCCCAGGTAGAGATTCCAGGACGGATGATCTTCCCCAGTTCATCATGGACAATAGACAGCAATCTACAGGATTCTCTCATCAATTCAATTTCTTTTGCAGATTTAATTGATACAGACATATTCGCAACCATGCCTTTCTATTGCCTGCAGGACTTTGCCTGCAAGCTTTGCTTACTGTGAAAGTGTTGTCAATGGACATGCAGACAGAGGTGCCTGCACATCTGGATGTATGTCCATTAGACAACCTGCCTGTATGAATAAGCAGGATGATAACCCAGATTACTCATACAGGACCATTGCGGAAGTTCCTTGGCACGGAACAACCGGCTTTCACATATGACAATGTCTGCTCATGCAGACATGCCCGCTTACTATGCAAATGCTTCGCATTACTTGCTCAAAATATTTACAATATCAGCGAAAACTTCATCCATGTTCTTGGTACCATCTACATCTACCAGAACATTCTTTGCAGTATAGTAATCGATCAGTGGCTGTGTCTGAGTGTGATACACATCAAGACGCTTTGTTACTGTTTCCGGCTTGTCATCATCTCTTAAGATCAATGCAGCGCCGCAACGATCACAAATTCCTTCCTGCTTTGGAGGAATATGCTCTATATGATAGGTTGCACCACAGGTTACGCAGGCGCGTCTGCCGGACATACGGCGAACAATGTTCTCATCCGGAACGTCTACGTTAATTGCATACTCTACACCAGTTCCAAGGGAAGCCAGTGCAGCATCCAGGCTTTCTGCCTGAGGAATGGTTCTTGGGAAACCATCCAGTACATATCCGTTGGCACAATCATCCTGCTGTACACGATCCACTACCAGATCACATACCAGTTCATCGGGAACCAGAAGACCCTGATCCATATATTCCTTTGCCTTCTTACCCAGCTCAGTACCGTTCTTGATATTTGCACGGAAAATATCGCCAGTAGAAATATGAGGGATGGAATAACGGTCTGCTATCATCTTTGCCTGTGTGCCTTTTCCAGCACCAGGTGCTCCTAACATAATAATCTTCATAGATGTTCTCTCCTCCCCTGTCTTACAGGTGCATGTGTCCGGGCGCTTGAAAAAGCCCCCGGACATGGTATTAATCATTTAAGAATCCCTTGTAGTTACGAACCAGCATCTTGGATTCAATCTGCTTTACAGTTTCAATAATTACACTGACAACAATGATGATAGAGGTACCGCCAAAGGAGAGACGGCTGATACCAAATACACCACTGATTACAATCGGAATTACTGCAACAATGGTAAGACCAACTGCACCAATGAATACGATACGGTTTAATACCTTATTCAGATAGTCAGAGGTATTCTTGCCTGGACGGATACCAGGAATAAATCCGCCGTTCTTCTTCATATTCGTTGCAATCTCTAATGGATTGAATGTAATAGAAGTATAGAAATATGCAAATGCAACAATAAATACAATGTACACCAGTAATCCAATACTGTAAATCCAATTATCCGGGTTGCACCAGTTGCTGGAGCTTAATCCCAGAAGGATCTGACCATACCAAGTACTATAATCCACATCAACAAACTGTGCGATAATTACCGGGAAAGTCATAATGGAAGAAGCAAAAATTACTGGAATAACACCTGCAGTATTTACTTTCAACGGAATGTGGGAAGATTGTCCGCCTACGCTTCTTCTTCCTACAACCTTCTGAGAATACTGTACCGGAATTTTACGGGTCGCATCATTTAACAGTACAACATATGCAACAATTGCAACAATAACTGCAACGATGATGATGACTGCTAATACAGCCATACCTGGATTAGAAGCAGATGTTACAAATTTTTCAAACAGAATTCCCATATCTCCTGGCATTCCAGACAGAATGTTGATCAACAGAACTATGGAAATACCATTTCCAACACCCCGTTCTGTGATCTGTTCACCGATCCACATCAAGAATGCACTGCCTGCAGTCAAAGCACCAACTACTACACATACATTATACCAGGTAAAGTTTACCAGGAGGCCCTGGCCGCCGAAACCTATTGCCAGAGCAATAGACTGCATCAGGGCCAGACCTACTGTTACATAACGGGTAATTTCAGCAATTTTTCTTCTGCCATCTTCTTCCTTTTGCATCTCTTCCAGCTTTGGAATGGCAACGGTTAAAAGCTGCATAATAATGGAAGATGTAATATATGGAGTGATGCTTAATGCAAAGATAGAGAAACTTTCAAAAGAACCACCGGTAATGGAGTTGAAGAAATTGAAAGAATCTGCACTTACCATCTCTGCAAAGTACTCTGAGTTAACGCCTGGTACCGGAAGCTGGGAGCCCAGCCTTACAATGATTAACATGAAGAAAGTAAACAATAATCTGTCACGAATATCTTTTACTTTTAAGGCGTTCTTGAGTGTCTTTAACATTAAATCACCTCTGCAATTCCACCAGCTGCTTCAATCTTTGCCTTTGCACCTTCACTGAATGCATTAGCCTTCACTGTAAGCTTCTTGGTAATTTCTCCATTTCCAAGAATCTTCACGCCATCACGTGGATTCTTAACAATTCCTGTCTCGATTAATGTCTCTACAGTCACCTCAGCGCCATCCTCAAATGCCTCTAAAGCACTTAAGTTGATGCCTACGATGTTCTTAGAGTTAATGCATGTGAAGCCTCTCTTAGGAAGTCTTCTGTATAAAGGCATCTGACCACCTTCGAAACCTGGTCTTGGTGCTCCGGAACGAGCCTTCTGACCCTTATGACCCTTACCAGCGGTCTTGCCATTACCGGATCCATGTCCACGACCTTTTCTGAAATTGTCACTGTGAACAGAACCAGCTGCTGGCTTTAAATTGGATAATTCCATGACTCTACCTCCTATTACTCAGCAATTTCTTCTACAGATACCAGGTAACTAACCTTGCGAACCATTCCTCTTACCGCATCATTATCTGGTAAAATCACGCTCTGTCTGATCTTGTGCAGACCAAGTGCCTCAACAGTCTTCTTGTTCTTCGGAACTGCACCGATTGTAGACTTCTTTAAAGTAATCTTTAACTGTGCCATCTCTGTATCCTCCCTTAGCCTAAAATTTCTTCTACGGCCTTACCGCGAAGTCTGGCTACCTCTTCCGGAGTCTTCATACCGCTTAAGCCCTGAATCGTTGCCAGTACAACATTCTGCTTATTGTTGGAGCCAAGAGACTTGGTACGGATATTCTGAATACCAGCCATATCCAGTACGTCACGGGCTGGACCACCAGCGATGATACCGGTACCACTTGGAGCCTTCTTTAACAGTACAGAAGCACTGCCAAACTTACCGATATTATCATGAGGAACACTCTTGTTGTCATCAAATGCAACTGTAACCAGGTGCTTGATTGCATCTTCCTTACCCTTACGGATAGCTTCCGGAATTTCAGCAGCCTTACCAATACCAGCACCAACATGACCGTTCTTATCGCCAACAACTACTAAAGCTGCAAAACGGAAGTTACGACCACCCTTAACTACCTTGGTAACTCTCTTGATATTAACTACTTTTTCTTCTAATTCTAACTGACTAGCATCAATAATTGTACGACTCATATTGCCCTCCTTGATTAGAATACCAGACCGGCTTCACGCGCTGCGTCAGCCAATGCCTGAACCTTACCGTGATAAATATAACCACCACGGTCGAAGACTACAGTTGTGATTCCTGCTTCTAAAGCCTTCTGAGCAATTGCCTTACCAACTAAAGCTGCTGCCTCAATGTTATCTGTGTTCTCTAACTCAGCCTTGATATCCTTCTGAAGGGTATTGGCAGCTACCAGTGTCTTACCAACAGTGTCATCAATAATCTGAGCGTAGATATGATTATTACTTCTGAATACAGCCAGACGTGGTCTCTCAGCAGTACCTGAAAGGTGTCTACGTATTCTTCTATGCTTTTCTGTACGAACAGCAGATCTAGATACTTTACTAACCATTTTCTTACCCTCCTATTACTTCTTACCGGTCTTACCGACTTTACGTCTGATGGTCTCATCAGCGTACTTGATACCCTTGCCCTTATATGGCTCAGGTCTTCTCTTCTCTCTAATATCAGCAGCCCACTGGCCAACCTTTTCCTTGTCGATACCCTTAACGATAATCTTGTTCTGGCCATCCATTACAGTCTCAATGCCTTCTGGATCAACCATCTCTACCTGATGAGAATAACCAAGGTTCAGGATCAGCTTATTGCCCTGCTTTGCTCCTCTGTAACCAACACCGTTGATTTCCAGAACCTTCTCATAGCCCTTGGTAACACCAATTACCATGTTGTTTAACAGGGTTCTGCTTAAACCATGCAGAGACTTCATTCTCTTTAAGTCGTTTGGTCTGGTTACAACAACCTCAGCACCTTCAACCTTGATTTCCATCTCAGCTGGGAAAACTCTCTCTAAGGTTCCCTTAGGACCCTTTACAGTCACTTTATTATTTTCTGCGATGTCAACAGTCACACCTGCTGGGATCGCGATTGGCATTCTTCCTATACGTGACATGCCCGTACCTCCTATAATATATAGATAAGTTTATTTATTCAGCAGCGTTGGAATCCGCCGCCCGGACAGCAGTCTGCTCTGTATCAGAGCACTTGCTGCCACAGCAATCGCGCCTGGTAAATCATTACCATACAAACGCTAATACTTCTCCGCCTACATTCAGCTTTCTAGCTTCTTTATCAGTAATTACTCCCTGATTTGTGGAGATAATTGCAATACCTAAACCGCCTAATACTCTTGGCAGTTCATCCTTACCAGCGTAAATACGAAGACCTGGCTTGGAAATTCTCTTAATACCGGTAATAACCTTTTCATTCTTGTCCTTACCGTACTTTAATGTCATGTGAATGGTGTTGAAGCTTCCATTCTCAATTAACTCATACTTCTCAACATATCCTTCGTTTACAAGGATGTCTGCAATAGCAAGCTTCATCTTGGAAGATGGAATGTCTACTGTATCATGCTTTGCAGCATTCGCATTACGAATTCTTGTAAGCATATCTGCGATTGGATCACTCATTGTCATTTCAGTTGTCCTCCTTTCAACCTGCTTTACCAGCTAGCTTTCTTTACTCCCGGAATCTGACCCTTGTAAGCCAGTTCACGGAAACAAATTCTGCAAATACCGTACTTTCTTAAATACGCATGTGGACGTCCACAAATTCTGCAACGGTTGTATTCTCTGGTGGAGAACTTCTGCGGGCGCTGCTGCTTGATTTTCATTGAAGTCTTAGCCATGTTGAAAATACCCTCCTAATTAATTCTTCTTGAAAGGCATGTTAAACAGTCTTAACAGTTCACGAGCCTCTTCATCAGTCTTTGCTGTAGTTACGAAAATGATATCCATACCTCTGATCTTGTCAATCTTATCGTACTCAATTTCAGGGAAAATCAACTGTTCCTTGATACCTAATGCATAGTTACCTCTTCCGTCGAAAGAATCAGCACTTACACCTCTAAAGTCACGTACTCGTGGCAGAGAAAGGTTAATCAGACGATCAACAAAATCATACATCTTGTCGCCTCTTAATGTTACCTTACATCCGATTGGCATACCTGCTCTGATCTTGAAGTTTGCTACAGACTTCTTAGCCTTTGTGGTAACAACCTTCTGGCCGGTGATTGTCTCCAGTTCCTTCACTGCTGCGTCAAGAACCTTGGCATTCTCCTTAGCCTCGCCAATACCCATGTTTACAACAACCTTATCTAACTTCGGCACTTCCATGATGTTCTTGTAGCCGAACTTCTTAATCATTGCATCAACGATTTCGTTCTGATAAGTTTCTTTTAATCTGCTCATTATAACTTAATCCTCCTTCCTCAGTTGATGATTACTTGCTGGCCTTAGTAACTTCATCAATTACAGCGCCGGTCTTCTTGTTAATGCGGTACTTCTTGCCATCTTCAATCTTGAAACCAACACGAACTGGAGTACCCTTGTCGGAGTACATTACGTTAGAGATCGCAATTGGAGCTTCTCTGTTGATAATGCCGCCTTCCTGATTCTGTGCGCTTGGCTTCGCATGCTTTGTGATCATGTTAACGCCCTCAACCAGAACAGTACCCTTCTCCATATTTACAGCAAGTACCTTGCCCTCTTTGTCTTTATCCTTACCAGCGATAACCTTAACGATGTCGCCCTTCTTGATCTTATTTGCCACAGCCCTTACCTCCTTATAAAACTTCAGGTGCTAAGGAAACGATCTTCATGAACTGCTTGTCTCTTAACTCTCTTGCAACCGGTCCAAAAATACGTGTTCCTCTTGGATTCTTATCTTCCTTGATAATTACTGCTGCATTTTCATCAAACTTGATATAAGAACCGTCATTACGACGAGCGCCCTTTACGGTACGAACTACAACGGCCTTTACAACGTCACCCTTCTTAACAATTCCGCCTGGAGCAGCGTCCTTTACAGAAGCAACGATAACGTCACCAATGTTTGCATATCTTCTTGTAGATCCACCCATAACACGGATGCACAGAAGCTCTTTTGCTCCGGTGTTATCAGCAACCTTCAATCTTGTTTCCTGCTGAACCATGATAATGCTCCTTTCGTCTGTCCAGGGCGTACCACGCGTCCACGTGTGCCCTGAATACAGCTTATGATATTATTTTGCTCTTTCGATTATTTCTACAAGTCTCCATCTCTTATCCTTAGACAGAGGTCTGGTCTCCATAACCTTTACAGTATCACCGATCTTGCAGGTGTTCTCCTCGTCATGAGCCTTTAACTTGTAAGTTCTCTTTACAATCTTACCAATAACCGGATGCTTTACATTATCCTGTACAGCTACTACGATTGTCTTGTCCATCTTGTCGCTGACAACCTTACCGGTACGAGTCTTTCTTAAGTTTCTTTCTTCCACGACAACTCTCCTTTCTGATTCAGTGGCTGAATCAGTTCACTAAAGCAATACTTAACTGCTGCAGGATTATTCTGCAATCTCTGCCATAACTGTTTCAATTCTGGCAATATTCTTACGAACTTCCTTGATTCTTCCAGTGTTGTCTAACTGGTTGGTAGCATTCTGGAATCTTAAGTTAAAGAGTTCCTTCTTTGCAGCTACTAACTCTTCATTTAATTCTGCAACTGACTTTTCTCTTAACTCTGCAACATACTTCTTACTCTTCACTGCTATCACCGCCTTCTAAATCAGCCTTGGACACAATCTTACACTTTAATGGCAGCTTGTGTGTAGCAAGACGTAATGCTTCCTTAGCAACCTCCTCAGATACGCCGGAGATTTCGAACATTACACGGCCTGGCTTTACTACAGCTACCCAGTACTCTAAGGAACCCTTTCCGGAACCCATACGGGTTTCAGCTGGCTTCGCTGTTACCGGATGATCTGGGAAAATCTTGATATATACTTTACCACCACGCTTGATATAACGAGTCATAGCAACACGGGCTGCTTCAATCTGATTGGACTTGATCCATGCAGGTTCCAAAGCGACGATACCATATTCACCGTTAGTAATCTTATTACCTGTCAAAGCCTTACCAGCCATAGAACCACGGAACTGCTTACGACGCTTTACTCTTTTTGGCATTAACATTTTTATCGTCCCCTTCCTTACTCTCTATTTGCTTTTGTTGGAAGAATTTCGCCGTTGTAAATCCATACCTTTACGCCAACCTTACCGTAAGTGGTATCAGCCTCAGCGAAACCATAATCAATGTCAGCTCTCAGTGTCTGTAACGGGATAGTACCCTCGCTGTAGAACTCTGTACGGGCCATATCAGCACCACCCAGACGTCCGCTACAGGAAGTCTTAATACCCTGAGCACCGCTCTTCATGGTACGAGACATAACAGACTTCATAGCACGACGGAAGGAAATACGGTTCTCTAACTGAGTTGCAATGTTCTCAGCTACTAACTGCGCATCTCTGTCTGGACGCTTTACTTCCTTGATGTCTACAAAAATCTTCTTATCTGTCAGCTTCTGTACTTCAGCCTTTAACTTCTCAATTTCAGCACCGCCGCGGCCGATTACCAAACCTGGCTTAGAGGTATGAATGATAACCTTAACACGGTCAGCAGCTCTTTCGATCTCAATCTTGGAAACACCAGTGCTGTACAGTCTCTTCTTTAAGAACTTTCTGATGTTGTAATCTTCCACTAATTTATCTGCAAAATCAGCCTCAGCATACCATTTGGAATCCCAGTCTTTGATGATGCCGACTCTCATACCATGTGGATTTACTTTCTGTCCCATAATGACCTCCTATTATTTCTCGTTCAGAACTACCTTGATGTGGCTTGTTCTCTTTAAGATTCTGTATGCACGACCCTGTGCTCTTGGCTTCACACGCTTCATAGTTGGGCCATCGCTTGCGTAGCACTCTTCGATATACAGATTTGCTCTATCCACACCCTTATTCTCAGCGTTTGCAACTGCGGACTTAACCAGCTTTCCAATTACCTCGGAAGCATATCTTGGATTGTAATCCAGGATAGCGATAGCGGTCTCAACATCCTTGCCGCGAATGGCATCTAATACAAAACAAGCTTTCTGAACTGGTATTCTTGCGTAAGATAACTTTGCGGATGGTCTGGTATCCTTAACTTCGTTTCTTTCTCTCTTTACCTGTGATCTATGTCCATGTGCCATAGCTTGTATCCTCCTTTCAAATGTTCCTGATTAACGCTTGGACTTCTTCTCGTCTTTTCCATGTCCTCTGAAGGTTCTTGTAGCAACGAACTCACCCAGCTTATGACCTACCATATCCTCAGTCACATAAACCGGAACGTGCTTTCTACCATCATGAACAGCAATTGTATGTCCAACCATCTGTGGGAAGATTGTGGAACGGCGGGACCAGGTCTTAATAACTTCTTTCTTTCCTGCTTCGTTCAGAGCATCAATCTTCTTTAATAAAGACGCATCAGCGAATGGTCCTTTTTTCAGTGAACGGCTCATTGTTCTACCTCCTAAATCAATCTTATGACCAGCTATTATTTAATAGCCTTTCCGTCTCTTCTTCTTACAATCAACTTATTAGACTGCTTGTTCTTCTTTCTGGTCTTCAAACCAAGAGCAGGCTTGCCCCATGGTGTACATGGACCTGGACGACCAATACCGGTCTTACCTTCACCACCACCGTGTGGATGGTCATTAGGATTCATTACGGAACCGCGAACAGTAGGTCTGATACCCATGTTACGCTTACGTCCAGCCTTACCAATGTTAACCAGAGCATGCTCTCCGTTACCAACAACACCGATGGTTGCACGGCAGTTGATCGGAACCATTCTCATTTCGCCTGACGGAAGTCTTAAGGTAGCATACTTGCCTTCCTTAGCCATTAACTGTGCAGAAACACCTGCGGAACGTACCATCTGTGCACCAGCACCTGGATACAGCTCAATATTGTGAATCTCAGCACCAACCGGAATAGCAGATAATGGTAAGCAGTTACCAACCTTTGCCTCTGCATTGGCACCGTTCATAACCTTCATACCAACCTTTAATCCTGCTGGAGCAAGGATATAAGCCTTAGTACCATCTGCGTATGCAATCAGAGCAATGTTAGCTGTTCTGTTTGGATCATACTCGATGGACTTAACGATTGCCGGGATATCATCCTTATTTCTCTTGAAATCGATGATTCTGTATTTTCTTCTGGATCCGCCACCCTTGTGACGTACAGTGATTTTACCCTGGTTGTTACGGCCTGCATTCTTCTTTAAAGAAACACACAGGGACTTCTCAGGAGTAGATGTGGTGATTTCAGCGAAATCATATCCGGTCATCTGTCTTCTGGAAGGTGTATATGCATTATACTTTTTGATACCCATGATTTTTCTCCTTTATGATTTATTATCACGCTTATTCTGCGTATACAGATTTAAGGCCCGGCCTTAAATCACATTGTCCCTGGCGGACAATTACAGACCAGCAAAAATCTCGATATCAGCGCTCTCAGCTGTCAGCTTAACGATTGCCTTCTTGGTCTTTGCAGTCTTACCCATGGTCATGCCGCGTCTCTTGGACTTACCAGCAATGTTCATGGTGTTTACAGAAGCAACCTTGGTTCCTGGGAACATCTTCTCAACAGCTTCTGCGATCATGGTCTTGTTTGCTTCTGGAGCAACATAAAACGCATACTTCTTATCGGACATCATGTCCATGCTCTTTTCTGTAATAACAGGTCTGAGGATTACATCATAATATTTTAAATCAGCCATTATTCGTATACCTCCTCGATTGCTGCAACTGCTGCCTTTGTGGTTACCACTGTGTCATACTTCAGAATGTCGTATACATTGATGGTGTTGGTCTGAGCAGTCTTTACAGTTGGGATGTTGTTTGCAGACTTGATTACAACTTCATCTAAGCTGTCAAGTACTACTAACGCCTTGTTTACCTTCAGGTTGTTCAGAACCTGAGCAAACTTCTTTGTCTTAATCTCATCTAACTTTAACTCATCTAATACAATGAACTTAGCGTCAGCTACCTTGGAAGTCAGAGCGGACTTTAATGCAGCCTGCTTTTCCTTCTTGTTCATCTTTACGCTGTAATCTCTTGGGGTTGGTGCAAATACAACACCGCCGCCGGTCCACTGAGGAGCTCTTGTGCTTCCCTGTCTTGCATGACCGGTTCCCTTCTGACGCCATGGCTTTCTTCCGCCACCGGATACCTCAGAACGGGTCTTTGCTTTCTGTGTGCCCTGACGGTTGTTAGCCAGCTGAGCAACGACTGCCATCTTTACCAGGTGCTCGTTAACCTCTACACCGAAGATGGAATCCTTCAGCTCGATTGTGCCAACCTCAGCGCCCTGCATATTTAAAACAGATACTGTAGCCATCTGTATGGTCCTCCTTTTCTGTAAAAGCTTACTTAGAAGCCTTTACGGTTTCCTTCAAAGTTACTAAGCATTTCTTAGGTCCTGGAACTGCGCCCTTTACTAAGATCAGGTTCTGTTCTGCATCAACCTTAACAACTGCAAGGTTCTGTACAGTCACCTTTACATTTCCCATATGTCCTGGCATACCCTTGCCCTTGAATACACGGCCTGGAGTAGTTGCGGAACCATTGGAACCCTGATGACGATGGAACTTGGAACCGTGAGCCATAGGTCCTCTGTGCTGACCATATCTCTTGATTGCGCCCTGGAATCCCTTACCCTTGGAAATAGCAGTTGCGTCGATCTTGTCGCCTGCAGCGAAGATGTCGCACTTGATCTCCTGGCCTAAGGTAAACTCCTCAGCGTTGTCTAACTTCAGCTCTCTTACGTATCTCTTGTAAGTTACGCCTGCCTTGTCAAACTGACCCTTCTTAGGCTTGTTTACCAGCTTCTCTCTGATATCAGAGAAACCTACCTGTACTGCGCTGTAACCGTCATTTTCAACGGTCTTTACCTGAGTGACTGCACAAGGACCTGCCTGTAATACAGTTACCGGAATTAATGCGCCTGCCTCGTCGAAAACCTGTGTCATACCGATTTTCGTTGCTAAAATCGCTTTCTTCATTCTTTTTACCTCCTGTTAATCTACAGCGGATTAGGAACTCTGTTCCCAATCATCCTAGAACAGCGGACATAAGTGGAACAAAAATGTTGCTTCTATATCAACCAATTCTGGATAGCTTGCAAAGTAAATAAAGCAAAAATTACTTTGTCTTCATCTTGATATCAATTGCTACACCAGCTGGCATTTCCAGTCTGGATAATGCATCTACAGTCTTCTGACTTGGTGCAATGATATCGATAAGTCTCTTGTGAGTTCTCTGCTCAAACTGCTCTCTGGAATCCTTGTACTTGTGTACCGCACGAAGGATGGTTACTACCTCCTTCTTGGTAGGCATCGGAACTGGTCCGCTTACCTTAGATCCTGTCTTCTTCACAGTTTCAACAATTTTGCCTGCAGACTGATCAATTAACTGATGATCATAAGCCTTCAGTGTGATTCTCATTACTTGACTTGCCATAAAAAAAGCCGCCTCCTTATTCGTACTACTTACTAGCACGACAAGTGGTGACTGTACACTTACCCGTGTGTATCGCTACACACATTACCCCGAACACGCACAAGTGTTCCTTAATTTGTACAGTGACTTGTCGCCAGTTTCCTAACTTGACATTCGCTCCACGGAAAACCTGCCTTATAGGCAGCAACCTCACGCTTCACCGCTATCATGCCACAGCCTCTACATCATAGCATATATTTTTAGGGAATGCAACCCCTTATTTTCAATTTTTTTCAAGAAATTCAAGACTTTCTGCTTTTCCTTTCGCAGCCCAGCCCTACAAAAAAATTCATTTATTTTTTCCAATTTTACACCTAGTTATTTTTCTTTTTATGAAAATTCCTGCAATACAAGGATGTATCTGACTGAAATGATATTTTCCATGTATGACAGCATCGCAGCCGGACCATATTATAATATAGACAGAAAAATATTTCACCTACAGATGTTCCAAAATGTATCCAGGTATCTGTTTTTCAATTGTCTCATTTATATTTCGGAAGGGAGGAACTTTCCATGGTGTATATCTTATTGGCCGGTGCATTCCTCTGTCTGGGGAACTTTGCTTATGCCTATCTCACTGCTGAGGATAACCCTTATGATAACTAGCTGTATTTCTTCCTATTTAAATAGGGTACACATATTCATGAGTGCCGTACACATGCCGCAGCTGTGATTCTTCCTATTATGTAATCAACAGCTGCCAATTACTGTGTATTGGTACAAGCCTGGTTGTTCTTCCTCTGCTTTATCTCACTTCTATCCATTCTTCTGTTGCAAGAATACACAAAAATAGATATAATATAGTCACCATCTGTTAATAAACATCTGCAAAGATAGTCCGGCAGATAGGTATGATACAAAATAGAAGATTCGCGTGGCGCTTGGAAACGGAGGATTGCTATGTGGCAGGCAGATCAATGGCGTGATTATGAAGTAATAGATACCTCAGGGGGAGAAAAGCTAGAGCGGTGGGGCGACTACCTGCTCATTCGTCCAGACCCTCAGGTGATCTGGAATACAAAAAAGCAGCATAAAGGCTGGAAAAAGTGCAACGGACACTATCACCGCAGCAGCAAAGGCGGCGGCGAATGGGAGTTTTTTGATTTACCGGAGCAGTGGGAAATTTCTTACGAGCCTCTGGAACTGACGTTCCGTTTAAAGCCTTTTAATTTCAAGCATACCGGCCTGTTCCCGGAGCAGGCAGCTAATTGGGACTGGTTTTCCAGGCTGATCAGAGAGGCTGACAGACCCATCCGAGTACTGAACCTGTTTGCATATACAGGAGGGGCTACCCTGGCCGCAGCCAGAGCAGGCGCTTCCGTTACCCACGTAGATGCTTCCAAGGGTATGGTAGGCTGGGCCAAGGAAAATGCCAAAGCTTCCGGTCTGGAAGATGCACCGATCCGCTGGATCGTAGATGACTGCCAGAAGTTTGTAGAGCGGGAGATCCGTCGTGGAAAAACGTATGATGCCATCATTATGGACCCACCATCTTACGGCAGGGGACCAAAAGGAGAGATCTGGAAGGTGGAAGATGCCCTTCATCCGCTGGTACAGCTTTGTATGCAGATTATGTCAGACAAGCCTCTGTTTTTCCTGATCAATTCCTATACCACAGGATTTGCACCATCTGTCCTTTCCTATTTATTAGGTACAGAGATGGTGACACGCTTTGGAGGTACTGTTTCCGCAGACGAGCTGGGACTGCCGGTATCCTCCAACAGACTGGCACTGCCCTGTGGCTCTTCCGGACGGTGGCAGAATTAATCATTGCTTTCTCTGGGTTCTTTTACATTCTCCCTTTCAAAAGATTGTATCACCCGCCGGGCTTGCCCGGCAGACTCTACATACTGTATCCCAGGAACCTTATTTCCCGGATACGTCAGAATGGAGGTTTTTATGAAAATTCTTGTAACCGGTGGCGCCGGATATATCGGCAGCCACACATGTGTGGAATTATTAAATGAAGGCTACGAGGTAGTGGTAATGGACAACCTTTACAACTCCAGTGCAAAGGCCTTAGACCGAGTGGAGGAAATCACCGGCAAAAAGGTAACCTTTTACCAGACCGACATGTTAGACCGTGCTGGTGTAAAAGAAATTTTTGATAAAGAGCAGATTGATGCTGTCATTCACTTTGCAGGCTTAAAAGCAGTAGGTGAATCTGTTGCAAAACCAATTGCGTATTACTATAACAATATCACCGGTACTCTGATCCTCTGCGACGAAATGAGAAATCATGGTGTCAAGAACATTATTTTCAGTTCCTCTGCTACTGTTTACGGCGACCCTGCACAGATCCCGATTACAGAGGACTGCCCAAAGGGTTCTCCTACCAATCCTTATGGATGGACCAAGTCTATGTTAGAGCAGGTACTCACCGACATTCACACTTCTGATCCGGAATGGAACGTTATTCTCCTGCGTTACTTTAATCCAATCGGCGCACATAAAAGCGGTCTGATCGGGGAAGATCCTAAGGGCATCCCAAACAACCTGCTTCCTTACATAGCACAGGTTGCCATCGGCAAGCGTGCCTGCTTAGGTGTTTTTGGTAACGATTACGACACACCAGACGGAACCGGTGTACGTGACTACATCCATGTAGTAGACCTGGCAAAGGGCCACGTAAAGGCGATCCGCAAGCTGGCTGATAAAGAGGGTGTAAGCATTTATAACCTGGGTACCGGCAAGGGTTACAGCGTTATGGATGTACTTCATGCTTTCGAAAAGGCCTGCGGCAGAGAGCTGCCATATGAGATCAAAGCACGCCGTCCAGGTGATATTGCCACCTGCTACTCTAAGTGCGACAAGGCTGCAGCAGAGCTTGGCTGGACAGCACAGTATGATATCGAAGAAATGTGTGCAGATTCCTGGAACTGGCAGAAGAAGAATCCGGATGGGTATAATGCCTAAGAAGTGAATCGTTAGATTGACGCAGACTGAAACAATATTGACTTAATAATAATGTCCCATCTCTTTGATTGTTTGAAAGCAACCAAAGAGATGGGACATTATTGATTCTAAGCATTTATTCATATGGACAGAAATCTTGATAGTTTCACGCAAAAAGCGGACATCAAATACCCCTCCCATATTCTCGAAACTCTCCCATGTCCCACGCTTGCAGGAAGTTGCAACAAGCGCATCATGCAAAACCACCGCAGACAAAGATTCTTTATAAATTTGCTGCAAAATATAAATATCATAAAAATTTCTCATACGTGTATTGAGTACATTCCGACTAATAATCGTTTCCAATTTTTCTGCCAGCACTGTCTCCAGATTATATGCCCACATTTCTATAGAACGTTCCTCCAGCATCAGTTTAAAGCTATATCGAACCTCTCTTGGTGTAATAACATCTCCAGTAGAAATATCTATTTTCAACGGTGTAATCACTCCGTCAAACAAAGATTCCATACTGGCTCGTACCCCTGGATATTCAGCTTCTTCCATAATTTCCGAAATTCTTTTCACCCGAAACACAACACCATCTTCCAGAGGAACTAATATGATGTCTGTTATCATAGCTTCCACATCTGCCAAACTTACATTCATTCCTTTGATAGTAGCATCTAAATCCATTGTAGCACGAGCATCAATCCCCACCATAGCAGCTACCAGCATTCCACCTTTTAAAATAAATTTGTCCCTGTATTCAGAAAGAGAAATACGTTCCAGGAAACGTTCCATCATATAATTTCGCATCAATATTTGAGCATCCGCAGATTTTTTCCTGGACAGATTTCGAATCAGATCCTTCAACTGCTTTGATGTTTTTATCATTAGAGAAGCACCTCCAAATATCCCCTTAGGATTTTTTCCACATGAAACAGAGCTGCGTATTCCATCAACACACGCAAATTTTTATCTTTCCGTTGCACATATTGCTTCAAAGCATTCTGAAGCGTCTGGATTTCAATACGGCTCCGACTGCGGATCAAATCACAAATCGTCCGTTCCATATCATACACCGGCACCTCATTGCCAAAAGATGTTTTTGCAGCCGTCAATCCTACTTCATGCAGTTCTTTTTTTACAGTATAAACCTGAATTCTATCCCTCTGTAATTTGGACGGATTATATCCGGTTTTAACAGTAATTGTAAAATGCAGCGGCTCCCTGTCAGTCAAGTCATGAAAAAACAATGCTGTTTCATGAGAATATACTGCCTGTCTGCACCGAAGATGCAGTAAGTGCATATCATCTGTCCAGGCATCTGGAGATACATAAATACCGTGAGACACCTGTTCTAAGCCCTTTTCTTTCACATAAGCATAAAAAGCAGGTTTACTAATCCCGGCTTCTACCACCTCAAATGTCTGTACGGTACCTCCGCGATCATAAATCAATTGATCCAGCTTTTCAAATTGGTTCATAGAATCATTCCTTTCATGCTAATATCATATACAGAATTAGCACAAAAGTAAATACTTGTTAAGTAAAAAAATAGCCTTCATCAAAAGATGCCCTTAGTATCGCACAACCGTCAGTCTCCTATCCGAATACCAGCAACATGCATGTGTTAACAACATCAATTTTATTTACCCATAACCGGTAAATGCCTTAACAGCTCATCTCTGACCGACTCATAATACACGATCCGCTCCACAGTCTCATGCACCTGCCTCAATCCAAGCTGCCGCTCCTCCTCATCCCTGCATTCTATGTCCAAAGCTCTTTTCACATTGTATTCCAGCCAATCCAGCCAGCTAAAGCCAATTCCATACAGCTTCGTCCAATCCACAGACACTGCTCCATACGCATTTCTATAGGCCGTCAAAAATGCATCCAGACGCTCATAATCCATGCTGCACATAACGCCTCCCGACCAGCTAAGAGCCAGCTGAAACATTTCCAAAAACGGATTCATTTACACGTGCATTCAAGGAAGCCTACGGTATGACCCCCAGGGAATATCGCCAACATCCCAAACCCGTGATACTTCGTACCATCATCAAACCCTTGGACTGTTATCTTTTAGAAACGGAAGGAGCTAATATGACAGCATCAACACAGGATGTAAAGACTTATTTTGTTACAATCCCTGCACATAAGTTTTTACACATCAAGAATTATGAGAGCATTAGGTATTGGGATTTCTGGCAAAAACAGAGTCTAATTTCGGGACAGGATTGTGAAACCATTTGTGGCCTGCTGGACAGTATCCAGGGAAAATTAGACGATGTAGGTGGAACTGAGGCAAACAGCGGCAACGGTCAGATTATGGCATTTATGAACGAGCCCACCGGCAGAATTTGCAGCTGGGGAATTCCCCTTGCGGAATGCTATGGTGTACGCCTCCCCATTGATTACAAAGGTGAAGTAAAATGTCAAACTCCTGAAAGTCAATTCTGTTTTCTTTTTAGTAAAACATTCTAGCAATCCAAGCACGGATTCCTCCACAATCTCTTTTTTTTCTACCATTTCTTCCTGGTACCGTAAAAATATGCTCCCTACTATCCCTTCGCTCACCAAGCTATGTGATGCATTTGGTATTACCATCTCCCAATTCTTTTTGGAAGATAACAGTAACATGGTGCAGCTGGACGAAAAGCAGCTTTTATTACTCAATTCCGCCGCAAAGCTGGATGTTGCACAGTATACTGCTTTGGTAGATTTCCTGCAAAAACTCTGATTTTTACCATGAACAACCACAATCACACTTTGCAAACATCTCATCGCTATCAATAAGGAGTTCTGTTCTATCACCAGTTTCTGGTCACAGAACAGAACTCCTGTTTTGATTCAAAGCATCGTCCCATATACACAATTCTTTTCATTCTGTTCATTTTTCTACTCATTCTGTTCATTCTGTTCAAAATTAATTGACAAGAATGAACAGAATGAGTAGAATAATAATAGAATGACAAGCAACAATCTCTCTGGAGGTGATTCATTTGCAATTTACAGAAAGTGAAACCGTTGAATTAAAAGAACAAGTCACAGAGGACATCAAAAAAGAAATCATTGCCTTTGCCAACTGCGAAGGAGGCACTCTATACATTGGTGTAAACGATCAGGGCACAGTCACAGGCATCAGCGATCCAGACCACACCATGCTGCAGATTACCAACATGGTACGGGACAACATCAAACCAGACATCACCATGTTCCTGCACTATGATGTTATAGAAGCAGATGGAAAGCAGGTAATTGCGATCCATATCCAGCGCGGCAGCAATCGTCCTTACTATCTTTCCAAAAAGGGATTACGCCCCGAGGGTGTCTATGTCCGACAGGGTACCTCTGCTGTGCCTTCCACAGATACTGCCATCCGCCATATGATCAAAGAAACAGACGGTGACAGTTTTGAAGCGCTCCGTTCCCTCAACCAGACACTTACTTTTCAGGCAACAGACAATGAATTCGCAAAACGAGGCATTGCTTTTGCTGAATTACAGAAAAAGACTTTGGGTCTGATCAATTCCGATGGGATCTATACCAATTTAGCGCTGCTTTTATCTGAACAATGCACCCATACCATCAAAATAGCAGTTTTTGAAGGCACTGACTCCAATGTATTCAAAGACCGCCGTGAATTTACAGGCTCACTTTTGCAGCAGCTGAATGAAGCCTATGAATACATCGATTTTCGCAACCAGACCCAGGCAACCTTTGAAGGGCTGTATCGCATTGATACCAGAGATTATCCGGAAGTTGCCATCCGGGAAGCCCTTTTAAATGCTCTGATCCATCGTGATTACGCATTCAGCGCCAGCACCAATATCAGGATCTACCATGACCGCATTGAATTCATCTCCATTGGCGGTCTGCTTGCCGGTGTCACTCTGGAGGATGTCACACTTGGACTGTCTGTATGCCGCAACCCCAGGCTGGCCAACCTGTTTTACCGTCTGGAATTGATCGAGGCTTATGGAACCGGCCTGCAGAAAATCATGAAGGCTTATGCGCAAAGCAGACATACCCCGGAAATACAGACCACCAGCAATGCCTTTAAAATCATCCTGCCCAACCAGAACACAGACACTGCCGTTTCTCCAATCGTTTCAGCAGCCTCCGCTTCCACCACCCAATACCCGGAAGAAAAGGCAGTCCTGCAGCTACTGCAGGAAAATGGCACTATGTCCCGAAGCAGTATTGCCTCTATCCTGGGACTGAGCCAGTCTACCAGCGGACGGCTGATGAAACACCTGTTAAGCAAAGGACTGATTACCCAAGTGGGACGGGGACGGGTCACAAAGTACCGACTGTCCCAATAAACCCCAAACATATTTCACTTATATTTTCAAAAGAGACTGCGAAACCATAATATGTTCGCAGTCTCTTTTATATACAAACTGTCTTTCAAAAAAAGAACCAGTGCAACTCCCATCGCACTGGTTCCTCATCACATTTTACTCAAATCTTATCATAAACAATTGCAACACCATAGCTGTATCAGCTTTGTGAAGTGTCTGTAAAACATATTTTCTTAGCAGGCTCTTAAAAATGCCGGCACTTTAAATTTTGTGCTGCAGGCACAAAATTTATTAGTACCGCTGCGTTTTTACCGAAGCGAGAGCGCGCCTGCGTGAAAATATTTTTTACAGGCACTTCACAAAGCGTTCGTAGCAACGTTTTGCAAATGCCTCAAATCTTATAAAAACGCCTTCACTGCGTTATACACGCCCTCAGCATCCAATCCATACTTATGGATCAGCTCTGCTGCAGATGCAGACTCGCCGTACATATCCTGCATACCAACCTTCTTGACTGGTACCGGATAGCTTTCGCACAGTGCATCACATACTGCACTGCCCAGACCGCCAATGACAGAATGTTCCTCAACCGTTACCACCTTGCCGGTCTTCTTTGCACTTGCAACGATCAGCTCTGCATCCAGAGGCTTAATGGTGCAGATATTGATCACCTCTGCGCTGATCCCCTCTGCTGCCAGCTGCTCTGCTGCTTCCAAGGAACTGTCTACACAGATACCGGTAGCCACGATGGTCACATCAGTACCCTCTCTTAATACAGAACCCTTACCAATCTCAAACTTGTAATCCGGTCTGTCATTGATCACTCTGCATGCTGCACGTCCGAAACGGATGTATACGGGACCATAGTACTCCACTGCTGCACGTACTGCAGCCTTAGCCTCAATGTCATCTGCAGGACACATTACCACCATACCAGGAATGGTACGCATCAGGGCGATATCTTCATTACACTGATGGGTAGCACCATCCTCACCAACGCTGACACCTGCATGAGTAGCGCCGATCTTTACATTCAGGTGAGGATATCCAATGGTATTGCGAATCTGTTCAAAAGCTCTGCCTGCTGCAAACATTGCAAAAGAGCTTGCAAATGGAATAATGCCGGTAGTGGACAGACCTGCTGCTACACCCATCATATTGGCCTCAGCAATACCACAGTCAATATGGCGTTCCGGATAAGCCTTCTTAAACATACCAGTCTTGGTAGCTGCTGCAAGGTCAGCATCCAGGACATAGAGGTTTGGATATTCTGCGCCTAATTCTACCAGAGCCTTACCGTAGCTTTCTCTGGTTGCAATCTTCTTCACATCTGCCATTACTGCTCACCTGCCTTCTCTAATTCTTTGCCAATGGCCTCTAAATCCTCCATAGCGATGGCATACTCTGCATCATTTGGAGCCTTGCCATGCCAATCTCCATTGCCCTCCATAAAGGATACACCCTTGCCCTTTACACTGTGAGCAATGATTGCAGTTGGCTTGCCCTTGGTGGCACGTGCTTCTGCAAAGGCACTGCGGATGGCGTCAAAATCATGTGCATCTATATTGATTACATGGAAGTTAAATGCTGCAAACTTCTCATCAATTGGATATGGAGAACATACATCCCCTACATGTCCATCGATCTGCAGATCATTGTTATCTACAACCACACACAGGTTGTCTAACTTTCTGTGTCCAGCAAGCATAGCTGCCTCCCAGACCTGACCTTCCTGAATCTCACCATCGCCAAGAAGGGTATATACTCTGAACTCTTTATTCTGTAACTTAGCACCCAGAGCCATACCTGCAGCCGCAGAAATACCCTGACCCAGAGAACCGCTGGACATATCCACACCTGGAATGTGCTTCATATCCGGATGTCCCTGCAGATAAGAGCCTAGCTTACGCAGCGTGGTCAAATCCTCTTTTGGGAAAAAACCTTTCTGTGCCAATGTAGCATACAAGCCTGGTGCTGTATGGCCCTTAGACAGTACAAAACGGTCTCTGTCCTCTGCCTTTGGATTGGCTGCATCTACATGCATTTCTTCAAAATACAAAAAAGTAAAAATATCTGCTGCTGAAAGAGAGCCGCCCGGATGACCGGCCTTTGCGCTGTGTACACTTGTCACGATGCCCTTGCGCACTTCATTTGCATATTTTGCAAGTGTCAAATTATCCATGTTAACCTTCTCCATTCCACTCATTTGTCATAAGCTCATTCTATACAAGGATTTTGCAGTATGCTGTACAAAATCACTGCCCTTTGCCGGAAAAATTGCCTGTGGAACTTTCTCACAGGCCTTTTGCAGCCGTACAGACAGTCTGCTACATGATACAGAATTATTATAATAAAATCCCCTCAAAATAGCAACACCACTTTATACTTTCTTAAAATCCTTTTTACTTCATTCTCTATTTTTCTTATGCTTCTCCAAATACTGCTTTATAATCTGCCTGAAATTTGGCAATGCCTTGATCTGTCAGGGGGTGGCGGATCATCTGATCCAGTACCTTATAAGGCACTGTAGCAATGTCAGCACCTGCCAGGGCACACTCTGTTACATGAATTGGGTTGCGTACAGATGCTGCAATGATTTCTGTGTCAATATCATCATACATCTGGAACATCTCTGCAATGGTTCTCACCAGATCCATACCCGGCTGGGAAATGTCATCCAGTCTGCCAATAAAAGGAGACACATAGGTTGCTCCTGCTCTGGCTGCCAGCAGTGCCTGATTCGCCGAGAAAATCAATGTAACATTGGTAGCAATTCCTTCTTTGGACAATACCTTCACTGCCTTTAATCCTTCTGGTGTCATAGGGACCTTCACTACCATATTGGGATGAATGGCTGCAATGGCTCTGCCTTCTGCAATCATCCCCTCTGCATCCAATGTAGTGGCCTTCACTTCTCCGCTGATGGGTCCATCTACAATAGAAGCGATCTCTGCAATGACCTCTGCAAAATCTCTTCCTTCCTTGGCGATCAGGGAAGGATTGGTGGTAACACCACAGATAATCCCCATATCATTGGCCTTTTTGATATCCTCTACATTGGCTGTATCAATAAAAAATTTCATAATTCCTCCATTCTGCTGTCCCAACACTCTTCTTTCTTCCATGAACAGCTTTTACTTTATCGCTTTGACGCTTCAACGCTACAACGTGCTGCTCTTATTATAGCAGAAATAACCAGGTTTGCAAGTCCCAAAACCACGAAATCAAAACTGCGCCAGAGCATCTTCGTCCAAAAACCTTGACACTCCGGCGCAGCCGCATCTTTTATCCAATTGTATCTATTCAGCAGAACATACGCTCTGCCAACTTTCCATTGTCATGCATAACAGACAGGATGGTTTACGAACTTTCTGCTGTCAGATATGCAGAAATTGTTCCAGGGGACTATTATGGTAAAAAAATCAATCCAGTACCAGTTCAGATGCCAGGACATAGCCTACATACTTTCCAGCAATCTGCACCCGATACCAGTTACCTTCCTTGGCGTACACCACCACTCTGTTGCCTGGTCCTAATTCAGGCCATGCCTGCAGGGCAGTGCTTCCCTGATCCGCATACACACCTGTAAAAGACTTAGAAGTAGCTGCTCCTAATATGGAATCCGGCACCAGATAAGTAGAATGGACAAACCCCTTCTGACTGCCTGCCTGGACGTAGAACCACAGGTCTCCCCATTTTTGGTTAACCGATTCACCAAGTACTAAAACTCGATTGCCATTGCCTAACTTCATAACCACATTGCTGGAATCAGAATTTGGAGCAGAACGCATATTCAGAGGATCGTCTTCCGCTACAGATACAGTGGCATTCCAGTTCTGGATTTCCGTTACTACAGTACTGCTTGTACTGCTGGAAGTCAGTCCAAAGAACTCTGCAAAAGCTTTTGCCTTTGCCTCTGCCAAAGCCTTTAAGTTGACATCGTTGGATAAATATGTACACTCATTTACATTGGTATGGAATCCATGTTCCAGAATAAAAGAATATTGTACCGGTCCTGCTGCTGCCTGTGCTGCTGATGTACTGCCGGAAACAGAACCTCTGATCACACCGTACCAGTCTGCGCCGCCATCTAACAGTCTGGTTTCAATTCCTTTTACCGTTGTATTTCCAGTGGTCTTATTCATTTCCGCTGCTACTGCATTCAGCACACAGCTAATCAGGGCAGTATTGGAAGATGAGAGATACTGACTGGTAATGGCAGACACACCGCTGGCATCCGGATTATAACTTCCATATGCATTGGTGTGATTACTCATAAATACCACTGCAGAATAACCTGCACTGTTCTTTACTGCAACCTGCCCTCTTTCATATAATCCCGGGTTACCATTGGCATCCCTGGTCAGGATCACATCAAACCCATAAGCCTCCAGGGCAGCTTTGTCATATTCAGACTGCTTCATAGCCCAGTTGCCTTCATAGTATCCGCTGACACAGCCTGCATTATAATATGCTGTGTGGCCAGGGTCTATGACTACCAGTATGTTTGATTGTGCCGCCTGTGCAATACAGGGAATCTGCCACGTGCTTATCATGCAGCATAACACCAGCAGACCAATAAACGATCTTTTCTTCATCGCTTTTTCCTTTCCTTTACAAATTGTGTCTAGGCAACTGCAAGCTATTATCCGGACATTCTAAACCACAAATTGCAGGCATCATATACATGTGCCATTTATGATTTTGTATCTCCAGATAAGGGTTTCACAATTACCTGATAAATTATGTTAAGCAATTGGATATTCTCCTGTAAAGACACAGGCAGACTGCTGCTTACGAAACTTTTTCGAGCGCTTGGCTGTCTCTCACAATTGCCCCATAAACAAAAAAATTTTGAAACTGGAATCACAGGCTTATTACATAAAACGTTTTCGGATCATTCCATACAACCTTATGCTCCAACACCGAAAACTCTATACTGCCAGCCTGAAGGAACTTATTCTATAAAGCTTTTTATAATTCTATATCAATAAATGCAAGGTATGCTGTGCTATTCAATATGACAGGTACACTATTTTTTAGATGTGCCCTTCGAAAGGCCTAATTTAATCACTTTTTGCAGAATAATACAAAACAAATTCTTTTTCAATATTCATTCTTACCTATTTTTCCTCTGATTTTGCACCCATTTCACCAATACACACAAATGTTTTTCGACAAAACATACTATAGACATAAAAAAATCCCGAAATTATTAAACAAAATGTCTACAAAACAGTTATTTATATAAATTCCGGTATTTCTTTTGTATTCCAAAAAAATATCTTTTGTAACATCAAAGTGTGAAAAAAAAAATATATCCTGTTTTTTCGAAAATTCACAACAATTTTATTATACACTGACTTTCTTTCTTCGTCCAGTGAATTTCTTGTAAAATGATTTCCATATTTTTCCAACATTCGACAAATATGTCTCAATGCAGAAAAGGGAAGATAATCGAAAGTTTCCTTTCTCTTATCTTCCCTTTTAGGCAATTGCGAAACTGATTTTTCTGTCAATACTGGCTTTCTTCTGCTGACAGTCCACCCTTTTCCTGCATCGGCGTTTTTTCCGCCTCCATCATAATGCATTCCCATGGTTCTCCCTGAATGGTATATACCTCCCTTCCAGGAAGTTCCTGAAAACCTACACTACAATAGCAATGATATGCAGAAGGGTTATTGGCAAATACCCCCAGAGATACTCTAGATACCTTTACACTTTCAAATGCATACTGCAGGGCCAGCTGCAGCATCTTCTTGCCGTACCCCCTGCCTCTTTTGGTTGCATCCACAATAATAAATCCAAAGCGCAGCTCATCCTTATCTTCTGAGAGAAAACGCATGATCAGCTGTCCTACGGGCCCATCCTCATCAAATGCTACCATTGTCCAGAAGGAGTCACTTTCTTCCATGCTTTCATAATGGGCCTGCAGCCGTTCCCCGGAAAAGGGATAGGCACCCAGCATACCGGCACTCCACTGGTAAAAACTCTTCTCTCCCTGAATCCAGGAAGCAATGGTTTGCGCATCACATTTCTTATATGGTCTTAATCGAAGCATCTGTATAAATCCTCTCTTTTGATATTATTTATAGGCTTACGCGCTTTTGTAAAACACATATGCAGGAGCATTTATATCTGAATGATAAAATGAACTGGAAAGCTGGCTTTTTACACTATCTCCAGTGCGATCTTCATCATAGCCGTAAAGGATGTCTGTCTTTCTTCTGCCGATAATCCTTCTCCTGTAAGTGCATTATCAGAAATGGTACACAGACACAGGGCATCCTTTCCAGCCTTTGCTGCATTGAGATACAACGCTGCAGACTCCATCTCCACAGCCAGCACCCCAAGGGCACCAAGCTTTGGCAGCACCCCTGATCCGTCATAAAAGATATCTGAACAATACAAAGGCCCCGGTACCAGCTTCTGTCCCATAGCCTTTGCAGCCTCTACCGCCTTTTCCAAAAGGGTATAAGAACAGCAGGGAGCCAGCTGCATCTGCAGTCCAAACTGACTGCCAAAGTTGGAATTGGTATAGGAAGACATTCCTGCTACAATATCCCTTACCTGCACCCGATCAGAAATAGCCCCCGCAGAGCCAATACGGATAATCCGCTCCACGCCAAACATCTGGAATAGCTCATATGAATAAATTCCCATAGAAGGCACTCCCATCCCAGAGGCCATAACAGACACAGGCTTTCCCTTATAAATACCAGTGTAACCCTGCACCCCCCGCACATTGTTCACCAGTACCGCCTGTTCCAGAAAATTCTCTGCAATAAACTTAGACCGCAGAGGATCCCCCGGCATTAACACACCTTCTGCAAATCCCTGCTCCTTCACCACAATATGGGGTGTGGCAATCTTCACTTCATTCATAGCTGTTCCCCTTTCTTTTATGATTCTGATTTTATCTTCTATTTCTGTTCCCTTTCATATCAAAAACAGATACGCTGCAGCCAATACATCCTATTCTGAAACCATTATATTGGATTTCTGCCATGAATGCAAACATCTTCTCATAATTCATAAATATCTTACATATTTTACAAAAAGGTGATTTCCCCATATTTTATTTTGTTCTCAATGCTGTTACTGCACTCATTTTATGCCAGATCAGCTTTCATTTTTCCTCTGAACACTACAGAAGAACCTATGGCAATGAGTACTGCACAGACTGACACCACGATCATAGGCAGCCAGAACTGTTCAAAGCCGAAATCAAGAGCCATAGAGGTTCTTGCAGTTTTTGTGCAGTAATAGAATGGCAGGCACTTACAAATTGTAAGAAGAACACCTCCTGTACTCTCTGCATCAAACCAGATTGCACCCAAAAAAGAGCCAAGAGAAATAATAATAGAACAAAGTCCGGGAGCCGCTTTTTCGTTGCACAATGTTCCAAACAGGAGTCCAAATCCTATAAACATCACTGCAGATGGAATCAATGCAGCCACGGAAAACAGCATTCCAAGAGGATGGATGGTTACCCCTGTAATCAGTGATATGATATAGGAAGCTGTATAAGTGATCACACTCTGCACCACAGAAATCAAAAGCATAGGCAGCATATATCCTGCAACAAAATCTGATGATTTCATAGGTGTTGCATACATTCTCACCAGAAATGCACCACTGCGGTCTTTTGCCACAGTAATGGCAGTAAACAGCATAATAAAGGTCTGGCCGAATACGGCAATACCGCCCCCGAGAAAATCTATTCTGAAAATTGTCATCCCTGCTTCCGCAGGAATGCTTTCATTGACCAATGTCATAACCACAAGCATGACCAGTGGGAATCCCAGACAAAAAATATAGCTTAAAGGATCACGCAGGATCTCCTTGCAGTTTCTTAAAGCAAAGGCTTTTATCTTATGCATGACATTTACCATTCCTTTCTGCGATCTCAACAAAGGCATTTTCAAGCCCTGTTTTACCAGTCAGCTGCTCTAAATCTGAAAGCGTGCCCAGGGCAGCAATTTTTCCATCCATCATAATTGCAATTCTGTCAGATAACTGCTCCGCTTCTTCCATATAATGTGTGGTAAGAATTATAGTAATTTTTCCCTTCAGTCCTTCAATGGCACTCCACAGTTCACGGCGGGCAAGCACATCCAGCCCCAGTGTGGGTTCATCCAGAAACAACACTTTTGGCTCACTGATCAGTGCCATGGCTATAGACAGCTTTCGTTTCCAGCCTCCTGAAAGGGTCTTTGCACGGCTGTTTTCTACCTCAGACATGTTAAAAAGTGCAATCATCTCCTCCGTACGGTACTTCACCTTATCCTTATCGAATCCATAAACTTTTGCAATAAATTCCAGATTTTCCCGCACGGTAAGATTCTCCGCAACCGCTGTATCCTGGGGAGAAATGCCGATTTCTGCTTTGACAGCTGTAGGATCGTCTTTACAACTGTGCCCATTAATAAAAGCCTCTCCCGAAGTGGCAGCAGACAGGCAGGAAAGCATTCTTATGGTAGTTGTCTTACCTGCACCATTTACACCAAGGAGTGCAAAAAGCTCCCCTTCCTCTACTGTAAAATTAATTCCATCCACTGCCATTTTTGTCTTATATTTTTTCGTCAGTTTTTTTGCTTCAACAGCAATCATATTCTTCTACTCCTCATCTTCATGCTTTGTAAACTGATCCACCATACGATCCATACCATCTGTGACACTTCCCAGTTTCACAAGAGCAATCCCCTTTTTCTCATCACCAAGAATCAGAATATTGTCTCCTGGATTCAGCTGAAATACCTCACGACACTTTGCAGGCAGGGTGATCTGTCCCTTGCTGTTCATTCTGGAACAGCCGAAAATGTGCTGCCCATTTCCTGAGTCTTCTTCCTCGCCCATTTTTCTCACAAGAATATCAATGGTTGTTTCATACAAATCCGCAAGCTTCAGACAGCTTTCAATATCAGGCAGAGTTTCCCCACGCTCCCACTTTGCAACTGCCTGTCGGGACACGCCCAGTTTTTCTGCAATTTCTTCCTGGGTAAAACCAGCCTGTTTACGGAACATTTTCAATTTACTGAACTGAAT
>JBGVQN010000026.1:0-5647 GCA_045127535.1 Lachnospiraceae bacterium | reverse complement strand
TCAAATGGGTCATTGGCCTCTCTGTCCATCTTGTTGATAAAAGTAAAAATCGGAATGTGGCGCATGGTACAAACCTTAAACAGCTTAATGGTCTGCGCCTCAACACCCTTGGAGGCATCGATTACCATGACCGCAGAGTCTGCTGCCATCAGGGTACGGTAGGTATCCTCGGAGAAGTCCTGATGTCCCGGTGTGTCCAGAATGTTGATACAGTATCCGTCATAGTGGAACTGCATAACGGAGGAGGTTACGGAAATACCTCTCTGCTTTTCGATTTCCATCCAGTCGGAAACGGCATGCTTGGCAGCTTTTCTGGCCTTTACGGAACCGGCCTGGTTGATGGCGCCGCCGTAAAGCAGGAATTTTTCTGTTAATGTGGTTTTACCGGCATCAGGGTGGGAAATAATGGCAAAAGTTCTACGTTTCTTAATTTCTGCTTCAAATGGCATATTTTCCTCCAAATAAGTGGCTCCGCGGACGGTATGTCCCAGGGAGGATGCATTGCACGCAAAACACGCTCTCGCTTCAGGAAGGACGCAACGGTGCTTACTGACCGTAAATGAAATCGACTCCTGAAGGTGGTGACATATGACGGATGTTGTAGTTGATGTTTTATAGTGTGGTGAAACGGTGATGGGATATTCAATCAGATATATAAATCCACGTTTACACAATTTTATAGTATACCATAGGCATACAGAATCCACAAGCACTTATCAGACGGAAACTGTACATTTTTTGTGGGAATTATGTGCATTTTCTTTCTGTTTTTTGAGATTTTTATCTTTTTCAATATAGTCCCATGTTTTCTGATACGAACCCACTACTGCAACGTCCGGCATTGATATAAAATCTATAAACTCATCTACTTTTCCGTCATACTGATCTGCGAAATCATCCGATAATATTTGTTTCTCTTCATCTGAAAAATCTCTCAGCTCACCGTACAACACATGCTCCAAATTACAGGAATTGAAATATATTCTATATGGTATACCATTTATTTTTCCGGTTTTTCTGAGTTTATACAAAATATCCTTTTTACGCTTATTCCTTTCTATAATTGCAGCTACATTTCCTGCTTCAATATGATCTTCGTAATATTTCACCTTTTCTGTATCAGCAGCATGCACATCCGATTCTGAAATGTATACTCCATCTGTATCTGCAATATGAATCACTTTTTTAAAATCTTCCAAAGAATATCTGTATTTCTTTCTTACACATCCAATCTGCTCGTTAATTTTTTTAAGAATACTATCAATTGAGACATAATCCTTTAATGTAATATCCCCATGTACAACCACAAATTGCACCTCGTCACTAGAAAAGTATTCTTTCATAATAGACCCCAGAGCAGCTTCATCACTTGGCCCCTCCACTATGAATGCAACGACTTTCTTTTCATTCATGCTGTACTATTCTTCCTGCCTTTCTAAATGCCCGCGCAATCTTCAAGCTGTCTGTTTCCTCATAAATCACTTCTTCCTGTCCTCCCAGAGTAATCACTCTGATATACATATCTCTGAGATTATTGGAAGACTTTACATTTTTCATCCGAATATATCGTTTATCCGGATTGGTTGTTGAAAACATGATACTATCTTTATCCAGCATTTCCAATGCGCGCAGGTTATGGGAGGTAAATATCATCTGCCCCTTTGCACTTTTGTGAAAAATATCAAGCAATTCACCCAGCATATACTCAAAAATACCGGCATCCAATTCATCTATTGCAAGACAAATAGATGGGTTTCCAAATGCCTGAATTAATGCATTTAATATAGAGATAATTTTGATGATTCCTTCTGATTCCATTCGAATGGGAATTGGGGGCATGTTTTCCCTTACAGAAATCAGCTCCACTCTGTGCCCAGTCTCCCCTGAGTCCATCAGCTGCATGCCATAATCATACACATCTATCTTCATTCCTGGAATAATTGTAAATAAAACCATGTTGATTTGTTCCACAATGGTATTTAGAATATTCTTTTTCCCTTCCTCCAGAACAACCGGTTCCGTTAATGGAATTGCAAAATCTCCTTTCATACCAATTTCATTTTGCTCGATTCGAAATGCCATAGGTAATAAGAAATTGGCCGAAATCAAACCGGAATGTGCATTACGTATTACAAACAAATCTTTTAACGCAAATTTGAATAATGCCTTTATGACTTCGGAACAATGTTTAAACTCATTGTTATACTTCTGTACAAATATTTCTCTGCTGCTTTCCCCGAAAATATAAGAACAGTTGCTTTTCTCAGCCAGCTTTCTGGCCACAATTAAATCTGTCCTGTTTTCTTTGTTGGCATCTACAACCTCTTCCAGTCGCTTTTTGGGAGTAAAGATTGCATCTCTGTCTGAACGCTGGTAGTCCATAAACACAGTTTTATTGCTTCTGACATTCCCCTCATTCACAGCACAGCTTAATGTCTCACGCAGAATTTCTGCACCTTTATCACATCTATGCAATACCAGTTTATAACTCGCCTCATAGATTACTTCTCGGGAAAATATATTGAAATCGGCATAGATTTCTGCTTTCTCAGAGCTAGCATCAATATAATCGGCAAGCTCTTCTTCAAGAGAACTGCCAATCATAATCTTTTGTAAATAATGCAGAGCATCAATGACTGCAGTTTTTCCAGAACCATTTTGTCCATACAACCCCAATATTTCCGAATTTTTATAGGTTAACTGCTTTCGATAGGAATTTGGCATACTCATGTGACCTTCCCTAACATTTTTAATGTTAGAAATTTTTAATGAAGCCAATCGTATAATACTCTCCATACTTTCTACCTCCACGAGTTTCATTTTAGCATGCACACGCGATTTTTTCAATCGTTTTTATTATTTTTACATATTTTATTCCTTTTTTTAAAAAACAAAACGCAAACAGTGAGCAGCTGCACTGATGAAAGCCGATGCAACTGCTCACTGTCACGCATATCATATTCTACGCAAATATCGGTTCCACATACTCTTTGATCAAAGTGATTCTGTCCTTTGGTCTTGGTATAAACAAAGAGGCTATGGATACCACCAGATTCTTTTCCGGACTCACATAGATGATATTGCCGCCATCCCCCATAGCAGCATATCCTTTCTCCTTTCCTCCTGCAGGCCACCATAAATATCCGTAGGGCTGATTGCGCTGTTTCCACAAAACCTGTTCTGATGTACTTTCTGTAATCCATTTCTCAGATACAATAGGGTTTCCGTACCAGACACCGCCATTCAGGTACAGTTGTCCGATTTTGGCCATATCCACAGGAGAAAGTGTCAGTCCCCAGGCTGCGGCATTGACTCCCTGGGGGTCTGCTGCCCAACCGCTTATGTTGGTGGACTGATTGAATGCAAGCTGCTCCTCCTTGCTGTGAAAGACGATATTGCCTGCAACGGCAATGCCAAGGGGTGCAAACAGGTTTTCTGTAGCAAAATCCAGCACAGACTGGCCAGTGACTTCTACCAGAATGCCGGACAGAATGTCCGGTCCAATCAGAGGCGCATAGCGGAATTTATCGCACTGCCCGCCCCTGCCGACTAAATCCAGGGAAAATTTCACCCAGTCCTGGCTCATAAAATATTTTTTATAAGGCGGAAACACATATTTGTAGGGCACTGTCATGGTCAGGAGGTTTTTCAGGGTAACCTGGTGGAGGTTCTGGTTTTCCGCTGCATGCTCCGGGAAAAAATCTGCCAGTTTCTGATGAACGCTTTTGATATGGCCTTTGTCTATGGCAATTCCTATGAGGATGGACATAATGCTTTTTGTAACAGAAAACAGATGAAAGCGGCTGTCAGCTGTGCAGCCGTTTAGATAGTTTTCATAAACGGTTTTGCCATCTTTTAACATCACCATGCCTGCAATGTTGGAGTAGTCTTTGCGGATGATGCTTTCCAATTTTGTGATGTTCTCTTGTTCTATTTTGTATTCCATTTTGTGTTCCTTTCTGATCCTTTTCGCCTCTTCTGAGACCTGTCTCCTGGTACATCCTTTCCCTCAGGATCTGGATGGGCATTTTTTCACAGGATAGTATACCTCTGTAATATAATCGGTTTCCTCTGCTGTCTGGGACGGGTCTGTGACATAGACTTCAAACGGTGTATTGCTGCACTTATATCCTTCCTTTTTGGCCCATTCCTGCTGCCTGGTGTAGACTGAGGCAAGCTCTGTATAGGCTCCCCGCACAACTGTTTTTAAGCACAACCCCGGACAGAAATCCCTTGTGCCTGTGGCATACTCCTGCACCGGGATGGCAAACTCTGTATCCAGACCGGCAGGGGTGTACTCTGCACCATGAAACAGCACCATAGGCGCTCCAGCCATGGTCAGCTTGTCAACTGCAATTTTTTTGAACAGCCGGCCAAAGCAGTCTGCATATGCTCCAGGATATTCTTCCATCTGTACCATTTTCCGGACGGACAGCAGATACATCCGGGGGACATCTACCAGCTGTACATCAATATCCTCCATGTAGGCCATAATGGATTTTCCCTGTTTTACAGTGGAAATGTCCCCCTCTAACTGTTCTAAAATCTGTGTGGCATGCAGTACCTGCTTTTCAAGCTCTTTTTTCTTGTGAAGCAGTGCCAGATAAAACTGGTCGTCCTGCGCTGTGTCTGAGAGAAGGATCGCCCTGATCTCCTCCAGAGAAAAGGAATATGCTTTCAGACGGTTAATCAGCAGCATGGTTTCTAACTGCTCAATGGCATAATAGCGGTACCCGTTTTCGGGATTGACTTCGCTGGAAGTCAGCAGCCCGATTTCTGCGTAGTAGCGCAGGGTTTTTGTGGACACCTTACATATATTTGAAAATTCTCCAATCGATAGCATCTTTTATCCTCCTGGTATCATAAATCTACAGCCAACAATCAGGGATACAGATCTGTTGTAATACAGTATAAACCTTGCCGTAAGGGGAAAGTCAACAGGATTTATGAAAAATAAAAGGGAGACAACTCCTTTACGAATTGTCTCCCTTATAAAATCTCACTCTTGTTTCCCTGCCCGTCTCTGGTACTCCTGTTCCATCTCGTCCAGGAACACTTCCGTCTGTTTGCAGAGATATTCCGGTTTCTTTGTAGAATCCCCATGCCCTTCTGCAATACTCAATGCACCGCATATCATGCAGGCAAATCGCTTCTTACAGTCCTTGCAGGCTGGTGGAAGCAAGATCTGATCAGTCTCCTCACAGATGGTCTTCCATGCCTCTGGAAAGCCGGTCTCAAAGGGTCTGCCCATCGGTTGATTCATCATACCGCAAGGTGTCATGCGGCCGTCCCATGTGATCCAGAAAGAAGATCTGCCTGCCATACAGCCCATCTTCTCATCGGGGGTACGGGTGCAGTCCTCATCTTCACACATGAAATCATTCCGCCCTGCATGAAGTGCCTTTAAACGGAATGAAGTTTCTGCCTCAGTCATTCCATACAGTTCAGCTTTTACCATTGCCCGACCTGCTTCCTTTGAGGTAAAGCGTACCACCTCATCCACTATTCCCTCCCTGGCATTGCGCACTGGTGGGAACATATAGGTTGCAGCTCTTATTTTGATGTTCCGGCTCTTTGCAAAGGCATAGATTGCCTCCATATCCTCTACATTGTACCTGGTGAAGCTGGCATTGATATTTACATAGAT
>JBGVQN010000025.1:0-91817 GCA_045127535.1 Lachnospiraceae bacterium | reverse complement strand
TAGATAGGGCGGAGGTGGAAGCATGGCAACATGTGGAGCTGACCGTTACTAATCGGTCGAGGGCTGGACCAGAGGTCCGGTTTTAAAAGAAGGGAATGGATGTAAAAGGTATATTGACTGTATGTAGTTTTGAAGGTACACTTTTGTAAATTCAAAAACGGGGTGTGGCTCAGCTTGGCTAGAGCGCCTGGTTTGGGACCAGGAGGCCGCAGGTTCGAATCCTGTCACCCCGATTGTGCGCGAGTGGCTCAGTTGGTGGAGCACGACCTTGCCAAGGTCGGGGCCGCGGGTTCGAGTCCCGTCTCGCGCTCTGTGAAACCTCTTGATTTTCAAGAGGTTTTATTTATTTGTGTTGCATTTCGTGTTGTATTTTAGTGTATTTTAGTAAATTTGAAAAAAAAGTTGACATTTATTTCTCACTATGCTATACTAATTTTCGGCTTAAGGAAGCTGATTGTGTTGCCGGCGTGTCGGAATGGCAGACGAGGCAGACTCAAAATCTGTTGTGTTCACGCACGTGCGGGTTCAAGTCCCGCCGCCGGCATTCCTTGGCAGGGGCGAGCGCTTGGAATTTTGTATAAAAACAAAATTTCAAGCGTTTTCTTTTTATAAAAGGAAAGCTCCAGACAATTCTTTTATTTTGGATAATGTATTTTCAAAGTAAAAGCAGGAGAAACAACAGAAAGTGCACTTTACAAACTTTCTATTGTCATGAGTAGGAGCAGTAGGTATAAAACAGAAGAAAAAGGAAGGATGATATTATGGGAAAAAAATCTAACAAGTATTGGCGTAAGTGGACTCGTTACCTGCAGCTGGCTGTTATACTTCTGATTTGCAGCCAGCTGCCTAAGCTGGAAAATCAGCTTGTTGATTTACAGCAGATGCTGTCTGAGATAGTACAGGAGCAGACAGTAACTTCACAGGTACGCTCAGGCATGGAGGTGCATTATATTGATGTTGGTCAGGGAGATAGTACGCTGGTGATCTGTGGCAGTCATGCAATGTTGATTGATGCTGGAGAGAATGATATGGGTTCAATAGTCTGGAAATACCTTTTGGAACAGGGAGTAGGAACAGAAATTACCCTGGATTATGTGATAGGAACACATGGGGATTCAGATCATATCGGCGGCATGGATGTAATTCTCACAAAGTTTGATTGTGGAACTGTTTTTATGGGAGAGTCACAAAAGGATACGCGCACATATGAAGATGTGGTAAAGGCTGCTGCTTATAAAAATTATAGTCTGGTCATGCCGGAAATTGGAAATACATACACCCTTGGAGATGCTGTTTTTACAATAATTGCTCCAAATGAAGAATATAAGGATGAGAATAATCGTTCTATTGGCATTCGTCTGCAGCATGGAAGCAACAGTTTTCTGTTTATGGGAGATGCAGAATCTGATTCAGAAGAAGATGTGCTGCAAAGTGGAATAGACATATCAGCAGATGTATATAAAGTCAGTCACCATGGCAGCAGTACATCGACCACAACTGAATTTCTCCAAACGGTTTCTCCACAATATTGCGTAATTTCCTGCGGTTCCGATAATTCCTATGGCCATCCCCATGATGAGACAATGGAAAAGCTGCAGGCTGCCGGTGTGGAAATATATCGTACAGATCAAAGTGGAACAATAATTGCCATATCGGATGGAAAAAATATTACCTTCCAGACAACGGATGAATGAGTGGGTATATTGAACTTTTCCAGGAATTTTTGTAGAATATAACCTGTTGGGGCTTGAAACCTGCTTTGCAATGGAAAAAGGTTAAGTCAACAGACAGGAGGGTGATAGGATGACTTGCAGGGAAACGGAAGAATTGATCGAACCATTTATCCAGCGCACCCTTTCTCCGGGAGAAAAAAGGGGATTTCTGGAGCATGTCCGCAGCTGTCAGGAGTGCAGAGAAGAACTGGAAATTTGCTATATGGTATATGTAGGACTTACTGGTCTTGACAATGACACTTTAGATAGTTACGATCTGCTTGGAGCTTTGGAGCAGGAGCTAAAGCAGACAGAGCTTCAGGTGCAGTATCATGAACGGAATCTGCTGCGGCGGTATGTAATGACCACGTTGGCAGTGGTAGGGATTGTTTTGTGTATTGGAATTCAGTTGAGTTTATGGCTTTGATCTGAATATGAGGTATGAGTCATGTAAAACTGGCAAATCTGATCTATATAGGAACAACGCGCAACAATAAATTAGATTTATATACAGCTGCAAATCAGACATGCGTCAGGCTGCACGGAAATGAGGGAAACAAAAATATGGAACAAAAATATTTGCTTTTAATTGATGGCTCCAGTCTGTTGTCTACACAGTTTTTCGGGAATCTGCCCAGAGAAATTATGTATGCAAAGACCATGGAAGAGAAGGAAAAGTATTTTCATAAAATTATGATGACATCTACAGGCACTTATACCAATGGTATTTTTGGATTTATGCGTGCCTTGTTAAAGATTTGTAAGGAACAGAAACCCGATTATCTGGCAGTGGCTTGGGATTTGACCAGAGATACTTTCCGCCGGGAAATGTACCCGGAGTATAAAGCCAACCGCAGTGAGACTATGGAGCCTCTTAAGCAGCAGTTTGTCCTGTGTCAGGAGGTTTTAAACCGCATGGGTATCTGTCAGTTGATGGATGAGCACTATGAAGCAGATGATTTTTGTGGAACAGTGGCCAAAAAGTTTGAGAATCAGCTTCCAGTGCGCATTATGACCAAGGACAGAGACTATCTGCAGCTGGTGACTGAGCAGACCAACGTATGGATGCTTCACAACTCTGCGGACAAAACAGATGCCCTTTATCAGAAATATAAAATTGATAAAAATACCATAACCGTGGCAGACCATGCTTTTAACCTGACACCAGCTCTGGTGGAAGCAGAGTATGGAGTAAAGCCAGAGAGCATTGCTTCTTTGAAAGGACTGATGGGTGATCCTTCTGATAATATCAAAGGTGTGCCAGGTATTGGAGAGCAGACGGCAATCAAGCTCATACAGGAGTATGGCACAATAGACAAGCTGTATCAGGCTTTGGAGGATTTGACATCAGAAAAAGAAAAGGAATTAAAGAAATACTGGAAAGAAAAACTGGATCTAAAGCGTTCGCCCATTGCCTATCTGACAAAGACAAGTGACACAGAGGTGACTGGAGAGGCAGCAGCCAGACTGAGCGAGACTCTGGCAACTATCAAATGTGACATTCCTGTTGGGGATTTGTCCTTGGAATCCATGAAATTAAATTTGAATATAGAGGAGAGCAAAAAAGTCTTTACCGAGCTGGAATTTAAATCTCTGAAAGCGGAGCTGGAAAACGGTTGGGGACAGGAGGAAGAAACTGCTCCGGAAGCACTTTTTATGATAGATGATTATATTCAGGCAGGAGAAATCATAGCAAAGGCAAAAAAGCAGAAGAAAGCAGGTGTCTATCTGGCAGTATCCGGCCAGGAGTTTTTGGGTGTAGCACTGGCTTTTGGTGGTGAAGCATATTTTCTGCGGAAGTTTTTCATGATGACAGAAGATACATTGCTTGACTGGGTACGGGAACTGGCAGCGGAGACTGTGCTGTATTTTATGGATGTAAAAGCAGCTCTGCCATGGCTGCAGCTGGAAACGGAAGCGCATCTGGAGGACACAGGTATTATGGCATATCTGTTAAATCCTTTGTTGTCAGCATATCCTTATGATGTGGTCAGTGAAAACTGGCTGCATAAAAAATACCCTTCTTACAGTGAACTGATTGGCAAGGCGGATCTGGCTCTGATGCTGGATACTTCTGCAGATGCTGCTTTAAAAGCAGTCTGCTATCCTGCACTGGCTGCCGTAAACGCAGGGGAGATACTGGAAAAGCAGCTGCAGGAAAGTGAAATGTATACGCTGTATCGTGAAATTGAGCTTCCACTGGTTTACAGTCTGTATCATATGGAGCAGGAAGGCATTCTGGTCAAAAAAGAAGAACTGACTGCATATGGCACTCGGCTGCAGGATGGGATTGAAACCCTGGAAAAGGAAATCTATATGCTCACCGGCACAGAATTTAATATCAATTCTCCCAAGCAGTTAGGAGAGATTTTGTTTGGAAAAATGCAGCTGCCCCATGCAAAAAAGACTAAGAGCGGTTATTCTACTGCAGCAGATGTACTGGAAAAGCTGGCACCGGAGTACCCGGTAGTGGCAAAGATCCTGGAATACAGACAGCTGACCAAGTTAAAATCCACCTATGCAGACGGCCTGGCCGCCTGTATCAGAGAGGATGGCAGGATTCACGGAACCTTTAACCAGACCATTACAGCAACAGGCCGTATCAGCAGTACAGAGCCGAATCTGCAGAATATTCCTGTCCGTATGGAGCTTGGAAGGGAAATCAGAAAGGTATTTGTACCAAAAGAGGGATATATATTCCTTGATGCAGATTATTCCCAGATTGAGCTGCGTGTACTGGCCCATATGTCAGGGGATGAAAACTTGATTGCAGCATACAAGACAGCACAGGATATTCATGCCATTACAGCTTCCCAGGTATTTCATGTGCCATTAGAAGAAGTGACACCACTTCTTCGACGGAATGCCAAGGCAGTTAATTTTGGTATCGTGTATGGTATCAGTGCCTTTGGCTTGAGTGAAGATTTAAGCATCACCAGAAAAGAGGCTGTGGCTTATATTGAGCAGTACTTCCAGACCTATCCGAAAGTAAAGGAATTTTTGGACAATGCAGTAGACCAGGGCAGGGAATCTGGCTATGTTACTACGTTGTTTGGACGCCGCAGACCGATTCCAGAGTTGAAATCTACGAATTTTATGCAGCGTTCTTTTGGGGAAAGAGTGGCTATGAATTCTCCCATTCAGGGAACGGCAGCAGATATTATGAAAATTGCCATGAATCGGGTAGACAGAAGACTGCGTAAGGAAAATCTGAAATCCCGAATCATTCTCCAGGTGCACGACGAACTTTTGGTGGAAACTTTAATCGAGGAGAAAGAACAGGTAGAGCAGATTTTACGGGAAGAGATGCAGGGAGCAGCAGATCTGGCAGTAGTGCTGGAAGTCAGCCTTGAAGCTGGCAGCAGCTGGTTTGAAACAAAATAAACTGCCTGAAAAAAAGAATGGAGAAAAATATGTTGGTCATTGGTCTGACAGGTGGGGTAGGAGCCGGAAAGTCTACAGTAATGCAGCTTTTACAGAAGCAATATGGTGCTTATCTAATAGAAGCAGACGCTGTTGGCAGACGTCTTATGAAAAAAGGCGGCATGACGTATCAGAGAATACTGGAAGTCTTTGGAACAGATATTCTGGATGAGACAGGTGAAATTCACAGGGGCAGCCTGGCTGCAGCGGCTTTTGGGACAGAAGAAGCCACGTTGCAGCTGAATGCCTGTACCCATCCATATATCAAAGAGGCCATTGCCAATGAAATCAGTGAGGTACGTCAGTCAGGTGAACATGATCTCCTGATACTGGAGGCTGCCATACTTGCACAGGGTGGCCTGACGGAGTTGTGTGATGCGATCTGGTATGTGTCTGTTCCCTGGGAGGTGCGCAGACAACGGATTATGGACACCAGAGGTTATTCTGCAGAGCGAGCAGAGGATATTATGAAACGGCAGCCAGCAGAAGAAGCATATTTCGCACTGGCGGATCGTGTGATATATAATAATTGCAGTCTGGAAAAAACGGCCGAACAGGTGAAGGAGTTTTTGTCTGCATTGCGGTCTTCTGTACAGACAAAAAAGTAATGAGACTGTAAATACAGTTTTGCAATTGCCTAATGATATCATGTGCATGAAAAGGGGATTTTCTAGGAAGACCTGATTTTGTGAGATGTATTTATTGAAATATTTTTGTTGTTCATATTTTACCTGCTTTCTGCATATAGTTTAAGTAGCAATGGTTACGGAAGGGGTATTTATGGATAATTTTCATGTATATCAGGATATATCGGCCAGAACGGGCGGTGAAATCTATATTGGAGTTGTGGGACCGGTACGTACTGGAAAATCCACTTTTATCAAACAGTTTATGGAGCTTCTGGTATTGCCTGAAATGGAAGATGTACATAGCAGGGAACAGGCCCGGGATGAACTGCCTCAATCAGCAGGGGGCAAAACCATCACTACTACGGAACCCAAGTTTATTCCTAAAAATGCAGCAGTCATTACTTTAAAAGACGGACTGCAGATAAAAGCCCGTATGATTGATTGTGTGGGATATATGATAGATGGTGCATTAGGTCATACAGAGGACGGCAATGAGAGGCTCGTAAAGACCCCATGGTTTGATTATGAAATTCCCTTTACCCAGGCAGCAGAAATCGGTACCAGAAAGGTTATTACAGACCATAGTACCATTGGCATTCTGGTAACTTCTGACGGCAGTCTGGGAGACCTTGACAGAAGTGCATATGTGCCTGCAGAGGAAAAGACTGTACAGGAGTTAAAAAGCCTTAATAAGCCTTTTGTGATTCTGTTAAATTCCAGAAATCCTGGGGGAGCAGAGGCACTGGCTCTGGCTCAGGAAATGTCGGAAAAATATGATATTACCGTACTGCCAATCAACTGTCAGCAGCTGACCAGAGAGGATATTGAAGATATTTTGGAGGCTGTGCTGGAAGAATTTCCGGTAACAGAACTGCAGATACACATTCCCAAGTGGATGGAGCTTTTGCCGGAAACACACTGGATGAAAGCCGGCACTATTGAACTGGCTCAGAATCTTTTGCAGAATATTACCTGGATGCGGGATGCAGGTAAGCTTGGAAAAACAGAGCTGCCGATATTTTTAGAGGAAGCACGATTACTGAACCGGAATATGTCATGCGGCAGTGTGTCCATACAGCTTCTTGCAAAGCCATCCTATTATTACCAGGTAATTTCTGAGTATGCAGGATTGGATATCAGCAGTGAGTATGAATTGCTGCGTACTTTTGTAGAGCTGGCTGCCAGCAGAAGTGAATATGCAAAGATGTCTGCTGCGTTACAATCTGTAGATGCCAAGGGTTATGGGGTGGTACTGCCCTCCAGAGGGGAGATTTCCCTGGATGCACCTAAAATCGTGCGCCATGGCAATAAGTACGGTGTGAAAATGAAAGCTACAGCACCGTCTATCCATCTGATTAAGAGTTATATAGAGACAGAAATTGCACCTATTGTAGGCAGTGAGCAGCAGGCTATGGATTTAATTGATTATATTGCCGATACGTCCAAGACAGGGCCTGAGGGGGTATGGGATACCAATATTTTTGGAAAATCCATTGAGCAGATCGTGGATGATGGCATTAGTGCCAAAATTTCACAAATGACGGATGAGTGCCAGATGAAGCTGCAGGATACCATGAAGAAAATTGTAAATGACAGCAACGGTGGTATGATTTGCATCATCATTTAGGCAGAAGAAAGAAATCTGTTTTGGAAAAACCATATGGACAGCAGGGGCATTCTTACCTGCTGTCACTTTTTCTGTATGGCCTGTTTCTGCTGCTTCTGCTGTTTTTATCGGCAAAATACGCCGCTTCACTGCAGGATGGCGCCTGGCTTGTATATCTGGATGCTGCTCTTATTGAGCAGGAGCAGTTTCGGGCTATGGATTTTGGGGAAAATGGACTTTCTGTGATTGAAGCCACTGCACTGGAACATAATGTAACCATAGGAGAGGCGGCAGCAGTATGGATGATTCATTATGGATATCATTTACCGGGAGCTTCTGCCATGGAAAAACAGAAAGATCAGTTTGCGGACTGGAAGGAACAAATGATAAGATGGTCAGAACCTGATTTTCGCAAGATTGCCAATGCATACAATACGTTACTTACTGGCCTGGAATATTTTCCTGTAGCAGAAAAGACAGATGAATATCTGGCACCGGTATCCTATGACAATTCCTGGCTGGAGCCCAGAGAATATGGAGGAGCGCGGTTTCATGAAGGCTGTGATATTATGAGCGGCCGGGCACTGACTTCCCAGTATGCAGACGGAGTCTATCCTTCCGGTGTGTATCCAGTGGTGTCCGTCAGTGCCGGTATTGTTGAGCGGATGGGCTGGCTTCCATTGGGAGGCTGGCGGGTGGGAGTCCGAACAGATTCCGGGGCATATGTATACTACGCACATTTGTATGGTTATGCTCCAGGTCTGGAGGAAGGAAAAACCGTCAGTCCGGGAGAGTTACTTGGTTGGATGGGAGATACTGGTTACAGTGAAATAGAGGGAACGACCGGGAATTTTGCTGTGCATCTGCATCTGGGATTGTATTTGCAGACAGATCATTATGAGGAATTAAGCGTCAATCCTTATTGGATCCTAAAATATCTGCAGCAAAAACAGATGTCCATCCAAATCCGCAGGAATCCAGAGTAATGTGATCAAGTACCATTGCAAATTTATAATGTATGAAAATCGCAGGAAATAAAGAGTGACAACTAAAAAAAATACGGAGACATCCTGCAAATAGCTGCAAAAAAATGTATTTTATACATTGCAGATAAAGATATAGTATGATATAATAATTTATTAGGCATTGAATTATAAGCAGGCACAGGCAGGCTTTTGTTCGGAGTAAGGCATGGTGGAGAATGCGCACAGGTACGGGGAATGGTATGTGTGTTTTGATGTCATGCCTTTGGGGCAAAAGGCTGCTGCGTCTGCGGGGGCATAAAAGGAAGTAAAAATAATAGGGGAAGCGCAAAATGCTTCTGCAGATAATAGAAAAGAGGGATTTTATGGAACTGCAAAAGTGGAATGAAATATTAAGCCCATATCAACAGGCTGTAGATGAATTAATGGTAAAGTTTCGTCATGTACAGAAAGAGTATGACGAGCGTGGGATTTATTGTCCAATCGAAAATGTGGAGGGACGTGTGAAGTCCATTCACAGTATTATGAACAAAGCGCAAAAAAAGCAGATTGCGGTAGAAATGGCACCTTCGGTATTGGAAGATATTGCAGGAATCCGTATTACCTGCCGGTTTGTAGAAGATATTTATAAAGTATCTGATTACATTAAAGGCAGGTATGATATGCCGGTGAGCAGTGAAGTGGATTACGTTGCTGCACCAAAAGAAAGCGGTTATCGCAGCTACCATCTGATTATCCAGTATACAGTAGAGACTGGTTTTGAGCGAAAAATCCTGCCGGTAGAGATTCAGATCCGCACAATGGCTATGAATTTTTGGGCAGTTATTGAACATTCTCTGCAATATAAATATAATGAGAATATACCCTATGAAATCAGGGACAGATTAACTGCTTCTGCAGAAACCTGTCTGGCCCTGGATAATGAAATGGCAGCAATCCGTACAGAAATCATGGAAGCACATGAACTGTTCCGTAAAAAAGCCAATCTGGTACAGGTGATTATGAATCAGATTAGCAGTCTGTACAGCAGAGGCAATCAGGAACAGGTAATGCAGCTGCAGAATGAGTTCTTTGTAATTTATAACTCTGGTAATATATCACAGATGCAGGAGTTTAACAGAAAGTTAGAGGCGATTTTAGAGTCTGCCAATTAATGGTTGACCTGTGCAAAGGAGAGTTTATGGAATTACCCGCAGCGTTTCTTGCCCAGATGCAGGAATTATTAGGTGAAGAATATACAGAATATATGGACAGCTTTCAGGAGAAGCGTATTTATGGACTGCGTCTGAATCGTATGAAGGTCAGCAAAGATGAGTTTGCTGCCATCAGTCCTTATGAGACAGAACAGATTCCTTGGATTGACAATGGATATTTTTATCAGGGGGATGTAAAACCAGGAAAGCACCCTTACTATTTTGCAGGCATGTATTATCTCCAGGAGCCAAGTGCCATGACGCCAGCTAACCGCCTGCCTATAGAACCAGGAGATAAGGTTCTGGATATTTGTGCAGCTCCAGGAGGTAAGAGTACAGAGCTTGCGGCAAAATTGAATGGCACTGGGTTGCTGGTAAGCAATGACATCAGTAATTCCAGAGCTAAGGCGCTGCTAAAAAATTTAGAGCTGTTTGGGACCACCAATGCTATTATTATGAGTGAAAGCCCTCACAAGATGGCAGGACAGTTCAGAGCGTATTTTGATAAGATTTTAATTGATGCACCATGCTCTGGCGAAGGGATGTTTCGTAAGGAGCCGGCAGTGATCAAAAGCTGGGTACAGAATGGAACCGGATTTTATGAGAAGCTGCAGAGGGAGATTGTGACCTATGCGCTGCAGATGTTAAAACCGGGAGGAATGCTGTTGTATTCTACCTGTACCTTTAATCCGGGAGAGGATGAGGGAACAGTGATGTATATGCGCAGCATTTGCCCGGAACTGCAGATCCTGCCGATAGAAGGATATGAAGGCTTCTGCCCAGGCAGACCGGATGCAGTTGAAGGCGGTGATGAGGAACTGCGTAAATGCGTCAGGATTTTCCCCCACAAGATGCAGGGAGAAGGACATTTTCTGGCTTTGCTGCAAAAAGGGACAGGCAAAAAGGCAGATGATACGTTCTTGCAGATGGATACGGGCATGGGCAATGGAACCCTGGGAATGGAAACGGGGAAAAAACATTCCGGAAAACAGCAGAATGTCTTTGCAAAAAGCTGTAAGCCATCTAAGGAAATAGCAGCTATGGAAGATCTGCACCGTTTCCTGCAGGATGTGAAAATGGACATTGATTTGTCTAAAGTGACACTGCGTGGGGAAAACGTATTATATCTTCCATGTGATGTGCCGGATTTAAAAGGCTTGCGAATTCTGCGCAGCGGCCTGCTTCTTGGGGAATATCGGAAGGGCCGCTTTGAACCAAGTCAGGCCCTTGCTATGGCTTTGCGGGCCGATGAATATGCACATTGCGTGCAGCTGCCGGTATCGGATGAAAGGGTGATCCGGTATCTGAAAGGGGAGACCATTGAGGCAGAGGATCTGACTGACAAGCCTTTGAAGGGATGGCAGCTGGTCTGTGTGGATAAGTATCCCCTTGGATGGGCGAAGGGAAATGGTACATCCTTGAAGAATAAATATCTGGCTGGATGGAGATGGCAATAAGCAGAGCGTTTTCACAAGTAGCTGAGCAGGATTGAAGATTATGGAACGATGCTGCAGGAAAATTATTTTATGCAGGAGAGACGCTTGCTTCAGTAAAAACCCAGAGGATACGCAAACAGGGTGTGAGAGATAATATAGAATCAGCAGGTGAGTTATGGGAAAAATGCGACTGGATAAGTTTCTGGCGGATATGGGTGTGGGAACACGTACACAGGTAAAAGAGAAAATCCGCAAAGGACAGGTAACCGTAAACGGTGCTTGTGTCAAAAGTGCAGATTGTAAGGTAGATACAGCGCAGGATGTGATTGAGACCGATGGCAGGCGGATTGGGTATGTACAGTTGGAGTATTATATGCTGAACAAGCCGGCAGGAGTGGTTTCAGCAGCCAAGGATGCCCATTACCGGACAGTGGTGGAGCTGATTGAAGAACGCAGCCGGAAGGATTTGTATCCGGTGGGACGATTGGATATTGATACAGAAGGGCTGCTGTTGGTGACCAATGACGGAAATTTGACACATAAGCTTCTGTCCCCCAAAAAGCATGTGGACAAGACTTATTATGCAGAAACAGATTTGCCAATTCCTGCAGAGGCTGTGGCACATTTTGCAGAAGGTGTGGTATTGGAGGATGGAACTTTGACGATGCCTGGACGGCTGGAAATATTGACAGAGTGCAGTGCAAAACTGACCATTCAGGAGGGAAAGTTCCATCAGGTAAAGCGGATGTTTGCGGCAGAGGGTGTTACTGTGATTTATCTGAAACGGCTGACCATGGGGTCACTGTGTCTGGATGAATCATTGAAACCGGGTGAATACAGGCCTTTGACTGAGGATGAGCTGCAGTCTTTGCGTAAGGAGACTGGACTATAGTGTGCTTTTTTGGGCAGTTAAGCTATCAGTAGTTTAACTGCCTTATATTTTGTTTATTACAATAGAATGTTGGAAAAAGGTGCTTCAAAAGGGAACGGAATGGTTTTGCCTGTTTTTTTGTAATAACAGGATTTTTTAAAGTGCATGCTTGAATGTTAGGATTGTGGGTGTTATAATATAAAGTCATATGGCAAAATTTGTGGGGAAAATCATTGGGTACATAGACATGATTTTGCGCTAAAACAGGAAAACAGAGGTTATATGCAAAACGTAAAAGAACTGTTAAGGGATAAAAAGGCCATCATATTTGATCTGGATGGTACTCTGGTAGATTCTATGTGGATCTGGACCAGCATCGATATTGAATATCTGGCTGGATATGGATATGAGCTGCCGCCGGATTTACAGCCTAGCATTGAGGGGATGAGCTTTACGGAAACAGCCTGCTATTTTAAGGATCGGTTTCAGATCCCAGAGAGCATTGAAGAGATCAAGGACTGCTGGAATCGGATGACCTACCGTAAATATACTGAAGAAGTACCTTTGAAGAATGGCGTGATGGAGTTTCTGCAGCAATGCAGGCAGCAGGACATGCGGATGGGAATTGCAACCAGCAATTCACGTGAACTGGCAGAGGCTGTGCTGGAAGCATTGCACATTGCTGATTATTTTCAAGTGGTTGCTACCAGCTGTCAGGTAGCCGCTGGAAAACCGTCACCGGATATTTACCTTTACGTGGCAGACAGGCTGCACACGGCACCAGAGGATTGCCTGGTATTTGAAGATGTACCTGCAGGAATTATGGCTGGCAGAAATGCAGGAATGCAGGTGATTGCAGTGGAGGATGCGTTCAGTTCTACAGATGTTGAGCGAAAAGTACAGTTGTCCCAAGGATATATCAATGACTTTACGGAGATGCTGCTTTCATAGAATAAAAGCATTTATGGAACAGAAACAAAATCAGTGATACAGACAATTTTAAAATACAATGAAATGCAGAAAAGGACATAATATGAAAAGAAGCAAAGGAGATTACGGATATCTTGCATATCGGAAAAAAATACAGCTGTTAAAATGTCTGCTTTTACTTGCTGGCATTGTGATACTACTGCTCATCGGATACTTTGCAACCCATTCCAGAAAGAATTTGATGACAGTAATCGCTATTGTATCAGCACTGCCTTTTGCGAATGAAGCGGTAGTGCTGTTAACTGCAATGCCGTATCATTCCAGGCCAAAAGAGGAATATGAGAAGGTTCTGGATGCGGCAGGAGAAGGACTTTTGAGTACAGAACTGGTGCTGACCAGAAGCAGTGGAAAAAATTTTTTGATTGATTATGCTTATGTACATCCTTCAGGAGTATTTTTATATACCACAGATGAGACTCTGAAAGAAGGTGAAGCAATAGACCACATTAAGGGAATTATGGTCAATCATGAGCTGTATCCAAAACTCAAAATCTATAAAAATCTGAAAAAGTATCAATTATGTATCAAAGACTTGGAACCAGTACACAGAAGTGACTGTGCGGAAGAACTGTTGAAAATTGAGGGTGTGCTTCATGCCATTTCCATATAACAGCAATCATTATCAAAAGAGGGGAACACCATGCGTGAAATACAGGTTGGCGTCAATGAGGCAGGACAGCGTCTGGATAAACTTCTGGGCAAAGTTTTAAAAGAAGCGCCCAAAAGCTTTTGTTATAAGATGCTTCGTAAAAAAAATATTACATTAAACGATAAAAAAGCAGATGGTTCAGAAAAACTAATTTTGGGAGATGTGGTGAAAATCTATCTTGCAGAAGAGACTTACTGTAAATTTGCAGGGAAAACAGACAGTTACCAAAAAGGTATACAAGAAGTTACCAAAAAGGTATGCCATCTGGCACCAATGGATATTTTATATGCGGATGCCAATGTGATGTTTATCAACAAACCTGCAGGTATCCTTTCCCAGAAGGCCCGCCCGGAAGATGTGTCTGTAGTAGAACAAATCATTGCCCACGAATTAGAGCAGGGACATGCTACGGCTCAGACACTGCAGACTTTCCGCCCCTCCGTATGCAACCGGTTGGATAGAAATACCAGCGGTATTATAGTGGCAGGAGTATCATTGACCGGGCTGCAGGTTATGTCACAGCTGTTAAAAGATCGTACCATGCACAAATATTATCTGTGTCTGGTCAGCGGCTGTGTCACAGAAAAACAGCGGATCAGCGGATATCTCACCAAAAACGAGAGGACCAATCAAGTGGAGATTTCTCCAAAACCGCTCACGGATCAATCACAGCCAATTGAAACAGAATACGACCCCATAGCCGGCAATCAGTATGTCACATTACTGAAAGTCCTGCTGATTACAGGCCGCTCCCACCAAATCCGCGCCCATCTCTCCTCTATCGGTCATCCTCTCATAGGAGACACCAAGTATGGCAGGGAAAGGGTAAATAAACTGTATCAGAAACGCTATGGACTGACCCACCAGCTTCTCCATTCCTATCGAATGGAACTGCCTTGGATAGAAGGAGACTTATCCTATTTAAGCGGAAAAGTCATAGAGGCGCCTCTGCCAAAGCAGTTTATACAGATCCTGGAGGGAGAACACATTTCGGGTTATGAATCAATTATAAAAAAGTAATCACTTTTTACGTTAAGATATATAACTGCCCGGATCAGGGTATGGACATGGTCTGCTGTACAGCACATCTAGGGCCATTCCTGTATGCATTTGGAAATTCTAGGCAATTGCCTAATCCGGAAATTCATCAGAAAGGAGTACAGATGTCCACGTGGAATTCAAGAGGTCTGAGGGGATCTACCCTGGAGGATTTTGTGAATCATACCAATGAGCGGTATCGAAGTCAGAAATTGGCTCTCATTCAGAAAATCCCGACTCCCATCAAACCCATAAATATTGATAAAAGTAGCAGGCACATTACGCTGGCTTACTTTGAACAGAAAAGTACCGTGGATTACATTGGTACAGTACAGGGAATTCCGGTGTGTTTTGATGCCAAGGAATCTGCTGTAGATACGTTCCCTCTGCAGAACATTCATCCCCATCAGATACAGTTTATGCAGGAATGGGAGGATCAGGGAGGGATTTCCTTTATTCTGTTATATTACAGCCATCGGGATGAAGTGTACTATGTGCCATTTAGGGATATACAATATTTCTGGAACCGTAGTCTGGAGGGTGGCAGAAAGAGCTTCCGTTTCGAGGAAATAGATACTGCATACAGGGTAGAAATGCAAAATGGCGTATATCTTCTCTATTTAGAAGCATTGCAAAGAGATTTAGACAGCAGAGAGGAAGATATAGCCGCCACGATGGGCAGCAACAGTAAACAATAGGATTGAAAAGACCAAAAAGAAACTGGAAAAAGAATTGACAAATGGAACATTATCCCATATAATGCTCATTGTTATCTGCTAATTTGGTAACACATTAGCGAACTAAAGCGACTGAAGGAAAGGATGAACCACTATGAATAAGAAGAAACTGCTGCATACACCAGACGGTGTGCGTGACCTGTACTACAATGAATATGCCAGAAAGTCTGCCGTATCTCACCATATTCATAAGGTTCTGCATCTGTACGGGTATCGTGATATACAAACACCTACCTTTGAATTTTTTGATATTTTTAATCAGGATAAGGGCAGTGTCCCTTCCAAAAATATGTATAAATTTGTAGACCGTGACGGCAATACTCTGGTACTGCGTCCAGATATTACCCCATCCATTGCACGCTGTACCTCTAAATATTTTATGGACGAGGATATGCCTATCCGCCTTTCTTATTGCGGTCAGGTATTTCAGAATGCTTCCGGATACCGGGGACAGTTAAAGGAAATGACCCAGATCGGCGGAGAGCTGATTGGAGATGCTACTTCTGATGCAGATGCAGAGATGCTGGCAATGCTCATTGAGTGTCTGCTTGCAGCCGGACTGAAAAATTTCCAGGTAGAGGTAGGCCATATCGGTTTTTATAACGGACTGATCGAGGAGTCCGGTCTGGATGAGGACGAGCAGGAGCAGGTACGTGATCTGATCGCCAACAAGAACTATTTTGCATTGGAAGAACTTTTGTCCGAAAAGGAGCTTTCTGCGGAGACCAAGGAAGCATTTATCCAGCTACCAAAGCTGTTTGGTACCATTGAGCAGATCCAGGCAGCCAAGAGTCTGACTGCTAATCCGGTATGCCTGCAGGCCATTGCATACTTAGAGGAACTGTATGCCATCGTGCAGCATTATGGACTGGAGGAATACATTACCTTTGATCTGGGTATGTTAGGCAATTTCCAGTATTATACCGGTATTATTTTCAATGCATATACATATGACACAGGTGCGCCTATTGCAGCAGGCGGTCGTTACGATAAACTGATCAGCCAGTACGGCAAGGATGCTGCAAGTATCGGCTTTGGTATCCGGCTGGATACGTTAATGACAGCTATGAATCGTCAGCATATCGAGATCGACACAGACATCGTAGGCACCATCCTCCTGTATGACAGAAAACAAAAGCAGCTGGCCATTCAGCTGGCAGGACAGCTTAGAAGTACTGGTTCCAGTCTGCAGATGATGAAGAAGTATTACGAAAAGTCTATTGAGGATTACATTGCGTATGCAAAGAGAAGCTACATCGGAGGCATCTTATATATTGATGAGACCGGTGAGACCGTTGAGGTGATCCGCTGCGACGATGGAGAGCGCAACGTTGTGAAATTAAGCGACTTTATGCAGTAATCACAACAACTGCTGCTTATGCAGCTACTTGGCAGATATGGCTGATGCAGGCATATCATGTATGTGGTTGATGCAGCAATAGCAGATGATTGGATGTTTGAAATGTAATAGACTTTGTAAAGCATCTGTGAAAGGATGTCTTGCAGATGCAGAGCAGACAACAGCAGAATAGATAATAGAGGTAGAGATATGAGATATATTACGATTGCCCTGCCAAAGGGTCGTCTGGCTAAGAAAGTAATGGCAATGTTGGAGCAGACAGGAATTACCTGTGAGGAAATGAAGGATGAAAGCTCCAGAAAACTGATTTTTGTCAATGAGGAATTGAAGCTGCGTTTCTTTTTGGCAAAAGCTACGGATGTGCCTACTTATGTGGAGTACGGTGCAGCAGACATTGGTGTGGTAGGAAAAGACACCATTATGGAAGAAGGCCGCAACCTGTATGAGGTGGTAGATTTGGGCATTGGCAAGTGCCGTATGTGCGTAGCAGGTCCTGCAAAGGCTGCTGATCTGTTAAAGCATCATGAAATGATCCGGGTTGCCACCAAGTATCCGAATATTGCAAAGAATTATTTTTATAATAGCAAGCATCAGACAGTGGAGATCATTAAACTGAATGGTTCTATTGAGCTGGCTCCCATTGTAGGACTGTCTGAGGTGATCGTGGATATCGTAGAGACCGGCACCACCTTAAAGGAAAATGGATTAGAGGTGTTAGAGGAGATCTGTCCGCTGTCTGCACGTATGGTAGTTAACCAGGTCAGCATGAAGATGGAGAATCAGCGCATCAACCAGATCATTGAGAATCTCAAGAGTGTGATTTAGAAGGGATAACAGATGCACGCAAGGGCCCGTCAGTGAAGTTGGTTCATGCAGGATATGCTTGCGCCCTGGTGAAAATGCAGCAGGCTTTGGCAGTTGCGTAGTGAAAGTGACTTGTTTTTTGCCGGGATGCGTTGTATCATTTGAGTGTACATAAAGATTTAGGTTATTGCAAAACTGTATTGTGTATCAGATTTTGGGAATGTCTGTGAAAAACAGCTTTCTGCAGATAGGTTTCAATGCGTCCAATACGTTCAATACAGTGTTTTGGAATTGGCGAACCGTGATGTAAGGATTTAGATATTTGCGAAAGGATATTTTATATCAGCTTTGAGAAGTATTTATATGAAAATATGTGTTTACAGATACTTCAGGAGGCGTCCCATAATGTGTTTCGCAATTATCTGAATATAGGATTGTGAGAAAGGAATTGGGCTATGGAAATTATTAAATTGGATGAATCCAGCAAGCAGAACCTGCTGGCAGATTTGTTAAAGCGTGACCCTAACAATTATGGGGAATATATGGGTAAGGTGCAGTTGATCGTAGATGATGTGAAAGAGAGAAAGGATGAGGCTCTTTTTTACTACACAAAGGAGTTTGATAAGGCTGATCTGAATGCTTCCAACATCCGTGTGACGCAGGAGGAAATTGATGAGGCTATGGCTCAGGTGGATCCTGCGCTTGTTGAGGTCATGAAGAAGTCTTTGAAAAATATTCGTGCATTCCACGAGCTGCAGAAGCAGAAGAGCTGGTTTGAGAGCAAGCCGGACGGCACTTTGTTAGGTCAGAAGATCACCCCTCTTGAGAGCGTTGGTGTATATGTACCTGGTGGCAAGGCTTCTTATCCTTCTTCTGTATTGATGAATATTATTCCTGCTGAGGTGGCTGGAGTGGAGCGTATTGTTATGGTGACCCCTCCTGGCAGGGATGGTAAGGTAAATCCGGTGACTTTGACTGCTGCCTGCCTGGCAGGTGCTACTGAGGTTTACAAGGCAGGAGGCGCACAGGCCATTGCAGCGCTGGCTTTTGGTACAGAGTCTATTCCAAAGGTGAATAAAATCGTAGGACCTGGCAACATTTATGTGGCGCTGGCTAAGAAGGCGGTTTATGGACACGTAAGCATTGACAGCATTGCCGGTCCAAGTGAGATCATGGTAGTGGCTGACGAGACAGCCAATCCACGGTACGTAGCAGCAGACCTGCTGTCTCAGGCGGAGCATGATGAACTGGCAAGTGCCATTCTGGTAACCACCAGTATGGAGCTGGCAGAAAAAGTATCTGCAGAAGTAGACAAGTTCCTGGAGACATTGTCCAGAAGAGAAATCCTGGAAAAGTCCCTTGGTAATTACGGACGCATTCTTGTGGTAGATTCCATGGAAGAAGCCATCCGCACTGCCAACGAAATTGCACCGGAACACTTAGAGCTTTTGACACAGAATCCATTTGAAGTGATGACTAAGATCCGTAACGCAGGCGCCATCTTTATGGGTGAGTACAGCTCCGAGCCTCTTGGAGACTATTTTGCAGGACCTAACCATGTATTGCCTACCAATGGTACTGCCAAGTTCTTCTCACCGCTGAATGTAGATGATTATGTGAAGAAATCCAGCATTATTTATTATTCCAGAGAAGCGTTAGAGGCTGTACATGAGGATATTATCCAGTTTGCAGAGTCTGAATCACTGACTGCACATGCAAATTCCATTCGGGTGAGATTTGAGGATGCAGAGTAAATGCTGTAGCTGCAGAGCATAGTTTGTTAGAGACCTTAAAAATGACTCAGAATATTTTATAGTGTAAAGAGAACCAGGAGAAGCATATAAACGTGCTTTTCCTGGTTCTTTTTATCAATATACACTTGTGGTCATCATTTACACTTAGAAAATTGTGAAACTGTATGTAACATCAGCTTTGTGAAGTGTTTGTCAGAAAATGTTTTCTAAGCAGGCTCTTAAAAACGCCGGTACTTTAAATTTTATGCCACAGGCACAAAATTTATTAGTACCGCTGCGTTTTTATCGAAGCGAGAGCATGCAAACGTATCATGAATGATACGTTGCGTGAAAATATTTTCTGACAAACACTTCACAAAGCGTTCGGTAATGTGTTTTTCAATTGTCTGTGGTCTGCGCTAAATGAATGTACTGGCCCGTGGACAGATAATGCAACTGCTTCATAGACTGTTTCATAAAAACAAACTGTTCAGTACCTGTACAGTGACAGGTATAGTATTCTGTGGGCAGGCTGTCTAATTGTCTGGCATAGGCTGCAAGCGTGTCATCAAGAGGAAGCTTGGAAAAATGAAAGCCGCCCACAAGTACATCTGGCTGAAACCAGTCTGCAATATTTAAGATTCCTTTGTGGGAACATCCGCTGATGAGGATGCGCTTGTCATTTTCTTCAATCAGCAGATATTGCTCATGCCGAAAATCATCCGGCACATAGGCGCCGTTTTGGATCATATTCAGACCAGCGCTGGCGGAAGGATATCTGCATGTAAGGTGGTTACAGGAATACAATTGTAATTCCTGATCGATGACTGTATGCTCTGCTGTAAAAATCAGTCTTGGATGATCACGCAGACCGGGATCCAGACCAATATATTTTTCTGTACCATTATAGTGTGGCTCAAATGCAAAGGGGCTTATGTAAACAGGCGCCTTTTGATTCAGCTCCAGAAATTTGCCAAGTCCGCCGCCGTGATCGTAATGACCATGGGAGAGGATGGCAATGTCTGCCTGGGACAGATCGATTCCAAGCTTCCTGGCATTTTCAGCAAACAAATCCGACTGTCCCATGTCAAAGAGGATCTTATGGGAGGCGGTTTCAATATACAGGCTCAATCCATGCTCCACAGCATAGGCAGGACTGGAGGATGTATTTTCAACTAAGGCAGTGATTTTCATGGTAAGTACCTCTTGTGTAATGCACAAACAAAGTGTCTGCACAGCAGACTCATCAGTGTTGTGCAATAGAATTGTGGTTATTATACTGTTGATTTTGCTAGATGTCAATGAGGCCGACATACAGCATGCGGTTGGCAAAAAGTTGGCAATACTTGGCACAGGACTGCCCTATCTTTGGCATAGGGTTTCTGCTAAGATAAAAGCAGACAAATGATAACTGCAGCATATACAAATCCTGTTATGACCAATAGAAAATGTGCCGGGCAGTTGTTCTGTTATTGCTTCATGAAACAGAAGATAGTATAATAGGAGGTACCAAAGACATGGGACAAGTGGATCTGGCAATGAAGGAGGCTCTGAAACAGGAGGCGTATTTTGCAGATATCTGCAACCTGTTATTGTTTCAAGGCAGACAGGTAGTTCTGCCTCAGAAACTGACACCCATGGACACTGCTGAAGAATTATCCATTCATAGCAAAAACCATAGCTTCTCCATCCAGAGGCAGCGGGATGTATTGAAACTTGTAAACCTCAGCCAGATGGAGGATGAAAAAGCTGCCTATGTGATCATAGGAATCGAAAATCAGTCAGAGATCAACTATGGGATGCCTGTCCGCAACATGCTTTATGATGCGCTGCAGTACAGTATGCAGGTGCAGGAGTTTGGAGAAAAAAGAGGCAGCAGTTCTGCAGAATTTCTTTCCGGCATGACAGCAGATCATAAGTTAAAGCCTGTGATCACCATGGTAGTATATACCGGGGAAGCACCCTGGAATTACCCCTTGTCCATACGGGATATCATAGATACCTCAAACATGCCAGGGGAATTGTTGCAGTACATACCGGATACCAGGCTGCCGTTATTGGATGTAAGGCACAGTCAGACGCTGCATCTGCTGCAGTCTAGACTAAGACAGATATTCCAGGCAGCGCAGCTGGATAAAAAGAAAGCTGAACTGAAAGCATATATCCTGGATCCGGATAATGGGTTTACACATGTGCCTGCAGTATTGGCCAATGTGTTTGAACAGCTGATGCGGATCAAATTACCGGACTTTGAGGAAAAGGGGGAGATCAATATGTGTGAAGCATTTGAAGCATTGATGCAGGAAAGCAGAGAAGAAGGTGTGGCAAAGGGGAAAGCGCTGGGAATAGACCAGGGACGCCGGACAGAATTGCAGGAAGTGTGCAGCTCTTTGTTTCAGTTGGGTACAGATGAAACCACGATTTTATCATTGCTTCTCATGCGTGGATTGAATGAGCAGCAGGCTGCGGAATTAATGGATCAGTGTCGCTTGGAACAGAAGGCATAAGATATCATATCATTGCCGTCATACAATAAAAAACATTAAAAAGCGTTCTGTTTTTGGCAAACATAAAAAGCATGTATTGAAGCTTTTTGTTCCAGAAATAACAGTAAACGTGCCTTGAGGACATTGCATGCGCATAGATAAAGCTCCTGTATCTAGTGGTATCTGATATTATTAGAGGCAGGAGTTTTTAATATCATTGAACGTTCCTCTTTTGCTGGTATGTCACTCCGAAACAGTTTCATAAGGCCAGGTCAAGATCCCTCCAAACTCCTGAATATTGGTATACCCCAAAGCCGCCAGTTCTTCTGCAACTCCCTTGCTGCGCCTGCCGCTTCTGCAGTAAACAAGAATCAGCTGGTCTTTGTCTGTAAGTATCTCCTGGGCCTTTTCTGTAATTTCATAATCCGGTATTAAAATAGCACCGGGAATGTGTCCGGCATCAAATTCCTCCTGGGTGCGTACATCCAAAATGACACAATTTGTACCAGAATCCATCAGCTTTTTTGCCTGCTCCTGGGTGATTTCCTGATAGTCATTTTGGGTTTGCTTCTGGGTATCAGATATTGTTTCAGATATTGTATCATTGGTTGTCTGTTCCTGGGTCGCATACATGTTGCTTTCCTTTCTGTCTGCGGTACCTTCTTTGGCACAGGAGACAAAAATCACTGCAAGAAGCAGTAAAATCGCTGCTGTGGTAAATGGTCTATGGGCATTTTGTCTGAACATATGGTATCCTCCTGCAGATGATTCTATTCATAACATTTTCTGATAAAAAGTTGCATTGAGATATTAGGAGTGGTCATAGGGATCCCCCTTTTCCAAAAATGTGTATTCTGCATCTGCTATACACTGGTTTAATCACTTTTATTGAGCTGAATATGCAGAAGTTTCTTTTTTGAATGTGACTATTGTTATCATATATTGATATTATGCTTGATACAGATACAAGTGTCAAACACCTTTTATGTTTTCTTGTGATTGAATCGTCAGTTTGATACAATCGTAATATACCAAGCATATTTGAGAGGCAGCGTTTATGCAAAAGAAAGAAAAGCAATGACATGGATTTGTATTTTACTGGCGATTCTTTTGCTGATTCCTATTCCTATGCTGCTGAAAGATGGTGTGACAATTGCTTATCATGCCATCTTGCATAGGATCGAGGATGTGCATAGGTTAAATCCGGATATAAATCCAGAGCAGAAATATCTTGAGGGGATTGTTGTAGAGGTTCTGGGTGTGGAAGTGTTTCACAATGTGAAATAAATGCTGTTTGCAGCAGTCCGAATCATTGTTCGTATCATAAAAAGCATGTTTCACGAATTTTCGATTTGTTGCGCATCAGTGAATTTCAAAATTCTGATATGAATTAAAAACCAGAAGTGCATCTTGCAAAAACAAAACATGGATCACAAACCAGAAGTGCGTTTTGCATTCAACCTTCAACCTGCTGTAAAAAACACGCTGCAACCTTCCATCTTTTTCTGCGTCTATATAGATAGAAGCAACAAAACAGGATACCAGTATGAGTCAAAATGCAAAAGCACCTGCCGGCAGCGCAGCGAAAAATGCAGCAGAAATGAGGGATTCTATGAAAAAGCAGATTATTTTTTTACTGGCATGTATGATGACACTATGCATGATGGGATGTGGTACAAAAAGTACCGGAATATCCACTGATGCCACAGGAGAGATTGACGGGCAGCTGCCAAACAACCAACAGGAAAACCCGGAGGATGGGGAGCAGTCCTCATTCCTGGCAAAGGTCATTTCTGCAGACGGACAGATGCTGCTGGTGGAGCCGCTTCCAGGAGAATGGGAGCTGCGGTCTGCAGACAGAATTGAAGTGGGAGTGCGTGATATTCTGACTGAGGATGAACTTGCAGAGATTTCTGAGGGAGATGTGGTGCAGATCATTTATGATGGTTATCTGCTGGAAACCTATCCTGCCCGGGCACACAACACCTATGATGTATTTCCAAAAGCGTTGGGTGAAGTGTTTGACATCTGCTACAGCAGCTGGTATCTTCCCGGTCAAAAAAATATATATGATACCGTAGGAGAAACCATCCAAAAAGACCTGGTGACAAATGGTGTTGCTTCCACAGACTATACGCCGGATGAAGAAACTCTTTTGTCTATATGGAATCAGATTGCAGAGCTGGAGCTGTTGTCCATTGATCGTGAGATGACCTCTGCTGTATTGACTGATTCTGATCAGGTCATCGGTATAGAACCATGCGTTTATTATGAAATTCAGATCAGGATCGGGACAGCAGAATATAGCATCAAAGGCGACGCAACTGCCCATTATTATAAGGGCACTGATCCCCAGGCTGCACACTTTACTCAATTTGTAGCCTTTATGGATCAGGTTATGAAAGGTACCCCAGAATATCAGTTTCTGCCGGAGGCTGTGGGTGCGTATGAGTGACCTTTACAATTTGAATGACCGTGAATTGAATATGTGGATATATGATCATTGTGGCTCCAGACAGGCAGCATTTTGCGCCTGTCTGGAGCTATGTAGCTTGCAGAAATTATGCAGTAAGAAACCATGTGGTTTCCAGAAATCATGCAGCAAGGAGCCATGTGGTTTCCAGAAATGATACAGCAGGACATACTTTGTATCAGGAACTGGATCGCAGACAGCCGGCGATCCGCCTCTAGGTGCAAGCACTGGAGCCCTGTGTTTTTAGAAAATACAGACAAGCATTTCCCTCATATGATAAAGATGGAACCAGTACCTTTGCAAATGACCGAAATAGAACTAGGAAAAAATGGTTCTTTATGGTATAATCAACCTGTTTGTAGTATGAATGAAGAAATGAGGGATTGAAATGAAGGTTTTACTCATAAATGGAAGTCCAAGAGGCGAGGGCTGTACCTATACTGCCCTGACAGAAGTGGCATCTGCGTTACAGGAGTGTGGCGTTGAAACAGAAATCGTCAGCGTAGGCAATCGTCCTGTCCGTGGATGTATTGGCTGCGGCACCTGCAGCAGAACAGGCAGCGGCAGATGTGTATTTGATGATGATGTGGTAAATGAGATCCTGGCCAAGGCAGAGGAAGCAGACGGATATGTATTTGGCACGCCGGTGCATTTTGCATCTGCATCCGGCGCCATTACCAGTCTGATGGATCGTATGTTCTATGCAGGAAAGTGCTTTGCACATAAGCCTGCGGCAGCGATCGCCAGCTGCAGACGAGGGGGTGCCAGTGCATCCTTCGACCAGTTAAACAAGTATTTTACCATCCGCAATATGCCTGTGGTAGCTTCCAACTACTGGAACATGGTACATGGCAACACGCCGGATGAGGTACGCCAGGATGCAGAAGGCATGCAGACCATGCGCATTTTAGGCAGAAATATGGCATGGCTGTTAAAGTGTATCGAAGCAGGCAAGGCAGCAGGCATTACAGCCCCTGTACCTGAGGCTAAGATCTCTACCAATTATATCCGATAAAATAGACGACTCACGTTCAGATGGAGGATTTTATGAAGCAATTAACACTGGTTCCGGTTTTATATATCTGCGGCAGCAAGGCTGCTTATGAAAGAGATGGAGAGCAGACAGAAGCTTTACTGGAAGCTGCCTCTGCCTACAACAACAACGGTGCAGACGGCCTGCTGGTCATTGAGACCTCAGACTGTGATGCAGACCATGACAAATCCATTGGGGAGATGAAGGAGATCGTCCGCACAATGGAGCTGCCTCTGTATGCAGGAGGCAGCATCCATCGTTTGGAGGATGTCAAGAAGTATACCTACACAGGAGCAAAGCAGGTGCTGATCAACGGAGACAGCGAGCAGGAAATGTCTCTGTATCAGGAGGCAGTTGACCGTTTTGGTAAGAAAAAGGTTACCTCTGCATTTTATGAAGGCAGCATTCTGCAGTTAAGTGGAAATATGGAAGAAGACTTGGCAGCCATTGATGTATATGTCAGCCTGTTAGAGCAGGATTCTGCTGCAGAGGCAGTGATATATATAACGGCTGCTCCAGAGTTGGATTTTTACGCATATAAGTATGCCCTGAAGCAGGCAGGATATCCTACGGTGACTTATGAATCTGCAGTATCCTGGGATGCATTTAAAACAAACTCTGACGGTCTGGTGCCTGTAATCGTGCAGGATTACCGCACCAATGAAGTGCTGATGCTGGCTTATATGAATGAAGCAGCCTTTGCAGAAACCGTACAGGGAGGCCGTATGTGCTACTACAGCCGCAGCCGTCAGGAAAGATGGTTAAAGGGCGAAACCAGCGGACATTACCAGTATGTAAAGGGACTCTACTTAGACTGTGACAACGACACCATCCTTGCCAAGGTCGCTCAGGTAGGGGCTGCCTGTCACACAGGCTCCTACAGCTGCTTCTACCAGACTTTATTGGAAAAGAATACAGGTGTGGCAAATCCCCATAAGGTTTTTGAAGATGTATACAGCGTCATTCAGGACAGAAAGGTACATCCAAAGGAAGGTTCTTATACCAATTATCTCTTTGACAAGGGCATTGATAAGATCCTGAAAAAGTGCGGTGAAGAAGCAACAGAGATCGTCATTGCTGCCAAGAATCCTGACCCTGAGGAGATCAAGTACGAGATCTCAGACTTTTTATATCATGTTATGGTATTAATGGTTGAAAAGGGCGTGACCTGGGAAGATATTACAAGAGAGCTGGCAAACCGCTGATCCATATGATACAGCACCACGTTTTTATAAAAAAGTGATTATGCTGATCCGGTTGATCCCATACTAAAGATACAATGACAGACAGCACCTGCGGATCATACATCCGTAGAAAAGCAGTGTTGAAATGACCTACCGGACGCATTGGTCTGTCATAACAAAAAAGAATTGTACTCAGGTGCAGACAGGAAGCGCATCGCAGCATTCCTCTCTGCACCTGATGCGGAAAAGAGGAGTTATGTCAGTTGTATTAGACAATTTTTTGCGTTATGTAAAAATGGATACCCAGTCACAGCCTGATGCAGACTGTTATCCAAGCACTGCCAAGCAGTTAGATCTGCTGCGTCTCCTTTCAGAAGAACTGCAGGCAATGGGTGCCTCCAATGTACGCATGGCAAAGGAAGGTTACGTCTATGCCACCATTCCTGCCACAGACCCAAACCCTGAGATCCCGGCACTGGGATTCATTGCCCATGTAGATACCTCAGATGCAGTCAGCGGCTGTAACGTATCTTCACGGATCGTAGAGCAGTATGATGGCGGTGTTATAGTATTAAATGAAGCGCTGGGCATGAAGTTAGATCCGGCAGATTACCCTGCCATGTTAAATCATACAGGAGAGGATTTCATCGTAACAGATGGAACTACCCTGCTTGGGGCAGATGACAAAGCCGGTGTGGCAGAGATCATGGCTGCTGCACAGTATCTTTTGAACCATCCTGAGATCCCCCATGGCACCGTGCAGATCGCCTTTACACCTGATGAAGAAGTAGGCAGAGGCGTAGAGTTCTTTGACATTCAGGAATTTGGCGCAGATTTTGGCTACACCATTGATGGAGGCGAAGTCGGCGAGATCGAATATGAAAACTTCAACGCAGCCAACATGCGTATCATCATCCGGGGCAAGAGCATCCACCCAGGCAGCGCCAAGGGTCACATGATCAACTCCCTGTTAGTGGCCATGGAGCTGCAGCAGATGCTTCCTGCTTTTGAAAATCCTGCCTATACAGAAGGCTACGAAGGCTTTTACCATCTGACCGACATGACCGGCTCCTGCGAAAAAACCACCATGGAATACATTCTCCGTGACCATGATGAAAACAAACTTCAGGCAAAACTGCTGTATTTAGAAAGAACTGCAGAATTCTTAAACCAGAAATACGGCGCAGGCACAGTAGAAGTCATCAAATTAGGCAGCTACCGCAACATGAAGGAAAAGATCCTTCCCCACATGCACCTGATAGAAAATGCAGGAAAAGCCATGGAGCGTCTGGGCATCACCCCAACCGTCCTCCCAATCCGAGGCGGCACCGACGGCGCCAACCTCTCCTGGATGGGCCTCCCCTGCCCCAACCTCTGCACCGGCGGCCACAACTTCCACGGCTGCTACGAATTCATCACCATCCAAAGCCTGGAAACCTGCACAGCCATGATCCTGGAAATCATCAAGGTATATGCAGAGCAGGATATCGAAAATAAATGATCATGAACACACATATTTGATCGATATGTTTCAGTAAATTTAATCATAGCAATAACCAGCGTTCAAGAGTATCTGCAGCCGACAGCCAGGGAGTGGAATGAGGCCGGGAGGAATTGTTTTTAAGCAGGGCTCTTGAAAACGCCGGTACTTAGGTTTTTTATTATAAGGATCAGCAGAAAGCTTGCTTGCTGATGATCCTTATAATAAAAAATCTTAGCACCGCTGCGTTTTCACCGAAGCGAGAGCGTGCCCTGTGTAAAACAATTCCTCCCGGCCTCATTCCATTCCCTGGCTGTCGGCTGCAGATACTCTTGAACGCGTCCACTACAAATAAAGAAAAGCGAGGATCAGAATGAGAAAACTGGCACTGTCAGATGAAATATTGCTGACCATTGAGAAGCCTGCGAGATATATTGGCAATGAGGTCAATGCCGCCAACAAGGATTTTGACGCTGCAGAAGTCACCTTTGCCATGTGTTTCCCTGATGTATACGAGATCGGTATGTCCCACATGGGCATGCAGATCTTATATGATATGTTTAACCAGTGGGAAGATACCTGCTGTGACAGAGTCTACTCCCCATGGACAGACTTAGATGCCATCATGCGCAAGGAGCAGATCCCCCTCTTTGGCGTAGAATCCCAGCGCCCCATCAAGGAGTTTGACTTCTTAGGGGTCACCCTGCAGTATGAAATGTGCTACACCAATGTGCTGCAGGTCATTGATTTAAGTCAGATTCCTCTGCTGGCAAAAGACCGTACAGAGGAGGATCCTATCGTCATTGGAGGCGGCCCCTGTGCCTATAACCCGGAGCCCATTGCAGACTTTTTTGACCTGTTTTATTTAGGTGAGGGAGAGACCCAGTACCGTGCCCTGCTTGACTTATATAAGGCATGTCAAAAGGAGGGTGTATCCAGAGAAGAATTTCTGGCGAAAGCAGCCTCTATACCAGGCATCTATGCACCACGATTCTATGATGTCACCTATCACGAGGACGGCACCATTGCATCCTTTGCGCCAAACCGTGCGGATGTACCAGAGCGTGTCTGCAAGGAGATCGTCCATGATGTGACCAATACTTACTATCCAAAGAAGCCTCTGGTGCCTTATATCAAGGCCACACAGGACAGAGTGGTATTGGAGATCCAGCGCGGCTGTATCAGGGGCTGCCGTTTCTGCCAGGCAGGTATGATTTACCGTCCGGTCAGAGAGCGCAGTCTGGAGTTTTTACAGGATACCGCCCGGGAAATGATTGAAAACACCGGACATGAGGAAATCTCTTTAAGCTCTTTAAGCTCCAGCGACTATTCCCAGTTAGAGGGGCTGGTCAATTACCTGATTGACAACTTTGGCAAAAAGGGGATGAACATTTCCCTGCCGTCACTGCGTATTGATGCCTTTTCCCTGGATGTTATGAGCAAGGTACAGGACATCCGCAAAAGCAGCCTGACCTTTGCCCCGGAAGCAGGCAGTCAGAGACTGCGTGATGTGATCAATAAAAATCTGACAGAGGAAGTGATCGTCAACGGTGCAGGCATGGCCTTTGATGCAGGCTGGAACAGAGTGAAGCTGTACTTTATGCTGGGACTGCCTACGGAAACAGATGAAGACCGTAAGGAGATTGCATATCTGGCAGAAAAGATTGCCAAGCGCTATTACGAGATCCCCAAGGATCAGCGTAACGGCAAGGTGCAGATCGTGATCAGTACCTCCTTCTTTATCCCAAAGCCATTTACTCCGTTCCAGTGGGCGCCTATGCTGCCAACCAAGCGGTATTTGGATCTTGCAAGAGTGGTAAATGCCACTGTAAAGGAGCAGTTAAATAAAAAGAGCATGACCTATAACTGGCATGAAGCTGAGACCACCACACTGGAGGGTGTCTTTGCCAGAGGTGACAGAAGGGTCGCTCAGGTCATTTTAAAGGCATATGAAAAAGGCTGTATTTATGATGCCTGGGGAGATAAGATGAATTTCCAGACATGGGTAGATACCTTTGAAGAATGCGGCGTAGATATGGACTTTTATACAGTACGTGAGCGAAGCCTGGATGAGATCCTGCCATGGGATTTCATTGATGTAGGCGTCACCAGAAAGTTCCTGGAAAAAGAATGGGAGCGTGCCCTGGCAGGAGAGACCACGCCTAACTGCAGACAGCGCTGTTCCGGCTGTGGCGCTATGAAATTTGGAGGAGGTGTCTGCTTTGAAGATTAGAATGAAATTTGTGAAAACAGGTACCCTGCGGTTTATCAGCCACTTGGATGTAATGCGCTATTTTCAGAAAGCCAACCGTCGGGCTGGCATTGATATTTGCTATTCAGGAGGATTTAATCCCCATCAGATCCTGTCCTTTGCAGCGCCTTTGGGACTGGGTCTGACCAGCGAAGGGGAATATGCTGATCTGGAGGTACATTCCACCCTTTCCTCTCAGGATACCATTGCTGCACTGAATGCAGTGATGACTGAGGGCATGGAGGTCACCGGCTGGGTAAAGGTGCCAAAGGAGTGTAAGCCTGCAATGGCACAGACTGCTGCTTCTGACTATCTGGTGTATTTCAGAGAGGGGTATGAGCCGGAGGATACAGCTGCCCTGATCCAGGCATTTCAGGCATTTTTACAGCAGGAGTCCATTGTCATGGAAAAGCAGACCAAGAAATCAGTGGCACAGGTAGATATCCGTCCAATGATCTTACAGGCAGAGGCCGGTATCCGTGAGCTGACAGACAATCCACGTCTGTGTCATACATCTGAGAGCGGACAGCTTTGTTTTTACATGCTGCTGACCACAGGCAGCTCCAGCAATTTAAAGCCGGAGCTGGTTATGGAGGCATTTGCAAAATTTACAGGCAGAGACTTTGGGCCTTATGCACTGCAGATCCACAGACTGGAATCCTATGCAGACATAGGCACAGAAGAAAATCCAAAGCTGGTACCGCTTTTGGCATTAGGAGAAGAAATTGAGCAGGCATATTCTGATAAGAAGGAATGAAAAAATCATCAGCGCCCTCTGGCAGGAGCAGAGGATCCTGGAGTGGAATGTATTTGATACTGCACAGTCCTCGCTGGTGGGAAATATCTATATTGGACGTATCCGCAACGTAGTGCCAAATATCAATGGCGCCTTTGTGGATCTGGGCAATCATGTACAGGGATTTTTACCTCTGGCGGATACTGCGCATCTGATCTGTCCCTCCAGACCTGCTGCCAAGGGGCAGTTAAAGGCAGGGGATGAAGTAGTGGTACAGGTGACCAAGGACGCTGCCAAGACCAAGGATGCCACTCTTACCGGCAACCTGTCTTTTAACGGCAGGTATGCAGTGCTGCTGCATGGAGAAAAAGGCCTCCATGTTTCCGGCAAGATCCACAATCAGGCATGGTCTAAGGCAGCCCAGGATGCAGTGTGGGATCATCTGACCAGACTGCAGCCCAAATATCCATTTGGACTGATCCTGCGCACCAGTGCAGCTACCTTGCCGGCAGAGGCATTGGAGCCGCTTTTGACAGAGATCACCCAGCTTGCCGCCCGGTATACAGAGCTTATGGAAAAAGCGCCTTACCGCAGCTGCTATACATCCCTCTATGAGACATACCCTCCATATCTGACCAGACTGCGGGATATGGGCGGTCTGACAGAAGAAGTCATTACAGATGACGAAGGCTTATATCAGGAGCTGGTATCCTTTGCCAGCACCCAGTTGCCGGAGCTGTCTCAAAAGATACGGCTGTACCAGGACACCAAATTCCCCCTGACAGCCCTGTACTCCATGAAAAAATGGCTGGAACTGTCGCTTTCTGAGTGCGTCTGGCTGCCAAGCGGCGGATATCTGCTGATACAACCAACAGAAGCCCTCACTGTCATTGACGTCAATTCCGGCAAATTTTCCAAAAAGACTTCTGCAGAAGAAACCTACTTACAGCTGAACGAAGAAGCAGCAAGGGAAATTGCAGCGCAGCTGCGGCTGCGGAATCTTTCCGGTATCATTGTAGTAGATTTTATAGACATGAAACGGAAGGAAGCCAAAGACAGACTCCTGCAGACACTGCGCCGCCATTGCCGCCTGGACCCGATCAAAACCACTGTAGTAGACATGACCAAACTAAACCTGGTAGAGATCACCCGACAACGCACCACCAAACCCCTCCATGAACTGCTCAAAAAAGACAGTCTGGACGGTTAGGAACACACGAACTACGCAAAAAATATCATGCGTGTTTCAATTGGCAATTGCGAAAGTATGCTTCGTATCAGCTTTGCAATTGCTAATGAACTATTCAAGAAAGGAGCTGCCTGTGGGAAATATACTGGACTATTTGGAATGGCGTGGAGATTTGTCTTTTGAGGTATCTCCTTTTAATGAGGTAGATAATTTGATATTTTCCTGGATGTCCTATGTAGAATTGAAAAAAATCGTACCGGAACATATGAATCTGTGGGTTTCTCTGAAAGAAGCCGCGGAACTCTACGGACGCACACGGAATTTAGATGCAGAGAAAAAGATCGTATCCTTTACCAAAACAGCACCCAATTTGTTTGTACAGATGGGAAAAACAAAGCGATATCAGGATGTAAAGCTGGGATTTTATAAAAGCCGGACGGATTTAAAGCAGGAAGAACAGTTTGCTGCTGTAACAGTACAGATCTCTCCTGAACTGGTTTTCGTCACATATAGAGGAACAGACCATAGTCTGGTAGGCTGGAAAGAAGATTTTAATATGGCTTACTTAGAGCAGGTACCCAGTCAGTTAGAAGCGTTGTCCTATTTGACAGAAGTGGCTAAAAACTGGAAGGGCAGAATCCTTCTTGGAGGACATTCCAAAGGAGGCAATCTGGCTATGTACGCAGGAGTCCACGCTGCAGAAGAAATTCAGGAGAGAATTGAAGGTATTTACAACAATGACGGACCGGGGTTTTCACCTGCCATGATGGAAAATCTTGTTTACCGGAAAATGCTGCCAAAGATCTATACCTATGTGCCCCAGTCCTCTATTGTAGGAATGCTTTTGGAGCATGCAGAAAGTTATCGAATTGTGAAAAGCTCCCAAAAAGGCATCTGGCAGCATGATGCACTGTCCTGGGAGGTGAAAGGAAACCATTTTGTAGAACTGGAAAGTACTACTTTAACCAGTCAGTTTACAGATGCCACTTTGACATCCTGGCTGGCAACTATGGATAATGCACAGCGGGAGGAATTTGTGGATCTGCTCTTTTCTGTGTTAGATGCTACAGGGGCAAGGACATTGACAGATCTGACTTCCAGTGCATTGAAAAATGTCAGTGTGATCTTAAAAACCATTGGAAAGCTGACAAAAGAAGAAAAAGGCAGGCTGATGTCTGTTATCAGCCAGTTGTTTAAAACGGGAAATGAGATGCTGAAGAAACAAATTGAGGAGGAATTACCGGAGCTGCTTCCACATAACTCCGGGAAGAAGGATGATGATTGATGCTGGATTTGTTGTGAAAAGTTCTTACACAGGGGATTTTCTGCTCCACGTACAAAGCTGCCTGAAAACAGGAGATTATGGATTTGCACAGGAGGCCACCCAAAAAGCCTGCCAAAAAATCGAAGCAGGTTTGGCAGAGGTAGTTTTACAGGAGGCAGACAATGCAATTGATCTGCTGATAGAAGATACTGACATTGTCCAGTGGGCAAAGAAGGAACATCTGGTGTACGCACCTGTGTGGGAAGATAAAATGGCAGCAGCAGAGGAATGCCGGCAGGATTTTGATGATTTTCTCAATTGGCGTTTTCATCAGATCGAATTCTTTTTTGAAAAATCAGATGTAAAGCGCCATGTGATTCGCCTGGCAGAGCTGTCCTTGGGGCAGAAACTGCTTCCAATGGAAAATATACAGTGTATTCCTCTGGTTACCAGCAAAGGAATGTATGCTGTGGTTTACTTCGGATTGTTGGAACAATTGGTCAGACCAATGGCAGTTTCAGTTATGATACAGAATGGATATGAACTGATCGAGACTGCAGTAAGACAATTATCCAGACTGGCCGTATGCATTCTGGTAGATGCCTGTCATACAGTACTGCGCCAGGAATTGCTGGATGTGTACCAGATCCAGCAATGGGATCTCAATCACGCTGCAGAATTGTTTGATCTGCCAGAGGCATTGTGCTGCAGTCTGGAAGAATGTCTGCTTAGTATGGAATAGTTCATACAGTATGGCGCTTGTGGATTACGCCGGAAATGCTGGTATGAAGCTGTTCTGTAAAGAGAAGGTTTTGTAACAGGAGGGCAAAGGATGAGAGGGAACATAAAAAAAAGAAGAATACATAAGTTTGCGGCTATACTGGCTGCGGCAGTGATGTGGATTAGCGGATGTGCAGGAGAACAGTCTCCTTCCGTCACAGATCTTTCAGATGTTCAGGTACCGGATTATGTGGATGTACAGATCATTGATGTAAATGGAAAGGCCCGCAGAGGTGTGGCTTTGGAGGCAGTCAATGACATTGTGATTCACTATGTAGGTAACCCTGGTACCACTGCGCAGCAGAACCACGATTATTTTGACAATCCCGAAACGGAGGTCAGCGCACATTTTTTAGTGGGATTAGAAGGAGAAATCATACAGTGTGTGCCATTAGATGAAAAGTCCTCTGCCAGCAATGACAGGAACCGGGATACCATTTCTATAGAAGTATGCCATCCTGATGAGACAGGTGCTTTTCAAGAGGCAACCTATGATGCTCTGGTAAAGCTGACTGCATGGCTTTGCCAGACTTATGGACTTGATACCAGTCATGTGATCAGACATTATGATGTGACAGGGAAACTGTGTCCTTTGTATTTTGTGGAGCATGAAGATGCATGGAAACAGTTTTTGGTGGATGTAGAGACCTATATGAATGAATAGATTTTTGCAATTACCCATTTTGCAATGGGTGAAAGGGTGTTTATCTCATGGTTCATAGAAAAAATCTTTGCGCAGAAAAAAATTCTGTAAGATTTCCTTGACAATAGATGGGAAAAATAGTAAACTATCTTAGTGTGCCGCTCAATCAGGTTTTAAACATGTTTTCATGTACCGATTTGGCGAGTAATGATAAGAGGAGGTGCCATTATGTACGCAATTATTGCAACAGGTGGTAAACAGTACAAAGTTTCCGAAGGCGATATCATTAGAGTAGAAAAGCTTGGTGTTGAGGCAGGTTCTGCTTATACATTCGAGGATGTTCTTGCAGTAAACAACGGAGAGTTAGTTGTTGGTACACCAACTGTAGCTGGCGCAACTGTTTCCGCATCCGTAATCGGTGACGGTAAGGGCGAGAAGGTTATTGTTTACAAGTATAAGAGAAAGACCGGATATCACAAGAAGAACGGTCACAGACAGGCTTATACTGAAGTTAAGATTGAAAAAATCAATGCTTAATTTGTATATGTGATGTGCTATGATTACAGTCACATATTTACAACGATCCGGTGAAACGACCAGTGGCTTGTCTAATGGTCTGACCTGCGGTTTTACCATAGAGGGACATGCAGGATATGCCAGAAGGGGACGGGACATTATATGTGCTTCCGTTTCAGCACTGGCAATTAATTGCATCAATTCCATAGAGCGCTTCACAGAAGATGCCATGGAGACTGAATGCAATGAAAGAACCGGTTACCTCAGACTTTTATTGACAGAGTCAGTCAGCAGAGAGTCACAATTGCTTTTAGATTCCCTGATGCTTGGTTTACAGGATATTCAGGAGTCTTACGGCAGTCATTACATTAATATTCGATTTGAGGAGGTGTAACTCATGTTAAGTATGAATCTTCAGTTATTCGCTCATAAAAAGGGTGTTGGTTCTACAAAGAACGGTAGAGATTCCGAGTCTAAGAGATTAGGCGCAAAGAGAGCAGATGGTCAGTTCGTTAAGGCTGGTAACATCCTTTACAGACAGCGTGGTACTCACATTCATCCAGGTGTGAATGTAGGCATCGGTGGCGATGATACATTATTCGCTAAGGTTGATGGCGTACTTCGTTTTGAAAGAAAGGGCAGAGACAAGAAGCAGGCTTCTGTTTACCCAGTAGAGCAGTAATTCTTTCATAAGTATCTTTGATAGGTATCTTAGCATAGCGGCTTTAGAACTGATGTTTAAAGCCGCTATTTTTTTTACGCTGATGTGACACCAGCAAATTGGAACGATCATGGGTATTTTTTGAAAAATCCACAAAATTTATTTGGGATCGCAATATAATTATAGTTTCCCAAAAATGCCAGATATGTTATAATAAACAAAGCACAGGCAATTGCAAAGCTGTATGCAGAAGCAGGGAGCAACTGCATATGTGAATCACAGACTGCAGACAATGATCAAGATGCAGTCTCAGCTTTGAGAAATATCTGTCATTCATGGTGCCATGATGCATGTGTTCTAAGCAGGATACTTGAAAACACCGGTACTTAGGCGGCAGATCATGGCAGGCAGCAGAAAGCTTGCTTACTGATGGCTGCTATGATCTGCCACCTTAGTATCCGCTGCGTTTTCACTGAAGCGAGAGTGTGTCCTGAGTGAACACATGCATCATGGCACCATGGGTGACAGATATTTCTCAAAGCGTCCGGCAAGGCATCTTGCCACCCAATACCTGTGCAGGAGGACAACGAAAGGAAGGGTGAATATGTTTGCAGACAGAGCCAGGATCTTTATTAAATCCGGTAAAGGCGGCGACGGACATGTGAGCTTTCGCAGAGAATTATTTGTACCCAACGGCGGCCCCGATGGCGGAGACGGCGGCAAGGGCGGCGATATTATTTTTGAAGTAGACAAGGGACTGAATACATTATATGATTTCCGGCATGTGCGCAAGTATGTGGCAGAAAGCGGTGAAGAAGGCGGCAAGCGCCGCTGTCATGGTGCCAACGGCAAGGATCTGGTCATTAAGGTGCCGGAGGGCACTGTTGTATATGACGATGAAAGCGGCAAGGTCATTACCGATATGTCCCAGGGCAACACCAGAGAAGTGATCTTAAAGGGCGGTCGTGGCGGCCTTGGCAATATGAACTTTGCCACCTCCACCATGCAGGCACCAAAGTATGCACAGCCTGGTCAGGATGCTCAGGAGCTGTGGGTGCGTTTGGAGTTAAAGGTCATTGCAGATGTAGGTCTGGTAGGCTTCCCCAACGTAGGAAAATCCACTTTCCTGTCCAGAGTGACCAATGCCCAGCCAAAGATCGCCAATTATCACTTTACGACTCTGACCCCAAACCTGGGTGTCGTAGATTTGGAGGGAGGCGGCTTTGTCATTGCGGATATTCCGGGACTGATCGAGGGTGCTTCCGAAGGTATCGGCTTGGGACATGAGTTCCTGCGCCACATTGAGCGTACCAAGGTGCTGATCCATATCATTGACGGCGCAGGTGTAGAGGGACGTGATCCGGTGGAGGATATTAAGGCCATTAACGCAGAGTTGGAGGCATACAATCCTGACCTGTTAAAGCGTCCTCAGGTCATTGCAGCCAACAAGATGGATACGCTGCCGGAAGAAGACAGAGAGGAAATGATCGCTCTGATCCGGGAAGAATACGGTGAGGATGTGCCCATCTACCCAATTTCCGCAGCTACAGGTGATGGTGTCAAGGAGCTGCTTTATGCAGTCAGAGAGCTGTTAAAGACAGTGGATCCGGAACCGGTGGTATTTGAGCGTGAGTTTGAGATGGCAGTAGATGCCAACAAGAACCTGCCATACACAGTAGAAAAGACCGACGACCACGAATTTACTGTAGAGGGTCCCCGTATTGAAAAGATGCTGGGTTATACAAACTTAGAGACAGAGCGTGGCTTTGCATTCTTCCAGAAGTTCTTAAAGACCAGCGGTATTTTAGATGATTTAGAGGCAGCCGGCGTAGAGGAAGGGGATACCGTCCGCATGTATGGTCTGGCGTTTGATTATTATAAAGAGTAAGCAGTGTAAGAGCTGCCAAAGAGCAGATTTGCACAGTTTTCACAGAATTGGAGAAGGATTATGACCAGTAAGGAAAGAGCATACCTGCGTACACAGGCGATGATGATGGAGCCCATCCTGAACATCGGCAAGTCCAGTGTCACACCGGAGCTGACTGACGCAGTAGATGAAGCATTAGAAGCAAGAGAATTGATCAAGATCAGTGTGTTACAAAACTGTCTGGATGATGCCAGAGAGCTGGCAGAAACTCTGGCAGGCAGGACCCGTTCCTCTGTGGTACAGGTAATTGGTAAGAAGATCATACTGTACCGTCCGCACCGGAACCCGGAAAAGCGCAGATACCAGATGCCGCGCTGACAGTGACCCTTTGTCAGCCCAGGGAGGTTAACGGATGAAAAAGACAGGCATTATGGGCGGGACATTTGACCCAATTCATAAAGGTCATGTAATGATGGGACTTGCTGCAAAAGAGCAGTTTGGACTGGACAATGTGCTGTTTATGCCCACCGGCACTCCTGCCTATAAGTTAGGACAGCGTCAGACCATTACAGAGGGCATACACAGGGCTGCCATGGTGCAGCTTGCCATCGGCAGATACGAGGGGCTGGAGCTTTCTGACATGGAGTTAAAGCGTGCAGGCAACACCTACACCTCAGATACCCTGCTGGCTTTGCGGCAGGCTGAACCGGATACAGAGTATTACTATATTGTTGGGGCAGATTCCCTGGACTATATGGATCGCTGGCATTGTCCGGACATTATTTTTCAAAATGCAGTTATACTGGCAGCAGGCAGATGTACCCAGACTACCAGCAGCTTTCTGCAGACCATGGCGTTTCTGCGGGAAAAGTATCAGGCAGACATCCGTATCCTGGATATGCCTCTGGTACCTGTGTCCTCCAGCATGCTTCGTGAGGGGCTGATGCAAGGAGAAGATCTGTCTGAATGGCTGTGTGCAGATGTGCTGGAGTACATTGACAGCCATGGACTGTACCTGCCTATGCAGGGGTTTTGACTCCCCCTATGCCCAAATCATGATCAAACATCATGTGCAGGCAATCCTGCTCAGAGCAGCTATGACAGAGAGGCAAAAGACGATGAACGAGTTTGCAATTGATATTCGCACAAAATTAAAGAAAAAGCTGGATGAAAAGCGTTATGAGCATACCTTAGGGGTCGCTTACACTGCTGCCTGTCTGGCCATGCGATATGGAGTCGATATCCAAAAGGCAGAGCTGGCAGGTCTGCTGCACGACTGTGCCAAATGTATGTCTGATTCCGACAAGGTATTAAAATGCCGCAAGCACCACATACCCATCACTGCTGCGGAGCGCAAAAACCCATCCCTGCTGCATGCCAAGCTGGGTGCCTATTATGCCAAAAACAAATATGGTGTAGAGGATGCAGAGATCATCAGCGCCATTGCCTGTCATACCACCGGAAAGCCGGATATGACTGCTTTGGAGGAGATCTTATTTATTGCAGACTATATTGAGCCGGACAGAGATAAGGCGCCGGATCTTGCACAGATCCGTATCCTGGCATTTCAGGATCTGAAGCTGGCAGTGGCCAGGGTACTTGAGGGCACCATCCAGTATGTCAAAAAAAAGGAAGATGTGATGGATGAGACCACGCTGCAGGCGTATACGTATTATGCCCACCTGTTAGAAACACAGGACAGCAAGGGAGAACAATTGCTGCAGGAACCGTAATCAGCTATGATAACAGTGTGCTTTTAGAACAATAAAGAAGAAATGCTTGTAAAAAAGCAAAATAGAATGGAGGCAACTATGGCAGAATCTAAGAAAATGGCCCAGCTTGCGTACAAGGCAATCGATGACAAAAAGGGCGAGGATATTCGCATTATCAATATTCAGGGTGTTTCTGTAATCGCTGATTATTTTATTATTGCCAGCGGTAACAACACCAGCCAGATCCAGACCATCGCAGACAATATTGCGGAGGAGCTTGGCCGTGCAGGATATGATTACAGACAGATCGAGGGGTATCAGTCTGCCAACTGGATCTTAATGGATTATAATGATATTATCGTACACATCTTCAATAAGGAAGACCGTTTGTTCTACGATTTAGAGCGTATCTGGCGTGACGGCAAGTCCATTTCTATTGAGGAATTAAACAGTGCAGAATGATCTGCCTGATCATTACGCATTAGATACATTGATTAGATACACTGATTTGAAGAAATCTTCAGAAAGGCAGGACTTATGAGCAGTGCAAAAAAGTCATTACAATCATCTAAATTCAAAAAGCCCAAATTCCCTGTAACAGGAAAGCCACAGACGCCAAAGCCTGCCACAGAGGGATTATCTGCTGCAGAAGTTGATATGTATTATATGTCAGCCAAGGAGATCGACGCCAAAGAGCTGAGTGAGATCCTGACCAAAGAGTGTGGACAGACGGTAGAGCTTTGGGAATCCATGCACATTGTGGAATGGATCACAGAAGCAGGACATTCCATTGACATTGAGCTGATCGAGCCTTTTGCTGATGAGCAGGATGCTGCCTTTTTACAGTCACATGGCGTGTCAATGATTTATGCAATTCAGGCTTTGGATACCGATGAAAGTCTGTTGGTAAAATGTTTCCAGAAGGTAGCAGAAAGGGCAGGCGGCTTTTTGTGCTATGACAGTGAAGATTTCCAGCCAATGATCAATTTATAAAGGAAGTTGTAATGCTATGGATTTAACAGAAATCATTTCTTCTCTGAAGGTAGGAGATTTCTCAGCAGCCAGTGTTTTACAGGCAGTCATTACATTTGTTATATGTTATGTAGTGGCACGGATCCTGCTGAGTCTGGTTCGAAAAATGCTGAAGAAAAGCATTTTAGATGAGACTTTGATGCAGATTATTTATACTGCCATCAAGGTGTTGTTGTATATTGTGGTGGCACTGATCGTAATTGACAGCCTGGGAATCCCCATCACTTCACTGGTGGCAGTATTTAGTTTGCTTGGTCTGGCTGTTTCTCTGGCAGTGCAGAATTTCCTGACCAATTGTGCCGGTGGATTGCAGCTGCTGGTATCTAAGCCTTTTGAGATCGGTGATTATATTGAACTGGGCAGTGAAAACGGCACCGTACAGTCTATTGGTTTTGTATATACCAAACTGAAAACCAATGATAATAAAATCGTCTACGTACCAAACAGTGAAATATCTGCTGGAAAAATCACCAATTATACTGCAGAACCATGCCGTCGTGTAGATCTGCTGATCACTGCAGCCTATGAAGATCAGGTGGAAAATGTAAAGGATGCAATCTACACCTGTATTCACAGACTGCCTGTGTTTCTGGATGACCCGGAACCCTTTGTGGGCATCAGCGCATTTCAGGAAAGCAGGATCGAGTACGTGGTGCGTGCATGGACTCCAACGGCAGAATACTGGAATGGATATTTTGCTTTGCAAGAGGAGATCTATAAGGAGTTCCTGGAGAGAGGCATCGATATGGCTTATAATAAGCTGGATGTGCGTATTATTGGGCAGAAGGCAAATGATTAAAAGGTAAAAAAAGGTCACTTCACACTTGACAGATTCTTATTGATCCATTAAAATACACCCATAACATAAGAAAAGCGAAGACGGAAAGAGTAGCTTATCCGAGTCATCCAGAGAGAAAGGCAGCTGGTGGAAGCCTTTTATGACAGAAGATAAATGAAAACCATTCCAGAGCTGTAACACTGAATCACAGTAAGGGTTACCGTAAAACTGCGTTAAAGTTTAGGATTTGTTGGAATCTGAAGTAAAAAGTTAAGGTGGAACCGTGCATCAATATTACTGCACCCTTAGATAGACGGCTGTATGCTGTTTATTAAGGGTGCTTTTCTTATGTTTACGTAATGTCTGGCAGACCAGACGGCAAATTCTGTACATATAGGCACTTGCGAAGCTGTATTCAATACCAGTTTTAGGAAGTATCTGCAAGAAAATGTTTTCTAAGCAGGACGATACTTTCCAAAGCGTCCGGTATATGTTCCGCAATTGCTAGTATGACGCAAAGCGAAAGGAGACATAGGAAATGAAGGTAAGTATGAAGGATGGAAGCATCAAAGACATTGGTTTTGAACAGGAAGCAGGTAAGGCTGCATTTTGGCACACAGCAGCCCATGTGCTGGCGCAGGCAGTCAAGCGTCTTTACCCGGAAGCAAAGTGCGCAATTGGCCCAGCCATTAAAGAGGGCTTTTATTATGATTTTGACTTTGGGTTTCAATTAGGGGCAGCAGAGCTGGAAGCCATCCAGCAGGAAATGAAACGGATCGTCAACGAAAGTCTGTCCCTGCATCGGTTTGAATTGAGCAGGGAAGAAGCAGTCTCCCTGATGGAGCAAAGAAATGAGCCTTACAAGCTGGAATTGATTCATGAGCTTCCTGCAGAAGAAAAACTGATTTTTTATAAGCAGGGAGAATATGTGGATCTGTGTGCAGGGCCTCACGTAAGCAATACCAATTTGATCAAGGCCATCCATCTGACAGCCATTGCCGGTGCGTATTGGCGTGGGGATGAACACAACAAAATGCTCACAAGGATCTATGGCATTGCCTTTCCAAAAAATGCCCAGCTGGAAGAATATTTAAACCGGCAGGAAGAGATCAAGAAACGGGATCACAGAAAGCTGGGCAGGGAACTGGGGCTTTTTGCAATCATGGAGGAAGGGCCAGGATTTCCCTTCTTTCTGCCAAAGGGCATGGTGCTGAAAAATCTGCTGATCGACTATTGGAGAGACCTCCATATGCGCAATGGCTACCAGGAGATCTCAACACCTATGATGCTGAACCGTCAGCTGTGGCAGACCTCCGGTCATTGGGATCACTATCGTGAAAATATGTATTCCACAGTGATCGACCAAATGGATTTTGCCATTAAACCTATGAATTGTCCCGGAGGCATGCTGGTATACAAAATGCAGCCTCATTCCTACCGGGAGCTGCCCATCAGAATGGGTGAATTGGGGCTGGTACACAGACATGAACTGTCAGGCGCCCTCCATGGACTGATGCGGGTGCGCTGTTTTACGCAGGATGATGCACACATTTTTATGATGAAGGAGCAGATCCGGGATGAAATTTTAGGTGTAATTCAGTTGATCGAGCAGGTATATGACCGATTTGGGTTCCGGTATCATCTGGAACTGTCTACAAGACCGGAAGACAGCATTGGCAGTGATGAGGACTGGGAGCTGGCAACGGCGGAAATGAAAAATGCTCTGGAGGCATCCGGAAAGGCTTATGTCATCAATGAGGGTGATGGAGCGTTCTATGGACCAAAGATTGATTTTCACTTAGAGGACTCCATGGGCAGAACATGGCAGTGTGGTACCATCCAGCTGGATTTTCAGCTGCCCCTGCGGTTTGAGGCAGAATATACAGGCGCAGACGGTGAAAAGCACAGACCCATCATGATCCATAGAGTGGTCTTTGGCTCAATCGAACGATTTATTGGAATCCTGATCGAGCATTACGCAGGAAAATTTCCTTTGTGGCTTTCTCCGGTACAGATCAAGATCCTGCCCATTGCCAACCGCTTTCATGGGTATGCCCAGGATGTCTTAAAGGAACTGACTGCAGCAGGTTTTCGCTGCGAGTTGGATTCCAGATCTGAGAAGATCGGCTATAAGATCCGTGAGGCGCAGTTAGATAAGGTTCCATACATGCTGATCATTGGGCAAAAGGAGGAAGACAGCTGTCAGGTGTCTGTGCGCAAACGGGACGCAGGAGATATGGGCAGCCTGTGTATACCGGAGTTGATTCAGATGTTGGAGCAGGAATTGCAGGAGTAGAGATATTGCCAATATGGTGAACAGAAAGTAGATTAGCAGTGATATTGCCAATATGCTGTGCAGAAAGCAGACAAGCAGCGATATTGGCAATATGCTGTACAGAAAATACAAAAACAGGATAAGGAGGAATCATCCTATGAAAGCAACGATCGTACTGATCGCAGATACAGAAGGTGAAAATTTTGGCAGACGGATCATGTTAGAGGCTCACAGAGCGGGAGATCTGGGCTTTGAAATGGCCAGACTGCCTCAACATGTGTCCTTGAAACAACCCTTTGTCATACCCGGACTGGAGGAAATGGAACAGTTTTTTGACGAGTTTGCCAAAGAACAGAAACCGGTGCAGATCCAGCTGGAGCAATTACATCTCTACCCAAACAGCGTGCTGGGCGGCAAACCCTCCGGTTGTATGAGCATAGAAGTAAAGGCATCTGCAGAACTGAAGCAAATGCAGCAGAACCTGTTTCAAAAGCTGCAGGATCGCTTTGGAAACTGTCCGGCAGAGCATGATGATGATTATATGTTTCATATGACAGTTGCCATTGGCGGAGCGCCGTTTTCACATTATCAGAAAGCATATGAGGCGTTGGCTGAGAAAGTATTTTCGCAGACCTTTGTGTTTGATAAGCTGGGACTTCTGTATTATGATGATGACAATATTCATCCGGGCACTTATTTTTGTTATAAGGTGATGCAATTATAGTGAAGCAGTCTGTCTGTACAGCAGAATGTTTTGACTACAGACAGATGTGTATCGATCATGTGGGCTGATATTGCAGACTTGAAATACTTTATCACAAGCAATACTGTAATACACCAGTCAGTGTTTGATATGCTGCACGAAAAATCAGAGCCGATTTTCAACTTTGAAGATTGGCTCTGATACTGTCTTCACACTTAAACTATTGTAGCAAATCAAGCTGGTCAAGCTGAAATACCCGATATTTTATGCAAACTTTGACTCTTGTATCAATCTGTACTTCCATGGTTTTTGATAATTTGGGCATCTATTCTATAATTCATCCCCCTCCGACGGATCGCATCTTTCTTCTGAAAGATCTGAATGCATATCAAATACACCTAATTCCACAGGATACGTATCTGCAGCTTCTCTCAGGCGCACCTTGTTTCTTGCGCTGCGTCTGCGTTCATCCTCCAATGCTGCATAGTGCCGCCTGGTCGTATTGACATCACTGTGCCCCAATACATCTGCCACCAGATAAATATCGCCGGTTTCCTGATACAGCTGGGTGCCATAGGTACTGCGCAGCTTATGGGGAGTAATGTTCTTTACAGTGGTCACGCTGGCGGCATATTTATGCACCATATTTTCTACCGTGCGCACTCCAATCCGTTTTTTCTGCAGGGAGAGAAACAGAGCGTTTTCGTGACCGTCAGCAGGGATGATCAGCATACGTTCCTCTAAATAGTCCAGAAGCGCCAGTTCTACTTCCTCCCCAAAATAGACCATGACCTCCTTACCGCCTTTGCGATGGATCTTGACGCCGCTGTTGTCAAAATCAATGTCTGCAATATCCAGACCAACACATTCGGAAACACGCAGTCCGGTACCCAACAGGAGAGTCATAATAGCCAGATCACGCACCTTGGTCTTTTCGTGAAACTGCTTTTGCTTTGGTGTAAGGCTTTCTCCCTTTTCTACAGAGTCTAAAAACAGTACGATTTCATTCACATCCAATTTGATGATCTGCTTTCCATGGATGCGGGGCAGTCTGATCAATGAGGCAGGATTCTTTTCAATGTCCATTTTCTCGTAAAAATAGCGGTAAAAAGACTTTATGGAGGAAATCTTGCGCTTAATGCCCTGTGACTGATTGTAATGGGGGGAATCGTCAGCAGCGTCATAATATTTCAAATACTCCATATATTCCTCAAGATCCTTTGGTGTAACAGCTTCTAGCTCCTCCAAAGTGATCTCCGTTACATCCTTTTGTGCCAGCACAGGATTTTGATCATGTAAAAACTGAAAAAACACAGATAAATCATAGGCATAGGCGATTCTGGTGCGGGAAGATGTCCTTGGTTCGATCCCCCTAAAAAAATCCTTGGCGTAGGGTGGGAGAGTAGTGATAAGCTGCCGCAGCTTCTGGGTGTATTGAATATCAATTTGCTTATGGTAAGGTAATGTTGTACTCATAAAATATCACCACGCTTTCTTGCATTGACCCAGTCGCCAATGTCGCTGTTTTCGATAGCAGTAAACAGATGCTCCCGCAGTCCGGGATATGTTTTCCCAAGGTCATTTACCAGGCTGCGTACCTGGGTGCGCTTGGTGGCGCCATCTGCAGGGCATAAATTTGGGATTACAGGAAGTTGATATTTTTCTTTAAAATTTAAAATTTCACCTTCTGAAACATAGATCAGGGGTCGTATCAAGGCAAGTCCAGTATTGTCCAGATAGGTATATGGTGCAAAGGAATATAGCCGATGCTCATAATACATACTCATGATCAGGGTATCCACAATATCATCTCTATGATGGGCATAAGCGATCTTATTGCAATGCAGCGCCAAAGCCTGCTGATTTAAAGCGCCTTTGCGCAGCTTGGCGCATAGACTACAGGAATAATGATCTGCAGAACGATTGGAAACGATCTCAGAGATTTCTGTAGAAACAATGGTATAAGGAACCTGCAGGGATCTGCAAAGATCTGCAACAGAGTCATAGCACATACCAAAGCCCAGATCCACAGTGATGGCTTCTAATGCAAAAGGCACAGGATAAAACTGCCGCAAACCTGCCAGTGCATATAAGAGTGTCAGGCTGTCTTTGCCACCGGAGATGCCAACAGCAATACGGTCATTGGGAGAGATCAAATTGTATGTTTGAATGGCTTTACGGGTGTGACCATATAATTTCTGTAAATGCATATAAAGGGTCCTTCCTGGAAAAATCGACTCAACTATGCGTTAAACTTGGGTTTTGCGAATAGTTAGATAAGACAATTATAACCCTTTAAATCAAATATTGCAAGCGTTTTCCGGATTTGTTATTCCACATAGACTGTTCAATAATCAATTCTCCCACTCGTCTCACCATCAAGCTGAAAAAATACACTGGCATTCGCCAGTGCATTTTTTACTCTACATGCTGTTCTTTTAACCCTGTTACTTTACCTGTCGCTTTCAATAGTTTTACTTTAAAGAGTTTTACTTTAAAGCCTGCTCTAAATCACTTATGATATCATTAACATCCTCTATGCCAACTGACAACCGAATCAGATCAGGAGCAACTCCAGCCTCTTCTAACTGCTTATCTGTCAACTGACGATGTGTATGGCTTGCTGGATGAAGCAGACAAGTCTTGGCATCTGCTACATGTGTAACAATTGAAATCACTTTTAGCTTATCCATAAAAGCGATGGACGCATCTCTGCCACCCTTGATGCCAAAGGCAAGAACACCACAGGTTCCATTTGGCATATATCTTTTTGCCAGATCGTAATACTGATCTTCTTCCAATCCAGCATAATGTACCCATGCCACTTTATCCTGTTCTTTCAAAAATTTTGCAACTGCCAATGCATTCTCACAGTGCTTTTTCATTCTAAGATGCAGCGTTTCCAGACCTAAATTCAAATAAAACGCATTTTGAGGAGACTGAATGGAACCAAAATCTCTCATTAATTGTGCAGTTGCTTTTGTGATATAGACACCTTTGCCGAATCTTTCTACATAAGTAATGCCATGATAGGATTCATCTGGTGTGGTTAAACCAGGGAATTTATCTTTATGTTTTGTCCAATCAAAATTGCCGCTATCTACAATACAGCCGCCAACCCCCACACCATGACCATCCATATACTTTGTAGTAGAATGTGTTACAATGTCTACTCCCCACTCAAATGGTCTGCAATTTACTGGTGTGGCAAACGTATTATCAACGATCAGTGGCACACCATGAGAATGCGCAAGTCTAGCAAACTTTTCAAAATCAAATATGGACACAGTAGGATTGGTGATGGTCTCACCAAATACTGCTTTGGTATTTGGTTTGAAGTATTTTGCTAATTCTTCTTCAGGCAGATCCTGATCTACAAAAGTACATTCAATCCCCATTTTCTTCATGGTAACCCCAAACAAATTATAAGTACCTCCATATATGGAAGATGAGGCAATGAAGTGATCTCCTGCTTCACAAATATTAAAAATTGCATAAAAATTTGCTGCCTGTCCCGAAGATGTAAGCATTGCAGCAACACCGCCCTCTAACGCACATATTTTTGCTGCTACTGCATCATTGGTAGGATTTTGCAGTCTGGTATAAAAATAGCCATCTGCTTCTAAATCAAACAGCTTACCCATAGCATCGCTTGTATCATATTTAAATGTTGTACTTTGATATACCGGTAACTGTCTTGGTTCTCCCTGTGATGGTTTCCATCCTTCGTGAATACATTTTGTTTCAATTCCAGTTGACATTTGCATCCTCCAAAAACATAAATTTGAAAACTAATTTAATTTCCGTGTGTATGTAACAGTATATATGTCTTTTGCCCTTTTGGAAAATACAAAAAAATAGAGATTTGAAATAGTTTTAAACTATTTCAAAATGTATTTCTGTAATGCCTGCATATAAACCGCTCCATATCTGCTAAGGGGCATATTTCTCTGTGTAATGGTTCCGATACACATATACTCATCCACCAACAAAGGTCTGGAAATAATATGCTCTCCATTTAACTCTTTACTGATAATTCCGGAACTAACCGTATAACCGTTGAGTCCGATTACCAAATTAAACAGTGTCGCCCTATCTCGTACCTTAATATTTTTCTTTCGATCTAACGTACTTAATATTTCTTCTGAAAAATAAAAAGAATTATAGTCTCCCTGTTCAAAGGATAAGTAGGGATATTCTTCCAGGTCTTCTAACATAATACATTCCTGATCGGCCAATGGGTGCTTAGAACTGATAAACACATGGGGATTTGCAATAAAAAGTTCCTTAAATTCCAAATCATTTTGCTTTAGAAGTTTTCTGATGATGTCTTCATTTTTGGACGAAATATATAAAATCCCGATTTCACTTTTCAGTTTGCTTACATCCTCAATAATTTCATATGTCTGCGTTTCTCTCAGAATAAAATCATACTGATTGGCATCAAATTCATGGATTACATCTACAAAGGCATTCACTGCAAAGGAATAATGCTGGCAGGATACGGAAAAATGAGGCCGCTGCTCTTTTACATTCAGATACTTTTCTTCCATAAGTCCTACTTGATCAAGTATCTGTCTGGCATAAGAAAGAAACACATCCCCTTCATTTGAAACAACTACTCCTTTGTTGGTCCTATTAAAAATCATGATTTGCATTTCACTCTCAAGCTCACGAATTGCGTTGGTAAGACTTGGTTGTGAAATAAACAATCTTTTTGCTGCTTCGGTAATATTGCCGGTTTCTGCTACTGTCACTATATATTTTAGCTGTTGTAAAGTCATTTTGCACCTCTTTACATTTCTTCTTTCATAGATCCTATCCTTGGATATACAAAACCTCCATTCGTTCTGCTCATATTATAATTCGAATTTATAATTGCTTCAATAAAGCTTCAATAAAATTTCTGCTTAATTTTCTGTCCAAATTGGTTTCAAGCATCATTTCAGCTTCATTTCTGAAAAAATAATATTATCTCCAAATACATAGTCTTGGATTTTTGACTTGCATCAATCATAAAATCAGTTATTTATAATACGTAACAGTAATGTAATCTCCCACGTAAATTCTGCTGTCTGTCATACCATTCATAAACATTAATTCATCTACATACTCAGAAATACTTTCATACTCTGGAGAAACGTATTCTTCTGCAATAGACCACAGACTATCTCCTGCCTCAACACGGATACTGGTAAAATACTTCTCTCTTCCGGAAGAAATCTCGTCTGCCTGGGCTATTGTACCAAGGCGGTAAAAACCGGAAACTGTCAGAACAAACAATACAGTAAATACGACACAAAATCTGCGGAATCTCTTCTGACGCATTCTAGGTGTAATAACAGCCTTTCCAGTACGTACAGATGGACGAACTGGCATGTATCTTTCATAGGTCACTGCGGTATTCATAGGCATCCTCCTTAGCAAAATATCGAACATATATTCCGAACATCTGTTTGCATTATATAATACGAACAAATGTTTGTCAACTGTTTTCCATAAAATACCGAACAGATTTTCTTGAACATCTGTTTGCTTTTTCTTCAAAAATATGTTAAACTGTTTTTAAAAGAAAAAGACATTGTACGTTTCGGCAACAGGCGGAATTTTGTATAATATATGTTACCATTGGAGGTGCAGCAATTATGGCATATGGAAAAATTACAGCAAAGCAGCAGGAAATATTAGACTATTTGAAGAGCCAGATCGTCAACAAAGGTTATCCACCTGCTGTTCGTGAAATATGTGAAGCCGTTCATTTAAAATCCACTTCTTCCGTACACTCTCACCTGGAGTCTCTGGAAAAAAACGGATATATCAGACGTGACCCTACCAAGCCCAGAGCCATTGAGATCCTGGATGATGAGTTTAATATGATGCGTACTGAGATTGTGAATCTGCCTGTAGTAGGCCGGGTAGCTGCTGGTGAACCCATTCTGGCCGTGCAGAACATCGAGAATTACTTTCCTATCGCGGCAGATTATCTGCCTTCCGGTAAAGAAGTATTTATACTGGAGGTTCGGGGCAATAGTATGATTAACGCAGGCATTTATGATGGAGATCAGCTGTTGGTAGAGCGCTGTACTACTGCTTCTAATGGTGAGATCGTGGTAGCTTTGGTGGATGATTCTGCTACCGTTAAGACATTTTATAAGGAAAATGGGTATTACAGACTTCAGCCGGAAAATGATACTATGGAGCCGATTATTGTGGAGCATGTAGAAATCTTAGGCAGAGCAATCAGTTTGTTCAGACCTTCTATTCAGCCATCCTTTATTCATTAATATCTGAAAGGCCATATGAAGATCACTTTTTACTGCGTGTTCTTCACATGGACTTTGCATATAAAAGGGAGTCACTTTTTACCAAGTGTCTCCCTTTTCATGATCATATTATTTTTGTTGAAGAATCCATTCCATCAATATCCTCAGCTCGTCCTGGGATAACTGTGCCCTCTGAATAACAGCTTGTACAGATGTCAGCCTATTCACAGAAGCTGTTTTTTGTAAAAATTGTCCAGCCTCCTGCCGCAATGCCATATCCCGGTCAATCAGTGTATAATACTGTCTTGCTCTCCCATCTTCCTGATAAAACACCAGGTCTTTTTCCTCCATTCTGTTCAGAAAAGAAATGATGGTATGCTTGGACCAGGCGGTTTCTTGTTCAAAAGCACGGGTCAGTTGAGTAATGGTCATAGGCTCATTGTTCCAGAGCTGCTGCAGGATTTTCCACTCAGATTCAGTAATTACCCGTAATTCTTCCATAAATCCTCCGTTTGTATGGTATTTAGGCAAAATCCAGGCATATCTATCATATTAAGCATCCTGCTTCTGGCTTCTGCTTTTCAGAAAATGGAAAAGCAAATCTACAGTACCTTCAATACCAAGAATACTTCTATTGATACACAAATCATAGCTTCTGGCATCGCCCCACTTCTTATTGGTGAAATAATTATAATAGCTGGAACGCTGCTTGTCATTTTTGCGGATCACATGCTCCGCTTTTTCCGGTTCCTTATTGTAGGTCTTGCATATGTAATCAACCTTATCTGCCATATCTGCAGTAATAAAAATGGATACTACATCTGGGTCTCCTGCCAGCGCATAGTCTGCACAGCGTCCTACAATAACGCAGGACTCCGCTTCTGCCAGTCGTTTAATTGTATCAAACTGCGCCAGAAAGACCTTATGATTCAAAGGCATATCCAAATATCCGGAAGCATATCCCATAGAGTAACTTTCAGAAACAAGAGAATACAGAAAGCTCTTAGTAGGCTTTTCATCATGCATTTCAAATACTTCCTCACACATACCGCTCTCTTTGGCGGCCAGTGTGATCAGTTCTTTATCGTAGCACTTCACACCCAGCTTTTCTGCCAGCAGCTGGCCAATCACACGCCCTTCACTTCCACATTCACGACCAATGGTAATAACAGTATTTCCGTTCATAAAACTACCTCCTGTCTACTGTTTTACAATTTTGAATAATCTTATTCTACAACAAAAGTTGAATTTTGGATAGTGTTTTTATCACATTTATTAAAAACTTTATCTATTTTTTCTGGTTTTTCGGTGAAAAGCTACACTTTTTTGAAAGAAATCAGACTTTTTAAGCCAGACTTCCCTTTGTAGAAAGGACATCTGTAATCCTGTTATCATAGGATACTGCCATATCCAGTGCTTTGCCAAAGGCTTTAAACATAGCTTCTAAAATATGATGATTGTTCTCACCATACATTACTTTAATGTGCAGATTCATGCCTGCACTGTAGGAAACTGCATAGAAAAATTCCCTGGCCATTTCAGTATCCATGTCTCCCACTCTGTCCGCTGTAAAAGAAGCATCATAAGCCAGATAAGGACGGCCAGACAAATCTACTGCACAAAGCACCAGTGTTTCATCCATAGGCAGGAGACAATAACCGTAGCGGCGGATGCCCTTCTTATCCCCTGCTGCTTCTTTAATGGCATTTCCCAGTACGATGCCTGTATCTTCTATGGTGTGGTGACAGTCTACTTCCAGATCACCTGTACACTGGAGATTCAAATCGAAAAAGCCATGTTTGGAAAAACCGCTGAGCATATGGTCAAAAAATCCGATGCCTGTTTTTATGGTATGTGCACCGGTGCCATCTAATTCCAGATCCATCGTGATATTGGTTTCATTTGTAATTCTGTTGATATGTGCTGTTCTGTTCATGTCATCCTCCATTCCCCTCTGCACTGCAGCTGCTCCTGTCATTCATTGACACGGATATCCGGGTGCGAACTTATTACATCATTTTATCTTAACATAGTAGGAAAATCAATCGTTGAAACTTAAAAAAATCAAGTATTTTCCTCAATTAAATTATTTTTCACAATAATTCAAAGAAAAAAAGAACTTTTCTAAAATATACTTGCAAAATTAGTTTCCTTAATGAACATTTTGCATTATAATAGAATTAGGATTTTTTATTCTGCTATATATTCTGATATAAAAAGTCTCAAAAGCGCTGACCGGAGACGTAAGCGTTCCATATACTTGCTGGAAGGAGATACATTACATTATGGAAAGACTAATCAAAAAATCCGACACCATTAACCAGCTGTTAGCCAGATATGGTGTAAGGTTCGGACTCTACAAGAATGGAACATTTAAGGAACAATTGTTCCCTTTTGACCCCATTCCCCGGATTATTACAAATGAAGAATGGACGTACATAGAAAAGGGATTGATGCAGCGGGTAGATGCATTAAATGCATTTTTACGTGACATTTACGGAAGCAAAAAAATTCTAAAGGAAGGTATTATTCCGGAAGATTTTATTTATTCTTCTTCCGGTTATCTGCCTCAGTGTGAGGGAATTGTGCCGTCAAAAGGGATTTACAGCCATATTTCCGGTATTGATCTGGTGCTTGGAAAAGATGGACAATGGTATATTCTGGAAGATAATCTGCGTGTACCATCCGGTGCCTCCTATCCTCTCATTGCCAGAGATTTGAGCCGGAAAGCGTCCCCTGAGACTTTTAAGGACACTCCACTGATAGACAACAGAGATTATCCTGGATTGTTGAAGGATGTGATGAATTATGTGAATACAGGAGGCATACGTGTGGTAATGACTCCCGGCCGATACAATTCTGCATATTTTGAGCATTCCTATCTGGCAGAAAAAACCCATTCTGTCCTGGCTACCTGTGAGGATCTATTTGTGGAAGGAGACTATCTGTACTACAAGGATTATTTAAATGAAAAGCAGAAAGTAGGTGTGATTTACCGCCGGATTTCTGACGAGTATTTAGACCCAAATACGTTCCTGCCAGAGTCCCTGATCGGTATCCCTGGAATCATGGATGTGTATAAGGCCGGGCATGTAGCCATTATGAATGCGCCAGGCAATGGTGTGGCTGACGATAAAGGCATTTACTATTTTGTGCCAAAGATGATACAGTATTATTTGAATGAGGAACCTATTTTAAAAAATGCCCCTACATATCTTCCCTTCTATCCAAAAGACCGGAAATATGTTTTGGAACATCTGGAAAAGCTGGTCATCAAGGATGTAGCTGAGGCTGGAGGTTATGGTGTGGTATTTGGCAGCAACCTTTCACCGGATGAGTTAGAAAAGATGCGTCAGCTGATTGCAGCAGAATCCAGACGTTTTATTGCCCAGGAAGTGATTGATTTCCAGGATATGGAAATTATGGAGGGCGATGAACGAGTTTGGCGTAAGGCTGATCTGCGTATTTATGTACTGTCTGGCAGAGAAACAAAGGTATGGGCCAGCGGTCTCACTCGTTTTTCCAGGAATCCGGCATCATTTGTGGTAAATTCATCTCAGGGAGGAGGCTTTAAAGACACATGGGTATTATCTCGTTAGAAAAAATTGATTGCGTATACTGGTTAGGCCGTTACGCAGAACGTGTTTTTACATCTTCAAGCTACTATACATACATTTTTGACCGTCTGATTGATTCAGATAAAGAATGCTACAAGGAATATTGCAAACAACTGGATATTCCGGATATTTACAAGGATGGAGAAGATTTTGCAGACCGGTATCTGTATGACCTTTCCAATCCCAATTCTCTCTATTCTAATATGAGCCGGGCATTTGACAATGCAATTATTATTCGCGAAGAATTAAGCAGTGATGTGCTGGCATATATTCATATGGCACTGGACAAATTCAAGTTCACACGGGGATCTGACAGTATCCCTTTGATTTTACAGGAAATCAGAGATGATTTGTATGCGTTCTGGGGAAGTGCTGATGATTATATCATCAGTCAGGATGTGAGAAATATTCTAAAATGTGGTCGTTATGCAGAGCGGGTAGATCTGCATATCCGCATGGGGGCTTCTGTTGAAGTAATTGACAAAGAATTGTCCAAGCTTGCATCCCGTATTCAGCAGATCAATGTGCCTTACAATGAAGAAAGCCTGAAAACACTTCAGGAAATTATTGCCATGGGCAATCAATGGCAATGCCGGTATCAGGAAGCGCTGCAGATGATCTGTACCCTTTTTCCTACTCTGTAGTAAAAAGTCCTGTATAAGCCTTTTACGGCCTGTACAGGACTTTTCTGTCTTTCATGATATTAAATAAATCTATGCCAGTTTCCAGCCCTCTGCCTGCCGACGAATCTCTATAAACCTCTTGTAAAGTCCCTCTTCCTCAATCAATTTTTTATGAGTACCAGATTGAACCACCGTACCCTCATCAAGCACCAGAATCTGATCAGCATTTTCTATGGTTGCCAAGCGATGTGCGATAGTAATAATCGTCTTTCCACTGGTCAGCTGGGAAATCGCTGTTTGAATCAGATGCTCATTCTCCGAATCAATGCTTGCAGTTGCCTCATCCAGAATAATAATTGGAGCATCTTTCAGCATGGCTCTTGCAATGGAAATTCTCTGCTTTTCACCACCGGAAAGTGTTCCCCCGCCTTCTCCTATTACCGTATCATATCCATCCGGCAATGCCATGATGAAATCATGACAGCAGGCTTTTTTGGCGGCTGCAATCATTTCTTCCTCGGTTGCGTTAGGTCTGCCAAAACAGATATTAGCACGAATGGTATCGTGGAATAAATATACATTTTGAAATACCATAGCTATATTAGAAAGCAGACTGTCACAGGTAAACTCTTTCACATTATGCCCACCTACCGTAATACTTCCAGCATTCACATCATAAAACCGCGCCAGCAGACTGCAGATAGTCGTCTTTCCACTTCCAGAAGGACCAACAATAGCTGTAGTTGTCTTCTCAGGTATAACAAAACTTACATCTTTTAATATTTTCCGTTCATCATAGCCAAATTCTACATGGGAGAACACAATATCATAGCCTGACAAAGGAATCTCTTTTCCATCCTGATCAATATAGTTATTTTCTTGTAAAGCCTCCAGCTGGTTCATGGCATTATCAATGACACGCAGTACATGAGCGCTGTCACTGATTGGTTCCAGTGAAGAAAAAATACCAAAGGACAAGAATATCAATATCAGCATCATGGGAAAGTTCAACTCTCCAGTGATTCCAAGATAGAAAGCAGCTCCTGCCAATGCCACAGAACCGACTTTTAAAGCAAACAAATGAAAACAGTTTGCCGGGATAAATCCCCATTCAATTTTCAAATTTATTTTACGGCTGTTACCACATGCTTCTTTCATTGCACTTATGGATGCACCGGACTGTCCAAATGATTTTACTACGGATAAACCTCTTGCATATTCCAATGTCGCTGCCGTCAGATCTCTTCCTGCCGTTGCTGCTACCGGAGCATTTACTGCACTGCATCTTGAAAGAATCAGCAGAAACAGAAAAGAAACAATCACTGCTGCAACTGCAATCAGACATACCTTGGGCGATATAAAGAGCAGGCATAAAAGAATACAGATAAAGTTGAGATATCCTCCTACAAAATTATCCACCATACGAATCCCCATGTTTTCTAAGGAATGAAGGCCTGTGGTAATGGCGTTTAATATATTGGCGGTGTTCATCTGTTGAAAATATCCAAGAGAAACACGCTTTAGTGCATCTCCAATGGCAAGACGATCTCTTGCTACCAGCTCATAGCTGATTGCCTCCTGACATCTTGCCCTCATATAGTCAAATAGAAATCTGCAAAATACAGTGATTGCTATAAAGAGAAGACTTTTCCATACCCAAGCCGTATCAAATACTGTGCCTGTTCGTGAACTGTCAATCAATAATCCAATGGTATAAGCAGCGATCATGGTTGGCGCAGCTGCAAACCATGTGGCAAAAAATGAAAATACAAATCCCAGATACAGATTTCTTTTTAAATCGCCGCACCAGTTAATCATACGCTTTACTGTTTTGAACATACTGCACCTCCTCCTTTCCTACTGCCCAAGCTTTTGCACCAATATGTGCCTGCCACATTTTTTTATACAGCGGACAGGTCTGTATAAGCTCTTCCTGCGTTCCCTGGGCTGCAATACTTCCCTTCTCAAGCACCACAATATTATCTGCCTGACGGATAGTAGAAAGGCGGTGTGCAATGACAAGAAGTGTCTTTCCCTTGGTCAGTTCATTAATACTTTGCTGCAATTTTTCTTCATTTTCCGGGTCTGTAAAAGCCGTAGCCTCGTCCAGAATGACTATGGGTGCATTTTTCAGCATCATTCTGGCAATGGCAATTCTCTGTTTTTCTCCTCCTGAAAGCCGCTTACCGGCTTCTCCGGCAGGCGTATCATAGCCATCAGGCAGTTTTAAAATAAATTCTTCACACTGGGCTGCTCTTGCAGCTGCGTATACTTCTTCATCCGTTGCTTTCGGATTTCCTAAACGGATATTTTCTTTTAGTGAGCAACGAAACAGGAAATTGTCCTGCGCCACAAAGCTGACTGTATCTGCCAGCTGAGTAAGGGGCATATCTTTTATATTCACCCCTCCGATAGAAATTTCTCCTGATGAAACATCCCAGAAGCGGGCAATCAATTTCGCTGCTGTAGATTTTCCACTTCCGGAAGGTCCTACCAATGCGGTAAAGCTTCCCTGCTTCATGGTCAAGCTGATTCCATGCAGCACTTCATTTTCCTTCTTTCCTGTGTAGGAAAAGCATACATTGTTTACCTTCACTTCATATCCCTGAAGCTTCGCATTTTCTTTCGGCTCAGGCAGTTTAGGCAGTTCCAAGAATCCCTGCAGATTCTCCACAGTTTCTTTTACCTGACGGATACTTTCTGAGAAAACTTCCAGTTTTGCAAGAGAACTTACCATGGATAATGACAGCATAGCACACAGTGCTGCCTTTGGTGCTGTAACAGCTCCTTTACTTGCCAGCCATAAACTTACAGGTAATACACCAAGTAAGGTAGATGGAAAAAGAGCAAACGCAAGCTTCATGGTTACCCATGTAGAAGACAACCACTTCATAACAAAGGTCTTATAGTCTGTAATGGCATTGGCATATTTTTCATAAGATATCCCTGCTCTGCCGAAAGCTTTAATGACTTCAATTCCTTCAATATACTCTACAATGGTGCTGTTCATATACGCATTGGACTTTGCATACTGTTCAAAATTCTTTCCACTTATCTGGAAGGTTATCATCATACAGATAAGGGATAAAGGCGTAAATGCAAGAGAAGCAAGTGCCACCCGCCAGTCAATCAGTAAAAGCGCCACAAAGCTTACAACCGGGAGAAGCAGATGCCCGGAGCCCTCCGGAACCATATGAGCCAGCGGCGGCTCAATATCCTCAATTTTATCCACCATTACACTCTTGATCTCTCCGATAGAATGTGCTGTGACCTCGCCTAATGGCGCATGCAGCAAACGGTCTGCAACTCTGTTTCTCAGTTTTTCCAATACATAGTAAGCTACATGATGAGATAATCCTGTTGAAATTCCAAAAAAGCCAACTTTAATCAGATAAAAGATTTCTGCAATAATACACCAATGCAAGATCTGCGTTACTGTGAGTGCATCTGTCACATATAGCATAATCATACGATATACGCAATAATAAGGAATCAGTCCACAAACCACACTGATAACAGATAAAATGATTGATGCAATCAATTCTCCCCTGCTTCCTTCAGTATAACGCAAAAGACTGGATAGCCAGCTCTTTTGTTTTGTTTCTGTATTCATAAAATGAACGCCTCATTTCCTTTCAAATAAAACGATTCAGAGCCCATTTGCAAAATCGCCTCTACAAGGCTCTCCTTAATCCCCATGGCTCTGAATAATTGAAATCATATCCTTCCCCGATACTCCGTTGGTGACATTCCCATAATTTTACGGAAGGCAATGGCAAATTTGCTTGGACTGTCATACCCAACCTGTCCTGCAATTTCCGCTACACGAATCTCTCTGTTCTTTCTCAGCTGCACCGCTGCATAGTTCATACGATACTGTAAAAGCCAGCCCGCAATGGTAGAACCATAAACAGATTTAAAACATTGTTTCATAGCTGTCAAAGGAATATCAAACCTTGCGGAAAGCTCTTCCTGTGTGTAATTCTCATCTATATGCTGTGTCAAAAATTCCTGTATTGCTTTTACTTTTTCTACCTGTGTTTTGTAAAAATAAGGCTTTTCATGGGGAGAATCCGGTAATTCCAACGCATCCAAATACAGCAATAATTCCAGTATTTTTATTTTGAAATAAGGACGTTTGATTTTTTGTGGAACTGCATACAATTCACTAAAAATATGTTCAATGGATTTCTCTCCATGGAGAACCATTGGATATATTCCACTACAAAATTTTTGCTGCAGTACCTTTAAATCTACTGGAAAATCCTTGATTTCTTCAGGCAGGCTTTTGCATGCAATCCCAAGGTCAATGCCAATCATCGCTCCATGATAATGCGTTAATGGCATTTCAAAGCGTCCCTGATGTGACAATCTTCTGTCCAGCTTCAAATCACCGGCTTCCACATAGGAATAGGCATCTTTGCTTGCAGGACACTCCATTCTGCCTTCCCTGCAATGATCGATGCAAAACAAATCATCACCTGGAACATACTGAGAATCATAATATTGCATATGAAAATCATTATATGCCAGCATCACTCCCGGGAACACATCATACATAGTAATAGTGCCTTCTCCTGTTTCACTGCGAAACTGATAGACGCTGCATCCGTCACTTTGTGCCAGAAGAGATACTCCCGGACACCTCTCAGCGTATTTATTCATCACTACTGCCTCCCATGCGTTCTACAACCAAGATGCGGTCACAGGCTGTCTGCATAAATTCATGATCATGGGATACCACAATTACAATCTTTCCCTGGCCTGCTAATTCACGAATTACCTGACCAACTTCCTGCATATGACGATAATCCAATCCACTGGTAGGTTCATCAAAGATCAAAATCTCTTTTCCTGATATCAGTGCCGTAGCAACTGCCAGTCTTTGCTTCTGTCCACCAGAAAGCGCCATTGGATGCCGCTCCTTAAAATCAAGCAAATCAAATTTCTGTAATACTTCTTCTATTTGTTCTGTATTGCAATCTCCAGCCTGCTCACACTCATTCCATACACTGTCATAAAACAACTGGTGATTTACATCCTGCATGACTAAAAAGCATTTTTTCTGTCTTTGCTTTGCTTTCAACTGTTGCCCATGAAAAGCAATCTTTCCGCTTCTCTCCTTCAACAATCCACACAGGCATCTGGTCAAGGTGGTTTTCCCTGCTCCGTTGTCTCCTGTTATGGCAAGCACCTCTCCCGGAAGTGCTGCAAAGGAAAGATTCTGTATCATCGAGGGTTCTTTTCCATAACCGCAATTCAGACTTTCTAGAAAGAGTCCCTTCCCATTATCTGTATGCCTTGCTTCCGGAAGAGAAAGCTTTGTCTGACTAAGCTCCCGAAGTCCCATTTCCTGGCGTTCTTTCTCTTTCAGTCTCCGAAATTCCTCACCGGAAAATATGTACACGCTTCTCCCATTCTGAAAGTACACGGCTCTGTCAATCAGATCTGACAGAAAGTATAGTCTGTGCTCTGCAATGATTATGGTATTTCCCTGCTCCTTCAACAAATGAATCTGCTGCCTAAGTCTTTCTACAGATCTTACATCCAGATTTGCTGACGGCTCATCCAGTACATAAATGGCCGGACTCATAGCATAAACGCTGGCAAATGCTAAGGTCTGTTTTTCTCCACCAGAAAGTGAAAATACATTTCTGTGCAGAAGATTTTGAATCCCAAGATTCTGTACCGTTTCTTCGATTCTGGCTTTCATCACTTCCGGTGGCACGCCATCGTTCTCCAATCCAAATGCCAGCTCACTGTCGGTATCCAAATGAAAAAACTGACTTTTTGGATTCTGAAATACAGAGCCGATATGCTTTGCCAATTCATACATCTCGGTTTCAGCTACGGAAAGATGATCCACTTTCACAGTTCCTTGTAAAATGGCATCTTCTGTAAAATGGGGAATCAAACCATTGATCAGCTTCGTTACAGTCGTTTTTCCACAGCCGCTTTCTCCACATAGCAGGATACATTCTCCTCTTTTCACCTTCAAATCAATATTGTGTAAGGTTTCCTCCTGCTTTTTATAAGAAAAAGAAACATTCTCTATTTGAATCATCCGCCACCCCCTATAAAATCACAGCCAAAATGGCAAATACCAGTGCAGTGAACAGACACACCCAGTCCAATGCTTTCATTCGTAACACAATCAAACTTGTCTTTTCAACCGGGTTTTCAATACCACGGGTAACTGCCGCTGCAGACAATTCCTCTGCTGTGGTTGTGGCAGACATCAGCAAGGGCACTATGAAAGCCTCTGCCTTATCTAATCCTCTTACATTACGCAGCTTCATAGCATCCCGTATATGTCTGGTCTCTTCCTGAATTGCTGGAAAATACCGTAATGTAACGGAAATGGGTATGATCAATTTTTGAGGGACGCGAAGTTTACGCATTCCTACAATCATTTCCCTCATGCTTAATGTATGTATCATCAAACTGCCTGCCATCAGACATGAAAAAAGCTTTCTGGTATAATTGGCAAAAATAGAAAAACTGGTCGCTATCATTTTCGGCGACACTGGAAGGATATACCATTGCAGATAAATTACTGCTCCAAAGGCAAACAACCATTTAACTGCCGAAATGCTTCTGCCGCTCATCATCATTAAAATTGCCACTGCTACAAGCCAGCCAATTTCCACGAAAAGACAATCTTGCGCAAATGCGATCACATTTGCTGCCAATACTAGACCAATGCCTGTACGGGGATCTATCTTCCTTACTTCCTGCTGCATTTTAAACTACACCAGCCTTAGCAAAATGCTTTTTGAACAATCCCTTACTAATGGCTGCTCCTGCCAATGCACACAGAACCGTTGCTACAATCATTACCACCAGCATACCGTTCGATGATACTGCTGCTAATGTATCTACATAGTCCTGTGACATTCCCTGTTCCGTAATCTGTGCAAAAAAGCTTTCTCTCATCACCCAGATCGGCAAAGGAGAGCCTATCATTCCCAAGGAAAATCCTGCAAAAGCCAATGTATTTCCAAAAAAGCTGCCGTATGTTGTTAAATAGCGGAATAGTTCTGCCAGCGCACAGCCAATCACAAAAGCTATCATAATGTAAATTGTAAATTGCCCGGTTACAAAATAGATCAATCCAACAATCAGCCCCATAATAAGTACTGCTCCCGGTTTTTTCACCTTGCTGCACATCAGCATATATGGCGTTGCTCCAAGGAGACCAATAAGCGCAGGCATCAGAATCCATATGAGTGGATGAAAACCACTGATCAGCATACATGCAAAGTTAATGACAAAGTAAATAGCGGAATAAATACCAATGGATATCAGATCACGCCCTTTTAATCCTTTTGACTTGTGGTTTGTAGACATCATAATCCTCCTCTTTTTTTGTTAGTGTTATCTAACCTGTTGTCAAAATAAAAAGTGCTTTGCACCTTCGGCGTAAATCTTATCAGAAAAATTTTTCTTCGTCTGTCCCAATTTGTTACTATCGTTCCAATTGGACAGCGAAAGTTAGCCTATGCTAACGCATTAAGAAACAAAAAACAGCAAGCTGTAATCTGTAAACGCCTAAATCAAAAGCCTATCCAATCACGGATAGGCTTTTGCCTTATCTAAACAAAAGTTATTCCGCTCCCTTCAGAGCCTCGACCATATCAATTTTCTTATTCTTTCTTGCCACCATAAATCCCACAAGCAATGACACTTTTCCTCATCTAAAGTAAAATTCACGTCGTCAAGTGCTTTCAGTTCGTGGTCGCCTGTAGTATATACACGGGTTACATCTTTAAATTCTACGATCGACACATCGTATTCCTCCGTTCATCAGTTAGCAGTTGTTAACTATATGTTCTAAATTATGCAATGCCTGTAAGTTAGATGCTGCTAACCATCAAATAACTATAATATGTTTTTGATGTTTTGTCAAGAAAAAGTCGATACCATTGGCTCAGCTGGCATGGTGATGACAAAAATTTTTTACTGCCACCTCTTATGTTTCAATAAAATCTGCCAATAAGATTTCCAGCGGGAACAAGGGCTATTGCTTGACATAACCCCCCCTTTTTCGTATACTTATCATGTTTGTGTTTTTACAAAAAACACAAACAGCAGTGAATGCTGACCTGCTGTACTGTAAGATACACATGATGCTTTTTGCATCCGGGGTGCATGCAACGCAACGGGTTTGACCGCTGTATGATAATAGATTTGAAAAGGAGAATTGATTATGGGTTTCACATTTGTTAAGAAATTACCAACACCTGAAGAAATCAAAGAGCAATTCCCGGTTACACCAGAATTAGCACAATTAAAGGCTGCCCGGGATGCGGAGATCAAGAAGGTATTTACAGGAGAAAGCGATAAGTTTCTGGTAATCGTTGGCCCTTGCTCTGCTGACAATGAAGATTCAGTCTGCGATTATGTTTCCAGACTGAGCAAGGTAAATGAGCAGGTAAAGGATAAGCTGATCCTGATCCCTCGTGTGTACACCAACAAGCCAAGAACCACCGGTGAGGGCTACAAGGGCATGGTGCATCAGCCAGATCCTGAAAAGAAGCCTGATATGCTGGCTGGTATCATTGCCATCCGTAAGATGCACATGCGTGTGATGGAGGAAAGCGGCCTGACTGCAGCAGATGAGATGCTGTATCCTGAAAACTGGAGCTATCTGTCTGATATTTTATCCTACGTGGCCATCGGCGCACGTTCTGTAGAGAACCAGCAGCACCGTCTCACTGTCAGCGGTATGGACATTCCTGCAGGTATGAAGAACCCTACCAGCGGTGACTTATCTGTTATGATGAACTCTGTAGTAGCTGCACAGCACGGTCATGATTTTATCTACCGTGGCTGGGAGGTACAGACTACAGGCAATCCGCTGACGCACACCATCCTGCGTGGCGCTGTCAACAAGCATGGCCAGACCATTCCAAATTATCACTTTGAAGACTTATCTCTGCTGATGGATATGTATAATCAGAAAAATCTGCAGAATCCTGCCTGCGTGGTAGATGCCAACCATTCCAACTCCGGCAAGAAGTATATGGAGCAGATCCGTATCGTAAAGGAAGTGCTGCACAGCAGACAGCACTCTGCTGACATTGCCAAGCTGGTAAAGGGCGTTATGATCGAGAGCTATATCGAGGGCGGCAGCCAGAAGATTGGCTGCGCAAACCATGTGTATGGTAAGTCTATCACCGACCCATGCTTAGGCTGGAATGATACTGAACGATTGATTTATGAAATTGCGGAAAGAGTTTAACTATAAAAATAAATTCAGACGCAAAAATTAAAAATGGCAGAACTGAACGTCTCTACTCTACCTGTGGTTTTCCCAGAGGGCGGTGAACTCAGTTCTGCCGTTTTTCATACTTTGATTCCAAGATATCTTTATAAATGGTTATACTGAGGATTTCTTCCCCAGCTTTTCCAAATACGCCCTGGTAGTCACCAGATCCCCATGCCCCAGTCTCCGGCGCACTTCCTCAATTTCCAATCCGCTCTCCACCAGCCGCACTGCACAGGAGTTGCGCAGCATATTGGGGGTGATCTCCTTCTCGATTCCTGCCCGGAGGCAATGGGTCTTTAGAATCTTCCAAAATCCCTGCCTGCTTAATTTTGCTCCGCTGCGGTTGGTAAACAGATATTCGCAGCCGGACTGTCCCACCAGCACATCTCTGGACTCTGCCAGATAACGTGCAAGCGCCTCTTTTGCGGAGCTGTCCAGGGGGATCCTGCGCTCTTTTTTTGCTCCGCCGCACAGCACATATGCATCAGATTCCTCCAGATGCACATCAGAAATTCGCAGGGCAGTCATTTCTGATACCTGAATCCCTGTTGCACAGACAAGCTCCAGCATGGCTCTATCACGCAGCCCCCTATTGCTGTCAGTCCCCGGCTGCTGCAAGATCTTCTCTAGTTCACAGGCAGTCAGCACTTCTGCCTCTCTGGCAGGGATTTTAGGGGATTTCAGATTCTTGGCAGGGTCCGCACCGCCATTTGCTGTAAAGGCAAAGAAGTCTTTCGTGGAAGCAACCGCTCTGGCTACAGATGCAGCAGCCTTGCCATTTTCCAGCAGGGAATCCCTGTACTCTGCAAGTACATCCTCCGTCACATCATTCATGTTTTTGATTCCCCTATCCTGCAAATATGTATACAACTGCTGCAAATCCCTCTTATAGGCAGAAACTGTGTTTTCTGAGGCCCTCTTTTTTTCTTTCAGATAAGTAATGTAACACAAAATCAGCTGTTCCATGGTACCCTCCCATTCATGTTATGTTATGTATAACAGCATACTGCATTTTCTAAAATGGCTGTCCCGCATTAGGAAGACAAAAACAGTATCATCCACCGCAATAGTCTCTGCTGGATACAAGCCTCCAGAAAAATGCCGCAGATCCATATCAGCACCAGTACAAAGCGCATCCAGAACTGCTGCTTCTCCTCAAACTGTTGTGGATTCCACACCAGCTGATAAATCACATATCCATAACACAGTCCCTGGGGAAAAACAGCGCCTAACAGACACAGAATTCCAAACTGGCTGTAAAACAGTGTTAACACTGATACAGATACCGACAACAAAATTCCTGCATAACCTGCTGCCAGGTTGCGTACCAGAGACCCTGGCAGCAGACTGGCCATCAGCAAAATTCCCAGTACAAACATTCTCTGGGGAAGATAAGCCAACAGCAGCTGCTGAAAGTTATATTCCAACAGCAGCGTATCCTCCGAAAACAACTGAAAAATAGCCAGCTGCCGCTGAAACGATTCTGGCAGCCACAGGCAAAGCAGGATGCCCAACAAAATCCCAGTATAATAAACAATAAAACACTTCCAGTTCAGCTGTTGACTCAATTTACGCTCCCTTCTGCAAACACACGAATGCTTTGCATAAAATCCATCTGGCGTACATCGGCAACCGGGTAACCATTCGTATTCTGTTGGTAACTGTTCAGTTACCTTTATGGTAATTTGTTGCTTACTATATTTTCAAAGACAATAGACAGCCTGATTTATGTATATGTGAAACTGCCCTTTCTTATGACAGTAATGTTCCTGCAAACAGAAGGGCGGGTCCTGACGCACAGGCAATCATTAGTACCCTATTTTTCCAGTCTGTTTTTCCATACAGCATACGACATCAATGCAGCAACCGTCTTGGCATCCTGCAGGGTACCATCAAAAATCATCTCCTGCAATTCTTCCAGTGTATAGCACTCGATTTCTATATACTCGTCCTCATCCAAATGCTGTTTGGTCTTACGCAGCTCTGTGGCCACATACACATCGATCAATTCATCACAATATGCAATGGCAGTCCGCAGGGTAATCAGCTTCTCCAATTTCCCTGCTGCATATCCGGTCTCTTCCTCTACCTCTCTGGCTGCACAATCATAAGTAGGCTCCTCCGCATAATTCCTGGCACCTGCCGGAATCTCCAGCGTCATCCGATCCAGTGCATTTCGATACTGCCGCACCATAATGATCCGCCCATCCGGCAGCACCGGCACCACCGCCGCAGCTCCTTTATGCCCAATAAAATCCCATTCTGCATGCCGTCCATCCGGCGTCTCAATGGTGTCCTTATACATATGCAAAATTGCCCCAGTATACACCAGCTCTCTTTTGATCCTCTTAACATGCTCCATAACACACACCATTCCTTTCCTAAACTCCTGACAACTCAGAATCCAAAGTAAGTTTAACACATAAACCCACCCTACAGCAACAACTTATCCCATAGCACAAGCACAAAAGAGCAGCCGTAGAAAAACACCGGTATTAATGCAGCAGATGAAATAGGAAAAGGTACTGTACAAATGTACAGTACCTTGTTGTCACAAACTATTTAGCATAATCTGTTACTCTGGACTCACGAATCAGATTTACCTTGATCTGTCCAGGATATTCCATGTCGCTTTCAATCTGCTTGGCAATATCGCGTGCCAACAGTACCATATCTGCATCGCTGATTTGATTTGGTACGACCATGATACGAATCTCGCGTCCGGCCTGAATAGCAAAAGATTTTTCCACGCCCTTGAAAGAGTTGGCAATGGATTCTAACTGTGTTAAACGTGTTGTATAAGCTTCTAAAGTTTCTCTTCTTGCGCCTGGTCTGGCAGCGGAAATGGTATCTGCTGCTTGAACGATACAAGCAATCAAAGAAGTTGGTTCTACATCGCCATGATGGGCTTCTACCGCATTGATGACAACTGCTGATTCACGATACTTCTTACAAAGTTCCACACCAAGTTGGATATGTGATCCCTCCATATCGTGGTCTACAGACTTACCGATGTCATGCAGAAGGCCTGCACGTTTGGCAATACGTACATCCAATCCCAGCTCTGCTGCTAACAGGCCGGAAAGATGTGCAACTTCAATAGAATGCTTTAATGCATTCTGGCCATAGCTGGTACGGAAACGCATGCGTCCCAGCAGACGTATCAGTTCTGGATGAAGTCCGTGAACACCAACCTCCATAAGGGCAGCTTCACCTTCTTCACGAATCATAACTTCTACTTCTTTCTGTGCCTTTTCAACCATTTCTTCAATTCTGGCAGGATGAATACGTCCATCCAGAATCAGCTTTTCCAAAGCAATTCTTGCAACCTCTCTACGGATTGGATCAAATCCGGATAAGATGACGGCTTCTGGTGTATCATCGATAATTAAATCAACACCAGTAAGAGTCTCTAAGGTACGGATGTTACGGCCTTCACGACCGATGATACGTCCTTTCATCTCATCATTAGGCAGATTTACAACAGAGATAGTGGTCTCAGCCACATGGTCTGCGGCACATTTCTGAATAGCAGTGACTACATATTCACGTGCTTTCTTGGATGCCTCTTCCTTGGCTCTGTTGTCCATTTCCTTGATTAATTTTGCAGTGTCAAGTTTTACTTCGTCTTCAACCGTTTTTAATAAATACTCTTTTGCCTCTTCAGAGGTCAAACCGGAGATTCGCTCCAATTCTTTGGCAGCCTGGGCATTTAACCCCTCTACCTCTGCATACTTTTTGTTCAGACTCTCTTCTTTTGCGGCTAAGGATGCTTCACGACGTTCCATGGCTTCCGCCTTACGGTCCAGCGTCTCTTCTTTATTGTTCACACGCTTTTCCAGACGGTTTAATTCAGAACGGCGCTCTCTGACTTCCTTTTCCATCTCGTTCTTAGAACGAATGGATTCTTCCTTTGCCTCTAAAAGAGCTTCACGCTTCTTTGTTTCTGCAACCTTCATTGCATCCTCGATAATCGCACGGGACTTTTCCTCAGCAGTACCTACCTTAATTTGAAAGTCATGCTTCTGATAGGCAGTTGCTGCAAACCAAATGGCGATTCCTACGATGATTGCGGTAACAACTGCAGTCAAAACATAAGGCAGCATAGGAGCACCTCCTTATTTAGTTTTAATTGTACAAAGGTGACCAATCCAGTCACCTACTATCCATGTAACGACAACGCTCATGTATATGTGAAATTCATATAAAAATACAAATTAGAGAAACCAAAATGGTACCAACGTACAACATGTTAATTGTAAAACTTTTTGGGCATTCTGTCAAGCTAAGAACAACTATTTTTCGGTATAGGCAAAATAATGTACAGAAAATCTGTAAAATTCACGCAAAAGGACATACTCAAAATACCTGTTACTCAGCGTCAAAATCTGCTCCAGCGTATTGCTGCGCTTCCAGATACGCACAATAAGCATGCTCAATATCAGACAAGGAAAAGCCTCTGCGCATCAGATATCCATAAGCCTTCTGGCGCACACTTGTGTTCGTAGCATCCTTATTCCGGCAATATTTGTCCAGCAGCTTCCGGGCTGCGTTCACTTCGCCTCCTTCCTCCTGCTGCAGATACTGCTCAATGAGGGCACCATCCAGTCCCTTCTGTCTCAATGCATATAAAATCTGCTGTCTGCTTCTGCTGTCTGCATGTGCCGCAATATAGCGCTGTATATATGCCGCATCATCAATATATCTGTAATAAGCCAGATAAGCCATTGCATCTGCAATGGCTGTCTCCGGATATCCTCCAGAACGAAGTTTTTGTGCCAGCTCGGTGCTGGGTCTATCTGCATTCTTTAACAGATGCATGGCTCTGGCTCTGGCACGCTTACAGAGTTTTTGCATCAGCTCTGTATAATCCTCACCCTCCAGTACACAATTCTCTTGTATCCCAAACTGCCTGATTTCACCATTGTAAAGATGAAGGACAGTACCATCATCCAAATATACCCGTTTCTTTTGTTTGTTGATAGGTTCCATCCGCACAGGCAAAAGACTGCCCTCACACTGAGGATACACAGGAGGCGCCTTGGGAGTACTGAGAAAACCTGCGGTAAATTCTATCATAATGTGTCATCATCCAGAAGCAAATCGTCTAATTCTTCCAAATCCTCATCTTCAGAGACAGGTGCTTCTGCCAGCATAGTACCTCCAGTAAGGCCGTAACCTACACGCACTTTCTGCTCAACCTCCTGCATCACTTCAGGATTGGCTGCCAGATATGCTTTTGCATTTTCACGTCCCTGGCCAATCTTAGAACCGTTATAGGCATACCATGCACCGCTTTTTACAATCACATCCTGCTTCGCTGCCAGATCTAAGATATCACCTTCTCTGGAAATACCCTTACCAAAAATGATATCAAACTCTGCTTCCTTAAATGGAGGGGCTACCTTGTTCTTTACAACCTTCACACGGGTACGGTTACCAAACACCTCACCACTCTGCTTCAACGCCTCAATACGACGCACTTCCAGGCGCACAGAGGAATAGAACTTTAAAGCACGTCCGCCTGTAGTTGTCTCTGGATTGCCAAACATAATGCCAACCTTCTCACGAAGCTGGTTAATAAAGATTACAATACAATTAGACTTGCTGATGGCAGCAGTCAGCTTACGCAGTGCTTGGGACATCAGACGTGCCTGGAGACCTACATGGGAATCACCCATATCACCATCAATCTCTGCCTTAGGAACCAGAGCAGCTACAGAGTCCACGATTACAATATCAATGGCACCGGAACGCACCATAGTCTCCGTAATCTCCAATGCCTGCTCACCATTGTCTGGCTGTGAAATGTACAGGTTATCAATGTCTACACCAATATTCTTGGCATAAGCAGGGTCTAATGCGTGCTCTGCATCAATAAAGCCTGCAATGCCGCCTAACTTCTGTACTTCTGCCACAGCATGAAGGGCAACCGTGGTCTTACCACTGGACTCTGGTCCGTAGATTTCTATAATACGTCCCTTTGGCAGTCCACCCAATCCCAGAGCCACATCCAGACTCAAAGAACCGGTAGGTACAGTCTCTATATTCATACGATTGCCAGAATCTCCAAGCTTCATAACGGATCCTTTGCCATAAGCCTTTTCAATCTGAAGAATGGCGGCATCCAATGCTTTTTTCTTATCTTCTCTTTCCATACGAATCTCCTATCTCCTGCTTAGCAGGAATCCATTCAGATGCACATCAGAACATCTGTTCTGTGTTTATTGTACCCCATCTGTCTCCGTTCGTCAATTGTTTTTTCTTATAATTCAGCAATCTTTTTGTAAACAGGTTTTTCATCAGATTTTGAACATGCATATACCATGATTGTTGCCCATGATATTACAACGGTATATATCCCCTTACTGTGATACCCAGTCTGTATGTTTATTTTCCCCACAAAATAGCATCTGATGAACTTGCAAACTTGCGATTTTTGCAAAACAAAAAACGGTGACAGTCATATTTTACCATACAACTGCCACCGCATCAATGAAATTCCTCTAGAAAACAAGCTGTTCTCTTTTATTTATAACCATCAGTTATTATTCTGGAATGGTGTAAAGTCCAGAGTAGCAAAATAGTCCTCTGGAGTCTCCGCACGGCGAATCTGCTTTACGCTGCCATCCTCCTGCAGCAGTAACTCTGCAGAACGAAGCTTTCCATTATAATTGTATCCCATGGAGAATCCATGGGCACCAGTATCATGAATTACTACATAATCCCCTGGCGTGATCTCCGGAAGCATACGGTCAATGGCAAATTTATCACTGTTTTCACACAGACCGCCTGTGACATCATACATATGGTCACAAGGCTCGTTCTCCTTGCCCAGCACAGTAATGTGATGATATGCACCATAAATAGCCGGACGCATCAGATTAGCTGCACACGCATCCAGACCTGCATATTCCTTCCAGATATGCTTCATATGCAGCACCTTGGATACCAGACAGCCATATGGAGCCAGCATAAAACGTCCAAGCTCTGTAAAGATCGCCACATCATCCATACCTGCAGGTGTGAGAACTTCCTCATAAGCCTTACGCACACCCTCACCAATGACTTCAATATCATTTGGTGTCTGGTCAGGACGGTACGCAATGCCTACACCGCCAGACAGGTTGATAAATGCAATGTGTACACCAACCTCCTGACTTAACTCTACAGCCAGCTCAAATAAGATCTTTGCCAGCTTTGGATAATAACCGTTGTCTACTGTATTACTTGCTAAAAATGCATGGATACCAAAATGCTTTACGCCATGAGCCTTCATCTTGGTAAATGCTTCCTTCATCTGCTCCTTGGTCATACCGTACTTGGCATCCTTTGGAGTATCCATGATCTCGTTGTGCAGGGTAAAATCTCCGCCTGGATTGTATCTGCAGCACATGGTCTCCTGGAACGGAGCCAGCTTTGCATAGTGGTCAATGTGGGTCAGGTCATCAAAATTGATGATAACCCCCAGCTCCGCTGCCTTCTTAAAATCCTCATCCGGTGTTACATTAGAGGAAAACATGATCTCATGTCCCTTTAACCCTACAATGTCAGACAACATCAGTTCTGTCAGAGAAGAACAGTCTGCACCAATGCCCTCTTCCTGCAGAATTTTCATCAGATAAGGATTTGGGGTAGCTTTTACTGCAAAATATTCTTTAAAGCCTTTATTCCAGGAGAATGCTGCCTTTAATCTGCGGGCATTTTCGCGGATTCCTTTTTCATCATATAAATGGAACGGTGTGGGGTAGGTCTTAACAATTTCCTGTACCTGCTCAAGTGTTACAAATGGTTTCTTTTCCATGCAATCAATCCTCCTGTTGTCATCGGTAAGTAAATTTTGCAATTGGGAATTTATATCCATAAAACTGCAAAAAACAGTTTTATATTGCCATAAATACAATGATTAATGAGTCATCTGATTATCTGTAGGCGGCTTTACATGTACATGAGTGTACAGATGCTCCTGACAGTATTCATAAGTGCCGTAACACTTAGAGCAGTAACGAAATTCCAGATCTTCGCTATCTGCTTCTGTCCGGCCGCAAATAGCACATTTGTGCCGGGATGCCCCCATTTTAATTGGAGCAGACGCTGCCTTTTTAAAATCCTGTCTGCGCTTGATATCCTTTGGAGAATAGCGCTTCCACTGACGCAGAGACAGAAAATAAAGAAAGAAATTTAACAAAGAGAATACGATCTGAATTCTTACCCCCCAGCCTCCTGCAATAAACTGTACCAGGAAAAACAGCAGGTCAATGATTGCCAGCCACTTTGCCTTAACCGGAATCAGAAAATAAAAGTAAAACTGCGCATCTGGGAAAGTAGTAGCCATTGCCAGGAACAATGACCAGTTTAAATAAGAGGTTCCAAGATTAATATTCTGATGAAGCAGGAAATATGCCAGAAGTCCTCCCACGATCTGCCCCAGGATACCAGTAAGCATATATAGATTAAAACGGAATGTGCCCCATACCCGCTCTAAATTGTTGCCAATCATCCAGTAACAGAGACAGGATAAAATCAGGCTAAGCAGGTCATAGGAAGGCGGATTTAGCAGGAAAGTTACAAGACGCCATACCTGTCCATGAAGAATGGCATCTACATCCCAGGAGAAATACGTAAAATAAACCGCTCCATTACCTCCTACCAGCATGGAAATATATCCTACTGCGTATAATATAATCATATAGGTCATTAAATTCGGGACTGCGTATTTTCCGAATTTGCGTTCCAGTTTTGTAATCCAGTTCATTTACATCCTTTCTGCAATACAATCTTTGAAAAACAACTGCATTGCTTTCATATTGTAATTGTTCTATCACAGACTGCCCTGATTTACAACTACTTCTTATTTTATTTCTTATTTTATTTCTGTTTTATAACAATTTTTTAATAGAAAAAATAATTGCCACTGTAAGAGTAAGCCCCAAAGCAATCATACATACAATCAAAAATCCCCATTGGCTGTTGGCAAAGGGCATACCTGCTGTATCCACATTCATGCCGTACATGCTGCCGATGATATTGGGAATGGACAATACAATGGTTACAGATGCCAGATATTTCATCACATCATTCATATTGTTGTTAATCACAGAAGATACTGCATCCATGGTGGTACCTAAAATACCACTGTAAATATGTGCCATCTCAATGGCCTGCTTATTTTCTGTAATGACATCTTCTAAATAGTCTGCATCTTCCGGATACATTTTAATACGGTCTATTTTAATGATTCTTTCCAAAACCGCCTCATTAGAACGAAGTGAGGTAGTAAAATATTGCAGAGACTTCTGCATCTCCAACAGCTCAATGATCTCTTTATTCTTAGGTGTCTCATGAAGCTTGTTCTGGATTTCCTCACTTTTTTTATCAATGTTCCGCAGATACTGTAAGTACAAAGAAGCATTCTTATAAAGGATCTGCAGTACAAACCGGGTCCGCATATACGTATGGAACCTGCGCACTCTTCCATTCATAAATGCCTCCAGAATGGGTGTATCCTGCAGACATATGGTAAGGATGGCCTCATTGGTAAAAATAATACTCATAGGAATGGTACCATACCAGTCCTTTTCATTACGTTCCTCAATCACAGGAATATCCACCAGGATCATAACATAATTATCTTCAATATCAATACGGGAACGCTCCTCTTCATCCAAAGGGGCTCTTAAATCGTCCTCATCAATATCGAACTCTCTGCTGATCCTGCGAATCTCCGCAGAGGAAGGGTCTGTTAGTGCCACCCAGCAGTTCTTGCTGATCTCAGCCTCTTCTCTGATCTTACCATCTTCTGTTTTGAAAATCTGTAACATAGTTTCTCCTTTCGGCCTGCACAGGCAGTCCTCCAGAAAAAAACTTCCAGGGAGCTTACGCCCGTACAAGCATTTGTTTTCGACCTATGCAATTGTCCGCGTAATAACCCGCTCCACTGTCCATATCGAATGTTCATCCTTAAAAATTATTCATGACAGCCGTCCAAATACGGCCAGCCACGTACTTTTCATTATAATTTCCTGTGAAACATTTGTCAAACTGTTTATATTATTTGTGGAATACACCATTTACTCTATTGACTATCGAGGTTCAAACAGTTAGAATAAAAGTTGTATTTTTTGCCAGCAATATAAACTACATCTGTATCAGATGCATCATGAATATTATACATAAAAAATGTATACTGCTGGCAAGCAAGACGGAAGAAAAAGCTCCGTTTTGACATGCTACTTTAACCAATGGGGGTAACGCTATGAGCAGAGTTTATAACTTTTCAGCAGGTCCTGCCGTTCTTCCGGAAGAAGTTTTACAGGAAGCAGCAGCAGAGATGATGGATTACAAGGGCAGCGGTATGTCTGTTATGGAAATGAGCCATCGTTCCAAGGTATATGATACCATCATCAAAGAGGCAGAGGCTGACTTAAGGGATTTGATGAACATCCCTGACAATTACAAGGTACTGTTTTTACAGGGAGGCGCTTCCCAGCAGTTTGCCATGATCCCTATGAACCTGATGAAGAACGGCGTGGCAGATTACATCGTAACCGGTCAGTGGGCAAAGAAGGCATACCAGGAAGCACAGCTTTACGGAAAGGCTAACTGCATTGCTTCCAGCGCAGACAAGACCTTCTCTTATATTCCGGACTGCTCCGACCTGCCGATCAGTGAAGATGCAGACTACGTATATATTTGCCAGAACAATACCATCTACGGTACCAAGTTCCCGGAACTGCCAAATACCAAGGGCAGGGTTCTGGTTTCCGACGTATCTTCCATGTTCTTATCTGAGCCAATTGATGTATCCAAGTATGGTGTCATTTATGGCGGTGTACAAAAGAACGTAGGTCCTGCCGGTGTAGTTATCGTTATTATTCGTGAAGATCTGATTACAGAAGATGTACTGCCAGGCACACCAACCATGCTGCGTTACAAGATCCATGCAGATGCTGACTCTTTATATAATACACCTCCATGCTACGGTATTTATATCTGCGGTAAGGTATTTAAGTGGTTAAAGAAGATGGGCGGCTTAGAGGTGATGAAGGAACGCAACGAGAAGAAGGCTGCTGTTCTGTATGATTATCTGGATCAGAGCACCTTATTCCATGGCACTGTAGAAAAGGGTTCCCGTTCTCTGATGAACGTACCTTTTGTAACAGGTGACAAGGAGCTGGATGCCAAGTTCGTAAAAGAAGCTGCTGAGGCTGGTTTTGTAAACTTAAAGGGACACAGAACCGTAGGCGGTATGCGTGCAAGCATTTACAATGCAATGCCAATTGAAGGCGTTGAGGCACTGGTTGCATTCATGAAGAAGTTTGAAGAAGAAAACAAGTAATACAGAAACGAGGTTTCAAAATGAATATTAAGTGCTTAAATCCAATTGCAAAAGTTGGTTTGGATATTTTCAATGATACATATGCTATGACAGAAGATCTTGGCAATGCTGATGCAGTACTGGTAAGAAGTGCTTCCATGCATGAGTTAGACTTACCAGATTCCCTTCTGGCAATTGCAAGAGCTGGTGCAGGCACCAACAACATCCCCATTGACAAGTGCTCCGAGGCAGGCATTGCAGTATTCAATACTCCAGGCGCCAATGCCAACGGTGTAAAGGAACTGGTGCTGGCTGGTATGCTGTTAGCTGCCAGAGACGTTGCAGGCGGTATTCAGTGGGTTGCTGATAATCAGGACAATCCTGCTATTTCCAAAGACATGGAAAAGGCAAAAAAGCAGTTTGCAGGCTTTGAAATCAAAGGCAAACGTCTGGGTGTCATCGGTATGGGTGCTATCGGTTTCAGAGTAGCTAATGCTGCTATTGCACTTGGTATGGAAGTATACGGCTTTGACCCAGGTATGCCTGTAGAGTATGCATGGAACATTGACCGCCACGTAGTACGTGTAAACAGCGTAGATGATATTTATGCAAACTGTGATTTTATTACCATCCATGTTCCGTTAAATCCACATACCAAGGGTATGATCAACAAGGATGCCTTTGCAAAGATGAAGGATGGTGTAGTCATCTTAAATTACGCAAGAGATCTTCTTGTAAATGATGAGGATATGGCAGAAGCACTTTCCTCCGGTAAGGTTGCACGCTATGTAACTGATTTCCCAAATCCTGCAGTGGTAAAGATGCCTCATGTAGTTGCCACTCCACATCTTGGTGCTTCTACAGAAGAATCTGAAGATAACTGTGCAGTGATGGCTGTTAAGCAGACCATGGATTATCTGGAAAATGGCAACATTGTAAACTCTGTCAACTTCCCAGCCTGCACATTAGGTGTTGCAGCAAAGCCTGCACGTATCTGTATCTTCCATAAGAATGAGCCAAATATCATCAGCAGCTTCACTGCTCTCTTTGGACGTGAGGGAATCAACATTGCAGATATGATTTCCAAGGTAAGAGGCGAGTATGCATATTCTATGTTTGATGTAGATAATACAGCAGAGTCCTTTGCAGCAGTTGCAGAGCAGGTAAAATCTGTAGACGGCGTAATTCGTGTAAGAGTAATTACAAAATAATCTTACAGTACCATTTCAGGCATGAGTCATGAGGGTTATGACTCTGCCCTATAAAAAGTCCCAACTGGCAGATGTGAGTCATCATGATCACAAATGCCAGTTGGGATTTTTTTATATCTGCATATTTTTTGAAGCAAGCTCAGGCCTCTTTTGACAAAAGCCTCTCATAGCGCATGTCCAATGATTCCTTTTAGGATCTTTCCTGCAGTCTCTTCCATAAATATGGGAGAGCGCTTTCAAAATCCACACCATAAGTACGTCTGCCAGGATTCTCCATCGTCAGACGGATGGTTTCTGCTGTAAAATCTGCTGCAATAGCTGCAGACTGCTCTACATCGAAGCCGCGCATTAAGGCACCGGTTAAAGTACTTGCATAAATATCGCCGGTTCCATGGTATGCTACAGGCAGGCGGTTGGTAAAATGCTGGAAGAACACACCGGTCTCACTGTCATATCCCGCTGCACCAATCTTGTCTGCATCATAGGATACACCAGTGAGTACCACTTTCTTGGCGCCAAGGGCTGCCATACCCTTTAACAGTGCCTGAATATATGCTTCATCGTAAGTTTCTTTGTAATCCATACCTGTCAGTAGGGATGCCTCAGTAATATTGGGCACCACAATATCAGCACAGCCACATAGCTCTCTGCACTTCTTTACAAAGTCCATATCAAAACCAGGATAAAGCTTTCCATTGTCTGCCATAGCCGGATCTACAATTTTAACGCGTCCTGCACCAAGGGTATTCATGATCTGTATCATAATGTCTATCTGCTCATTAGAGCCCAGATATCCGGTATAAACTGCATCGAAGGTCATTTCCTCTTTCTTCCAATGCTCTACAATTGGCAGGATGTCACCCGTCAGATCACGATATGTAAAATTTTGAAACATGGTATGGGTAGATAACACTGCAGTAGGAATAATAGCAGCCTCCACACCCATAGCAGAAATAACAGGAAGAGCAACAGTTAAGGAACATTTACCCAGACAGGAAATATCCTGGATCGTTAAAATTCGCTTCATAAATATCCTCCATAAATGACTCATTTCGCATCCTGTAAACAGATAAACGATTCTTAAAGCACATAACTTTACAGGACGGCTATTTTATAGTATACTTGATTCTGACTATAAGCAAATATCCAGTTTTTTTTTATTCTATATAGCCAGTTTGCTGTAATGCATCTTCTACAAAGGCAACAAAAGGAAGTAAACCACCATGCTAACTTATTCTTTTTCTGAAACAGGCAAAACCAGTCTGTATGAACAGCTGTATCACTCTATCAAAGATGATATTCTTTCCGGCACTTTGAAGTGCGGGGATAAACTGCCCTCCAAACGAAGCTTTGCCAAGCATCTGAATATCAGTACCATTACCATTGAAAATGCCTATGCCCAGCTGTTGGCAGAGGGATATTTGTATTCCATCCCCAAAAAAGGATATTATGTTTCTGATATTACAGAGCTGACCGTTTTTTCAAGCGAAGTTTCTCATAAAAAAGCGGACATGCCTTCTTCCAAAGAGCAGTCTTCAGCCCCAGCTGTATTTGCTGATTTTATCAGCAATCAGACCTGTGCAGACCAGTTTCCGTTTGCAACCTGGGCCAGGCTGATGCGCCAGGTCATTGGAGAAAAAAGTGCTGAACTGATGACCAATCCCCCAAGCGGTGGAATTCTGGAACTGCGCCAGGCCATAGCGGGACACCTGCAGCAGTTTCGAGGGATGGACGTAAGGCCGGAACAGATTATTATAGGTGCAGGTACAGAATATCTTTACAGCCTGTTGGTACAGCTGTTTGGATACGATAAAATATATGGAGTTGAAAATCCGGGGTATATGAAAGTCGCAAAGATTTATGACGTCTCCGGGGTACAAAAGCGTTACATATCCATGGGAAGCTCCGGTATAAATATGCGAGAGCTGGAAGAAAGTCAGGCAGATATTATGCACCTCTCTCCTACCCACCATTTTCCTACAGGAATTGTAACCTCCATAGGCAGGCGCCGGGAAATCTTAAACTGGGCTGCCAGAAAAGAAGGACGCTATATTATTGAGGATGATTACGACTGTGAATTCCGGCTTATGGGGAAGCCGATCCGCTCATTGCAAAGCATGGACAAAGCCGGACGGGTGGTTTACATGAACACCTTTACCAAAAGCCTGTCCTCCACCATCCGCATCAGTTATATGGTACTTCCGGAAGATTTGCTGGAACAGTTCCATACCCACCTGGGATTTTACTCTGCTACCGTTTCTAACTTTGAACAGTACACACTAGCTAAATTTATCAGAGAAGGATATTTTGAAAAGCACATCAACCGCATGCGCAAGTACTACAGAAACCAGCGGGATGCCCTGCTCACCTGCATCAAAAAAAGTCCCTTATCCTCCTGTGTGACCATTACAGAAAAAGACGCAGGACTGCATTTTCTGATGCATGTAAAAAGCAGCTTGTCAGAAGAAACCATACGGCAGAATGCCCTTCAAAAAGGCATTCGTCTGGCAAGCTTATCCCAATTTTATTATGGAGAAAAACCATCCTCAGATGCTACCTTTATCATCAACTATTCTGCAATTCAGCCGGAACGGCTGGATGAAGCGATCCATCTTCTGAGCCAGTGCATTTAAACATACAAAGGCCCTGGAAACCAGTTGTCTGCATACTGTGCAGTACATAGGCTTCCAGGGCTGCTTATTCATGCAGCAGAAAGTTCGCAACGCATACTTTCTGTTATTTTTAATAGATTAATGAGTGGTAAAATACTCATCCACACCATCGGCAATACCTTTTGCAATCAGACTCTGATATGTAGGATCAGACATTTTGGTATCCTCATCCGGATTGGACATATATCCCATCTCCACAATGCTGACCGGAATGGTACACCAGTTAATGCCTGTCATAGTATCTGTTCCCAACACACCAATATTGCGGAAACCAGTCTGTGCACAGATATGATTTACAATAGACTGAGACAGGGACTGGCTGTCTGCTGCCAGATAAGATACATAAGGATTGGCCGCAGTTGGTGCCATGGTCAGGCACCCATTCATAGAAGAATCGGTACTGCTGTTGGCATGAATACGAATGAAAATACTTGCACCGCTGGCATTGGCAGTCTGGGCACGTTCTGCATTAGAGGATGGGCAGTCATTGGTTTCACGAATCATCACCACCTGATAACCTCTGTTTAACAGCTCCTGCTTTAAAAGCAGAGCAACCTCCAGATTCAGCTGATATTCCGGCTTACCTGTAACACAACCCTGCGTACCAGTAGTCAGCTTGGCCTTCATCTCAGTGGAACCTGGTCCATTTGGTTCTTTTTCACTAATACCTGCCTGCTGATGCCCTGCATCAATACAGACAATCCTTCCATTGCCGCTGTTGGAAGGGGTACTTGTCACAGGTGTCCCAGACTGGGCTGCAGTCGTAGTTTCCGGAGTCGTAGTTTCCGGAGCAGTTGTCTCAGGTGCTGTGGTACTCAGATACTGGGAAGATACATACAGCTTCTGATCCTGGTACTTCACAATACTCCAGTCTTCTCTATAACCGATGCGGACAGCACTTTCTCCTGTGTGCAGTACTGCATAGATGTTATCTTCCTTCGTCGTAGGTGCTTTTCGAAGATTCACATTGCCTACTGCATAGACAGTTTCCTCCACTGTCTGAAAATCCCCATCTGACAAAGTTTCTTCTTCATCTGCCTCAGATACAGTTTCTGTCTCTGTTTCTGTGGTAGATTCTTCTTCGGTAGTGAATTCTTCTGTAGAGACCTCTTCAGCTTCTGTGGAGGACTCTTCTGTAGTGTCAGATACAGTCTCTGTATATGATTCAGAACTAGACTCTTCATTGGCGTTATTGCCGCAGCCTGTAAAAGCCATGATAACGATCAGCAGCAGTGCAGTCAGCTGTTTTTTGAAAATACTTTTTTGCATATGTGTTTCCTTTCCTGTAAGCCTTCCAGGCTTTCTTATAATCCCCGCCCCGACGATTGCCTGAGGCACTTTTTCATTATATAAGATTTTTTATGATTCGTAAATGGAAAATGAAAAAATAGTCAAAAACAGAATGCCTGTTTTACAGAAATCCTTCGATCCGCAAGGCAATCTCCACACCTACATTGAGGATCCGGATCATTTTTATTGTGGCCTGCATGGAATACTGCTGTTCCAGCTGCATATACACTGCATCCAACAGCACGATTGCCAGTGTAGACATTTCCATTGCATCAAGAAGATACCCTTCAAAATCTGCATAGCGGTACTGGTGATAACAGCTTTTTTTATAATCTGAATCTACCAATATCTGATTTTGTGCAACCAGACACCGAATGACGATATAGTTTTGGCGTACGGTAATCTCCTGCTGTTTTTTTACACTCAGCTCCTGGAAATCCTTCACAATAAGCGGTTTCAGTTTTTGGGCCAGTGGGCTGTTCTCCATAGCCCCATAATACGGAAGTACCTTTTTCCGAAGAATATTTTCTCTTTCTGCATCCTGATAGATTTTTGCATTTTTTATATTTCGTTCAGCGATCTCCGTCAATTCCAGCTTCACAGAAACCGTATGGGTATAGGTTCCTTCTGCCTGTTCTGTTTCATAAAAAGAAATATTCATCTGATGTTTTGTACAGAAATTTTTAAAAAATGCAGTGAGTTTTTTTGGATCTCCCTCTGTCAGGCTGGTGTCTGCAATACGCCCCATGAACCCTTTGCTATATTGATACAATGTAAAAGAAAAGGAAGTCTGATCCTGATTCAGACAGGCATTTTTTATGGCATTCCACAAAGCTTTTTCATTCATTTTTATAATATATTCTTCCATAACGACCTCTCTTTCAGGCAAACAACCATTCCAGTCACATATTTGGTACTACGACACCACACAATATAGATAAGAACGAGCTGCTTTTCCTATGCGTTTTACAATATCCAGATCTGTCAGAATGAGCAGACCTGTCTGCGCTGTTTTCAGTGGGACTCCTGCTGCTTTGGCAAACTCTTTTGCCGTAAATGCTTCCGGCAGTCCTTCCGGCAGCAGCTGCCTGTAATCAGATGGTTGGCACAGCCAAAGCTCCCTTTCCAGCCTCAGAGGAATCCGATCATGCTTTGTGCCGTGCTTTTTACGCTGTTCACCATAACCATCTAGCAGGCGGCACTCTTCCATGTCCAGAAGCATAATACAAAATCGAAGTTTTGGATGCTGCAGGTAATTCCTTAACCTGTATAATTCTGGAAATATGTATTGTGCCCGGCCTTTTTTGGGAGATTTCCGCCGTTCTGCCACTTCACCAGTATTCGGGTCTGTCCAACAGATCCATTTCACATACGGAATGGGGTACACTACTGTCACCTGATATTCCTGCAAAAAAGCATCCAGCTTTTTGCGCAGGCTGTAAAAGTGGGCAGTCTGTATCTCGTAAATTTCATCCCCAAAACAGACATCTGCAATAAAACCAGCTACCGGCAGTTCATGAAAGCGGGTATCCGGCTGAACATATCGTTTCAGAATGGCATGGACAGACTTTTCCCCATAAGTGCCAATAGAAGTTTTACACTGTTCCTGCAAAGCAGCTTCTCTGCAGGCTTCCAGAAAGCGGATGGGTAGTGATGTGGTGTCTGCGTACATGATCTGATGATACTCCTGTTGTTTGTTTGAAGTCATTGTATCATTCTTTTCCTGTACCTGCAATCCGCAATTCTTACATCTTTTGGACAGTTATCCCTTACCAGAATGAAAATTGTGATATAGAAAGTCACGATCATGGCAGAAAACCTTCTTCATCCTTGCGCAATTGCCTACAATATGCTACTATAAATGCATCCAAAACATGTGTTCGTACACATAACTTAACCAGATAAGGGGGAAATCTATGAAACTGCAAAGAGATTTCTACAACCGTCCTGTCCTGACTGTAGCCCAGGATTTAATCGGCAAGACTCTTGTCCACCATACCCCTGCAGGCACCTTAAAGTCCATCATTGTGGAAACAGAAGCCTATGACGGAACCTGTGACAAAGGCTGTCATGCATACCCATATAAGAATACACCACGCACCAGTGTCCTTTTTGGCCCAGCCGGACATGCTTATGTATACCTGATTTACGGTATGTATTGCTGTTTTAACATTGTCACATGTCCTGCAGGTTATCCGGCCGCAGTATTGATCCGGGCATTGCAGCCCATAGAAGGAATTGAGATAATAGCAAATTACCGCAAACAACCCCTTCCCCTTACCCAGGCTGCGTATAAAAAACTTTGCAGCGGCCCTGGAAAGCTTTGTCAGGCAATGGACATTTCCAGGGCAGATAATGGACTGGATATGTGCAGTGATATCTTATATATAGAAGAAACAGGTGAAGAAAGCCGGCAGTTGACTTTTTTATCAGACCAACGCAAAAAGGCAGCAGTTTCTTCCAGCCTATGTTGCGAGCAGTTGATCTCCCCCTCTGGTCTGGCCATCACTGCTTCTTCCAGAATCAACATTGATTATGCAGAGAAAGCCGTTGATTTCCTCTGGCGTTTTACTCTGGATGACAGTCCATATCTGTCTGTCATGCCTGGCAGGAAAAAGTAATGATTGATACGGACTACAGCATACTACAAAAAACATATACACAGGAGGATTTTATGCTCTCAGGAATCATAGAATTAGATTTGCACAAGATGAACAAATCCCAGGCCAAGACCGCTATTGACAATGCACTGCAAAACGCCGGAGGCAGCGTTTACCGCATCCGGCTGATCCATGGGTACCATGGAGGTACTGAGTTGAAACGCATGATTCTGGATGAATACAGCTATGGCCGTCATGAAAAAGTCACTCGTATTGTAAATGGTACCAATCCGGGGATTACGGAGTTGGTTTTGAAGGAGTTGTATTAATTTTATCAGTTTTTTAGGTTAAGCGAATATCACTGGCTGTGGCAACACCAACAATACTGTGTGCGAAAGCTCTCCTTAAAAAAACCAGAGGCATACAACCTCTGGTTTTTACGCAATCGTATAAAAATGCAATTAACAAAATATCAATTATTTTACAACAATATTGATAATGCGCTTTGGCACATAAATTTCCTTTACAACAGTACCGGTGAGCTTATCACCCAGCGCTTCCTTACCAGCTGCCAATGCATCTTCCTTGCTGATATCCTGTGGAATGGTCACAGTGGTCTTGGTCTTGCCATTGATCTGCACTGCGATCTCTACCATAGACTCAACAGTCTTTGCCTCGTCATACTCTGGCCAGGTATTCTGATATACTCTGCCCGCAAAGCCAGCCTCCTGCCACAGTTCCTCAGTCATGTGAGGTGCAACCGGATTTAACAGAGTCAGTAAAGTCTGATACTCGCCCTTGGTCACACGGTTGATCTTGTAGAAGTCGTTGATCAGCGCCATCATTGCAGCAATTGCTGTGTTAAACTTCAGGTTTTCAAAGTCAGAAGACACCTTCTTAATGGTCTGATGCATCTTGGTCTGCATTTCCTTGGAATAGCCTTCCTCGTCAGTCAGCATATCCTGCAGCTTCCATACACGGTCCAGGAAACGACGGCAGCCCTTTACACCCTCCTGAGACCAGGATGCGCTTAAATCAAAAGCACCAATAAACATTTCATAGGTACGCAGTGTATCTGCACCAAATTCATTTACAATATCGTCCGGATTGACTACATTGCCTCTGGACTTGGACATCTTCTCACCATTTTCACCCAGGATCATACCATGGGAGGTACGCTTCTGATATGGCTCCTTGCAAGGTACAATACCATTGTCATACAGGAACTTATGCCAAAATCTGGAATACAGCAGGTGCAGTGTGGTATGCTCCATACCGCCGTTGTACCAGTCTACCGGTAACCAATACTGCAGTGCTTCCTTGGAAGCCAGTGCATCATCATTGGTTGGGTCGATGTAGCGTAAGAAATACCAGGAGGAACCAGCCCACTGCGGCATGGTATCTGTCTCTCTCTTAGCAGGACCGCCACAGCATGGACAGGTGGTATTGACCCAGTCTTCCATAGCTGCCAGTGGAGATTCACCTGTATCAGTCGGCATATAGCTGTCTACGTCAGGCAGTAAGAGGGGCAGGTCTTCCTCCTTCAGCGGTACATAGCCGCACTTTTCACAATTGACGATCGGGATCGGCTCACCCCAGTAACGCTGTCTGGAGAATACCCAGTCACGGAGCTTGTAATTCTTCTTCTTTTCGCCAATGCCCTTTTCTGTCAGGTAATTGATAATGGCTTCCTTGGCCTCTGCCACAGACAGACCATCCAGGAATCCGGAATTCACCAGAGTACCGGTTGCCACATCTGTGTAAACCTCCTCCTGTACATCCTTGCCTCCTGCAACTACCTCTATGATCGGCATGTTGAACTTCTTGGCAAACTCCCAGTCTCTGCTGTCATGTGCAGGTACTGCCATGATGGCGCCTGTACCATAAGACATCAATACATAATCAGAAACCCAGATCGGAATCTCCTTGCCATTTACTGGATTGATTGCAGTGAGACCATCAATCTGTACACCGGTCTTATCTTTAGCCAGCTCAGTACGCTCAAAATCAGACTTACGTGCAGCCTGCTCACGATATGCTACGATGTCTTCCCAGTTTTTGATCTCGTCCTTGTACTTATCCAGATATGGATGCTCTGGAGATACGACCATATAAGTCACACCAAACAGGGTATCTGGTCTGGTCGTATAAATACGCAGCTTTTCTTCCTTATCCTTGATCTGGAAATCTACCTCTGCACCGGTTGAGCGTCCGATCCAGTTCTTCTGAGAAACCTTAACCTTCTCAATATAATCCAGACCATCCAGGTCATCGATCAGCTGATCTGCATAAGCAGTGATCTTTAACATCCACTGGCTCTGCATCTTACGAATGACTGGTGCGCCGCAGCGTTCGCAGACACCATTGACCACTTCCTCATTGGCCAGACCTACCTTACAGGAGGTACAGAAGTTGATTGGCATCTTGGTCTTGTATGCCAGACCTGCATTAAACAGCTTTAAGAAGATCCACTGTGTCCACTTATAATAGTTAGGATCAGTGGTATTGATCTCTCTATCCCAGTCAAAGGAATAGCCTAAGGACTGTAACTGTGCCTTGAAATGAGACACATTGTTGTGTGTTACGATCTTTGGATGGATCTGGTTTTTGATGGCATAGTTCTCAGTTGGCAGACCAAATGCATCCCAGCCCATTGGGTACAGTACGTTGTAGCCCTGCATACGACGCTTTCTGGCTACGATGTCCATTGCGGTGTAGGGTCTTGGATGACCTACGTGCAGTCCCTGTCCAGATGGATATGGGAACTCTACCAGTGCATAATACTTTGGCTTCGTGTAATCGGAAGTTGCAGCAAACGCCTTTTCGTCAGTCCAGACCTGCTGCCACTTAGGCTCAATTTCTTTTGGATTGTATGCCTTGCTCATAAAATCTCCTTTCTTGTTCAGACAGTAAAAATCCCCTTTCGTAATATAGAGACGAAAGGGGATTTCGCGGTACCACTCTATTTCAAGAACTGTTTGGTCTGTGTAGTAATCAAATGACCAACCGTTCCTGCACTCAACGGTTGCTTCTGTAACGGGAAGTCCCGCCCGAATCTACTGACAGTTGGTCTGTGGTTCATGGAAACAGAATGACCTATACAGACATGACTGTGTTCAAATGGGTACTCCGAGGCCAGTTCAGTATCTTCCTGCACTGCCTCACACCGTCCGGCAGCTCTCTGCAGCATTGTGGATACTTACTCTTCCTCATCTAAGCATCTACTGTATGAATGTACATTTTGAGATGTACTGTTCACATTTTAGCATAATTTGGAGGTTTGTCAAGGGGCGATGGGTGAGTTTTGCTTAAAGTGTTCCTTTATCAGAGCAACACCATATTGCCCAAACGTGCAAATTGCTATAAAGTCAAAAGCAAATGATATTGGATAACCTCCACACAGATACAATTCTGTAATGGATGTACAGGAATTCAATTCATTATAAGATACACCTGCATATAAACAAGCCAAAGCTCCCAATATTCCAGTTAATATTAACAGCAGCGTTTGCTCCTGTCTGTCCAGTTTACGAAAAAGCCATAGTAAAACCAGTATTAAATAACACGCTCTCCAAATCCATGCAACTGTTCCTGAACACATTTGCCATATATCCGTAATCCGGTTCATGATTCGATTTTCCGGTTCATATCTGGATTCGTCAAATTCTTTTTCTTCATATTCAGCAGAGCGGCCAGTTAAGACTTCAAAACGAGCAATACCATCTGCCCCATCATCTACAGCCTGTATATTCCTCAGTCCCAGTTTATCGCAAGATGCCACAAAATCAGCAGCCTGAGCCATTTTAGGAAGTAATTGCAAAAGGGTTTCTTCCCGCAAAGGGGGCATTAAAGCAGACGGCATTGTTAACTGCCATTCCAATTTTCCTTCTTCAAATGCAGTTTGAATTTCATTTGCCACCCGGTTATAAAATTCATTTGCCATAGCACCGTTTGCATAGTAGCCTTTTGCAGCCACTGCATCCCGTAATACCCAGAAAAACCAGCCGTTCTCTACTTCTTTTTCCTCTTTATTGCTATCTTCCTTTCCAGCATTTTGTGACCATGCATCCAGTAACGGATCTAAAACATCCTGAATTTGCGCCATGCTTGGACTGATTTCATAAACTTTTTCTATTTTATCCCTACTGATAGATACATATGGTATGTTTTCATCTCCCATATCGATCTCATATAATGATTTCATAACATCTGGAAATGCACTTTTATTAATTTCTGTGTCTGCATATACTTTATATTGGATTTTGTTAATCAGAGATACTACCTGCACAGAAACAAAAAGACACACAAAAGGAATCATGACTGCAAACAAAATCTTCACCTTTTTTTCTTTCCAGGAGCGGCATATCATAAAGATACTGGTAATCAGCGCAAAGGGTATGATCCAAACCCCGTCTTCCCGGCTCATCCACATGGATGTAAGTCCCAAACCTGCTACTGCCAGCCATTTTATCTGTGCTTTCAATCCATTGTTTCTATAGGTATATGCTCCAATATAGCCACCAATCACCAGCAATACCTGAATTGGCGTCAAGCTGTTTCTGTATACTCTTTGTATAACATCGTTTGTTGCCATAATCGGATGAAAGAACAGGAGAAGAAACAGAACATATTGGATTATGTTTTTTCTGGTTAAAGGTCTGACAGATCTTACAAAAGCATAACAAGCAAGTCCATAACAGATTTGAACCATAGAAATATAATCAATATGCATCCAATTTCCCACCGCCAAAAAGAATGGGAAAAAGCATTCTTTTACCAATGTAAACTGATTATAATTTCCCAGCCAGTGTCCCTGTAACAGCTGTTCAGCTAAATGCACCATTAATTCATCATCTGCCTGTGCGTTTGCAATCACCTGAAGCTTTACATCACGCATCAGGATTAATTTTACTGCAATACAACAAAGTGCAAATAAGATAAATGGAAGTTGCTCAAACTTCTTCTTTTTCATTTGTATTTCTACTCCAGCTATTTTTTAATATACCAATACATAATTATTTACTATTGGTCAATGCAGGCTATACTTTTTATATTGCAACAAATAGGACTATATCATCTATAATTATCATCAAACAATTAACAAGATGATATAGTCCATAATGATTTCATATTTTATATCAAATCAAAAATCTACTCTCTATCATCCGCCCTTTGTCTTTACCATTCCTATTGGAAGCGCCTCCCTTCTATCTATTTTCATACATCTATGAAAACAAATTTTCATTCAATTCTATATATTCAAATCTAAATTTTCAACTACTTTGTATATAATTATACATAATACATGTTTTTTCGTCAAGCATATATTAATATTTTTTTATAGTTGAAGTCATGTGTCTTTTTGTTTCTTAACCACTGAATTACATTCTCATTTACCATTGCTGAAATACCATCACAAATAAAGCTTCCATTTTGAAATTACATTTTAATTTTATTTCATCCAATTTTTTTCAGCCATTTTCCAAAATTTGTACATATTGTTCTTGCAAAATTAACTTATATAATTTATCATGTAAATATTCATTACGTATGCGCAGAAGCAGCATATTTATAATGAACCGATATTCTATTGGGAAAGAATATTCTCTACAGATAAAATGAAATATACGATACCGAGGTAATTCAAATGGACAAAATCGCAGTATTAATCCCATGCTACAATGAAGAAAAAACCATAGAAAAAGTCATCCGGGATTACAAAAAAGTGCTTCCAGAAGCTACTATTTATGTTTACAACAACAATTCCAAAGACCGTACTGCTGAAATCGCAGAAGCTGCTGGTGCCATCGTCCGCAATGAATATCAGCAGGGCAAAGGCAATGTTATCCGACGGATGTTCCGTGAAATTGATGCAGAGGCATATATCATGGTAGATGGGGATGACACCTATCCTGCCGAAAATGCCAGGGAAATGGTTGACAAGGTGTTAAACCACCAGGCCGATATGGTAGTAGGCGACCGTCTTTCTTCTACTTATTTTGCTGAAAATAAACGTCCATTCCACAACATGGGCAATTCCATGGTGCGAAGGTCTATCAATTTACTGTTCCAGACAGACATTCAGGACATTATGACAGGCTACCGTGCTTTCAGTTTCCAGTTTGTAAAGACCTTTCCTGTACTGTCTAAGGGTTTTGAAATTGAAACAGAAATGACCATTCATGCCATACATAAAAAAATGCAGATAGAAAATGTAATCATCCAATACCGCGACCGTCCAGAAGGCAGTGAGTCCAAACTGAATACCTATTCTGATGGATTTAAAGTGCTGCGTACTATTTTCAAACTGTATATGAATTATAAGCCTTTGAAATTTTTCTCTATTATTGCAGCAATACTGTTTTGCATTTCTATTGTTTTTCTGATTCCAGTATTGTTTGCCTATGCCAAAACCGGTCTGGTGGAGCATTTTCCCACTCTGATCGTATGCTGCTTTACGATTCTGTCATCAATCATAGCTGTCTTTTCCGGTATGATTTTGTCTACCATAGATTTGAAAAACAGACAGGATTTTGAGGCACAGTTGATGCAGATCCGTTACATTTATGATAAACTGCACTGATTACTCAATTGCATAAATGATAAAAAGAAGTCTTAGAGTCTGACGTACTCTAAGACTTCTTTTTATCATTTATCTGCAATGGCTTCTTCTTTGCTCTCTGTTTCGGTTTCCAAAACAGAAACCCCAGAGCGTGCCCGGCACGCTCCAAACGTATTCAATCCCCAAATCAAGGCTAGTGTCCAGAACAATATAATCATGGGATATACACCACTCAAATAAAACTGGCAGATGGTATGACAGCAGCTGATGTGATTATAGGAAATGCCTGCACACAGCATCAGTATGTTACATCCGATGGCTGTCAGAACCAGCCATTGTGGGAACACATCTATCTTTTTGCGGACAGATTTTCTGCAAAGACAGACAGTCAGCGCTATATATGTCAAGAAACCTGCCCCCATAACTGCAACACCAGTCTTCTGATAAATTTTAGAAATGATATTTGGGATCCTGGTAAACTTGGCAGTCATAAGTACTTTTACATCCTGATAAGGAACATCCGGATAGATGGCCACATTGTTGGTCACTGCTTCAAAAAGGGCAATCCCCATATCTTCGTCTGACCAGCCCATGCCGCCGTTGCCATCCTGTACCATAAATTCTCCATCCCAGCTTATGCTGAATGTCAGACATTCTCCAAGAGCATTCATCAGTTTGCCAAAGTTGCCGGTTCTCCATGGAGGCATTAATGCTGAAGGCATTGACCAGGTCTTTTCCAAAGCACCGGAATCTACTGCAGATTGTATCTCGGCAGCCACCTGTGCAAAAAAGGCATCTGCCTTCTGTGGGGATTCATAGTACCCTGCTTCTTCTGCTGCCAATCGCAAAACCCAGAAAAAGTAACCATCTTCTACTTCACCATCCTCCGGATTTCTGTCATAGGTTGAAAAAAGCTCTGACCAGGAGGTAAGTTCTTCCTGAATACCTTCCAGGGAAGGACTATATGTATACAATTGTTCCAACTTTTCCTGAGATACAGTTACATATTCAATTTCCGGTGTGTCGGTCTGGGCTGTATACATAGCCTGCAATGCATCTGAAAAGCTTCCCTGACTCAGTTCGTTACAGATAAACACCCCATAATAATGATAATTTACTGCGGATACCAATAGAATGGAAACCGGTATTCCAAGTATCGGAAGGAACGCCGCCAGAGACTTCTTGATTTTATCTTTCAGAGCTTTCTGTTCTTTGAGGAACAGTACCACCATAATGATCAGGAATATGATAAGGAAAGGAGCAATCCAGATAGCATCCTCTCTGGTCTGCCAGAAAAAGCCCACAGAAGCAAATGCTCCCACAGCCCAGCCCCACCATTTTTTCAGAGGATCTTTCCTCCTCAGAAAAATAGCAAAGCAGCAGCCTAAAATCAACAGCACCTGAGATGGGGTAAGGCCATTGCGGTACACTCTCTGTGTAGTATAGCCGATTGTCACCGGATTAAACAGCAATATGCCGTAAACCAGTACAGCCTGCCACGCTCTTTTAAACATAGGCTGAATTGAACGAATAAATAATATACAAGAACCAATATAGAACAAAGATACTGCACTCAAATAAGAAAAGCCCAGCACTCTGGAAAACACCAGAAATAAAGGAAAGCCCACACCTTTGATAAAAGTATTGCTGTTATAGGCACCTAGCCACTCTCCATTCATAATGCTGTATGCCAGATTCACCATCAGTCTGTCATCAAAGCCAGCTGTACTCAAGGCATAAATTGGCAGGCTCATAGCCAGAGCATGCTTCACCCAACCTAAAAGCAGAGCAATCATTAGAAACCGTGAGAACCGAAACTGCTTTTCCTCAAAGAGAAAAGAAGAAATTGTCTCTCTTATCTTTCGCATAAATCCATACTCCTCATATAATCAAGTGTTTTTTATTGAAAATTCAAGGTTTTTTAACCTTTCATATCTCAGTGAACAAGCCGTAGTTATGAGCATTTCGATGTATCAGGTACTGAAATAGCGGATAAAGGGTACACGAAATAAAACGTCATTGTTTCCCGCTTTACTGGCCTTGTGTATACCCATCCCTCTATGGCAGCTAACCTCCTATATCCACCAGGATCATCTCTGTTTCCAGAGGTCCTAACTTCCTTCGTCCTGCCTGCCCATAACCAGGGTGTCAGCTATGCTCCTTT
>JBGVQN010000024.1:0-45169 GCA_045127535.1 Lachnospiraceae bacterium | reverse complement strand
TTCTTTGGTGTTTTGTTTTGTGTGGTAACTTAACAATAAATACTATTTAGGAAGTAATCAACTGCCTTTTTAATAAAGAATAAAAACTGCGCCACAGCCTTGGCAGGCCATCGCGCAGCGATTTTGTTCAATTTGAATTTGATGGAGAGAATGTACATGAGTGAAAGACCAGATTTGAATAAGAAATTAGATGGAGAAACTTTTCGAAGTTTTTATTATTTGAAGGAGGAATTGGTTGATTTTTGTAGAGAAAACAATTTACCCGTTTCGGGCGGAAAGATAGAACTTACAGATAGGATTGCGTGTTTTCTTGATACTGGTAAGGTGTTAGAATCTTCTGCAAAAAGAAAAGCAACAATAGATGTTGGATTAATCACAGAGAATACGCTAATTGAATCAAATATTGTATGTTCCGAAAAGCATAGAGCCTTTTTTAAAGAAAAAATCGGTAAAAGTTTTTCTTTTAATGTTTTGTTCCAGAAATGGTTAAAGAGCAATGTTGGAAAGACTTATGGAGATGCAATTAATGCATATTATCAGATTTTAGAAGAAAAGAAAAAGGGAAAAACAACGATAGATAAGCAATTTGAGTATAATACATACATTCGTGATTTCTTTGAAGATAATCAAGGAAGAAGTCTAGAAGAAGCTATTATATGTTGGAAATATAAAAAAAGTTTGCAGGGACATAATCGTTATGAACAGTCTGATCTCATTGCGTTAGGCTGACAAATTTCAGGCTTCTGTTGAGCCTGAAAGCACTTAAAGATATGAAGTTATTGGAGGAAAACATGGATATTTGGGAAAAATTATATTTAAAAGCAAAGGAACAATATCATCCAGAGGAGGTTTCTCCTTTTGTATATGCACATCATGTGGTTTGTGCTGTGGAAAGTGAGAATGGAGAAATATTTACAGGTTTTTGTATCGAAGGCTGCAGTGGGGTTATGAACCTTTGCGCAGAAAGAGTGACAGCTCTTAATATGTATGTTAATAGTGGTCAAACTGTTATTAAACGACTGATTGCATTTAGAAATGAAGCTCCAAATGGAGCGATAGAGGGTAGTGGTATGCCTTGTGGCGCATGTAGAGAGTTTCTTATGCAGTTGTCATATGAGAATAGAAATATGGAAATAATGACGGACTATGAAACCAGAAAAACCATTACATTAGGAGAGTTGATTCCAGGATGGTGGAGTGAGCGTAGATACATAGATAGTGAGGATTCTTGATATACTTTAAGATAGTAGTGACAACAGAAACTTTCAGTTTTATGAATGTTCAAAATCACCCCCTGCAAGATAAAAATTTTGCAGGGGGTTTTACTGTTGATAATGTATGTAAGCCTGCAAGGCAGGGAAGCTGCTCTGCGGTGTTGCTTTCGGTGTTAACTTTATCTTTCTCTGTCGTAAGATCAGCGCTTGGGTTTCGGTTGCCTGCCTTCTGCCTGTAACTGTATGAGCTGGTCATGGACATTTTGTTTTTGAGGCGGTGCATAAAAATTTCCCTTGTTTCGGCTCGTAAGGGCAAAAACAAGGGAACATACATTAAAATTGCATGTTTGACAGGCGAAACGCCTTGAAATATCAATGTTTTTTGGAAAATCGTATTGTGAATAAGTATTTTCTATCTGATTTGCCCATGCGCCAAGCACCAGCTTTTACTCAGAAAACATCTGTGTAGAAAGATAACGCTCTCCTGTATCCGGCAAAAGCGCTACGATCACTTTTCCCTGATTCTCCGGACGCTTTGCCAGCTGGATGGCTGCAAACACTGCTGCGCCGGAGGTGATCCCCACCAGGACTCCCTCTTTTCTGGCCAATGCTCTGCCTGTGGCAAATGCATCTTCATTCTCCACAGGAATGATCTCGTCATATACACTGGTATTCAGGATATCCGGTACAAATCCTGCACCAATGCCCTGCAGCTTGTGGGGGCCGGCATTTCCGCCTGACAATACCGGAGAACCAGCAGGCTCTACTGCCACTACCTTTACATTGGGATTCTGGGACTTTAAGTATTCTCCTACGCCAGTGATGGTGCCGCCTGTACCGACTCCTGCTACAAAAATATCTACCTTGCCGTCTGTATCTGCCCAGATCTCAGGCCCTGTAGTACTGCGGTGTGCAGCAGGATTGGCCGGGTTCTCAAACTGGCTTGGAATAAAGCTGCCTGGGATCTCAGCTGCCAGCTCCTCTGCCTTGGCAATGGCACCTTTCATGCCCTTGGCTCCCTCTGTCAGCACCACCTTGGCGCCATAAGCCTTTAACAGATTGCGGCGCTCTACGCTCATGGTGTCCGGCATGGTCAGGATCACTTCATATCCTCTGGAGGCTGCTACTGCCGCCAGACCAACACCGGTATTGCCGCTGGTAGGTTCGATGATGACTGCACCTGGCTTTAACACGCCCTTGGCTTCTGCTGCATCGATCATGCTCTTTGCCACTCTATCCTTGGCACTGCCTGCAGGATTAAAAAACTCCAGCTTTGCCAGAATGGTGGCTTCCAGACCGTTGGCCTGCTCCAGATTTTTCAGTTCTAACAGGGGGGTTCCTCCAATTAAATCAGTAACCTTCTCAAATGTTCTCATACCTTATGCTCCTTTTATCATATTATAAATATTTTCAGCTTGTGACATGCAGATGGTGTATCTGGACCGACTGCACACCTTCTATGATTATGTTTATGGTTAATTGTTGTATCTGTATCAGCGGCAACATCCCTTGTGTAACATAATATACTTCATCTTCTTTCTTTTTAATTCTTATCAAACCTACATGTTTGATAGGCTTTATTTTAGCACTATCTTCCAGTACTGTCAATCCCCGATTGAAAATACTGCTTATTTTTCATAATAGCCTTTTAAAATCCATTGATTTACGCAGCAAAATACGCGCAATATCATACACAAAAGAAAACTTCTTGAGAACACACTCATAAAATACTTTATGTGCCTCTTACATAAAAGAGCCGGATTTCTCCGGCTCCCCCATAATTTCAAATACTTTGCCCATATAATCAGAAAGACAGGGCGCAATCCGTTTATAAGCAAGGTCATCTGCTCCTCGGACAATAATGGAATGATTAAACATATTATCCTCAATAGCATAGACCGATTTTCGGGATGCCTTTTCTCCCTTACGCCCCTAAATAATATAAATACACATCTTCCAATGACAGATTATCTTTTACCGCCTGGGCCCCTTTAGGCAGCTCATCTCCTACCACCCGAAAAAACACTCCTTCCCGCTTCTGTATGGTATTCCCAGTAGGATACCGTCTCTGCAGTACAATCAATTCCTCCTTGGTACACGGAATTTCCCCTACCTTCCCATCTATAGAATCAATTAGTGCAGCAGGTGTCTCCATCCGTATGAGACGTCCATTTTTTAACAATGCCACCTGGTTGGCAATACATTCAATATCCGAAACCACATGGGTAGCGATGAGAATGATCTTATCCTTGGAAAGCTCCGCTACGATGTTGCGGATATTGATCCGTTCTTTCGGGTCAAGACCGGCAGTGGGTTCATCCAGGATAATGATCTTCGGATCCCCAAGAAGAGCCTGGGCTAACAGCACACGCTGGCGCATCCCTCCCGAAAAAGAACCTATCGGCTCAAACCGGTGCTCCAGCAGGTTGACCCGGGATAACAGTTCCTGCACCTGACTGTCTAATTTTTTCCCTTTGATGCCTTTTAGCCTGCCTACATATCTGAGAAACGCAGCCGCAGAGAAATGCTCATAAAACCCCTGCTGCTGGGGCATATAGCCAATGAGGCTGCGGTAATGCTCCCCCATGGAAAGAATATCCCTGCCATCCAGCAGGATCTCACCGGATGTACGGGTCAGATTATCTGTCAGCAAATACATCAAGGTAGATTTCCCTGCACCATTTGGTCCCAGCAGGCCGTAGATTCCATCTTTCAGTGTGACGGATAACCCCTCTAACCCATAGTGACTGCCATATTGTTTTGATAAATTTCTAATTTCTATCTCCATCTCTTTTCCCCCTGCTCTGTTTTCTTATGGTTCATTTTCCCCACAATCAGTTGGGATATCTGCTGCCTCATGTATGGCACCACTTCTTTCTGGTAAGAAAATAACAGCCCAGTCCAATGCCTGCTGCTGCCAGCACCTGTACACTGCTGTAAAAGAAACCATACTCTTGTAATGCCTCTACATACACAATGGGCTGAATCGCCGCTATAGGTTTACACCAGGATACTCCAAGCATCTGCAGTGCTGAGGGCAGCACCAATAAAAGCAATGCCAGCAGGATCCCCCCATAGCCATTACAGAACACAGATAAAGCACAAATGACCATAGCCACCGATACCAGCATAAGCAAATGAATCCCAAAAAGCAGGAGCATAAAAGTCAGAATATTGATATGCAGAGGATATTCATTCATAAACAGCAGGCTCTGTACGGGAGCTGTCAGGCAGGTCAGAGGATAATTGCAGTTTACCTCATACACCATAAGGCCATAGGTCACCAAACAGATTCCCAGACACAGCAGCAGGATGAGCCTCATTCTGACGGCAAACAGCTTTTCCCTCCCTAACGGAGTGGCCTGTATCATGCTCTCCATGCCGCAGGATCGGTCATAAGAAAAAAGCATGCCTAAAAGCAGGATCAATACCGCCACTGCAAAAAGGGCATTCTGTTCCTGTTTTCCATAACCCGCTCCCTGATACAATCCGTCCCCAGTCCAGAGGATCTTATACCCTTTATTGTCTACAAACCATGCATCTATCCCCTGTTCCTCTTTGATCCGGTCCATATACGCCAGCTGGTTTTTGATGCTTTCCAGACCGCTGCGTTTTGTGGTATAGGCCTGCATTTTGTAGCCCATATTGGAAAGTTCCTCTTCCGTAGCCTCTCCCTGTTCATACCGGACCAGTACTTCCTCATACCTTGCATCCAATTCTGCAAAAAACGCTGTCTGGGCCTCCACGTACTCCCGCAGCCCCCCGTCATCCTCTCCGCTGTAAGCCTGATATACTTCCTGCATATAGGTACTGCTTCCCATATAGTATACCTGGCTGATATCCATCGCAGACAACAGCAGTGCCAGCCATAAGATCCCTATGATGAGCCCTTTCCGGGAAATCAGTATCTGATACCACTCCATCCCCGTAAGGGGAAGCCCTGCCATAAGTCTGTGATACCCATGCTGTACCTTTTTTCCTGCGGACTGCAGCCATCTCTCCAGCCTGCCGGTACTGACGATGGTTTTTCGTCTGCTGCTTACAGTCACGCACAGGATCCCACTGACTGCGCCTAATACCAGGGAACCGATCCAAAACAATACTTCCCGGTTCACCAGCCTGCCAAAGATCCTAAAATTCAGATAATCCTGCAGCATCACATCAGGCCGGATCAGATAATACAGATTCTCATATTTCAGCCACACAAACAGACTTTGCTCTCCTAACACCTGGTTAAGCACCAATTCTCCTGCCAGCACAATGAGCACCGTCAGCAGAGCCAGCACCCGGTTACGCACCAGTAAAAACAACAGCCATAAGAACAACGACAGCACAAAAGAAGCAAGTGTATGTACCACCACATACATCAGCAGATACTGTACAATGGAAATCCTGTATGTACATTTCATAAAACAGGCCACTGACTGGACGCTGTTTCCCAGATCCCCGATCCCTCCGTATAAAAGAAACCCTGCTGCAAACGTCAGCAGATATGCCGCCCCCACAAACACCGCGGTCCCGGCTGCCAGGACACCTATCCTGCGCAGGGCCAGCATTTCCCTGCCTCCAGATGTGGCATAAAACATGCCCCGCAGACCTTTCTTTTCATCCTCAAAGAAGTTCCATACCAGAATACAGATGAAGATGAAAAGAAAGATATGAATCCCGTCATACTCCATTACCCTGGTCACAGCTTTATAATTCCCATAATCCACTGAAATCCCCAGAAGGTGTGCATACCGCTGTCCCGTCCTTTCCATATTTTCAGCTGCCAGGGAATCTTCATTCTGGAAAATGCTGATGCTGCTTAAGCTGCTGCTCTGGTTTACCACCCCCTCCACATATGCAGGATATTCCAGCAGATACGTGATCTCTTCCAGTTCTTCTGTAAGGACTTTGCTCCTGTAAGTCAGGCTGGTATCATATTCTTCTTCATATAGCGCTTCCAATTCCTCTTCCTGCACACTGGCCAGCTGTCTGGTAAGGTATTCCTGGGCTTCTTCCTCCGAGTACCATTTCAGCCTGGTGACTACTTCTTTGTGATAGGAGCGCTCTGCCCACAGGGAATAGCCTCTGTTAGAAGCAGCCTGCAGCTCCTGTCCCACAAACAGTCCCACAATGGCACCTAAGAGAAGCATTGTCAGGGCAATCATTTTCCGGCTGCCAAATATTCTCCTTCCTTCCATATGACAGTCTCCTTTTCCTCATATAAAAAATATATAGTAGGTAATTGCGAAACCGTATTCAATATCAGCTTGGGGAAGTACCTGTAATGTGTTTCGCAATTGCCTAAAAATATATAGGTAATTGCGAAACTGCATTCGGTATCAGCTTTGGAAAGTACCTGGTAAGGTGTTTCGCAATTGTCTAATTTAAAAACATCAGGCTACTCAAATGTATATGGATGAAGCATATCCTCTTCCTCATATCCCTCAAGTGTAGATATAACTGCCCCATTCTCATCCAATACGATCTGTTTACAATATCCTGTTTCCCGGTTATTAAATGAAAAAACCAGTTTACTTCCGTAGGAAAACAGTTTTTTCTCATAATTATAATTGTCATACACATCCTGTTCCTCTGCATTTTCATAAAACAGAATGACTTGACCGGTTTCCAGATCCTGCTTGAGAATATTATTCTGGGAATCATAATAATACAATGACTGATTTAGAATACAAGACCCGGAAAATAAACCTTCCCCTATGGTGCTAATGGTTCCCTCCTGGGTATCATAGACATAAAGGCCACCAGAAAAATTCACATAACTGTCATCAAAATTTCCCATTTTAAATAACACATATCTGCCATAGGCAGTCAGGCTATATATATGGGGAGAATTTTCTGACAGGGTAAACAATACTTCCGGTTCCTCCTGGCTGTCTAATTTTACCCGGTAAAGCCCACAGCTTTTGCATCCCGGATAACAGTCTGTAAAATAAACATATCCCCTATGAATCTGCACAGTTGGATAATGATAAGAAGTTGTTGTGGTTCCGTCATCATATACTTGTTCTTCCACATACTGACGCATGAGAGTACAGGATTTCTCCCTCACCGCCCCATCTTCGCTGATCTTGTAAATACCGAAATAATCCCCATCCTGCTTTACTGCATACAAATTCCCCTGATTGTAACACAACCGGGTAAGCGGGTACTCCGCTCCATCAAAGTACCCATCACACCCCTCTCCTTTATGATTACAGTTGCTTTTACTGCACACAGGAACGGACTGACCGGACTCCCAGTCATAATAATACAGCATCATACCCTCTGTCATTTCCAACTGCTGCAAATAATAATATCCTTCCCGTGTATATGCCACATTACTGGTATCCCCTGACTCTCCTTGGGCATCTGTATCAAACACATATGTAAAATCCAGCTCCCCGGTAAATTCTGGAATCCCCTGCAGTTCTTCTGATAATATAATCTGCACATCTTCCTCTGTGGATTCCGGTATGGTGGTTTCCTCCAATACATCTGCAGTCAGTCTTGCAGATGTCTCAGATGACGCTTCCTCTCCCGCTGTACTGCATCCAGTCATAGCCAATGCAAAACATACTCCCATGGATAATAACATTCTTTTTCTTCCCATATCCAATATCTCCTTTCATAATCCGGTGCTGTTCCCAAAAAGCTGTGTCTGTTCATTCCTCTTACAAATAGGAACAAAAATCCAGGAACATCCCTTTCAGGCATGTCTCAACCATCTGCTATTCCAATGTATATGGATGAAGCAGTCCATCCTTTTTCTGCAATATAGATATTACTGTACCAGTTTCATCAAATACAACCTGGGTACCATATCTTGTATTCATATTTTCTATTGAGAGTACCAGTTCATCTCCATGGGAAAATACATTTACCTCATACATCACATCTTCTTCCTGTTCATCTGGATTTTCATAGAAGACAGACACTTCACCGGTTTCCAGATCTTTCTTAATCACATTGAACTGCTCATCGTAATAATACAAATCCTGTTTGTAGATACAATACTGCCATCTTGCTTCTTCACTCATTCTGCTGATGGTTCCTTCTTCTGTATCATAGACATAGACCCCAACAGAGCAGTCTTCCTCACTTTCATCCACATCTCCCATCTGAAATAACACATATTTTCCATAAGGTCTCAGATTATATATGGAGGGAGATGATCCGGACAGAGTAAACAATACCTCTGGTTCTTCCTGGCTGTCTAATTTTACCCGATACAGACTGCATCCTTCGCAGCCCGGATACGCATTTGTAAAATACACATATCCTCTGTGAATCTGTACCGTTGGAAAATAATATGAAGTGGATGTGGTTCCATCTGCATACACATGTTGTTCCACGCACTGACGCATCAGCGTACAGGATTTTTCTCTCACTGCCCCATCTGAGCTGACCTTGTAAACACAGAAATACTCTTCCTCCAGCTTTAACACATACAAATTCCCCTGATTGTACCAGATCCTGCTCATTGGATACTCTTCACAGCTAAAATAAGCATCACAGTCTTCTCCATGATGGGCACAATCGCTCTTACTGCAGACAGGAACAGATTGAAAAGATGTCTGTGTCCGAAAACACAGCATTTCCCCGTCCAGCTCCTGTTCCAAATGATAATACCCCTCCTGTGTATATGCTTTATTGCTGGTATCTCCCAACTCTCCCTGGGCATCTGTATCAAATACATATGTAAAATCCAGTTCACCGGTAAATTCAGGAATTTCCTGCATCTCCTGGGGCATTGTGATCTCACCGGCTTCCTCTGTAGATGCCTGTGTGGCTGTTTCCTCTGCCCCATCTGATACCAGTCCTGTGGTTTCCATGGACTCCCAGGAAGCTGTCATATCTGTCTGCACCATGGATTCTTCATATACAGCAGATGTGTAGGAATCATTGCCGCCCACGCCTCCTTTCTGCATAGGCCCCCATACAATTAACAGCATCAAAGCACAGACAACTGCACACACACCCACTTTCATAAAGCCCCTGGATATCCTGCCTTTCAGACTTTTCCTCTTCTGCGGCGCAATTTCCACCCCTTGAAAGGCAGCAGTTTCCTCAAAATCCATATTGCCCTCTTTTGCATCCTTTGCCATTGCCAGAATTTTTTCATCCAACTGGGGTCTGGTATCCAGTTTTTCAAATAATGCACGATAGGAATTTAATTTCATACAGTTTCCTCCAATTCCAGGCGCAGCTTTTCACGTCCTCGTTTCAACCGCATTTTTACTGCGGATTCACTGATCTTCAAAATGCTGCTGATTTCCGCTACGGAATATCCTTCTATGTAATGCAGATGAATGCAGACCTTATACTTGTCCGGCAGCGCATGCAGCTCTGCAAGCACCTCACGTTCTTCCTGGGAATAGGATGTCTGCTCCAATTCTTCCATATAACAGCGGTTGCGGTTCCAGAAGCTTCTTTTTTCATCCTTGCACAGATTGATGGTGATTCGTATGAGCCAACGCTTTTCATCTTCTTCAGAAGGAAACGCTTTACCATAGTTCAATAATTTTATAAATGCCCGCTGCAGGATATCCTCTGTGTCAGGAGTGTTTTCCATATACGCATAGGCAATTCGAAACAGCAGTTTCTTGTAAATTTCATACTTATATTCGAAGCTGCGTTCCTGATCGTATGCCACTGGTTTCATGCATGCTCTCCTTTGTGGTTTCTATATAGATAACGATCCTGCCAAGAGCAGGGTCACAAATACTGGAAAATTTTTCAGGACAGATTTTTCAGGACATTGTATTTTTTCTTCTAGGTATGGAGGAATTCCGGTATACTGTTTTTTTCCTGAAATGTGAGATCGGGCATTTGATATCCATTTAATTCTTTCAAATATTTTTGATTCAAATTTCCATACAAATCCGTTCCGTTTTCATAATTCTGTACCATATATTCTTCTATACTTCTAAAATGCAATTGGATATTCAAGTTTGCACAAAGTCCCATAAAATAGTTCATCCCCTGAAAAAGTGTCACAGCAGAATATTCTTCTTTTTCATCGGCTAAAACTTCTTCCAGGTAATTCACAAAATAAGTTGAGTAAAAATTGTTTAAAATCACATATAAATCATCCTCTGTTATTTGAAACATATAAGCCCCTCCACTTTTAAGTACACTATATCATTGAATGCTTTTTAGTCCAGTACCATTTGGTAAATCATACTTCACCAAATTTGCAACAAACAATTTGCATTTCCCCCCAAAACGCGCTATAATATCCGCAACAATTGCACAAGGGGGAGCTTGTATACAGGCTGAGAGGAAGGTGTGACCTTCGACCCATAACCTGATTTGGATAATGCCAACGTAGGGACACTTAGCACTGCACATATTGATTTTGCGGGAAGTTACCGGTTTGGTAGCTTCCCCTTTTTATTGTCCAAAACGCCCTGCTCTCTCAAATAAGACCTTGTTGTGAAAACGGACCTTTTGCAGAAATATCTGCAATTCTATTTTATACAGGAGGAAATACAGATGGTAACAATCAATGGAACAGACCATGACATTGCCGGTATGACACTGGCAGAGTACCTGACCGCTGCCAATTATGACCCCAAACGGGTGGCAGTAGAGCGAAATGATGCTGTCGTCCCTAAAGCGCAATACAGCACGACCATTTTGCAGGACGGAGACGTAGTGGAGGTGGTCAGCTTTGTAGGGGGAGGCTGAAGCCCCGGTTCAATGCCAATACGCTCACCCCATCTCATACAAATGGAGGATCCCCATGAACCACACCATACCTACCAAGGAAGCAATGCTCCAGTCCCTGGCAAGCAGACATGGCGCAGATCTGCAGCGCAGATTGACCCAAGCCTCTGTTGCAGTCTGCGGACTGGGAGGACTTGGCTCTCACATTGCTGTAGCCCTGGCCAGAGCCGGGATTGGAAAGCTGTATCTCATAGATTTTGACAAAGTAGACCTGTCCAATCTAAACCGCCAGCAATACTTTGTCTCCCAGATCGGTCAGGATAAATCCATGGCTTTACGGGACAACCTGGCAGCCATTGCCCCCTATACAGAGGTCATCCCCTATCCCCTGCGCCTTACAGAACAGAATCTGAAGGCACTGTTGCAGGATGCAGACATTATCTGTGAAGCCTTTGACCAGCCCGAAGAAAAAGCCATGCTGGTAAACGGTGTACTGGAGCAGCTGCCGGACAAATATCTGGTCTCTGCCTCCGGCATGGCAGGACTTGGCTCCGGCAACCTGATACACACCCGTAAAATCACAAAGCATTTTTACCTGTGTGGAGATGAGGTCAGTGACGTATCTCAGGACATCGGACTGATTTCCTCCCGGGTCATGATCTGTGCCGGCCATCAGGCACACATGGTGCTGCGCATCCTTGCAGAAGAATATGCCCCCTAAAATGCAGCCAACCGGCTAACGTCCTGACTGCTGATCGGGAATCCGCACTATCCATGCATCATGATTAGGTAATTGCGAAACTGTATTCAACATCAGCTTTGTGAAGTGTCTGTCAGAAAATATTTTCTAAGCAGGCTCTTAAAAACGCCGGCACTTTAAATTTTGCGCCGTAGGTGCAAAATTTATTAGTACCGCTGCGTTTTTACCGAAGCGAGAGCGCGCCAAACGTATCATAAATGATACGTCATGAGAAAATATTTTCTGACAGGCACTTCACAAAGCGTCCGGTAAGATATTTCGCAATCCCCTAATACATAGTAATAAAAAGAAGGAGTACACAATGCAGACAAATGACAATTTGATCATAGGCGGTCATGAATTTCACTCAAGATTTATCCTGGGCTCAGGCAAATACTCTTTAAACCTGATCGAAGCCGCTGTCAGAGACGCAGGTGCAGAGATCATCACCCTGGCGCTGCGCCGTGCCAATACCAAAGATCAGGAAAATATCCTTGACTACATTCCACAGGGTGTCACCCTGCTCCCCAATACCTCCGGCGCCAGAAATGCAGCAGAAGCAGTGCGCATTGCCCGCCTTTCCAGAGAATTGGGATGCGGTGACTTTGTAAAGGTAGAGATCATGCGGGATTCCAAATACCTCCTGCCTGACAATACAGAAACCATCAAGGCAACAGAGATCCTGGCAAAAGAAGGCTTTATCGTCATGCCTTATATGTACCCGGATCTGAATGCTGCACGTGACCTGGTCAGTGCAGGTGCAGCTGCTGTGATGCCCTTAGCCTCCCCCATCGGTTCCAACAAGGGCCTTGCCACCAAAGAATTTATCCAGATCCTCATTGATGAGATCGACCTGCCCATCATTGTAGATGCAGGCATCGGCAGACCCTCCCAGGCCTGCGAAGCCATGGAAATGGGCGCTGCAGCCATTATGGCCAATACTGCCCTTGCAACTGCAGGAGATCTGCCTCTGATGGCAGCAGCCTTCCGTCAGGCCATCGAAGCAGGGAGAAAAGCTTATCTGTCGGGACTTGGACGGGTATTGGTCAGAGGTGCGTCTGCCTCTGATCCCTTAACCGGCTTCCTGCACAATTGATCTGCAGATCCCTACAGACAGCCATCCCTAATATCACCCAATACCTTATGTGCATCCAACGCACAGAAATGAGGAACACATGGAAAATCAGTTTTTGATCGATTCTAAGCATTTATCTCCTGAAGCCCTTGCCAAAAAGCACAGGCTGGAAACCGACCCCTCTGCCCGGACAGACCCCATGGCATATCTTCCGGGCATGGAGCAGATCTCCTCTGACATCTGCGAAAAAGTACTGTCACAGATGCACTCCTATGATTACACAGCCTATACCGCCAGGGAGGTCAAGGCAGCTCTGGCTCATGACCGATGCTCTGTGGAGGATTTCAAAGCGCTCCTTTCTCCTGCAGCTGAACCATTTCTTGAGGAAATGGCGCAAAAGGCCAGACTGGACACCAGAAAGCATTTTGGCAATACCGTATATCTGTTTACGCCTTTGTACATTGCAAACTACTGTGAAAACTATTGTGTGTACTGTGGTTTTAACTGCTACAATCACATTCACCGCATGCGGCTGACCCCGGAGCAGATCGAGCAGGAAATGCAGATTATTGCAGACTCCGGCATGGAGGAGATCCTGATCCTGACCGGAGAAAGCCCCGGCAAAAGTGACATCCACTACATAGGGGAAGCCTGCAGGCTTGCCAGAAAGTATTTCCGGCTGGTAGGTCTTGAGATCTATCCGGTGAATACAGAGGATTACCGCTATCTGCATGAGTGCGGTGCAGACTATGTGACGGTTTTTCAGGAGACCTATGACATTGCCAAATACGAGACCCTCCACCTCCATGGACACAAGCGGGTATGGCCTTACCGTTTTAATGCCCAGGAACGTGCCCTTATGGGCGGTATGCGGGGTGTGGCATGCTCTGCACTCTTAGGACTTTCCGACTTCCGCAAGGATGCCCTTGCCAGCGCACTGCATGTATATTATTTACAGAGAAAATATCCCCAGGCAGAAATGTCCCTGTCCTGTCCACGGCTGCGGCCCATTATCAACAATGAGCAGATCAACCCTCTGGATGTTCATGAGACACAACTGTGCCAGATCCTCTGCGCCTATCGTATATTCCTGCCTTTTGTGGGGATCACCGTATCCTCCAGAGAAAGTGCAGATTTCCGCAATGGAATCGTGAAGATCGCAGCCACCAAAGTCTCTGCAGGCGTCTCCACCGGCATTGGAGACCATGAAAGCAAATACGCAGGAAAGGAGGCAGACAGCACCAAAGGCGACGAGCAGTTTGAGATCAATGACGACCGCAGCTTTGCCAAAATGTATCAGGACATTGCGGGCGAAGGACTGCAGCCTGTGCTGAATGATTATCTTTATGTCTGATCTTCTGTGTATTACAAACCGAACCCTGTGCCAGGGAGACTTCCTCTCCCGAATCGAAGCAATCGCCAAGGCTTCTCCTGCAGGGATCCTGTTGCGGGAAAAGGATCTGCCTGAACCGGAATATAAAGCCCTTGCTGCAGAGGTGACAGAGATCTGCAGGGCACATCACGTCCCCTGTATCCTGCACACCTTTGTAAATACTGCCATAGAGCTGCATGCGCCTGCGCTCCATCTGCCTCTGCCCATCCTGCGGACATTAGACCCTGCGCAAAAAGCAGCCTTTCAGGTTCTGGGGGCTTCCTGCCACTCTGCTGCAGAAGCCTTGGAGGCAGTACAGCTTGGAGCCACCTATCTCATTGCAGGGCATATTTTTCCTACAGACTGTAAAAAGGGTGTGCCCAGCCGGGGCATTGATTTTTTGCAGGAGATCTGCGAACTGGCGCCCATACCTGTCTATGCCATTGGGGGGATCAGCAGTACCAATATCTCTGCAGTACGCAGCGCAGGCGCAAAAGGAGCCTGTGTCATGAGCGGCTTCATGCAGTGCCCGGACCCCCAGCTATATCTGCAGCAATTTGAACTGCAGCACTCCTGACAGCCCCGCTGAAAACAATATTCCTAACACACATAATAGAAAGCAGGTAAAGCCCATGAAATTTAATCCTCATCATTTGCTGTTGTACGGAGTCACTGACCGCTCCTGGACAGGCCGTCAGACCCTATATCAGCAGATCGAAGATGCCCTGGCAGGGGGTGTCACCTGTATCCAGCTGCGTGAAAAAGACCTGGATGAAGCAGCATTTTTAGAAGAAGCCCTTCAAGTCAAAGAACTGTGCCACAGATACCATGTCCCCTTACTGATCAATGACAACGTAGAAGTAGCGCTCAAAAGCGGCGCAGACGGTGTCCACGTAGGGATCACAGACTGCCCCGTTGTAGAGATCCGCAAAAGAGCCGGCGCAGATTTTATCATAGGTGCCACCGCCAAAACCATCGCCCAGGCCAAAGAAGCAGAAGCCGCCGGTGCAAACTACCTGGGAGTAGGCGCAGTCTTTCCCTCTCCCACCAAGACCACTGCCATCCGCATTACCAATGCGCAGATCAAGGCCATCTGTGCTTCTGTATCCATTCCTGCCGTAGCCATAGGAGGCATCAGCCTGTCCAACATAGAGACCCTTGCCGGCTGCGGCATGCAGGGAGTAGCTGTAGTCTCCGCCCTCTTTGCCGCTGAAGATATCCAAAAAGCAGCCCAGGCGTTAAAACACAAGGCCTTATCTATCGTATCCTTCTGACCGCGCCAAGCACTTGTGATGATCACAATTGAGCAATCACTCTACAAATACTTACGATCATATAGACCATTGCAAAACTGTATCCAATACCAGTTTTGGGAAGTGCCTAGTACAATCATATAAGCTCTTACGTAACTATATCCAATACCAGCTTTGAGAAGTGCCTGTCAGAAAATGTTTTCTAAGCAGGCTCTTAAAAACGCCGGCACTTTAAATTTTGCGCCACAGGCGCAAAATTTATTAGTACCGCTGCGTTTTTACCGAAGCGAGAGCGTGCCTGCGTGAAAATATTTTCTGACAGGCACTTCTCAAAGCGTCCGGTATGTATTTTTTTAATATCTATTGCAACCGTATTGAGAAAGGAATTTTCATGAACACTGCATTAACAATTGCCGGAAGCGATTCCAGCGGAGGCGCTGGTATTCAGGCAGATATCAAAACAATGACCATGAACGGCGTCTATGCCATGAGTGCCATCACTGCACTGACCGCCCAGAACACCATGGGCGTACAAAGCATTTTAGAATCCACTCCCCTGTTTTTGGAGCAGCAGATCGACTGCATTTTTACAGACATCCGTCCCGATGCAGTTAAGATCGGCATGGTATCCTCCAGTCAGCTGATCCGGGTCATTGCCCGCAGATTACAGGCCTTTCATGCAGTCAATATTGTGGTGGACCCGGTCATGGTGGCGACCAGCGGCGCCAGGCTGATCAAGGAGGAGGCAGTGGCTGTTTTAAAGCAGGAGCTGCTGCCCCTTGCATCCATCATTACGCCTAACATTCCGGAGGCTGAGATCCTGGCTGAAATGTCCATTCATAATCAGGAAGACATGGTCACCGCAGCCAGATCGATCAGCGAGACCTACGGCTGTGCTGTATTGTGCAAGGGCGGCCATAGTCTCAATGATGCCAACGACCTGCTGTATGCAGACGGTACATTCCACTGGTTCCATGGCACACGGATCCCTACTGCCAACACCCATGGCACAGGCTGCACCCTTTCCAGCGCCATTGCCGCCAATCTGGCAAAGGGCTTTGATCTGACTGCTTCCGTACAAAGAGCCAAGGCATATATATCCGGCGCATTGGCAGCCATGCTGGATCTGGGACAGGGCAGCGGCCCAATGAATCATGCATTTTCGTTGGATGGTGAATTTGCAAAACATGCAGCAGATACAGTCCTGTAACAGTACCGCCTATACAAATCTATATAACCACTCTATATAGATTTGTCTGCAAGCCTCTCCATAAGGTACTTTCCATAAGGTACTTTCCATAAGGTACTTTCCATAAGGTACTCTCCATAAGACAGTTGATTTTTATTTGCTTTTGAAGTATAATCATTCATACCAATCATACTTTCGGAGGTGCTGTTATGAATTTCCCGGATGGAAAATATGCCTGGATCGTAAAAATCGGCGAAAAGGGTCAGTTTGTCATTCCAAAAGAGGCAAGAGATATGTTCCAGCTGCAGCCTGGCAGCGAAATTTTAGTATTAGGGGATGCCAAGCAGGGCATTGCCATTTTGCCCAGAGAGCTGCAAGACCAATATATTAAACATATTTTTTCTGAAATAGAAGATGGCAATGGAGGGGAATAATATGAGCAAGATCGTTTTCTTTTGTATTCCGGCTCACGGACATACCAATCCTACATTGGGGGTCGTAAAAGAACTCATTGCCCGGGGGCATCAGGTATGGTATTATTCCTACAATATTATGCGGGACAAAATAGAATCTGCCGGAGCCACCTTTGTCGCCTGTGATGATTACGATACGGAGCAAAAACTCACACCCAAAGATTCCGCCCGCGTAGGAAAAGATCTGGCATTTTCCACCCAGCTCCTGGTTGATACTACGCTGGCTCTTGACGATACTGTCTGCACCCATATGGAGATGCTGAAACCAGATTGTATCGTTGCTGACTCTATGGCAGCCTGGGGTAAGGCAGTGGCTCTGAAGCTGGGTATTCCTTTTGTTTCCTCAACCACTACCTTTGCCTTTAATCAGCATTCGGCCCAAATCATGAAGCAAAGCATTGGAGACTTGTTTCAAATGCTGTTCTCCATGCCAAAAGTCAATAAGCACATTAAGCGGCTGCAGGATAAAGGATACCCCATTCATACTATCCTGGATATCATTCAAAATGATGAACATACCCATACCGTGGTTTACACCTCCCCTGAGTTCCAGCCCTGCTCGGAGACATTCTCAGACAAATATGCTTTTGTGGGACCTTCTATTCGCCCTGCAGCAGACGAGATCATAAAAACAAAAGACAAGCTTATTTATGTTTCAATGGGGACAGTCAATAACGACCTGCTGGCGCTGTATAAGCGGTGCATCCATGCGTTTGCTTCTACAGATTATCAGGTCATTATGTCTGTAGGCAGCCTGGTTTCGATTGCAGATTTAGGAGACCTGCCGGAGCATATATTTGTTACACAGCATATTGATCAAATCGCAGTGCTTCAAAAAGCAGATGTATTTATTTCCCACTGCGGAATGAACAGTGTCAGCGAAAGCCTGTATTTTGGAGTACCTTTGATCATGCTTCCCCAGACCCCGGAACAGGGCGGCGTTGCAGAACGGGTACTGCAGTTAGGTGCCGGCATCAAGCTAGGCAAGACGGATGCCAACTCCATTCTCCACGCAGTCCATACCATATTGGAACATAGTTCTTATCAGGAAAATGCTGCAAAGATTGGGGAAGGCTTTCAAAGATGCTCCGGTGCCAAAGGTGCAGCAGATAAGATCCTGCAGGTTTGTGCAAATGAAACGGTAACAGAATGAGACCTGCCTGATCCATGCATATGGGTCCCGGGCTCCAATACGTCTGCACCAGCAAAGTCACTGCCCGGCAGCATCCCCTGTATTGACAAATCTGCCCCCACTTGTTAGTATATATTCTATAGTCTATTGGTATAATAGGATTTACAGGAGGAACTATTGTGTCAAATCCATTTTCAAGAACTGAACTGCTGATTGGAAAAGAAGCCATGGACAAGCTGGCTGCCAGCCGGGTAGCTGTATTTGGTGTAGGCGGTGTGGGCGGATATGTGGTAGAAGCCCTGGCACGCAGTGGGGTAGGCGCCCTTGATCTGATCGATGATGACAAGGTCTGTCTCACCAATTTAAACCGTCAGATCATTGCCACCCACAGCACCATTGGACAGTACAAGGTAGATGTGGCTGCCAGACGGATCGCAGATATTCATCCGGAGGCAATCGTGCGCACCTACAAAACCTTTTATACCCCGGACACTGCAGATCTTTTTAATTTTCATGACTACGATTATGTGGTAGATGCCATTGATACTGTCACCGGCAAGATCGGTCTGGTCATGCAGGCCAACGCTGCAGACACCCCTATTATCAGTTCCATGGGTGCCGGTAATAAAATGGATCCTGCTGCTTTTGAGGTAACAGATATTTACAGAACCTCCGTCTGCCCTTTGGCCAGAGTCATGCGCACTGAGCTGAAAAAGCGTGGCATCAAGAAGCTGAAAGTGGTATATTCAAAGGAAAAGCCACTGACCCCTCTTACAGACGCAGAAAACAATGCCTCCCCTAAGGATCTCTCTGCAGATACTGCCCGTATGGGGACTGTCCGCAGACAGACACCAGGCAGCAATGCATTTGTGCCTTCTGCAGCCGGATTGATTTTGGCAGGAGAAGTGATCAAAGATTTGATCGGGTATGTGCCTGTTTCTTAATTGCATCCGTATTTAATGCACTCATAGTATAATTACCGTTGGCAATAAAAAGGATATGTTGCAATTCAATTGGCCCGAATTATTCATGAGTTTGTAAAAATGCTCATTCCTGTTACACCTTCCGCAGTTCGTCTCAAAAATTTTATTATCGGAATTGTTCGTTCCTAAAAAAAGGGCAAACTTCCCCTGTAATAATGTTATTTTAGATTTGAAACTGCCAAGGTGCGTTAATAGCTGCTATTCCAACTGTACATGTAGATGCCGGATATTTTCCAACGTCTTTTGGAATTCCTTTTGATATGGACAATTACTGCACAGTTTGAAGGTTATATATCTTGCTGAGTGGACTGCTCTTGCAGCAATCTTTATCAGCTTTAAACGAATGGTATCAACCTGTTGTTTTCGCATGTTTGCGGGAAGTACCAGCCGTCTGAACCAATTGAATAAGTTATAAGCAAGCATGTGAAGCCGCAGCCGGTTGGCATTGACTACTTTGGAACGACTGCTGACGGCAGCAAAGTCAAATCCGCATTTTCCTTCCTTGATAAAGTTTTCCATCCTGCCGCGGCCACAGTAAAACCGGATGATCTGATATGGTTCCAAATCCATGTTCGTAACAATAAACGTGTACATGTGTGTCAGCTGGCCATAAGGCTTTTCTATTTTGAAAACCACACGTCTTGGATAATCCCAGGAACCGGCCTGATACATGAATTCACCATATGTTACAGCATAACTGATCAGGTCTTTCCTGGTTGCCCGGAACAGGTCCTCATCTTTATCAGAAGCAAGGGAGAGCAATGATGCGTTCTGCTTTAAACGAATGGCATAGGTGCAGCCATTCATCTCGCAGGTTTTGTAAAGCCCGGGGGATGAAAAACCACTGTCACCGCGAAGATAGGTCTGGATGCCTCTTTCAATGTACTCCTGCAGCAGAGGTTCCATAAATTTATCGGCATCATTGCTGCAGTAGATGGTTCCGTTACGAAGTTCCGCTTTCAGAAGATCTCCAGTCAGACCATCATAGCAGAGTAATGGATGATAGCCATGTGCCTGATAATGGAAATTGAAACCTTCACCTTCCTGATTGCCATAGGTTCCCAATAAGGTACTGTCCAGATCAAGAAGTATGTGCTCCGGACGTTTTATGGAATAAATGATATCTCTAAGGCATCTGTCAATATCATCGAACTGTACAAGCGTATCTTCATCCATGCGGTTGAAGAATCTCGATAATGTTGGCTGTGATGCCAGACCGGATTTCTCAAGGACGGCATTAAAAACCGGATCCAAAGTTAATTCATCCGCACGATCATCTTCAAAGTATGCAGAGATGATCTGATAAATCATCTGCATCAGATTTTCATCGTCCTTGTGAAAACGAATCGACTTATCATTGGTTTTGAATTTCTTTTGAATCAGCCTGGTAAAGCCGATTTTTGCAGCGAATTCTTTTATAAGAAGAAGCCCTGCATCGGAGGATAAATCACCTCCGTCAAAATTTATTTTAATCTGTCTATTGCTTTTAAGTGTAAAGGTGTTTAAAATATCCATGGAGACCCTTTCTGGTTAGGTATTTTATTGATTGGACACCTTTATTTTACCACAGAAAGCGGTCTTTTTCTTTATCACTTGTTGGGTGAAATGCAATATTCGGTTAAAATACAGTAACTATGTGGTATTGAGTTATTTTCACCATATGAGGGTGAATAATTCAGGATTGGGATTGTATCATTGCTACAGCAGAGAGAGCATTGAAACAGAACCTGGATGTTTTAATTGATTATGTAATAGAGGAAGAATTCCCCCGTATTCAGGAATTGGCTAAATTGTATGGTGCAGAATTATATTATATTGTTCTGACTGCTGAAAAAGCGGAAATTGAAAAGCGCATATGCATACGCGGCGATGTTGACATGATTGAGAGATCCTTATTTTTAAAGGAAAAACTGGAAGCAATGCCGGAAAATCAAGGACATTTATATGACAATACCCGAAAGAGTCCGGATGATATAATCAACGATATTGTGCTGGAGCAATATCTTGTAAAATAACTTTTAATTACATGGCAAAAAGACGATAATTTAGGAACAAAAGCAAATACGTTTTACCTGCATACTTGGAATTAGCAGATATCGTTTTATATCAATTTGTCAGACAGTGTCTGACAAATTGGGAAAGGTTTTACCTTCGTTGGCAGACAATATCCAATGACAATAAGCAATATCACATACCATTGTGATTTGGTATTCTACCACAGAATTTTAAAGTGCTTCGTGCTGATAGACCTTAAAACAAATGCTGTGAAGCACCGTGATATCGGTCAAATGAATATGTACATGGGTTACATTGCCACGGAAGAAAATATGCCGGATGATAACCCACCGATTGGCATTATTCTCAGCAAAGAAAAAGATGAATTACTTGTTGAATATGCCACCTATGGTATGGACAGCAATTTATTCGTTTCAAAATATGAGTTATATCTGCCAAACAGGGATGAATCAAAGCGTTTAGTTGACAGAATCATTGAAGAAGATATTTATCAATCTTAATTAGTGCATTATGAGTTCTTTTCTGTAAATAAGGTCTTCTATAATAATCGAATGGGTGAGCGGCTGATTTTTGCAGTTCACCCCTCGAATCCCACGTTTTTTTGGTCCCATTCACGATAACAATCTTCTTAAATGAGTCTGGAATATTCCTCCAATGATTTTAATCATCCTATTGTTTTTCTGATCTTTAACTATTCCAGATATACATCTCTCTGAATTTCCACAGTATCACTCCCTATTTTTGTGTGTTGACACACTTTTTAGTCATGATATTGTCCTATTCTATATTTCGTATAGTGGAATATTGTCAGCCCCTCCTTTCCGCTATCATTCACCTGCTCTTTTCCATAAGCGGCAGAGTCAGCACAAATTGATTGCTCTGTTCTGTATACTGATACATCAACTCCCCGCCATGGGTTCTAACAATGCTTCTGGCAATTGCCAGCCCAAGTCCGCTGCCATTTCCACTGGCACGGGAAATATCTCCGCAGACAAAAGGCTTAAACATGCTTTGAGCCAGTTCCTGTGGAATCTTTTCTCCCTGGTCTGCAACTGTTACCATGGCTTTTCCCTTTTCCTCCTGTATCTTTATCAAGACACCTGTGCCCTCTGGATTGTGTTTATAGGCATTGACGATCAGGTTGTTTACCGCACGCCGAAATTCCTTTTCATCCAGCTGGCAGACAATGGATTCATCTGGAATTTCAATCTGCAGCTCCATATGTCTGTCCTCAAATTCAGAATAATGCATTGCCACCAAATCCCGGACTAAGATGCAAAGATCCACAGGCCTTGGCTCCAACACATAGCTTTCCGTTCCAAGTTTTGCATAAGCAGAAAGGGTTTCAATCAAATCATTCATATGGCGGCTTTTCCTGTAAATAATATCCAGGATTTCTTCCTGCTCATCCGGCTGAATCTTCCCATCCTTTAAAGCAGAAGCAAAGCCAAGCACCGATGTCATAGGAGTTTTCAAATCATGTGCAATACAGGAATACAGCAAATTCTGCTCCTGCACCTGCCGCTTGCTTTCTGCTTCCATCGCCCTCTTGGTAAGCCCATAAAATATGTAAGCTCCCAGAAAAAACATAACTATGCAGATGCTTAAATGCAACGGTATCAACAATTTTACTACAGTTTCATTGTCTGCATATGCAGGTAAAATCAAGTCTGTAAAGGTACTGTCAATCATGGATTCTGCTACGGAAATTCCAAATGCACAACACACAAAATATTTTACGATTCGCTTTTTCAGCTTATTCATGATTCTCCAATCTGTAGCCAAGTCCTCTGATGGTCTTTATATACTGGCTCCCAATTTTATCACGCAGGCGGCTGATGATCACCCGGATGGTATTGTCATCTACTGCATATTCATCGCCCCACGCGTACTCATAAATCTGCTCCTTGGTAAAGACCCTCCTTGGCTGCTGCATAAACAACTCCAACACCTTATATTCTGCTTTTGTCAACTCATATGTGTTTCCGCCTTTCATGACTACACACTCATCACGATCCAGGACAAGGGAACCCACGGTTATTTTGTGCTGCTCATTTTGCCCCACATCCTGGGCACCTGCTCTGCGTAAATGTGCCCGTACCTTTGCAGCCACTTCAAGAGGTTCAAATGGCTTGGTAATATAATCATCTGCTCCCAAATCAATTCCAAATACCCGGTCAGACAAGTCTGTTTTTGCGGATATGATCAAAATCGGTATGTAACGTCCTTTTCGAATTTCCTTTATAAGCTCATATCCATTCTTTTCCGGCATCATAATATCTACGATCGCAAGATCTATAGCCTCTTGCCGTACTATCTGCAAAGCCTTTTTTCCATCGTTTGCTTCAAACACCTGATTGTCATTTGCTTCAATATAGAGCTTCAGCAAACGTATAATTTCTTTTTCATCATCAGCAATCAATATTTTTGCCATAGACACCTCGATCTAAAGGTTCCAAAAATGATACAGCTGGAATACTATGATAAACACAAAATAATATGCTCCCAGCCCGCTCCACAAATACTGTTTCACAGCAGTAATTCTTTGGATCCCCTTTGTTTTGACCGTGTTATAACACAGAAATACACCATTTGCAAGGGAAACCACTGCCAGAACTGCCGCCATAATTCCTGAAAAAGCAGTCAATTCAAAGCAGCTGGCAACAGATATGGTATAAAAAGAGATCAGTATCGTTGCAGAGACTGCATAAATGACCTGCTGCACAAGTACCTTTTTGTCCTCCTTTGTGTATGCCCTGCCTTTTTTCAACAGTTTTTTGATCAGCTTCACAATCAGCATCACAATACTGAACACCCCTGTCAGCAAAAATCCAATGACTGCAAACATGCCCCATAAAAAGCTGTCTGTTTGTACATAGTCGGCAGACATCATTTCAAGTCTGGTGTTTCCTTCCGAATCAATACTCTTGTACACAAAGGTACTCATACCGTTGTCTTCCAACATATACTGATTGTCCCCAATTCTTGTAAGGGTCGCTTCTCCAAATGAAATCGGACCTATGGACATTTGATACACATCTTCACTGCCGGCAGATTTCCAGGACATAAAACCTCCAATATAACACATGGACTTTCCTGCGCCCTCAGACACCATTCTCTTTGAAGCATAAATACCAGCAATTTCTGTTGTATCTGTGAGCACAGCATTTTCCAATCTCTCGCTGTCTCTTACATCCCCAAACAGCAGAGAAGGAATTCCATAGCAAAACATACTCTCCCCTGGCTCATTGGCCAACACGATTACCCCCAGTCTGCTTTCCGGGTCAAAGACCAGATTTGCAGTACAGCCATTGGTATTGCCTCCATGGCCTAAAGTCTGCACTGCATATTCAGCTGTCCACAGACCATGACAGTTCTTTGCAATATTGCTGTCACCATAATAAGAGGTTGGAGAAAACATTACCTGCCTGGTTTCCTCTTTTTCAAACAACGGACAATCCTCTGCCACAAAAGCCTGTGCAAATGCAGCCAGATCCCCAAGGGTACCGATGGCTGCTCCCGCAGGATAGAGCTGTACCCAGCTGCTGCATACACCATAATCCTCATTATACTTTTCCTCTGCACCTCTATAATAACATTTCAGTTCTTCTCTTTTCTCCCTTACCCATTGATTATCGACCCTGTGAGGATCCAGACAGGTATGCTCCATTCCAAGCGGTGCAAAAATGTGGTCATGGACATAATCTACATAATCTTCTCCGCTGACACACTCCACAATATATGCTGCAAGAGCCGTGCCCCAGTTTGAATAAGCCGTATACTCACCCACATGATATGCCTGATACGGTTCACAGCGTCGCAGTGCTGCTTCCAGACTTACATCCAGCTCTGATTCCACTGCCTCCTGGTTTTCGTAAAAGCTTTCCTGCCAGCCCGCATTGTGGCTCATGAGGTTTTCCATAGTGATGGTCTCCTCTTCATACTGGAGCTTTGTGAGAAATCCTTCCGGCAGATACTCTCGAATATCTGTTGTAAAATCAATCTTGCCCTGTTCCCACAACTGCATTACCGATGTCCACACCAGCAGCTTGGAAACGCTTCCCCATTCGTAAACTGTGTTTTCATCCGCTGGAATATTGTTTTCTATATCTGCGTATCCGTAACAGCCGGAGAAGATCGTCCCCTCACTGTCAAAGACCGCAACCTCCGCAGACGCAAGGCCTTTTTCATATTGGCCTATGTACCCGTCAATTTCCTTCTGGATATCGTCATATACGATTCCAGAAGGTGTCACATCTGCAGTATCATCCGCCCTGGCAGTAATTGTAAAAGCATTCACGGCCATTACAGCCGATAACATAAATGCAGCAATTTTTTTCATAACCAAATTTCTCCTTTTTCAGAACAATCTCTTTGTTCCCGATGACCCATTCATTCTATATAAGAAAGATTATCTCAAAAATCCCTTTATATTAACCGAACATTAAAAATTGGACCCTTTGCCATGTCCAATCTAGCATCTTCTCTATTCTTCTGTTAAGCCTTTCAACAAAGAATCTGCCACTTTTACTCCCTGTTTTGCTCTTTCTACCATGACGCATTTATGATATACAGGAAATCTTATTTCAAAACTGAATTCACATGAAAGAATGCACTACTTATTCATAAACAAAAATCGCTGCAACTGCCATCCCAATACAAAATATGGTATAAATCACAATGGGCACTCTCCCGAAACAACACCCAATATCCCCTAACATATCCTGGTATGTATATTTCTCATTGATCTGCAGCACTTCCCGAAATCTGATTCTTTTGCCACAAATGACGATCACAAACATCAAAACTCCAATGACACCGATTGCGGCCTCCATATACACCCCATACTTCATATAGAAATCTGAATCAGTTAACACAACGGATAACCCATTGTTCATAAAATGCAGCAGCATACAGTAATACAGCTTTCCCGTATGTTCATACACATAACACATCATAAATCCCAGCACTGATGCAAACAGGATCTGAATCACATTCTGATGCATCAGTCCAAAGCACAAGGACGAAACGATAGCCGCCACTGGAAACCCATATTTTCTCAAGACTCCAAACAGGACTTTCCGAAATCCAAACTCCTCCACTATCGCTGGAAAGATTGCCAGAGCAATCATGCGAAAACCAAGTGATAATCCGCTGATTTCACCAGACGATATGGACAATGCATGACCTGTGGCCATATCCAGAAAGGAACAGGTGCAATTCCAGAATACCAATATCACCCAGACCAGTCCCACCAACCGCCAGGGGTTTTCTGTTTTTTCACCTGATAATTCAATCTTCTTTTTGCGAATCAGCCAGAAAATACCCAGAATAATGATATTGACGATCAAACTTCCTACATCAGACCCAATCAATACTCCCGCTTCAAAATTACCATTTCCAAGCACTGCAGCAACCAATGTTACCAGCAAGGCACTTCCCTGAAAAAGCAGCTGTCCCAACAATAACAGCCAGCCAATTGTTCTTACATCTTTCTTCATAAGCTTTACTCCTTCAGGCCAAACATTTCTCTTGCATCCTGCAATATTTTTTGCAAATATGCCTCCTGGTGTTCTGTTAAAAACCATTCACCATATGTTTCCACAATCTCTCCATCTGCATTATAAATCACAGCGTAATCACCGCTTCCATCGTTGGCAAATAATGAAATCTCGATCATGGCTTCCTCATAGGTTTTGCTTTCCGCTCCTACTGCATTTAATTCACTGCACTCTCCATATACAATTAATAATTGATATGCAACCTGCTTAAAGCCATCCGGCTGATCATTATCATAATTTGTGACCGTAACTATATTCAGTTCTTGCTGGTCTTCCTGATAACTGCTGCTGAGATAATATCCATTAGATGGAAAATCATAGGCATCCAATGCAGTATTCACACACTCCCAATCAATGACCACATTCTGATTCTCTATTGCTCCAACAGTAGAAACGTCCTCTGACCTTCCCTCACTCCGGCTGCACCCAGTTGCCAGCATTATATATACCAGCATCATTGATAATAAAATTACATGCTTCTTTTTAGACTTTGTTTTGTTCATTTTTTGAATTCCTTTCATTTTTTGAATTCCTTTCATTTGAAAATATTGATTACACTTATAAGATAACAGACTACTCTTACATGAATGCGTGCCAAAGATTACATAAACATTACAAAAAAGTATGCTTTCCCATGCATCAATACCATTAGCTTAGCCGGGGGCTTGCTAGTTTACTGTGACATCATAAAAACGAATGGAAACTGCGCATGCTCTGCACTGTTTCCATCCGTTTTTATCACTCCGTTTATTCTCCAGATAACTCCAGTTCTATTTTTATGCAAAATCTCTCGTAATTACTTTCAGCAGATATGGTTCCATTTGAATTTATGTAAGTTCAATCACAAAGCCCTTGGTATACCCTGGAATCTGATCCTCTAGGTATAAATTGCCTTTGTGCAGATGCACGATCTGCTTTGCAATGGCCAATCCCAGACCGCTTCCATCCTTGGCTACTCTGGATTCATCGGAACATTGGAATGGCTCAAATATTGTCTGTCTTTGCTCTGGTGGAATCGCACTACCGGAATCAGCAACCACGATTTTCACCACACCCTTTTCCTGCTTCAGGGCAACCAGTAATCTTGTCCCCTGCTCATTATGCTTCATTGCATTGGATATCAGGTTGCGCATTACCCGGGAAAATTCTGCTGCATCAATTTCTTTCATAACACAAGTGTCTGGAATCTCGATCTCCAGCTCCATCTGTTTTTCTTCTATTTCTGCATACTGTAAGGTCAATATTTCCCGAAGGAGCGCACATAAATCTGTGTTCTGGCACTGTAAGGCATATCCATCTGCACCCAGCTTGGCATACTGAAACATCTTTTGAATCATCTCATCTACCTGCAGGGACTTCTCACATATGGTATGAAAGATCAGCTGCTGTTCCTCTGCCTGTACGATTCCGCTTTCCAATGCTCTGGCAAATCCAAGCACTGAGGAAATGGGATTTTTCAGATCATGGGCAATGTTGGCAAAGAGCATGTTACGCTCTTTTGCCTGACGCTTTATCTCCCGAATGATGCTTTGCTCCACTTTTCTGTAATACCCATAGGAAAACAGGACAAAAAAGGTGATGCTGATCATCAGTGCTGCAAGTTCCAGCATCATGCTTCCTGTTTCCGTCAGAGACATCCAGGCAGGCAAATGGACTACCAGCAATTGAAACAGATACCATTCTAACACAACCAATACAAATGTAAAAATGATATAGTAATATACTATTTTTTTCTTTAACTCATTCATCATTCCAGCCGATACCCCAATCCACGAATCGTTTTGATATGCTGCTCTCCAATCTTATCCCGCAGCCTGCTGATGGTCACACGGATGGTATTGTCATCCACCACATACATACCATCCCAGCCCCGCTCATATAACTGCTCCTTGGTAAATACCCGCCCGGGCTGCTGCATAAACATCTCCAACAGGGCAAGTTCAATTTTGGTCAGGTCAATGACTGCTTCCCCAACCTTTACCTGACAACGGCTGACATCTAACTGCATGTCCTGATATGTAATGATCGTTTTTGCTGCATCCGCAGTGAATGCTTCTTTGTCATTTCTGCGCAAATGTGCCCGCACCCTTGCAACCACTTCTAATGGCTCAAAGGGTTTTGTAATATAATCATTTGCCCCAAGGTCCAGCCCTAAGATCTTATCATCCAACTGTACCTTTGCAGACAGGATCATGACGGGGATCTGATACTCCTGCCTTATTTTTTTCAGCAGTTCATAGCCATTCATCCTTGGCATCATAATGTCAATGATGGCTAGGTCAATGTCATAGTGCTGCACCAGCATGTGTGCCATTTCCCCATCATAGGCCTCATACACATTTAAGTTTTCTTTTTCCAAAAACAGCCTGAGTACCTTCAGGATCTCCTTTTCATCATCTGCAATCAGTATATTCCGCTTTTTATCCATATACTTTTTTCACCTTTTTAAACCGATTATTTTCTATCACAAATTTCTTATCCGCGGAAGCTGCATACAGGTCTGTGATATTTTTCTCTGTAATCCCCTTCTTGTCAGCACGAACCAGCAGAGATTGCGTTTCCTGTTCCACAAGGTAATAGTTTGCAAAATCAGCCACCATATCTGCTTCTTCCACAATGCCCGGAGCCGGCGTAAACAGTGCTACCAGAAAGTCAAATGCATAGTCTTTCTTACTCATTTTATGGGTTCTCTGTAACAAATAGATCGCTGTTGCATTGCTGTATTTTTGAATCACTGCATCTTCAAGTTCTTTCCATTTCATGATGAATGTACCTCTTTTCTTTCTTTGATACAGTTAATATAATTGTGGAATCTTACATGGATGCATGAATACTCTTACATGAACCTTACATTTTCTCTCGTCCAACATATTAGAATTCCAAACTATCCACATTCAACAGAAAGTACTTCATACCCATAATGACAAATCCTTCTTCATTTCTCCACGGCTTTTTTGTTCCATTCACGATCACAATCTTCTTAAATGAGTCCGGAATATTCCTGAAGGAGTTAAACTCCTGTGTCTGCTTTTCCTCAGAAGTCATATCATAAGCTGCCTGAATGTAATATCTCTGACTGCCCTGGTTTACTACGAAATCAACCTCCAACTGCTTACGAGCGGTTTTTCCTTCGCTATTTTTTGCATACACCTCTACAATACCAACATCCACATGATAACCTCGGATAAGAAGTTCATTGTAAACAATGTTCTCCATAATATGGGTAGGCTCCTGCTGTCTGAAATTCAATCTGGCATTTCTAAGTCCTATATCCGAAAAATAATATTTCCGATTTGCACCTACATATTTTCTGCCTTTAATATCATACCGGTCTGCTTTAGAAATCAAAAATGCCTCTGCAAGATAATCAATATGGTTGGATATGGTTTTACTGTTGTAATGGATACCCCGTTCACTTTTAAAGGTATTTGATATTTTGGTTGGATTGGTAGGGGCTCCTATGGCTGAAGCAAGAATATCTACCAAAGTTCCAATCTCATCAACATTCTGAATCTTATTTCGCTCTACCACATCCTTAATATAAACATTGGTAAAAATATTTTTTAGATACTCTGCCTTTTGGCGTTCAACTGAAAACTGTGCTACCTGCGGCAATCCACCATATATCATATACTCATTCCAGGCATCATCATAGTCCCCATTGTAAGCGTCATAGAACTCAGCAAATGACAGAGGATATATTCTGATTTCATCTCCTCTTCCTCTAAATTCAGTTACAATGTCGCTTGATAAGAATTTAGAGTTACTTCCGGTCACATATACATCAATATTGCTGATACGAAGCAAGCTGTTCAGCACTTCTTCAAATCGTGGCATAAACTGTACTTCATCCAAAAGCAAATAATACTTCTGTTCGTCTTTCATCGCCTCCTTAATATACTGATAACATTTTTTGGGATCTCTCAGTTCTTCACTTTCAATGCCATCCAATGCAATCTCAATGATGTGGTCATGATCTACACCATTCTCCAACAAATACTTCTTAAATAATACAAATAACAGGAAAGATTTTCCACATCTCCTGATTCCTGTAATGATCTTGATCATCCCATTGTCTTTTCTGATCTTTAACTGTTCAAGGTATATATCTCGCTTAATTTCCACAACATCGCTCCTTATTTTTGTGTATTGACACATTTTTTTGTAATGATATTGTACCATCAAACGATTATCAAATCAATGTGCATTACTATTTTTTGTGTATTTACACATTTTTATGTAATGAACAATCATCACCCTATTACATATTACCACTCACTTTTTCCATATAATAATCAATCAAATCATAGATCCATTCTTTTATATTAGAAAACCGGAAGCCAGTCCTTTCTGCCTTGTCCGTATTAATACTATATTCAGGCTCTCCATTATAGGGAGCCTCGTCTCCTGTATCACTGAAAATTGCTTTCGAACCTGTTTTTCTTTCCACATAAGCAATGATCTCCCTGAGAGAAATGGTTCCCCCAGAGCTTCCGTTGATCGCCCCATGCACATTTTGATCTGCCAAAAATGCCAGGAACTTTCCGGCTTCATCGGAACGAATATAGCTCATCTGACAATCTATGTTATCGATCTTCATGGGGATGGATCCCATGGTATGCTCCACATAAAACAGCATCCGCTCTGTATAATCATCTTTCCCAATGACAAAGGGATATCTGACTGCGATCCAATTTCTGTCACTGTATTTCTGCCATAATGCACATTCTGCCTGCCTTTTTATCTCATCATACGGAAAATCAGATCGATTGCACCACAAGAACGCTTTGCCCATGGCATCAAAATCTTCTTCCCTGGTATTGATCTGCTTGGGCTCATAGACAGAGGTGCTGGACATATAAATATATTTATCACAGTCTATTGCATCCATCACATATTTGATATCATTGGAACAATACCCGATTTTATCATATACCACATCAAACCGTTTCCCTTTGAATGCCTGTTCCAACTGGAGCGGATCTGTCCGCTCTGCCTGTATTCTCCGGACAGCATCTCCAAAATGATCTTTTGTCATCTGTCTTGTTGCAATTGTCACCTCATGTCCCTGCTCAATCAATTCCCTGATCATGGGGATCCCAAAATATCTGGTTCCCCCTAACACCAAAATTTTCATATCTATTCCTTTCTTCCAAACGTGATCAAAAAGCCTGTTGTTTTTAAAAATGCCTTCTTTTCATTCATGATTTTTTGTTTCATTTGTCCCCAGGTTACCGTAAGCTGCTCAGCCTCCTCTCTTGCCAGTCCTCGATTCATCAATACCTCTACTGCTCTTTTGTCCTCCTGGACATTGTCATTTTTCCACCCTTTTTCAGACACATATGCCCTCTGCAGCCGATCATATTCCTCCTGATTGGCTGGGTCAGCAAATTTGACTTTATCCTGCATACGGACTTCAATGTCACGGATCCCCAGCTCCCGCAACAGAAACGGCAGCCGTATGCCCACTGCATAATCCCTATCCTTTTTCTCAAGTTCAGCTTTCCAATACTTTCTCTGCACCTCTGTCATCAAAATAGAAGCATAATCCATGCCCTCTATGTAGATGCCTGCATGATCCAATTCTCTGTTTACCTCAATACAGACCATAAGGCCTCCGGTTTTCAGGGAACCGATCATATTTTGTAATGCAGCCTCCGGTCTGGACAGTTCTCTCAAAAACGCCTGGCAAAGGACCATATCATATTTTTCTGTTTGCTGATAATCATAAGCATTTTGACAGATGAACCTGACCGGGTATGCAGCATCCTCATATAGTCTTTTGGCCTCCTGAATCATTGCATCACTGATATCGAGCCCTGTATAGGTACTGCCTTTGGGCAAAAAAGGCATGATCAGCCCTGCCAAATATCCATTCCCACATCCAAAATCCAGCACATCTACTTTCGTTTCTATTTTCCAGACCTTCCGGATGAGAAACTCCATGTAATCCCTGTTCCACAATTCCACCCTTGAGTCCCGGATATACTGCAATTGGTCATTCCAGTATTCAGCGGTTTCTGTCCTTCTGGAACAATACTCATACTTTAATGGCTGCAGTCCAAGTATTTGATCTGTGGTAACCCCAAAAAATTTTGCCAATGCAATGACATATTTGACATCCGGTACTGCAATGCCTGTTTCCCATTTACTAATGGTTTGAAAGGAAACCCCTATAATTTCTGCCAGATCACTTTGGGTGATCCCTCTGGCTTTGCGAAGTTCAAAAAGATTCAGTGAAATCATGTATATGTAACCTCCTGTCATGATACTAACACGTAATCTGCCTGATTGACATCAATTTGAATTGAAAATTGTTCTCTTTTCAGGAGAAACATTTCTGCGCAAATAGGACCGCACTCTTGCAACCACTTCCAGCGGCTCAATTTGGACATAAAAACAGAGCTGCTGCTCCAGTAGAATATTCCTCTACCTTTGCAACAGCTCCTTGATAACCGGTTCATACAGAACCACATGCTCAGCCAGGCATCACTCCCGGCACCACTGCGATCACCTCAACCTCACACAAAACATTCTTTGGCAAAGTCTTTACTGCCACACAGCTTCTTGCAGGCTTACCGGTAAAATATTTACCATAAACGGTATTAAATGCCCCGAAGTCATTCATGTCACTTAAATAACATGTGGTCTTTACTGCATCTGTATAATCACAGCCAGCTGCTTTCAGCACCTCACCCAGATTCTTCATCACCTGCTCAGCCTGCTCACTAATATCTGCTCCTGTCACTTCTCCGACAGCCGGATCAATGGGAATCTGCCCGGAAGTAAACACCAGGTTACCTGCTATCATTGCCTGAGAATAAGGCCCGATTGCTGCCGGTGCCTTCTCTGTACTTACTACTGAAACCATCCTGTTCTCCTTTCTTTTCCCTATAGATAGTAGGCAATTGCGGAACACATATGCAATTGTCCCAATGCCTAACGGGAGGACTCGCTGTTATAATGCCGTTTTACCTTCAAACGCTCCATGGAACGAGCCAGGTTTGCTTTGGAAACATTGTATTCCCATATACTCTGCTGCTGACGCAGCTGCTCTTTTGCACGCTCCTGTGCTGCCAGGGCTCGCTGCTCATCTATTTCCTCCGGAGTTTCCAGTGTATCCACCAGCATGGTCACACGGTTATTGGCGATCTGCACCTGTCCAATTCCTGTGACACCCTCTAACCAGGTTCCGTCCGGCTTCTGGATCCTGACCTCACCCTCCATGACTGCAATCACAGCCTTGTGGTGATGAGCCAGAATGCCCATAGAGCCATCCAGTGCCGGGAAAATCAGCTGCATACACTTGTCTTCATAAAACACCCGGTTAATGGTAATAATCTGCAGAAAAAATAAATTTGTATCGCTCATATGCTACCTCTTTCCCGAAGCAGCTTTGCTGCTGCATCTTAGCCCATTTTCTTTGCATTTTCCATTACTTCTTCAATGGTACCTACATTAAAGAAAGCCTGCTCCGGATATTCATCCATCTCTCCGTTGATAATGGCTTTAAAACCACGTATGGTTTCTGCCAGAGGCACATATTTGCCCTGGATACCAGTGAAGTTTTCTGCCACATGGAATGGCTGGGATAAAAACTTCTGAATTTTTCTGGCACGGAATACAGTAACCTTATCTTCCTCAGACAGTTCCTCCATACCTAAAATGGCAATGATATCCTGCAGCTCTCTATACTTTTGCAGCACCTGCTGTACAGCTCTTGCTGTGTCATAATGCTCCTGTCCTACCACATCCGGCTCCAAAATACGGGAGGTAGACTCTAAGGGGTCTACTGCCGGATAAATACCCTGCTCCACGATCTTACGGGACAATACAGTGGTAGCGTCCAGATGTGCAAAGGTCGTAGCCGGCGCCGGGTCAGTTAAATCATCTGCAGGTACATATACTGCCTGCACAGAAGTAATGGAACCATTTTTGGTGGAAGCAATACGCTCCTGCAGCTCACCAAGCTCTGTAGCCAATGTGGGCTGATAGCCTACTGCAGATGGCATACGGCCAAGCAGTGCGGACACCTCAGAACCTGCCTGTACGAAACGGAAAATATTGTCAATAAACAGGAGCACATCCTGATGATCCACATCACGGAAATACTCTGCCATGGTCAGACCCGTTTCTGCCACACGCATACGGGCTCCCGGGGGCTCATTCATCTGTCCGAATACCAGGGCGGTTTTCTCCAATACACCGGACTCTCTCATTTCTGTCCACAGGTCATTGCCCTCACGGGAACGTTCTCCTACACCGGTAAAGATGGAATATCCGCCATGCTCTGTAGCAACGTTACGGATCAGCTCCTGAATCAGGACAGTCTTACCTACACCGGCACCGCCAAACAGACCGATCTTACCGCCCTTGGCATAAGGTGCCAACAGGTCAATGACCTTAATACCGGTTTCCAGAATCTCTACTGCAGGATTCTGATCTGCAAACGCTGGTGGATCTCTGTGGATTTCCCACTTTTTCACAGTTTCATCATCCTTGATTTTGACACCATCGTCAATGGTATCTCCAGTTACATTAAACAGACGGCCTAAAGTAGGAGTACCTACCGGAACCTTGATTCCGCTTCCGGTTGCAGTAACCTCCATATCCCGGCAAAGACCTTCACTGGAGTTTAACATAATACAGCGGACTACATTCAGCCCTACATGCTGTGCTACCTCCATCACACAGGTCTTTCCGTCATTTACTACCTCTAAGGCATCTTTGATAAAAGGAAGCTTTCCGTCTGCAAATTCTACGTCTACAACAGGCCCAAGGACCTGTACGATTTTTCCTTTATTCATTCCTACTCCATTCCTGCGTGCAGCCAACGCATGTTCCCTTACTGCTGCTTACCTTTTTGAGCTTTTGCACCACTGGAAACCTCTGTAATTTCCTGCGTAATGGCTCCCTGACGCACCCGGTTGTACTGTACAGACAACTCACGGATCATACTTGTGGCACTGTCTGTAGCAGCCTCCATAGCCATCATACGTGCATTATGCTCACTCACATATGCCTCAACCAGAGCACCATAAATAAGACCGGTAGCATAATTTGGCACCAGATTTTCCAGTACAGCCTCAGGACTTGGCAGATATTCCATATCATCGGGCACATCCATTCCCAGGTCCAACTCATACTTTACCTTTTTTAAAGGAAGTATCTGGTAGGACTCTGCCACACTTTCCATGGAATTGATCATTCTGGTATAAATCAGATGCACTTCGTCAACTTCACCACTCTTATACAGTTCTATCATTCGCCCTGCAATCATTCTGGCACGGTGAATGGTAGGATTCTGCACAGTATAACGGAACTGCTCATCAATTTTAATTTTTTTATGCTCAAAATAGTGACGGCCGATTTCACCTACCACATACAAAGTGTTATTTTCCGACTGACCCATCTGTTCCTGCGCCAGCTTAATCACATTATGATTGTAAGCACCAGCCAATCCCTTATCTGCTGTTACCACAATATAGGCAGCCCGCACATTTTCTTTATCAGATACCTTATGTCCAAAATAGGGATGTTCAATATCCGGAAAATGACGCAGCATTCTGGCAATGGCGTTTTGGATGGCATAAAAATGGTCGTCAGCAGCATCTAACAGGACTTTGGCACGCTTGAGCTTGGAAGAGGAAATCATATACATGGCACTGGTAATCTTTTTCGTGTCCTGTATACTTTTCATTCTGCTTTGTATTTCTCTGGCACCTGCCATGGCAAAATTCCTCCCTTTCTGTCCTTCCGGTTTTTACCGGTTATATGGTGTAGCTGCTTTTAAAATCTTCAGCTGCATCCCAAATTGCTTTCTGGGTCTCATCTGCCAGCCGTTTTGTAGCAGTAAGCTCTGTTATAATTTCCGGATGTTCTTTATGGAAATATTCCAGCATATCCATCTGGAACTGCTTGATCTTCTTTACAGGAATATCCTGCATTACCTTATGAGTTGCTGCACACAATGTAATTACCTGCTCTGGCATACTGAGAGGGTTCCCCAAAGGCTGCTTTAACAGCTCCATCAGACCGTTACCATAATCCAGCTGCTTTTTGGTATCTTCATCCAGATCAGAACTGAACTGGGTAAAGACTTCCATTTCACGAAACTGTGCCAGATCAATACGGATAGAACCTGCTGCCTTTTTCATCGCCTTGGTCTGGGCTGCACCACCTACACGGGATACAGACAAACCTACATTGACTGCAGGACGCTGGCCTGCAAAGAACAGATCGCTTTCCAGGAAGATCTGACCATCTGTAATGGAAATAACATTGGTTGGAATATAAGCAGATACATCTCCTGCCTGGGTTTCGATAATCGGCAGTGCGGTAATGGAGCCTCCGCCTAATTCAGTAGAAAGACGGCTGGAACGCTCTAACAGTCTGGAGTGAAGATAGAATACATCTCCCGGGTATGCCTCACGTCCTGGAGAACGCTCTAATAACAGAGACAACGCACGATATGCCACTGCATGTTTGGATAAATCATCATATACAATAAGCACATCCTTCCCCTTATGCATGAAATACTCTGCAAGGGCTGTACCAGAATAAGGCGCAATGTACTGTAAGGAAGCCGGATCACTGGCTGTTGCCGCAACTACAATGGAATACTCCATCGCGCCATGCTTCTCTAACAGATTTACTACCTTGGCAATGGTAGAAGCCTTCTGTCCGATGGCTACATAAATACAGATCACATCCTTGCCCTTCTGGTTAATAATGGTATCAGTGGCAATAGATGTTTTACCTGTCTGACGGTCGCCAATGATCAACTCACGCTGGCCTCTGCCGATTGGGAACATAGAGTCAATGGCCAGAATACCGGTTTCCATTGGCACGCCTACGGACTTTCTTTCTACAATACTTGGCGCATCCTGCTCAATGGGGCGGTAACCTTCCTCTGGTATGTCTCCCTTACCATCAATGGGAGCACCTAATGCATCAATTACTCTGCCTAAAAAGCCTCTGCCTACCGGAATACCTGCACGTTTTCCTGTACGCATGACTCTGGAACCTTCTCCCAGACCAGTTTCCCTGCCAAAAAGAATGATACCAATGTTTTTGGTACGGATATCCTGTACCATACCCTTCATACCATTGTCAAAAACTACGATCTCACCATACATGGCATGGTCAATACCACTGGCAGTTACAATTCCATCACCAATGGTTTCTACAAGTCCGATCTCCTTATCGCTGTTGTCAAAATCTGACTTGGCAATTTCTTCTTTCAGAATGGTAATGATATCCTCTGTACCGGAAAGCTTGCTGTTGGTGCTCTTCAGCCGCTGCTCTAACTTTCCAAGGCGGCTCTTTACACTCCAGTCGTACTCCTGGTTTCCTACCCGGATGACAAAACCGCCAATCAGGTCAGGATTATGTGTAGCCTCTATTTCCAGCTTTGCATTCTGATACTTTTTGGATAAAAATATACGGATTTTCTCTAACTGCTCATCTGTTGGAGGGGTTACATAAGACAGCACTGCCTTTAATGCTTCCGGCTCTGAGAAGTCAAACTTCTCATAAGCAGCAAGTACATCATCCATCATGGAAAAATCCTGATTATCACAGATGAGCTTCAGCAGGTTACGCATACCTGCAGGAAATGTATCATCAATGAGCTTATGCTTTTTCTCAATATCCAGTATAGGATTTTCCAGGTCCATCCGCAGCTGGGGAACCAAACGAAGCAATTCCTTGGTCTCCCGGACTGCATCTGCAGAAACCTGAAATCCGGACAGCATTTTTGCATATTCTACTGCGGACTTTGTCATACTGATTCTTCACCTGCTTCCGCTAAAAATTGGTCATAAATTTTCTGGTTCTGTGCTGTATCACAGGACTGCTCCATTACCTTGGCAGCAGCACCCATAACCATCACTGCAATTTCTGTCTTCATGTTGCGCAGGGTTTCTGCCTTTTCTGCTGCAATCTTTTCCTGTGCCTTCTCGATCATCTTGGAAGCATCTTCATCTGCACTCTTTAAGATGGAATCGTATTCCTTCTGTGCCTTGACCTTTGCCTGGCTGATGATCTCCTCTGATTCTTCTTTTGCTTTTTCAATAGAAGCTTCGTACTGGGTCTTTAATGCATTGGCCTGCTGCTTGGTTGCTTCTGCCTCATCATACTGCTTTTTGAGCAGTTCTTCTCTGGCTTTGAGCATCTTATCTACAGGCTTAAACAAAAACAGTTTTACCAGAAGGAGCAGCACAAGTACATTAATAATAGTACATATCAAATTGTATGGATCTAAACTTAACACTTGACTCTATACCTGCCTTTCTTACAACATTTCTTTAGAAATGTGTATCTTTTCCTCTGATCTGATTACTTTAACATGATGATAATCATCAGTGCTACTACGAAACCGTAAATAGCAGTTGCCTCTGCCAATGCACTACCTAACAATAATAAAGTTGTAATCTTACCAGATGCCTCAGGCTGTCTTGCAACTGCTTCTGTAGCCTTACCAGTTGCAATACCGATACCGATACCTGCACCCAGACCTGTTAATACTGCAATACCTGCTCCAATTGCTATAATAGTTCCCATCATGAAAATCTCCTTTTCTGTTTAAATACTGTTAGATAATCGCGAAACACCTTAACAGATACTTCCCAAAGCGAATGCCGAATGCAGTTTCGCAATTATCCATTAAATACTACAAAAAATAACTGCCTACTCTACAGATTCCTTAATGTAAAGACCTGTCAGGAACACAAATACATATGCCTGAATCAGTCCATCAAAAATATCAAAATACATACTGAAAGGAATTGGCAGGCCTACAGGCAGTACTGCCTTGATCAGCTCCATAATTACAAATGCTCCCAATACATTACCAAACAATCGCATACATAGGGATACTGGCTTAATGGCCAATTCCAGGATGTTAAAGGGAAGCATGATTGCTACTGGCTCAATAAAACTGTGTAACCATTTTTTCAATCCCTTTTTATGCAGGCCTGCATATTCTATGAGGATAATACTCATGATTGCCAGAGCTGCGGTTACGTTCAAATCCTTTGTAGGGGGTTTAAAGCCCAGTAATCCAATAAGATTTGAAATACCCAGATACAACAGTACCGTAGTAAGGTATGGTGCATAAGCCCCGCCATGCTCTCCAAGGATATTCTGCACCATGTTACGCAGACCGCTTACTGCAGTCTCCACAAGCAGCTGCCGTTTGGTAATTTTAGTAGGATCCGGCTCTAAGTTGCGGGTCAGCAGCCAGGAAATCAATACAATAATGGCCATGATGATCCATGTAACCACAACAGATTCTTTGATTTCAATAGGCCCAATGCTAAACACAGTGATACATTCCAGCTGTTCCTGCAATTCTTCTGCTAAATTTTCCACATCCTCATCTCCTTTCATATCATTTCTCTTTTGGGGAATTTCAGGTATTTCACTCTGTAATGCCTATTTTCTTGATTATTTTTAGAAATACCCTTTATAAAAGCAGATATAGTCAACTACAGTCTGCTCCTTCACAAAATGTAATCCACTATATCTGTCCTACATTTTACCCCCGGCAAAAAAAGATTGCAACAAAAAAATTTACAAAATTGACAAGTATTTCACAAAAAACACTGACATTCCAGTAATTACAAAAATTTCCTGAAATGTCAGTGTGATACATTCTAAAAATATTATTAATGATGGAACAGTCTGATACCTGTAAATGCCATGGTCATGCCGTACTTGTCGCAGACTTCGATTACATTGTCGTCACGGATGGAGCCGCCTGGCTGTGCTACATACTGTACGCCGGTTCTGTGGGCACGCTCGATGTTGTCGCCAAATGGGAAGAAGGCATCAGAGCCTAATGCAACACCGGTCAAGGTATCAAGCCATGCACGCTTTTCTTCTCTGGTGAAAACTTCCGGCTTTACCTTGAAGGTCTTTTCCCACTCACCGTCTGCTAATACATCCATGTAATCATCGCTGATGTATACGTCGATGGCATTGTCTCTGTCTGGACGCTTAATAGAATCCAGGAATGGCAGATTTAATACCTTTGGATTCTGGCGCAGATACCAGTTGTCTGCCTTGTTGCCTGCCAGTCTGGTACAGTGGATACGGGACTGCTGTCCTGCACCAATACCAATTGCCTGTCCGTCCTTTACGTAGCATACAGAATTGGACTGGGTGTACTTTAAGGTGATCAGGGAGATGATCAGATCGATCTTGGCAGCTTCCGGCAGGTCCTTGCACTGAGTTGGAATCTGTGCAAACAGGTCATCATTGATGTCCAGCTCGTTTCTGCCCTGCTCAAAGGTAACGCCGTATACTTCCTTGCGCTCTAAAGCAGCAGGTACGTAGTTTTCATCGATCTGGATCACATTATAGTTGCCCTTTTTCTTTGCCTTTAAGATCTCTAATGCTTCTGGCTCATAGCCTGGTGCAATGACACCGTCAGATACTTCTCTCTTGATCATGTTTGCAGTGCATACGTCACATACGTCAGACAGTGCAATGAAATCTCCAAAGGAGGACATACGGTCTGCGCCTCTGGCTCTTGCATATGCGCTTGCCAGTGGTGTCAGTTCTCCTAAGTCTTCTACCCAGTAGATCTTCTTTAATACGTCAGACAGCGGCAGACCTACTGCAGCGCCTGCTGGAGATACGTGCTTGAAAGAGGTTGCTGCCGGCAGGCCGGTTGCCTTCTTTAACTCTTTTACCAACTGCCAGCCGTTTAAGGCATCCAGGAAATTGATGTAGCCTGGCTTGCCGTTTAAAACAGTGATTGGAAGCTCGCCCTCGTTCATAAAAATACGGGAAGGCTTCTGATTTGGATTACAGCCATATTTCAAAGTAAGTTCCTTCATAATATCTTTCCTTTCATGGGTGATACCCGGACGGCTCTTACCGTATTTTGTTGTGTGCCCCGCAAAACCCGTTCTCGCTTCGTGAAGAACGCAGCGGTGCTAAGATTTTTTATCATGACAGCATCTGGCAGCAAGCCAGGTTTCTGTCAGATGCTGTCATGATAAAAAACCTAAGAACCGGCGTCCTTCAAAAGTTTTGCAGGGCACACAACAAAATACGGTAAAAGCCTGTGTATGGATTCATGCTCAGATACGCTTTTATCCGGTCCTTCCTTTGAAATATGGTGTGACCGGATGGCTTGCGTATACATTCACAGGCGCATGGCGCTGATTACTTCTGGTTCTTGTTTACGATACGGGTCTCTGTTGCGCCGGTGGTGATGTTGATGTAGCGGACGAACATGGATACTTTATTTTCTTCGTTTAAGCTGGTCCACAGCATGTCGGTGTATGCGTCGATGTCATCATAGATGTCTACCAGTCTTGGCTCGCCCTCGAAGCTTGGCAGTGGGTTTGTGTTTTCCTGGTAGGTGTGGATGAAGTGGCCCTCGCCTGCTGCCGGGTTCTCGTAGGAGAAGGTGTAGCGATTGCAGGAGGATGGGTCTCCGTTGTTGCTCTTTAAGATGGACATGGAATACTGGTATGTGCCGTCTGTGATTTCCATGATACCGGAGATACGTGGGGTGTAGTTAGGGCCGTCTGGCTCAAACTCTCTGGTGCGTAAGGATTCCTCAAAGGTCTTGCCCTGCTGCATCAGGTCATATACAGTATCGGTCTGGTCGCCGTTGGTGACGATGGTCTTGTCTCCCAATACACGAACCGGAGCGTAAATGATCAGACTTGGGTCTACTAACTTGGATGGGTCGAATGCTTCGGTACGGATACCACCCTCGGAAGGTACGAATACACGGTTACGGCTGTTTTCACTTCTGCCCATGATAAAGTATGCAGTCACTGCATTGACTCCGTCAGGGGACTTACCAATGATAATACCTCTGCCTGGATAGGCATTTTCCTTTAATACTGTTTCGATGGATAACTTCTTCATGCTTCTCTCCATTTCTGCGCCTTTGCGCCTCATTCAGTTTTTTGTACCGATTTGCCGGAAGGGTCTGCTTCGGGGCACTGCAGTTTGAAGCAGGGGTGCTGCTTTTTCCTGCTGCCACAAAAAAAGAACCCACTGATTCCGGACAAATGCCCAGACGGTCGGCTCCTGCTGTTTATACTCCCTGTGGTCAGTTCCACCTTCTGTAGCACCTACAGTTCCGTCAGTTGTATAAATCACTTTTATCCTAACATGAGTTGACAGGAAACGCAACAAAAAAATAATAAATTTGGGGGCTGACATTGAAACGTATACACTTGTATGCTATAATTTTTTTAAGAAATCATGTAGATAAGAAAGACCCGGAGACACTTATCAGCACAAAGCAACTAAAAAACACTGTTACCGAGCATAAGAATCGTAGGGGGATAAATGATGAAAAAAATTATTTATCGAATCGTCAGTATTCAGAAACGGAACTAATATGAGACTACCTAGAAATACATACCTGCATAGGCGGTTAAGTACTTTGAGACTTAACCGCCTGTTTTGTATCTTTTATTCATGACACCTTCTGTTGTTTTGTGTCATTTACAAACGCTCTTACTGTACACTGCGTCCCATTTTCTCTTTGATGGCCATACCGGAAGGGGTGGCTGCCACACCTCCTGTACCAGTTTCCCGCAGATGCTCCGGCATGCTTCTGCCTACTGCACGCATGGCATCAATGACCTCATCTGCAGGTATTTTGCTGTAAATGCCTGCCATGGCCTCGTCTGCACACATCAGGGCATTGACTGCCCCTAAGGCATTGCGTTTGACACAGGGCACCTCTACCAGTCCTGCCACCGGGTCACATACCAGTCCCAGCAGATTTTTTAAAGACAATGCCACTGCATGAGAAATGTCTTCACCGGTTCCTCCCATGAGCCACACTGCCGCCCCTGCTGCCATAGCGGAGGCTGCACCGATCTCTGCCTGACACCCGCCTGCGGCTCCGGCAATAAATGCACGGCTGGCAATGACTCCCCCGATGCCTGCTGCTACATACAAGGCCTTTACCATCTGCTCTTTTGAGAACTGCTTTTCCTGCTCTAAGCTTAACAGCACTGCAGGTACCACGCCGCAGGAGCCTGCAGTGGGAGCTGCCACGATCCGCCGCATACAGGCATTAGATTCACCCATTTTCAAAGCTTTTTCCATTACCAGTCCCAAAAAACTGCCGCAAAGAAGATGTCCTTCCTCTCTGGCCTTTTGCAGCTTGCTGCCCTCACCGCCTACCAGACCGCTGGCTGATGAGAGAGTTCCGTCATATGCTTTATCAGCCTGGCACATAGCCTCATACATCTGCTCCATCTGTCCAAAAGACTCTGCTTCTGTGATTCCACGCTCCCGAATGTCATCTTCTAAAATCACCTGCCAGAAATCAATGTGACTTATTTCCATCTCTTCCACAATTTTTTTCAAAGAATCGTACAACTGTATATCCTCCTGTTTTCCATATGATACCCGTTTTCTGTATGCAGCTTTTCGCTCCATTTAAAAAAACTGCTTTTTGTAATACATTACTTCTATATTATAATTGTATTATGATTACTGGATCAGGTTTTATTCTGCCTTTTAATGCAGCTATATTCTCTGTCGGACTGCTTATGCACCTTCCAGATTCAGATAGGTCACTTTTTTGATCCCCTCCAGGCGCTCTAACCAGTGGACTGACTCCATAGGAATTTCCTGGTCGCACTCAATGACCATAACCGCATCCCCGCCTCTGCTGGAACGGTAAAGCTGCATGGTAGCAATATTGACGGATTTGTGGGCCAGCATGGAAGTCACCTCCGTTACATGACCGGGCTGATCTAAGTTGTGTACGATCAAGGTAGGGTATTCTCCACATACATGAATGGTCAGTCCATCAATTTCATCAATCATAATTCTGCCGCCTCCAAGAGAAGACGCTACAATTTCCAGGCACCGTCCTAATTCTCCCGTAAGCTGCATTTTTACGGTATTTGGATGGGCTTCATCCCCTAAATCAATGCCGCTTATGGTATACTGCAGCCCCTGCTCCTGTGCATACCGGTAACTATCCGGCACCCGTTCATCATCTACCGCAAATCCCAGCAGTCCTGCTACTACCGCCCGGTCCGTCCCATGCCCCTTTCCAGTTGCCAGAAAAGAACCATGAAAATAAATCTGTGCCTCTTTCACTGGTTCTCCCAAAAGCTTTCTGGCTGTTAAACCAATACGGACTGCACCTGCCGTATGAGAACTAGAAGGTCCTATCATCACCGGCCCGATAATATCCAGAATATTCATACCTTGCTTTTCCTTTCTTCTTCAACAAAATGTCCTTTTTACACCGTTAAAGGGGTTTTGTAAAAAAAAGAGCATATCCTGCAGATATACCCTCCTTGGCTTAATTCCATTATATTGGATGCCCCATGAAAATGCAAGGTGTCTGCTGTTTTTTCGATTGCGTAAATTTACCTTCGGAAATAATGGTGTAGAGTTCACCCATGATGTACTGATAAAGTATCAGACAATAACTTGTGGGTTTAATATACATCTTTTTGGTATACAAAACAAGCCCAGCTTTCTTTCTGGGCAGACT
>JBGVQN010000023.1:0-25388 GCA_045127535.1 Lachnospiraceae bacterium | reverse complement strand
CTTTCCCATTCCTCAGCTATGACAGACAGTCCCAGTTCAACCACTCCTTTTGTCACTCCCTGAACCATCTCGGCTATCTTTGTCATATCGGATGAATAATCCACCATAACTTTTTCTAAATTTTTTACCCCATCCTGGCAAAACTGTTGTATACTTTTAATCATAGAAAGCACCTTCCTTTATGTAGATTTGGTCTTTGCAAACTCAATCTTAACACAAAGCTGGTGCTTTCTTCTTTTGTCTATTTATTTTTCCTACAAAAACTTTACCCTAGCCTCCCGCATTTTGTTACTCTTATGTTAATTCTTTCAGATAATCTTGTCAAGAATAATTGACGAATTCCATCATTTGGATTATGATTATCTTTAGCAATATGCACAATACTTATGACAGGAGGTATTTAAAATGGACTATCCGAATTTTACTATATTAGAACATCCATTAATTCAGCACAAGATTTCTATTTTACGCAATAAATCTACAGGCACCAATGAGTTCCGCACACTGGTAGAGGAGATCGCCATGCTTATGGGCTATGAAGCATTCCGGGATCTGCCTACAGAGCTTGTGGAGATCGAAACACCTATTGAGACTACCACACAACCCATGATTGCAGGCAAAAAGCTGGCAGTGGTTCCTATTCTCCGGGCCGGACTTGGCATGGTCAGCGGTATTCTGGCACTGGTGCCTTCTGCCAAGGTGGGTCATATTGGTTTATACCGGGATGAAGATACCCATGAACCCCATGAGTATTACTGTAAACTACCGGAAAATATTTCCAAACGCACTATCGTGGTATGCGATCCCATGCTGGCAACTGGGGGATCTGCTGCTGCAGCGGTGGATTTTATCAAGAAGCGTGGAGGAAGGGACATTAAGTTTCTTTCTATCATTGCGGCACCGGAAGGTGTAAAGAGGCTGATGGAGGCTCATCCGGATATCCAGCTGTACTGCGGCTGCCTGGATCGTTGTCTGAATGAAAATGCTTACATCTGTCCAGGATTGGGGGATGCGGGTGACCGCATTTTTGGTACAAAGTAATGAATAAGACAAATGCCATGAGGATGCTGGAAAAGGAGAGGATCCCCTTCCGAACCCAGGAATATCCCGTAGATGAAAACGATCTGTCCGGAGAACATGTAGCCGCAACATTGGGACAGCCGCCGGAACAGGTATTTAAAACCCTTGTCACAAAAGGGGAAAAGAATGGTATTATGGTTTTCTGTATCCCTGTTTGTGAGGAACTGGATTTAAAAAAGATAGCAAGTCTTACCAAAGACAAGAAGGTAGAAATGATTCCCGTAAAGGATCTGCTTTCTCTCACCGGGTATATCCGGGGAGGCTGTTCTCCCATTGGAATGAAGAAAAAATATCCTACCTGGTTTGATGAAACAGCACAGCTGTTTGATGAAATCTACGTCAGTGCAGGGGTCAGAGGATGCCAGATCATCATTAACCCGGAAATGCTGGCAGACTGTGTAGATGGAAAGTTTGCAGATTTGGTGCAAATGTGATTGGACACCGGGGGATACGGAAATCTGGACGACAGAAAAAGGCTCAGACAAAAATCATTCCCATACTATTCAATAGAAACGTATAGCAGAATATAGTCACTACAGAAAAGACTGTTGTCAGGACCAATATCTGGCCTGCCAGTTCTTCGTCGCCGCCCATGGTACTTGCCATGGTATAGGAAGCAACTGCTGTTGGGGAAGCGAACAGGGCCATTAACACCACCAGATGTACCCCCCGAAAGCCCAGTGCTGCTGCCAGGGATAGAAACAATACTGGAACAATGATCAGTTTTCCAATTATCACTGTGGTCAGCTGTCTGCGGTAGCGTTTTAAGCTGGTGAAGTGAAACTCTGCCCCAAGAGCGATCAATGCCAGGGGTGTTGTAATGGAGCCTAATGTACTGATCGAATCCATGGCCAGTTCTGGCAGGGGAATACGGCATATCAGAAAGATGACTCCGGTTGCAGATGATAATACCAAGGGATTTTTCAGCACTCCTTTTATCGTGTTGCCCCAGTTCATCTGCTTATCACGGAACATTTCAAAAAGAAGTACAGCCAATACATTGATAAGAGGAATGACTACAGCTGCTGTGATAGAAGCCATTCCCAGACTATCTGCACCAAAGATTGCTTCTGTAATGGGGATGCCGTATAATACATAATTAGAACGGTAAATTCCCTGAATCATAACAGAACATTTCTTATGATCCGGCTCAATTTTGGGAATCAGCAGGCAGAGTACTGTATACATTGCCAATATAGCACAAATGGCATATATCAGCACCCGAACATCAAAATCCGCACTTGAATCGGAAGTATAAATATTTTTAAACAGCAGCAGAGGCAGAAATACTTTAAATACCATTTGATTTAACTGCTTTGTAGTCATCTGGGACAGATGCAGCCACCGCTTCATTACATATCCCACTACCAGCAGGATACAGAGGGGAAATACCACCTGCACAGACAATAAAAAACTTTCAGTCATAACAGCTCCTTTTACTCAAAACCCTTCTCTCTCACAAAACAGTTCTGCCAGTGCCTGATTACAAGATTGATTGCGTGCCAGGGTTTCTTCTGTATCCCCCTCACCGCACACATCTGCCCCTGCAAGACTGTAACTATATTTTAGGTGTCTGCATATGGTCAGCATCTGCTCCAGGGTCATACTGCCTCCATCCCAGGTAGTGGGACATTCCTGTTCCAAAAGCGCATCCTTATCAATGGATATATATACAGGCTCTGATAACCAGTTTTTCAGCCAGCTTTCCAACTGTTTCATTGAAAAATGATCCGGTGTAAAAAAACCTTCCTGTATACCATAAATCTGTTTTCCATGATACACATACTGATAAAGCCATGGATTGCTGGTTTCCAATGGCTCTATCTGCAAGGTTTCAGAAAGAGACTGTAAAAGCTCCTCCTTAACCCCTAAAAGCACTGCCTCTTTCAGACACGGCAGCTTCAAAGCATGGAGGACCCAGCAGCCACAGGATAACAGCTCCGAAAAAAAGGAGGGCTGCATATCAGGGTGATGGTCAAACACCACCAGGGAAAAGGGATTTTTCAGCTGTTCCACCAGCAAACATGCATTATAGTGATAATTGCCGCTGCCGATCCATGAAACAGGCAGCTTGTGCTGATCTATACACGCCTGCATATAAGATGCCGTCTTTGCCATGATTTCTCTTTTGGCTTCCTCATCGCAATACCCATTTACGCCTTCTAGTTCCCTAAGATCCACCCAGATGGTTGGAATTCCTTCATAAAATGTCTGATTTTGATAGTAACCGTTAAAATCCAGAATCTGAATCATATATTGCCTTTCTGCTGCAGTCTATACCTATGCAGCCGCACAACATACAGCCTTCCTTAAATTGCCATATCCAGCCCCAGTGGGACTGTCCATACGGTTTTTATCATATGGGAAATTCAGAAAATTTTCCCATATAACAAAAACTGTCACAGGCATCCCTGCCCTGCTGTCCAATGTATATGGCAGCTTTATCAGGGATACATATGACAGTTACTGTTAAACGTAGGCACCAATATATGGAAGGACTGATTTTAAGCTTCTAACAGCTTCTCTACACTTACCAGCTTTACACACAGTGCAAACAGCTTGGTTGCTTCCTTGATCTCCTCAAGAGTTGGGTAAGAAGGTGCAATACGGATGTTGGAATCCTGTGGATCCTTGCCGTATGGATATGTAGCACCAGCACCTGTCAGTACCATGCCAGCTTCTTTACACTTAGCAACGATTGCCTTTGCACAGCCTTCCATTGCATCAAAGCTGATAAAGTAACCGCCCTTTGGATTGGTCCAGGAACCGATCTCCAGTCCGCCTAACTCCTGCTCCAGGATGTCACATACTGCTTCGAACTTTGGACGCATGATCTCTGCATGCTTTTCCATATGCTTTAACATACCGTTAATGTCTCCGAAGAAACGTACGTGACGCAGCTGGTTGATCTTATCATGACCAATGATCTGCCAGTTCATCATGCTCTTAATAGAGTTGATGTTGGCTACAGAAGATGCAATTGCAGATACACCGGAGCCTGGGAAAGTGATCTTGGAGGTTGAGCAGAACTCATATACCATGTCTGGGTTGCCTGCCTCTGCACATGCAGACAGGATCTCTGGGATCTCCTGTACATCATCAAAATACAGATGATGGATGCCGTATGCATTGTCCCAGTAAATACGGAAGTCAGGTGCAGCAGGCTTTAAAGCAGCCATACGCTTTACCACTGTCTCGCTGTATACGATACCGCTTGGGTTGCCGTATTTTGGTACACACCAGATACCCTTGATGGAATCATCAGAAGCCACCAGCGCCTCGATCATATCCATATCCGGACCGTCAGCATTTGTAGGAATATTGATCATCTCTACCCCGAAAAACTCTGTAATGGCAAAGTGTCTGTCATATCCTGGAACCGGACATAAGAACTTTACCTTGTCAAGCTTGCTCCATGGAGTATTGCCTAACACACCGTGGGTAAAGGAACGAGCAATCATATCATACATGATATTCAGGCTGGAACCACCACATACAATTACATTCTCCGGCTTTACGCCAACCATATCTGCCATCAGCTTCTTTGCTTCCGGAATACCATCCAGTACGCCGTAATTTCTGCAGTCTGTACCGTCTTCTGCATTTAAATCCTCTTTACTGTTTAAAATATCTAACATAGACATGGATAAGTCAAGCTGCTCATCTGCCGGCTTACCTCTTGCCATATTCAGCTTTAAACCCTTGCCCTGGTACTCTTTGTAAACTGCATTTAACTGAGCCTGTAAAGATGCAAGCTCGCTTCTGGATAAATCCTTGTATGCTGTCATCATGATTCCTCCTGTAGAAAAATATTGCCTCACCTATCGTATCATTCCCAATCTGAAAAGTCAATCTGACATTCAAACGGTTTTGTAAAATGTGATGAGGAAATATTTTGGCATTTTTTACAGTTTGCCAAAATTATTTGTCACAAAACAGCTCTGTTATTTATTTCATCAATTCCTCTGTCAGTTTCAAAATTTCGGGAGCAATGCGATCACGCTCTTTCTTTGTAATCACAGTAAAAACAGGATGTGCCAATGCCAATACACCGATACCGAGCACACCAATCACGATGCCGGGAATGAACCATACACCCTCCCAAACCATCGTACAGCACATACCAATACCGAGCATCAGTGTGCCTGCAATGCCGACGATAATGGAAACGATAGTTCCCTTAAATGTTACGCTTTGATCGAGCCGACGCAGTTGCTCCATTTTATCTTCTTCGGGCGGAAGGTATCTGTCCCTGATCCTTTTGATTTCTTCCTGCTGCCTTGCAGAATAGGTATAACTGAAGCTCTCTTTGTTCTGATTGTTTTCCATTTTAATTTACGCTCCTTATCGCTTTAATTTCCTTGGTTGTACGAACGATCATATAAACCGCCATTATAATAACAATAACGCTTACCCCCGCTCCTGTGGCAGCAATCATAATCCGCTGATTCCTGCCTCCTCGGCTTTGGCTGCATCAATATTTGCCTTAGTTACCGCTTTCTGTGCCTGGGCGCCCTCCTTCATATCCTGAAATGCGTTCTTGAAAAATTCCTTAATTGCCATTGTAATAGTCTCCTTTATTGTTATTATTTATTTTCAGTTTATTGGGATCACTGATTATCTATAATTTTATTGCTGAGATCAAGGATCTGATCGGCGTATTTCTTTTTTCGGGAGTCGAGAATTCCTTTATACAGCGGATAGTTGATGATTGCCATAAACATACCGACAAGACCGATGATGATGCCGAAAAGCATAGGATTGGCAATACCGACTGTTTCACCGATTTCGGTCATGGCAAGGCTCATTCCACTTCCCATAATAAGTGCGCTTATGCTGCCGAAGATGTACGCAAACACATTTGCAGGGCGCTTGACCTTTGCATCCAGTTCTCTGAGTTCGTCAAGCCCGGTATGTTCCTTTTCGGTGTATTGAGTGCGAATCTTCTGTACGAGAAATTCTTGATCGTTTTTATTCATTGTGATTACCTCTTTCTGTTTTTATTTACGGGCATATTATATCGCCCGATTGTTTTTGTTATTTTTAAGAAATGTTTCTGAAATGTTAATCTTCAAAAATTTCTGGATTTTCTAATTCATCTGAAAAGGTTTCGCTTACGGTTTCCTTTTCTACTTCAGTTTCTTGTATTTCACCTTTCACTATCTGATTTGTTTAGGCAATTGCGAAACGGTATTCCATGCCAGCCTCGAAAAGCATCCCACCATCACCTATCTTGACATCGCTTCAGAAAGTGCTACCATAAAAACAGATATATCCGTACAGAGCTGATGCGGCATATCTGTCTTGAATGTCTGAGACAACTCAAGTTATGTTATTAGGCAACCGCAATAAAGTATCACTATCAGCTTTGGGAAGTATCTGTAAGAAAGTATTTTCTTACAGATACTTTTCAAAGCGTCCGTTAATGTGTTTTGCAATTGCCTATACTAGATTGCAACAGAAAGGATGAAGTGTATATGAAGTATGATTTTACCTCTATCATAGACCGGCACGGCAAGGATGCCATTGCTGTAGATGCCTTAGGCAGTGCCCCAGGCTTTGCACCAGCCAGTCCAAAAGCAGGCTTTGACCCGATCCCCATGTGGGTGGCAGATATGAATTTCCCGGTGGTGCCCACCATTACACAAGCCATTATGGAACGGACCAGCCATCCGGCATTTGGTTATTTTGCGCCAAGAGATGAATACTTTGATGCCATTATCCGCTGGCAGGAAACCCGCAATCACGTGACCGGGCTTACCAAAGACCATATCGGGTATGAAAATGGTGTATTGGGAGGCGTGATCAGCGCTTTGCATGTGCTTTGCTCCAAAGGGGACAACGTACTGCTGCACTCTCCTACTTACATCGGTTTTACAGACAGTCTTGAAAACAACGGCTACCATATTGTCCACTCTCCCCTGGTACTGGATGCGCAAAATATTTATCGTATGGATTTTGCAGATATGGAGGAAAAAATTGTAAAGCATCACATCCATGCAGCAGTATTCTGCTCTCCCCACAATCCATGCGGCCGTGTGTGGGAACGCCAGGAAATCCAACAGGCTATGGCCATTTTCCAGAAACATGATGTATATGTAATTTCCGATGAGATCTGGTCTGATATTATTCTGCCGGGCAGCAAACACATTCCTACCCAGAGTGTCAGCGAGGATGCACGGAACCGTACGGTGGCATTTTATGCACCTTCCAAAACCTTTAACCTGGCAGGTCTGGTAGGCAGCTACCATATTATTTACAACAAATGGCTCCGTGACCGGGTCAATAAAGAATCTTCTCTGTCGCATTACAACAGTATGAATGTACTGTCTATGTATGCTCTGATTGGTGCTTATGAGCCTGCAGGATATGAGTGGGCCGATGAATTATGTGAGACCATAGCCGGTAATATTGATTTTGCCTGTGCATATATCCGGGAGCATTTCCAAGGGGTAGAGGTATCCAGGCCTCAGGGTACTTATATGTTGTTTGCAGATTGTACTAAGTGGTGTGAAGCGCATGGCAAGACCATAGAAGACGTGGAAAAGGCTGCCTGGGATGTAGGGGTGGCTGTACAGGACGGGCGGATGTTCCATGGATTATGTCATCTGCGTATGAATCTGGCTCTTCCATTGTCTCGGGTGAAAGAAGCCTTTGAACGGCTGGATAAATATGTATTCAATGCGTAAAGATATCTGAACACAAAAAACCTGTCAGAGACTGACTGCCTCTTGTCTGCTTGACAAGGGACTGATCATTTTCTGACAGGTCTTTTTATACTGCTTTATTTTCAGTGTTCTGTTTCAAAACCTATTTTCTGCTTTTTTCTTCATATTCTTTTGTAAGTTTCTTTACCACTCCTACACAGGCAATCAATGCAATCAAGTTAGGAAGTACCATAAGTCCATTAAACATATCGGACATATTCCATACCAAATCTACTTTTAAGGTAGAACCTACCACTACAAATAGCACTACCAATACTGCATAAACTTTGACTGCTTTTTCACCAAATAAGGAGCGCACATTTACTTCACCAAAATAATACCATCCGATAATGGTTGTAAAGGCAAAGAATAACATACAAAACGCAATAAATACGTTACCAAATGAACCAAATCCCGCATTAAATGCACTTTGCGCCAATTCTGCACCTGTAAACCCATTTCCAAGCACACCTGTGGAAAGAATAACCAAAGCTGTCATTGTCAGAATAATAAATGTATCAATGAAAACACCCATCATAGCAATGATGCCCTGATCACTTGGGTGCTTCACATCTGCAGTTGCATGTGCATGAGGTGTAGAGCCCATACCTGCCTCATTTGAGAATAAACCTCTGGCAACACCGTATCTCATAGCCTGCTGAACTGTTACACCAAGTGCACCACCTGCAATTGCCTGGGGATCAAAAGCACCTACAAAAATTTGCTTAAAGGCTTCTACCAATCCCGCTGGATTCATCACCAGGATCGCAAGGCATCCGACTACATATAATACAGCCATGATTGGAACAATTTTTTCAGTGAAACTTGCAATACGCTTGATGCCGCCGATAAAAATAAATCCTGCAACAATTGCTACAAAAATACCAACAGCCAATTGATTTGCATTAAATGCAGCTTTGAATGCTACACCAATGGAATTGGATTGCACCATATTTCCCATAAATCCAAGTGCTAAGATGACAGCAGCGGAAAAAAATACAGATAAAAATTTACCCAATTTACCCTGGAAAACATATTTGATATAATAAATCGGACCGCCTACATATCTACCATTTTTTTCTTCTCTTGTATGCTGGGCCATAACGGCTTCCACATAAATAGTAGCCATTCCAAAGAATGCGCTCACCCACATCCAGAAAATTGCACCTGGTCCACCGGATACAATAGCTGTAGCTGCACCGGCAATATTACCTGTACCTACCTGGGCAGCAATCGCTGTTGTCAAAGCCTGAAATGAACTTAAGCCTTTTCCATCTTTTTTACCGCGGAGTGAAAAGTTACCAAATAACATTTTCATACCTGCTCCAAATTTCCGAACCTGGATAAATTTTAACTGAAAGGTAAAGAAAATGCCTGTTCCCAATAATAAGATCAGTAAAGAATAATCCCAAAGTACTATGTTGACTACGTCAACCATTTTTTCAATAAGTTCCATCGTTACTTCCTCTTTCTGTAAAAACTCTTATTGCATATGAAACAAAAAAATCCGGAAAAAAATCTCCGGACGTGCAAACAAAAAAATCGCAATAAGGCTATTTATCACGAAATATGCACTGTTCTTTTGCCTGAGAGATTCGCGAATTCCACTGATTCACTTTCACCTTCGGCACTCATTTAAGAGATTCTCCAGTGTGTCATCCGATTACAGTCCTATCTTTTCAGATACCTGAGAGTATTATTCCTTCGGCGGGCAAAGCCACTTTCCTGCAATCTTCTACTGACCAATATGCAATTGACAGATTTCATTTTATCACATGGTTTGGTAATGTCAATCCAATATTACAACTTCCTCTCAATATTTTTCATCCAAATAATCTTCCCATTTTTTACCATCTAATTCTTTTGCAATTTTTGAGTATCCCACATCTCCTGGCAAGACAGCATTTTCCCTAAATGAAAAAACTTTGATTTTTTATCACAATTCAAGTTATTTGTGATATGGTTCCCCATTTATGATCCGATAAGCCCGGTAAATCTGCTCTAACAGCACCACCTTCATCATCTGGTGTGGAAACGTCATAGCAGAAAAGCTCAAGGCATAATCTGCCCGCTTCATCACTGCATTTGAAAGTCCCAGTGACCCTCCAATCACAAACACAATCTGAGAAGTTCCACGCACCCCCAGTTCCTCAATCTTCTCCGCAAAAGCCACTGAATCCAGCTGTTTTCCTTCAATTGCCAGTGCAATGACATAGGCTGCGTCCGGAATTTTGGCAAGCATGCGTTCTCCTTCTTTTTCCTTAACAGCCTCTTCCTCAGCAGGAGATGCCCCTTCTGCAGTCTTTTCATCTGCTACCTGGATCAGTTCCAGCTTACAGTAACGTGACAGGCGCTTGCTGTATTCCTCCACTGCCATATTCCAGTATTTTTCCTTTAATTTTCCTGCTGAAACAATATAAATTTTCATGTATTTAAACTCCTGTCTGTAAGCGAAACACTATATTTTGTACAGTATATTTTTAAAATGTACAAATATTTTGTGAATTTTCCTAAAATTGGTTGATTTTTTCTGTACCATATGTTACTCTTTTAGTAAATATAATTTTTATGTTGTATCTGCATTTTATCATGTTTGCTTCCTGCTCGCAATGCATTTTGATACATGTAACTGCAGATGCCGGAAAGGCTGGTTTTATTTTATGATTTGTCCAAATTGCGGCATGGAATTTAAGGACGGTGTACTAATCTGTACAGATTGTGGTACAACACTTGTCCATGATTTAACAGAAGTGCAGAATGAAAAAGTTCCTCTAATTTCCCTCCCGTCTGCCTATGCCTCCCGATTGTGTGAGTACCTGGTATACTCAGGTATTGCAGCTGAAGCTGTTGTAAATGAAGAAAATAACGAAGAAAAGATTCTTATGGTAAGTACATCCCAAAAAGAACTGGCTTCCAAACATACTGCTGTTTTTCTGTCACAGGAACCTGTAGAGGAAGCGCTTCCTGAAATAAGTGAAGAGGAAGATGAGGAGGATGAGGCGGAGCTTTCATTTCTGGTTCATCATGCATCCTCCGGCCGCACATACAAAACTGCCAAAACCAAATATGATGAAGCGGTTTCAACTGCCTTTACTTTTGGAGGATGCTCCATTGTTCTGATTCTCGTCGTGTTTGATCAGCTGATTACCAATTTTCTTCCCAAGGGCTCTTTCATCGCCATCCTGGTACTGGCAGGAATGGCAATTGCCATGGCTTTTGGCAGTATCAAATACTTTTCTATATCCAAAGATCTAAAAAAAGAAGCTGAAGATGAAGAATATCAGCAAGTATCTATCCGCACCTGGTTAGAAAACACTCCCATTCAGAAGCTCATGCGGGATGCCTTAGCCGAGCGCATGGACAGTCATTTTGAAGAAATATTAATTGAGCGTGAATATTTCCTACTTGGTGTATTAAAGGAGCAGTTCCCAGAAATTGATCAGGCACTTCTGGAGTATGAAGCAGAACGCTACTTAGATGAACTGGAAGAAGATCCAGAAAGCGAACCTGCAGACACAGAAGAATCGTCATACCTCTAATCATGCTTTCATATAAAAATCCCGCCATTTTTGTATATTTGTGTAATCTTTTTTGATTCACATCATACAAAAATGGCGGGATTTTTACATGCAATCACATTTTATGAAGAGCACTACTCCTGTGCCTCAAAATCACAACAGGTACGGTTGCAGCAATTTGCCTTAATAATCGCAACTGCCTCCAAATGAATGGGATGTACCTGATAAGCAGCCAGAGTCTCCACGCTGTCATACCGGCCATGAAGCATCATGTCCGCAGAACTGGTATCCAGCAGAGGCATCTTAATTTCACAGCTATAACAGCCCTCCATAGCCTCAGTTACCAGATCCAGCTTCTCTTGAATCTGGACTGCTGCTGCCTGCTTTTCCTCCAGAGTCATCCCCTCTTTAAAATTCCATGAAACAATATGATGAATCATAATATCCTCCATTCTGAAGCAATTTATTGTTGCAAGGCTGCAGCGCAACTCAATGATCTGCACCTGCAGCAAAGAAAAGTTTTCAAATTGTGCTTGCCCGTTTATTTAGAAAGATATTCATCAATACCCTTAGCTGCTGCCTTACCAGCACCCATTGCCAGGATTACGGTTGCTGCGCCGGTTACTGCATCTCCACCGGCAAATACCCCTGGCTTGGAGGTGGCACCGGTGGTCTCATCTGCTACGATACACTTCCAACGGTTGACTTCCAGACCCTCTGTCGTGCTGGAGATCAGTGGATTTGGAGAAGTACCCAGAGCCATGATGACAGTATCTACATCCATTACAAACTGAGAATCCGGGATCTCTACCGGTCTGCGTCTGCCGGATGCATCAGGCTCTCCAAGCTCCATACGGATACAGGTCATACCGGTAATGTTGCCTGCATCATCTGTCAGGATCTCGATTGGATTGGTCAGGGTATCAAAGATAATGCCCTCTTCCTTTGCATGATGTACTTCCTCCACTCTTGCAGGCAGCTCTGCTTCACTTCTGCGGTATACGATATGGGTCTGTGCTCCCAGACGCAGTGCAGTTCTGGCAGCATCCATTGCTACGTTACCGCCGCCTACTACAGCTACCTTCTTGCCCTTATAAATTGGAGTATCATAATCCTCCTTAAATGCCTTCATCAGGTTGTTTCTGGTCAGGAACTCATTTGCAGAGAATACACCCTTTGCATTTTCACCAGGGATACCCATGAACTTTGGCAGACCTGCACCGGAACCGATGAATACTGCTTCAAAGCCTTCTTCTTCCATCAACTCATCAATGGTTACAGAACGGCCAATGATGACATTGCACTCGATCTTTACGCCCAGCTTCTTGACATTTTCGATCTCTGCTTTTACAACCTCATCCTTTGGCAGACGGAATTCCGGAATACCATATAACAGTACACCGCCAGCCTCATGCAGTGCTTCAAAAATGGTAACATCATAGCCCATCTTTGCCAGATCGCCTGCACAGGTCAGACCTGCAGGGCCTGCACCAATGACAGCCACCTTCTTACCCTTCTTTTCAACATTTACTTCCGGCTGGATGTTGTTTTCTCTTGCCCAGTCAGCAACAAAACGCTCTAACTTACCAATGGACACTGCATCACCCTTAATGCCTCTGATACATTTTCCTTCACACTGGCTTTCCTGTGGACATACACGGCCACAGATTGCAGGCAATGCGGAGGACTGGTTGATGATCTGGAATGCTTCCTCCATATTTCCTTCCTTTACCTGTCCGATAAAGCCTGGGATATCAATGGATACAGGACAGCCGGTCACACACTTGGCATTCTTACAGCCAATACATCTGGATGCCTCAGCCATTGCTTCTTCTTTATTATAACCATAACATACTTCTTCAAAATTGGCAGCACGTACCTGTGGTTCCTGCTCCCTTACCGGAATCTTTTCTAATGCGCTCATTTTTCTATTTGCCTTTCCTTATCATTACGTTTTCTGATATCTGTTCTTGCAGATGCCATTATTCATGACAGAATCCGCATCCGCCATGATGGGTATCTCCCTCTTCCAGAGCCAGCTTTGCCCGTCCTTCTTCTGTACGGTAAATACTCTGGCGCATCATAGCCTGATCAAAGTCTACCAGATGTCCATCAAATTCCGGTCCGTCTACACAGGCAAACTTTACAGTACCGCCTACATTCAGACGACAGGCACCACACATACCAGTACCATCAACCATGATTGGGTTCATGCTGACGATAGTAGGAATATTCAGCTTCTTGGTCAGCAGGCAGACAAACTTCATCATGATCATAGGACCGATGGCAACGCACAGATCATACTCCTTGCCCTCATCTACCAGAGACTGAATGGTAGTGGTAACCATACCGCTGCGGCCATAGCTGCCATCATCTGTGGTGACATAGAGATTTCCGGCTACTGCCTCCATCTCCTGCTCTAAGATCAGCAGATCCTTGTTCTTGGCACCTACGATTACGTCAGCCTCTACCCCATGCTCCTTCAGCCACTTTACCTGTGGATATACAGGCGCAGTACCTACACCGCCTGCTACAAATAAAATCTTTTTGGACTTTAATTCTGCCTCGTCCATCTCTGTCAGCTCAGACGGTCTGCCCAGTGGACCTACTACATCATGGAAGCTGTCTCCGGTCTGGAGTTCAGCCATACGTTCTGTAGAAGCACCGATGGTCTGGAATACGATGGTAACGGTACCTTCTTCACGGCTGTAATCACAGATGGTCAACGGGACTCTCTCACCCTTCTCATCCATACGGACAATGAGAAACTGTCCTGGAAGGCAGTGAGCGGCAATTCTAGGTGCTTTTACCACCATCTCATATATATTGGTAGTAAGTACTCTTGAATTCAGAATTTCGTACATAAGTTTCCTCATTTCTGTGCGGCTTTTTTCTAATTGAGATCACGGATGCCGCACAGACGTAATCTCTTTTGTTCTTCCTATAGAAAGTCCGTTTTACACTTTCTATTGTCCACGACAACATATACTGGCAAAAGGTACTTTCTGCTGTTTCTGGTGTATTTTGCTGCACTTTTCTTGCGTATTCTGTATTGTAAACATTTATAAAATGTATCTGAGTCTGCATGAGTCTGTCGAAAATGTCTCCACTTACACTTGACACAAGAGAACAGGCGGCAGTAGCAAACTGTCGCCTGCCTGAATTATTATAGCATGGGCCATAAGAAAACCACAATACCTTATTTACGCAATTCGATACCCAGTTCCTCTAATGCCTTTAAAATCTTCTCCATTGCAGCGTTGACTTCCTTATCCTCTAAGGTACGGTCTGCTGCACGGAAGGTAATGCTGTATGCCATGGACTTCATACCGGCTGCGATCTGGCTGCCCTCATAAATATCAAAGAGGTGATAGCTTTCTACCAGCTTGCCGCCCTTCTTTTCAATGATGTCCTCGATCTGGCTGCAAAGGATCTCTTTCTTCATCAGCATACTGATGTCTCTGGTCATTGCAGGATACTTGGCAATACCGGTGTACTTTCTGTCATAGCTTGCCTTTTCTACGATGTAAGGCATATCCAGAACAGCTACCGTTACTCTGCTGTCGATCTCATAATTATCAGCCACTGCAGGATGCACCTCACCCAAATAACCCACTACCTGTCCGGCATATACAATGCTTGCCTGACGACCCGGATGTAAGAATGGATAGCTGCCGTCCGGTGTATAGTGGATCTTCTCATTGAGACCGATCTTGTCAAAGAATTCCTCTACCACACCCTTCATGTAGAAGAAGTTTTCCGGCGCATCAGAGTACATACCCAGTGTAAACTGTACACGCTCATCCGGCAGCTTTGTCAGAGGCAGTGCCTTTGGCAGATAGATGTTGGCCATTTCATAAAGCTTTACATCCTTGTTTCTTCTCTTATAATTGGTTGCCAGAGAAGTCAGCATACCATTTAAAGAGGTGGTACGCATAATACTGAAATCCTCACCCAATGGGTTGGAAATGGTAATGGCCTGACGCATTGGATGATCTGCAGGGATCATCAGCTTGTCAAATGCCTTTGGACTTTCAAAGGAATAACACATTGCCTGAGAGAAGCCGCAGAACTCTGCCACATCTCTTGCAGTTTCCTCAATACGCATCTTAAAGGAAAGCTTACCTGCTGTAGCAGAACCGCTTGGCAGTGTAGTCGGGATATTGTCATAGCCGTAGAAACGTGCTACTTCCTCTGCAATGTCACAGCCTCTTAACAGATCCTGTCTCCAGGTTGGGATGGTCAGCATACGGGTCTGTGCATCATATGCGATCTCCAGCGCCGGGAAGTAGGATAACATTTCTTCCTCAGTCAGATCTGTACCAATCAGGCTGTTGATGTATTCCGGCTCAAATGGCAGCTGAATCGGAGTCTTTGGAGTTGGATAAATATCAATGGCTCCTCCAACCACTTCACCACAGCCCAATTCCTCGATCAACTGGCAGGCACGGTTCATGGCCTCCATAGCAGTATTGGGGTCTAAGCCCTTTTCAAACTTACCGGAAGCATCAGAACGCAGACCGATGCGCTTTGCAGAAAGACGGATGTTGGTACCGTCAAAGCATGCTGCCTCAAATACCATGGTCTTGACATCATCTGTGATCTTGGAGTTTTCACCACCCATGATACCTGCAATGCCGACTGCCTTTTCTCCGTCGTTGATCATCAGCACGTTGCTGTCCATGTTACGCACCTGTCCGTCTAATGTCTGGAAGGTGTCACCGTCCTTGGCACGCTTTACCACGATCTTATGTCCTGCAAGGGTATCGTAGTCAAATGCATGCATTGGCTGACCATATTCCTCCATGACATAATTGGTAATGTCTACCAGGTTGTTGATAGGACGGATGCCGGAAGCAGCCAGTCTGCGCTGCATCCACTTTGGAGATGGTCCTAACTTAATATTCTTTACCATACGTGCTACATAGCGGGAGCAAAGGTCTGTATCCTCTACTGCAACCTCTAAATAGTCATGGATATCCTCGTCATTGCCGGTTTCTGTGATCACTGGTGCATGGAATGGCTTGCGGAAGGTTGCTGCAGCCTCTCTTGCAATACCCAGTACACCATAACAGTCTACACGGTTTGAAGTGATTTCATACTCAAATACTGTATCATGCAGTCCTAAAGCCTCTACTGCATCACTGCCGATTGGAGTTGCCGGGTCAAAAATATAAATACCGCCTTCCGGTGCTTCCGGATATGCTTCTCTGGAAGAGCCTAACTCCTCTACGGAACACATCATACCATAAGAAGGTACGCCTCTTAACTTGCCCTTCTTGATCTTGATGCCAGCCTCCGGCAGCGGACTGCCGTCATGTCCGCCGGCTACCTTACCGCCGTCCAATACCACCGGCACTACTGCACCTTCAAATACATTTGGTGCCCCTGTCACGATCTGAATGGTCTCAGTACCTACATTTACCTGACAAACCACCAGCTTGTCTGCGTCCGGGTGACGCTCTATCTTTTCAATTCTGCCTACTACGATTTTTTCAAGGTTTTTATCCAGTCTGGTATAACCCTCACACTTGGTACCAGAAAGGGTCATGGCATCCATGTACTCCTGATCGGTGACTTCCAGATCCGGTACATATGCCTTGATCCAGGACATTGCTGTATTCATCTGTTCTTCCTCCTAAATTTTCAAATCCAGGCAACTGCAAACATCTGATGGGACGCTTTGTGAAGTGTCTGTAAGAAAATATTTTCACACAGGCGCGCTTTCGCTTCGGTAAAAACGCAGCGGTACTAATAAATTTTGTGCCTACGTCACAACATTTAAACTGCCGGCGTTTTTAAGAGCCTGCTTAGAAAATATTTTCTTACAGACACTTCACAAAGCTGATACGCACCATCGTTTCGCAATTGTCTATTTATTTCACATCAAATCTTGTAAGGGACACTGCAAGAAATCCCCTTACTGTATCATACGACTAACAGAGCCTGCTTCCTGATACATTAGAACTGCTTCAGGAAACGGATGTCATTTTCATATAACAGTCTCATATCGTCGATCTCATACTTTAACAGGGCGATACGCTCCAGGCCTACGCCAAAAGCAAATCCTGTGTACTTTTCCGGGTCAATGCCGCAAAGCTCCAGTACATGCGGATGCACCATACCGCAGCCTAAGATCTCGATCCAGCCCTCGCCCTTGCAGAAACGACAGCCCTTGCCGCCGCACTTAAAGCAGGTCACGTCTACCTCAGCAGATGGCTCTGTGAATGGGAAGTGATGCGGACGGAACTTTACCTTGGTCTCTGGTCCAAACAACTCTTTTGCGAACTCTGCCAGAGTACCCTTTAAATCTGCCATGGTAACATGCTCATCTACCACAAGACCCTCGATCTGATGGAAGGAAGGAGAATGGGTCGCATCTACCTCGTCAGAACGGAACACACGTCCCGGGGAGATGATACGGATCGGCAGATTGCCTTTTTCCATAATACGTGCCTGTACAGAAGATGTCTGGGTACGCAGTAAGATGTTGCTGTTAATATAGAAGGTATCCTGCTCATCCTTTGCCGGATGGTTTGCCGGAATGTTCAGCTTTTCGAAGTTGTATTCATCATACTCTACCTCAGGTCCCTCTACGACCTCGTAGCCCATGCCTACAAAGATGCGCTCTACTTCTTCTCTGGCAATGGTATTGGGATGTCTGTGGCCGATGGCAGACTTGACAGCAGGTCTGGTTACATCCAGCACCTCACTCTTTAACTTAGCCTCTCTGGCAGCTGCCTCCAGACGTGCCTTAGTGGTCTCAATGGCTCCCTCGATGGCAAAACGGGTATCGTTTACCAGCTGGCCTACCTTTGGACGATCCTCCGGCGCTACATCCTTCATGCCCTTTAATACAGCAGTCAGTTCACCCTTTTTGCCCAGATAGTTGACACGGATCTCATTTAACTTGTCCAATGAATCGGTCTGCTCTAACTGGCTGATGGCTGCATCCTTGATTTTCTGCAACATAGTTTCCATTGCGTTTCTCCTCCTAATCAATACTTTTCTGTCAGGCCCTTGTGAAACACATATCCCGGATACGGGTTTCACAAGGACCTGCGTGCCTGTGCAATGATGACCAGGCAGATGCCTGTATCTTTCTTTGCGAAAAAAAATAAGCCACCCCTCAAAAAGGGACGACTTGCTCGCGGTACCACCCTAATTTCTGCACATACTACTATGCAGACACTCGGTATACGTAACGTGTATCAACGTCACTTCCTACACCTGCTATGATTTGTGTAACCGAAAATATGCGATGACAAATCAGCTGTTTAGCATTGACTGTCTGGCTGCCAACTGTGACAGATCCATGAAGCACAAAGCATATGCAGTTTCAGAAATGCAGCTTGGGTGGGAAATTCGTAAACCTGTCTGAACCCGGGGCAGTTTACAGCCGGTGACTGTCCCTCTCTGATGGAAAACAGATTTCTACTGAACACCTTCATTGCTTTTCATATATATTACATTCAACAAGTATTTTAGCCAATGGAAACAGAAATGTCAAGGACAAATTTTCCTATTGTACCATTTGTGATTTCACGGTATATTATATTATAGATTGATATGCCCGGAAAGGCCATGAAATATAAGAATTACAATTCACAGTGAGGTACAATTATGCTGCAGTTTATCAGCGAAATCCGTTGCTTCTATAACAGAGTCCGCAAAGACAACATATCCGTATATTCCGCTTACGGTACCTTGTTTATCATACTTTCTGTCATGCCCTTTTTAATGCTGCTGCTGACCGCAATTCAGTATCTGCCTATTACAGAAGATCAGTTGATTGCCCTGATTGCAGACATTCTCCCGGAGGCTGTCACACCTGTTTTTCAGTTTTTGATGACTGATATCAGAGTTTCTTCTCCTTCTACCCTGCTGTCCATTACAGCAGTCTTTACCCTCTGGTCTGCATCTAAGGGCGTCCTTGGGATTTTCCGTGGAATGAATTCAGTATACCATTCTTCTGAACAGAGAAACTATATCTGGCTGCGGATCATCTGCCTGTTTTATACCATTATATTTTATATCATCGTGTTGTTTACACTGGTATTGATGGTCTTTGGTGAACAGCTGCAGCTCCTGCTCATTGAACAGTTCCCATGGCTGGGACGCTTTGACCAGCTGCTTTCCTTTTTACGCCTGCTTTTGTCTATTTTTCTGCAGACACTCTTTTTTATGGTTGTTTACAAGGTTTTCCCAGACAGAAAAGCATCCATCTGGACACAAATTCCAGGAGCACTGGTTTCTTCTGTGGGATGGATGCTGTTTTCCTATGCATTTTCTATTTATATCAAATATTTTTCAAATTATTCCAAAATGTACGGCAGTTTGACCACTGTCGTGCTGGCCATTCTCTGGATGTATGTCTGTATCTGTATCATTCTTTTTGGCGGAGAACTAAATGCCTGGCTGGAAGAAACAGGAGAACTGCAGGAGGATTAAATTTTCTTTGCCACCTCTCCCTGTTTCTTATAAATACTGTCCGCAGGTACATATCCTCTGACACTGGAAAGGGGATAAATACTTGCATTTTTTCCTACTACGGTACCTGGATTTAGTACAGAACCACAGCCTACCTCTACACAGTCGCCAACCATGGCACCAAATTTTTTTAAACCGGTAGGTACTGTATTTTCCTGAAATTTTACAACAACAGGCTGCTTATCAGACTTCACATTGGAAGTAATCGCACCAGCCCCCAGGTGAGAACGATATCCTAAAACAGAATCTCCTACATAATTATAATGAGGAACCTGCACTTTATCAAACAAAATTACATTTTTCAGTTCAGTGGAATTACCTACTACTGCTCCTTTTCCCACAATGGCATTGCCCCGAATAAATGCGCAGTGGCGGACTTCTGCCTCTTCATCAATGATACAGGGACCTGTAATAGAGGCAGTGGGCGCTACTGTGGCATTTTTGGCGATCCATACCGTTTCTGATGGATGGTCAAATTTTTCAAAAGAAAGCGTTGCACCAAGAGACAGTATGTAATCATGAATTTTTCCAAGAAGCTCCCATGGATAGACAGCAGATTCAAATAGATCTGCTGCCAGGGTATATGTGGTATCATACAGGTTTTTAATAGTAAATTCGTTTATCATCCTTATATTCCTTTGCTGTGAGATTATTATCTTTGGAACATTTTATGTTGCATCTCACCCTTTTATCATCTCAAAAGATTCACTATCTGTCAATATGTCACCCTGTTTGTAAATACAATTTTTACGTGATGTTCATTTCCTAATGATCGTACAGTTCATACAGTTTCATTATGATCAGGTTATCCTACATGATCTGATGTAAAAGATCTTAAAACAATACAACCTTCACACACCCCAAAGGAAATGAAGCATACAAATTTATATTGTCCTCTGATTTCTCCTATGTTATAATGCTTTAATATTGTTTATATATTTTTTATACATAACAAGGAGGATCATTATGACACCAGGACAAATTGAAATCCTAGCCGCTATCATAATCTATCTGATTGGTATGATTTATGTAGGCTACTATTTCAGTAAGAAAGACAGCAACAACACCGCTTCTGATTTTTATTTAGGGGGACGTAAATTGGGACCTCTGGTTACTGCTATGAGTGCAGAGGCTTCTGACATGAGCAGTTGGCTGCTGATGGGGCTTCCCGGAGTCGCATATTTAACCGGTATTGCAGATGCAGGCTGGACTGCAATCGGTCTGGCAGTAGGTACCTATTTAAACTGGCTCATTGTAGCCAAGCGTCTGCGCCGCTATTCTATTAAGTGTAATGCCATCACCATTCCGGATTTCTTTTCCAGACGTTATCGGGATAAAAACAACATTTTGATGTGTATCTCAGCATTGTTTATTCTTATTTTCTTTATTCCTTATACCGCCTCTGGTTTTAAGGCCATCGGCACTCTGTTTAACAGTCTGTTCGGCGTGGATTATCACGCAGCTATGATTATTGGTGCCATTGTCATTGTAGGCTATACTGTACTGGGCGGTTTTATGGCCGTTTCTACTACAGACCTGATTCAGAGTATTGTTATGAGCATTGCTCTGGTGGTTATTGTATTCTATGGTGTGCATATAGCAGGTGGTTGGGACGCAGTTGCTGACAACGCACGTTCCTTAGATGGATACCTGTCAATGACAGAAATGCACGATATGGCTTCCGGCACTTCTGCTTCTTATAGCCCGATTACGATTCTTTCTACCTGCGCATGGGGACTTGGATACTTTGGTATGCCTCATATCCTGCTGCGTTTCATGGCTATTGAAGACGAAAAGAAGCTGAAGACTTCCCGCCGTATTGCCTCTGTCTGGGTAGTTATTTCCATGTTTGTTGCCGTTATCATTGGTATGATTGGTTACAGCGCATCTGTTGCAGGCAAAATTCCTATGTTCTCCACCAGTGCTGAATCTGAAACCGTTATCATCCGTCTGGCTGATTTACTGGGACAGGAACATATTCTGCTGTCTCTGGTAGCCGGCGTGGTACTGGCAGGTATTCTGGCATGTACCATGTCCACTGCAGACTCCCAGCTTCTGACCGCTGCTTCCAGCGTATCTCAGAACCTGCTGCAGGATTTTATGAAAATTAAGTTAAATGCAAAACAGTCCATGTCTGCAGCCCGTCTGACTGTTCTGGGCATTGCGCTGATCAGTATTGCACTGGCATGGAACCCGAACAGCTCTGTATTTACTATTGTTTCTTTTGCATGGGCAGGTTTTGGTGCTTCCTTTGGACCAATTATGCTCTTTTCCCTGTTCTGGAAGCGTACCACTTTACAAGGTGCCCTGGCTGGTATGATTTCCGGTGGCGCTATGGTATTCATCTGGAAATACGCGGTACGTCCTTTAGGAGGCATATGGAACATTTACGAGCTGCTTCCTGCATTTATTGTAGCTTGTGCAGCAATCGTGATTGTATCTTTGCTGACACCAGCTCCTTCTGCAGAAATCTGTGAAGAATTTGATTCTATCAGCAAACCTGTAGAATAATCTATCCTACATATTGAAGCAGTAAACGGCCGGCGATTATGTTTTCTCCATAATCGCCGGCTGTTCCCTATTTTGCATAAAACCGTCTTCATCAAAAATATTTTCTTCCCTTTTCTCGCTGAAAATCCCGTATATTTTATAGAGAAACTCTTTTTGAAAGTGGAAAATTTAGGGAAAAGTCCAGTTTGTTTTTCATCTTCGACAGATCATTTTCTTTTTCCATTTGCATTTTTATAAGTTTTTCAGAAGGAAAAATCGTCTTTTCTGGCAAAACAACGATTTTACAGATCGGGAGGCTAAACTTATTGACTTTGCCAAGTGCTTATGATAGTATCCCTTTTGAACAAAAAGACAGGAGGTAATCAGTATGATTGTATCTTTTGTGGATTTGAGTTCTATCGAAAAGGCCAAACAGTTTGTGGAAGCAGCCAAGAATTGTCCTTTCGATATCTATCTGATTTCAGGTGACGAAAGGATCGACGGAAAATCTATCATAGGAATTTTCAGTCTGAATCTGATGCAGCCAGTCCGCATGGAAACAAGCGGTAACGATGAATTCGAATTAAAATCAAAACTTGGCAGTTTTATGGTATAAAACTGTCCCAGCCCGTTAAGGGTTTTTACGAATTTTACACAGCCAGACAGGCAGTGCCATACACATTATAAAAAAACCGGCCATTCATACCCCTTTTGGAAGCTTCCAGGTATGAGTGGCCGGTTATTTTATTCATAACAACGGAAAGCTCACAAAGCTCCATCGTTCCTTTACGATGCAGGCTTACTGTGCAGCAGTCTTTTTCTTCTTCCTAGCCGCATTTTTAGAAGCATCTGCAGATTTTCCCTTTTCCTGCCTGTAAAATTCTCTTGCCTCCACAAATTTTCCTCTTATGGCATGCGGATTCTGAATGGTTTTTACGCCATTGGTGCGTAAAGTAACAAACCGCTCTAACTTTTCCATATATTCTGCAGAGGTAATGGAGCCTTCTGCCACATAAGAAAGTCCCTTTTCCCAACTGGCTGTCAGTTCAGGATTCAGCATCTGGCGCATGGAACACTCTACCACATCAAAAACCAGCTCTCCAAGAAGGGAAGGCGTAATCATCTGTGTTTTCTGATTCAGTACCAGATAATTGATATTAAACAGCTTTTTCAGGATCTCTGCTCTGGTAGCACTGGTACCGATGCCGCTTCCTTTCATCTGGGCACGCAGCTCCTCGTCTTCTATCAGCTGTCCCGCATTTTCCATAGCCAGAATCATACTGCCGGTGTTATAACGCTTTGGAGGGGAAGTTTCCCCTTCTTTGATTTTGAATTCAGATGCAGGAATGATTGCTCCTTTTTTCAGGGAAGACAGTCTGGCCATAAACTCTGGATCATTTTTAATATCCTGCTCTGCCTGTTCTTCTGCCTGTTCTTTTTCAGAGCGTTCTGCCTGCTGATCAGTTTCCTGTCCATCTCCTCTTTGCTCTTTTCCAGTATTTTTCTGGGAGGAAGCCTGTCCTGCCACTGCAAGATATCCTTCCTCAACCAGCACTTTAAAACCAGTAAAAAAATGTTCCTGGCATCTGGTCAGCACCAATGCATATTTCTGATATACTGCCGGAGGAAAGAAAATGCTTAAAAATCTTCTGCAAATCAGTTCATATACTCCTGCCTGCAGCCAGGACAACCGTCTTACATTGTCACACCCCTGCCCTGTGGGTACAATGGCATAGTGGTCTGTAATCTGTTTGTCATTGACATATCTGGTCTTTTCCAATCCCTTATATGCCTCTCTGTTTAATACATCCCCGGCAAAATTTCCAAGGAGCGGATGTCTGGTCAGTCCCTGTACATTTTTGCGGATTTCTTTTGCCACAGCCGCAGAAAGGACTCTGGCATCGGTTCTGGGGTAAGTAACCATCTTGCGCTCATAAAGCTCCTGTACCACCTGCAGAGTCTGATCCGGGCTGATTTTAAACCGTTTGGAACATTCATTCTGCAGCTCTGCCAGATTAAAAAGCAGAGGTGGATTTTTCTTTTCCTTCTTTTTGGAAATGGTTTCTACTACTGTATCCAGAGGTGGATCAGCAGTAAGCATTGCAACCAGCTCTTCTGCATGTTTTTTCTCTTTAAATCCATTTTCCTTATACAGGTAAGGAGACTGAAAATACTTTGATCCCTCTGCTGCTCTCCACTCGGCATCAAAGGCATGTCCCTCCAGATTCATGGTACCAATGACCCGATAAAAAGGGGTTTTCACAAACTGGCGGATTTCCCGTTCTCTACGCACTACCATGCCCAGGACACAGGTCATCACTCTGCCTACAGAAATTACCGTCCGCTGACTGCCTGTAAAATTGGAAATCACCGGGCCAAATTTCAAAGTCAACACTCTGGAAAAATTAATTCCCATGAGATAATCTTCCTTCGCTCTCAGATAAGCAGCCTCGCTTAAATTGTCATAGGCAGACAAATCTTTGGCCTGCGCCACGCCCCTGCGGATTTCCTCCTCAGTCTGGGAGTCAATCCACACTCTTTTTCGCTGCTTTCCCTGTACTCCGGCCATCTGTTCCACCAGACGGTATATATACTCTCCCTCACGTCCGGAGTCTGTACAGACATAAATACAGTCCACATCTGCCCGATTTAACAGACCGGATACAATGTCAAACTGCTTCTGTACACTTTCAATCACTTCGTACTTCCATTCCTTTGGCAGAAAAGGAATGGTGTCCATGCTCCAGCGCTTTAGAGCAGCATCATAGGCTTCCGGATAACTCATTGTTATTAGGTGGCCTACGCACCAGGTCACAATGGCATCCTCCGATTCCAGATACCCATTCTGCTTCCTGCCGTTAATCCCCAGCACTCTGGCAAACTCCTGCGCCACACTCGGCTTCTCCGCAATAAACAACCGCTTCCCCATACCTTTTCTCACCTCCTGCCGTTTTGTTTCATGTTGTGTGTGCTTTGGCTGTGCCTTGCTGCATGCCCTGGGTCCGTGGGATTTCATTTTCATGAAAAGCACGCTTGCGCTCTGAGTCAAACGCAGCGGATACTAAGGCGCCAGATGATTATCATCATCTGCCACCTAAGTACC
>JBGVQN010000022.1:0-39710 GCA_045127535.1 Lachnospiraceae bacterium | reverse complement strand
GCTTCGGTAAAAACGCAGCGGTACTAATAAATTTTGCGCCTATGGCACAAAATTTAAAGTACCGGCGTTTTTAAGAGCCTGCTTAGAAAACATTTTCTGACAGGCACTTCACAAAGCTGATGTTGAATACAGTTTCGCAATTACCTAAAACCGTCTTACATTCCAATATATTGTACCAATTTTCATCATCAGCTTTCTGGTGCGATTCTGGTGGGGAGCTGGCTGCTTCCCTGGTGGGTGAGGATATTGTTTTTAAGCAGGACTCTTGAAAACGCCGGTTCTTAGGTGTCAGATCTGAACAGACATCAGAAAGCAGACGCAAGTATGCTTGCCGATGTCTGCTCAGATCTGACACCTTAGAATCCGCTGCGTTTTCACCGAAGCGCAAGCGTGTCAAACGTATCACAAGTGAAACGTCGCGTAAAACAATATCCTCACCCCACAGGGAAGCAGCCAGCTCCCCGGCAGTATCGCACCAGAAAGCGTCCCTGTCCCTAAGTCCGATTACGGGAACATTGGTACCTGCATCAGGCCGGTGTTTTCCGGCAGTCCAAACAGCAGGTTCATGTTCTGCACTGCCTGTCCTGCTGCGCCCTTTACAAGGTTATCCAGGGCCCCCATCATGACGATACGGTTGGTTCTTGGATCGATCTTAAAGTTGATGTCCACATAGTTGCTGCCCTCTACCCAGCGGGTCTCCGGGCATACACCCTGATCCAGTACACGGACGAAGGTCTCCTCTCCGTAATATTTATCATAAATGGCCTTTACTTCCTCATAGGTAACTTCCTGATTCAGGGTAGCATAGGCAGTTACCAGAATGCCTCTGTTCATAGGCACCAGATGTGGTGTAAAGCTGATGGTCATTGGCTGTCCTGCTGCATAACCTAACTGCTCCTCGATCTCCGGTGTATGACGGTGGCTTGCTACGCCGTAAGCCTTGATATTTTCATTGACTTCGCAGTACAGATTGGCAACTTTGGCGCCTCTGCCTGCTCCTGAGGTACCAGACTTGGCATCAATGATCAGGGAATTGCCGTCAATGATGCCCTCCTTTACCAGAGGATAAGCAGTCAGGATGGAACAGGTGGTGTAGCATCCCGGATTGGCTACGATACGTGCCCCCGGCACCTGGCTGCGGTTGATCTCACACAGACCATAGACTGCTTCCTCAATAAACTGAGGACTCTTGTGAGTGATACCATACCACTGCTCATATACAGATACATCCTTGATTCTGAAATCTGCGCTCAGATCAATGATCTTTACCTTCTTTAATATATCTTCTGTGACCAGAGATGCGCACAGACCCTGTGGCGTTGCAGTAAAGATCACATCTACTGCATCTGCCAGCGCTTCCATATTGTCATCCAAGCACTTATCATCTACGATCTGGAACATGTTCTGGTACACCTGCGCGTACTTCTGATCAATATAGCTTCTGGAACCCAGCCATACGATTTCCGCTTCTTTGTGCTGCAGAAGCAGACGCACCAATTCATTTCCCGCATATCCGGTTGCACCGATTATTCCTACCTTAATCATACTTTGCACCAAGCCTTTCCATTATGGCAAGCGGATACCGGCATGTCGATTTTTCATAATAAAACAACTCCGGTTAGGCCTGCCTCCCTGCAAGAGGGAATCGTAAAACATCCAACATGTTATTGTAATACCAGTTTCTGAAACTGTAAAGAGTTTTCTATGATTTCCTTGCAGTCTGCAGAGTCCATTTTCAATCATCCGTATGCATACCATGGCCCCCCAATATGCTTTGCCTGTAACCCATTGTCAGTCAGCTGCTCCCATCCCCATGCTCATATGCACACAGCAGCCAGCGAGATTACATTTTATGCATATTTTTGCATAAAATCATAAATATTCCCTTTGTATTTTCCAAATTATACACTATTCATGAATATTATGCAACAAAAATATTATTTTTTTTCGATTTTCCTCTTGCAATCCCTGTGAGATTGTATTATAGTAAATTCTGCAAACATTAATAGAGTGCTTTCACAATCCGTTTATCATCTGACGTTTGAGGAAGACATATGCCGCATGGACGGCTGAATGGAGGTTCACAATGAAGGATAAAGTTGTATTGGCTTATTCCGGTGGTCTGGATACTACCGCAATTATTCCGTGGTTAAAGGAAAACTATGATTATGATGTGATCTGCTGCTGTATCGACGTAGGTCAGGGCAAGGAGTTAGAGGGTCTGGAAGAGCGTGCCAAATTATCCGGTGCTTCCAAGCTGTACATTCTGGACGTAGTAGACGAGTTCTGTGACGATTATATCGTACCATGTGTAATGGCAAATGCTACTTATGAGAATAAATATTTACTGGGTACTTCCATGGCTCGTCCTCTGATTGCTAAGAAGCTGGTGGAGATTGCTGAGTTAGAGGGTGCTGTTGCCATCTGCCACGGTGCTACCGGTAAGGGTAATGACCAGGTACGTTTCGAGCTGGGTATTAAGGCTCTGAATCCAAACTTAAAGGTAATTGCTCCATGGAGATGCAACGATACCTGGAAGATGGATTCCCGTGAAGCTGAGATCGAATACTGCCGTGCCCATGGCATTGACCTGCCATTCTCCTCTGACGATAACAGCTACAGCCGTGACCGTAACCTGTGGCACATCAGCCATGAGGGTCTGGAGTTAGAGGATCCTTCTCAGGCTCCTAACTTTGACCACATGCTGGTACTGGGTGTTGACCCAATGAAGGCTCCGGAAGAACCAGAAGCAGTTTCCATTACCTTTGAAAAGGGTATCCCGGTAGCTGTCAATGGTGAAAAGATGAAGGTTTCCGACGTCATCAAGGTGCTGAACGAGTTAGGCGGCAAGCACGGTATTGGTATCTGCGATATCGTAGAAAACCGTGTAGTTGGTATGAAGTCCCGTGGTGTATATGAGACACCAGGCGGAACCATCCTGATGGAAGCACATATGCAGTTAGAGGAGCTGGTATTAGACCGTGATACCATGGCATTTAAGAAGATCGTCAGCGGACGTATGGCTGATGTGGTTTACGAAGGAAAGTGGTTCACTCCATTAAGAGAGGCTCTGCAGGCATTCGTAGTTTCCACTCAGGAATATGTAACCGGTACTGCTAACATGCTGCTGTACAAGGGCAACATCATTAAGCAGGGTACTACCTCTCCATGCAGTCTGTACAATGCAAGTCTGGCATCCTTCACCACTGGTGAGCTGTATGACCACCATGATGCTGAGGGCTTCATCAACCTGTTTGGTCTGTCCTTAAAGGTACGTGCAATGATGAAGGAAGAAATGCAGGCTTCTAAGGAAGATATGGAGCTGTAATTTTTCATAAAATCATATTGACAGAGCGGTGTCCCGGCCGGAGGCATGATTGTTTTACGCAGGACCCGCTCCCGCTTCAGTGAAAACGCAGCGGATTCTAAGATTTCGAATCAAACAATAACAGGTGCAGCAGAAAGTTTTTCTGCTGCACCTGTTATCATTTGATTCAAAAATCTTGTCGTTTTGGTCCGGTTTATAAGGCTTTTTTCAATTTTTTAGCGCTTATCATCTGCTGTCTTGTTCCGTCACATTTGGAGTAAATGGGGTACGGTTTGGGGTAATGTCCCCATGAATAATTCAGGATTAACTTTTTATAGTTTTCCTGCCTCTTTTAACAATCGATACAAGGTAGGCTCCACATGAAACTCCGCCATCACAGCCTCTGCCTCCGCCAGCATACTCTTTGCCACAGATGCCACCGGCATTGGACGCTTTACGCTGCGGATCAAAATATTCTTAGGGGTATGGGCAAAGTCTACAAACTCCAGCAGCTGGGTCTTGTATCCGCACACCTCTAACAGATTGCCTCTGATGGCATCTGTGGTCAGCGCTGCCATACGCTCCTGAATGATGCCATAACGGGTATACAGAGACAGGGTTTCTGCCTGCATCTGACTGTTCAGCTCGTGCTGACAGCAGGGGACAGAAAAGATCATCCCTGCATTCCACTGTATGGCATTGTACAGAGCATAATCTGTAGCAGTATCACAGGCATGCAGCGTCACCACCATATCCACCGGGAATGTACACTGGTATCCGTTAATATCTCCCAGTTCAAAGCGCAACGTATCATAGCCGTACTTTCCGGCAGCCTCATTGCACTTTTCAATGACCTCTGCCTTTAAGTCCAGACCTACCATCTGCACTGCCAATCCACGCACCTGGGTCAGATAATAGTACAGGACAAAGGTCAGGTAGGATTTGCCGCAGCCAAAATCAATGACATTGAGCTTTTTTAAGTTCCTGCGGCTGACTTCATCATCCACCAGCTCCAGAAAACGGTTGATCTGGCGGAACTTATCGTACATGGTACGGACTACCTTGCCTTCTCTGGTAAATACGCCCATATCCACCAGCGGGGGAATGATGGTTCCTTCTTCTAACAGATAATTCTTTTTCCGGTTGTGCTGGGTCTTTGATTGGCTTACAGGTTCTCCTGTCTGTCTGGTACGCTTTTTGCGCTTATAGGATACCTTACCTTTGGCAGAGACCATCAGCATATGCTCATATTCTGCGCCCCAGGTATTCAGCTGCTGAAACTGCTCCATCAGTCCCCATAAGGCTTCTGACAGTTCTTCCTCACCCACATTTTCATGAAATACCTGCTTCTGGGTATACCGTGCGATCTGATAATACCCATTTTTCCAGAGGATCTCTGCCTTTCGATACCCTGCACCGCTTACCGGCTTACTGGCGATCAGGCGCTCCTGCTTGTCCTGCAGCAGCTGCTGCAGCTTCTCTCTCATGATTTCTGTATCCATGCTCCTATCCCATGCCTCACACAGCACGTTTCCTTTCAATCTATTTTTGTGGGTAGTTGTAAAACAGTATTCACTATCAGCTTTGAAAAGTATCTGTAAGAAAATATTTTCTAAGCAGGACTCTTGAAAACGCCGGCACTTTAAATTTTGTGCCACAGGCGCAAAATTTATTAGTACCGCTGCGTTTTCACCGAAGCGAGAGCGGGTCCTGCGTGAAAATATTTTCTTACAGATACTTTTCAAAGCGTCCGGTAAAATGTTTCGCAATTACCTATATTTATTGCAGGGCCGCTTCCCACTCTCCTGCCCGAAACCCTGTACAGACGGTTCTGTCGGTCACCAGGATGGGACGCTTTACCAGCATACCGTTGGTGGCAAGGAGGGCAAGCTTTTCTTCTGCAGTCATATACGGCAGCTGATCCTTGAGCTGCAATTCACGGTATAACTGGCCGCTGGTGTTAAAAAACTTCTTGATATCCAGATTTCCCTTTTCACACCATGCTGCAATTTCCTCTGCAGTCGGATTGTCCTCTACTATATGACGCTCTGTAAATGTAACTCCCTGCTCCATTAACCATGCCTTTGCCTTTTGGCAGGTAGAGCATTTTGGATATAAGATCAACAATACACTCATGTCATCCTCCATTCTGATTCTCAGGAGAGCTGTTGATACAGCCCTCTATATTTTCCACTGCCTGTCCATACATACACTGTGGTTTTCCACCATGTGCAGCTGCTTTTGCGCTGGATCGCTGCCAGACCTTCCGCTGGTCACTTTCCCTTTCATGCAAAAAAAGGCTGTCCATGCATTCATGCAAAACAGCCTTTTCATCACTCATCTATATGGCAGGACTATCCTGCATCCATCACTGTTATTTTGTCATAACAGTCACATAACATGGGCTTTCCTTATATACCGTATATGGACAGGATCTGTGATCTGTCTGCATATACTGGAAGCTCCACATTACTCTCTGGACATATACTCGCCTGTACGGGTATCGATCTTGATCTTCTCACCCTGGCTTACAAACAGAGGTACGTTTACCTGTGCGCCGGTCTCTACGATCGCTGGCTTGGTTGCACCTGTAGCAGTATCGCCCTTGAAGCCTGGCTCTGTATCAGTGATCTCTAATACAACAAATAATGGTGGCTCAACAGCAAATACAGAACCGTTGATGGAACAGATCTTGCACATTTCCTCTTCCTTAACGAACTTCAGTGCGTCACCGATCACATCACTGGTCAACGGAATCTGCTCAAATGTCTCCATATCCATGAAGTAGTAGAAATCGCCGTCATTGTATACGTACTGCATGTCCTTTCTGTCGATACGAGCAGCTGGGAACTTCTCAGTAGGACGGAAAGACTTTTCTACAACGCCGCCGTTGATGATGTTCTTGTACTTTGTTCTGACGAAAGCTGCACCCTTACCTGGCTTTACATGCTGAAACTCGATAATCTGTACATAGCTTCCATCGATCTCGATGGTCATACCATTTCTGAAATCACTTGCTGAAACCATATTTATTATTCCTCCTAAAACTATCATTAGCCTGCGTGTCCGCATATATTATGTGCCACTTATGCAGACACATATAGCGATATTATATACGAAAGAGAACTGTTTTTCAAGTGCTTTCTACGGAAGAACCACTTTTTTTGAATATGAGGTATGCTCTTTCCCATCAGGCCTCCTGTCATATATACGATTGCCTTGCACTTTTCCCTTTTTTTCTGTTATAAAAGTACAAAACGATTTTTTCTAATTTCCGCTTTAATACGATCTGGATCTCTTCTTTTGGGTGAATGGGACTGACCAACATAGAAGGAATCCCGGTGCGGTTGGCTCCGTACACATCCGTAAAAAGCTGGTCTCCAATAAACCAGGTGTTGGTCACCTCTGTGCCCATGATCTCCATTGCCTTTTTATAATTTACCGTAGAGGGCTTGTGTGCATCCTCCACAAAAGGACTGTCTACAGCCTCTGCAAAAGGTGCTACTCTGGGCAGCTGGTTATTGGAAATCAGACAGGTTGCAAATCCCATCTTATGGAGTCTGGCAAACAAAGCTCTGGCTCTGTCATCTGCTGGTGCTCCATGAGGCACCAGTGTATTGTCTATATCATAAATCAGGCCCCTGATACCAGCCTCATACAATTCCTCATAATCAATGACGTAGGCTGATTCTGCCGTATCCACAGGATAAAATTTTTCAAACAGTGACTGTCTCATCCGTTCTTCTCCTTCTTGGCCTTTAAAAGGGCAATCAATTCTTCCGCAAAGGTATTCACATCTGTAAACTCCCGGTATACGGAAGCAAAACGTACATAGGCCACCTCATCCAGATTTTTTAACTTGTCCATTACCAGTTCCCCGATGGTACTGCTTTGGATCTCTCTGGTGTCCATGTTGAAAATAATGTTCTCTACATCATTGATCAGGTCATTTACCTGCTCTACAGATACTGGACGCTTGTGGCAGGCACGTACAATACCAGCTTCAATTTTCCCTCTGTCAAAGGGTTCTCTGGTATCGTCCTTTTTAATCACCATCAAAGGAAATGTCTCCACCTTTTCATATGTAGTAAAACGTCTGCCGCAGGTTTCACATTGACGGCGGCGGCGGATAGAAGTATTTTCATCGGCAGCTCTGGAATCCACTACCTTGGTGGACTCCGTATTACAATATGGACATTTCATGGTTAGCCTCCCGTACGGGGATTGGGAAGTTTGTTTTTGGGGGTATGCAGAAACAAACTTCCCAATCCCCTGATAGTCGATATCACTATAAGTAATTATTTATAGTATACCTTTCTCCCATCCATCCGTCAAGGATTAGCACTTTCCACAGTTTTCTTTCAGTACTTCTTCTTCTTTCACATCCACCAGGATCAAATCCGGGCCGATCTGGCAGATTTTTGGGAAAGGGATTACGAATTCAGTGTCTCTGCCAAAAATTCCCCAGATACGCCCGCAGCCTGGAACGATGATGGCAATGATGTGACCGTCTTTTACATCAAATTCAATATCACTGACAAAACCCAACCGGCTGCAGGTACATATATTAATGACTTCTTTCTGGCGCAGTTCACAAATGCGCATTCCTTTTCCTTTCATAAATGCCTCCAATACTCATGGGAAGCAAGGTTTCTGCAGTGCTTTCCAAAGCTTATATCATTATTTTATGAAAGGAAAGGAACTCTGACACTGGATTACAGATTCAGGATTTCCAGTTCGTCTTCGCTGATCTTTTTCATTTCTTTGCGGTTGAGTAAATCGTAAATAACTGGTACTACAAAGAGGGTCATTAAGGTAGCATAGGTAAGTCCGCCTACGGTTACAATGGCAATGGGAGCCATCATATCAGAACCGGAACCGATTCCCATAGCCATAGGCAGAAGACCCAGGATTGTGGTAATGGCTGTCATTAAAATAGGACGCATTCTGGTTTTTCCAGCTTCTATAATGGCTTCTTTTTTGTCTGTCCCTTCTAATCTCAACTGATTTACATAATCTACCAGCACAATACCATTGTTCACTACCACACCTGCCAGCAGTACAAATCCGATCATAGAAACTACACTGATCTCATTTCCGGTCAGATACAGGCCCAGGAATCCTCCTGTGGCAGCCAAAGGCATGGTGAACATAACAATAAATGGAGAGCGGAAAGACTGGAATTGTGCAACCATAATAAAATAGATACACACAACACCCAGGGCAAGCATCAGAAGCAGCTGCTCCATAGCTTCCATAATGGTTTCATTTTCACCTTCCATAATCAATTCCGTTCCCTCAGGGAGCTCAATATTTTTCAGTGCTTCTTCCACATCTGCACTGACCAGACCTACATTATAACCATCTGCAATTTCTGCAGTGACTGCCAGGTAACGCTTCTGGTCCACACGGCTAATGGATGAGAAAGCCGTGGTTTCTTCGATGGTGGCTACATCTGAAAGCTTTACGGTTACTTCTTCTCCTGCCTGATTTTCTACAGTAATTTCATAATCATAAATATCCTCTGCTGTCAGAGATTCTTCTCCGTCTATCACCAATATTGGATATTCTTCTTTTTCTTCTGTCACCGTAACAGAAGAAGAAGGTTCTGCAATGCCAGCTGCCAGATCTGCAAATATCTGTGCTACAGTAAGTCCCTGCTTCATGGCCTCATTTTTATCTACCACAATATGCAGTTCCGGACTTGGATCCTCAATTCCGTTAAATACATTCTGGGTTCCTGGTACCTGCTCCACGATTTCTGCTACTTTATTGGCACTTTCCTGCAGATTCTTTAAATCCTGGGAACGGATTTGAATGGAGATGCCCGAACCTCCCAGAGCGCTCACATCCATGGTAGAGCCGGAGACTGTCAACTCACATTCCAGATCTTCACAGGCTTTTGTCATTTCCACCGCCAGCTCCTGGCTGGTATGGGTCTTATCTTCTTTTAACAGTACATACATGGTAACAGAACGGCTGCTGACTCCCATACCCATATTGGTAGAATCCAGCATAGCTCCTACTGTATCCACATCTTCAAATTCTGTGAGCCGCCTAATGACCTCATCAGACATGGCAATGGTATCCTCTAAGGCAGCCTCTTCCGGCATGGTCAGGGATACAGACATCTGATCACTGTCAGATTCCGGCAAAAAGGCCGTTCCTCTGCTCATAGCCAGCAGAACACTGACAGACAGCAGGATAAGGGCTAACAAAAGCACCACCGGTTTAAACCGCAGACATGCTCTTAAAAGTTTTTCATAACCTGCAATCATTTTATCAAAAAGACGGTGCTTCTTTTCCTTTGTGGAAGTCAGCATTCTGGAAGCCATCATAGGCACCAGAGTCAGAGCCACGATCAGACTGGCCATAAGGGAAAAAGCTATGGTCAGTGCCATATCCTGAAACAGCTGTCTGGTCATACCCTCTACAAATACAATAGGAAAGAATACACAGACGGTAGTCAGAGTAGAGGACGTAATTGCGCCTGCTACCTGGGCAGCACCGCTGACTGCAGCCTGAATTTTGCTGGCTCCCTTACTGCGGAGTCTGTAAATATTTTCAATTACTACAACAGAATTGTCTACCAGCATACCAACTCCCACTGCCAGACCGGACAGAGAGATCAGATTTAAAGTAACGCCTGAAAAATACATGCATACCACTGCAAAAATGACACTGATTGGAATGGAACAGGCTATGATAAAGGTAGGCTTGATGTCTTTTAAGAACAACAGCAGGATACTCACTGCCAGCACACCGCCCATAAGCAGGTTATTCAGAACAGAATCCACTACCATGTCAATATAGTCACCCTGGTTCATAAGACTGGTCACGTGTACCCCTGTATATTCTTCTTCGATTTTCTCTGCTGCATCTGTCAGCTTATGGGTTACCTCTGCAGTAGAATATGTATTCTGTTTCTGTATGGACAAGATCAGGCCGTCATTGCCATTGATTTTGGCATAAGACTCTCCTGTATTGTCTGTTACATAAAAATCTGCTACATCAGAAAGGCAGATCGGGTCAATGCCTTCCATACCTGGATCAAACAATACCAGAGATTCCAGTTCTTCCAGACTCTCTATTTCATCTCCCACACGTACCAGGAATTCTGTTCCGTCCTCATCAGACACATAGCCTGCAGGCATACTGAAATTCTGGGCAGTCAAAATGGCAGTCACCATATCCGTGGTAATGATGTCCTCCAGCGCTGCCTGCTCCAAAGCCTCTGCTTTCGTGGTATCAAAATTCTCCAGCTGGCTGTTTACTTCTTTCTCTCCAGCAGAAAGCTCCTCTGCAGCAGATTCCAGCAGCTCTCCCGCCTGGTTCAACTGTCCCTTGGTATTTGCTTCCTGACTGTTCAAATTATCCTGATTTGCTGCTACCAGGCTGCTTCCATTGGCCAGGGCAGCTTCTGCCTCTGCAATGGCTGCATTGGCTGCCTCTAACTGAGATCTGGTATTATTTAACTGGGTTCTGGCAGTTGCTGCTACGCTTTCTGAGGATGCAAGCGTCTCTTTTGTTTCTTCCAGCAATTCCTGACGCATAACAATTTCCTGTCTGCGCAGTTCTAAGGATGCAGCTTCTGTAGCCAGCCCGGACAGCGCATCCGCTAACTGGCTGTCTGCCCCTTCTTCTTCTGAAGAGGATAACAGATCTCCCAACTGGGAAGCTGTTTCGATCAGCTGGGCAGTGAGCTGGGCCATTTTTTCCTGGATAGCCTCTGTTTCTCCATCCTCTGCATTTTCCAGCTGTTCAGAAAGTTCTGTAAGTTTCTGTTCTAATTCCTGAATTTGGGCTCTGAAAGCCGCAATTTCTTCTGCATTTGCAGATTCTTCTTCAGAAGAATTCTGTAAAGCTTCCAGTTGTTCCATAACTTCTGCATACTTTCTGTCATACGCAGCCTTATCTGCATCATAAGAAGCCTGCAGCTGCGCCACCTCAGCTTCTGATTCCGCGATCTTGGCATCTGCCTCTGCATTCTGGGATTCTAACTGTGCTACAACAGATTCCAATTCCGGCAGCAGAGCGCTTAACTGCTGGACTGTGGTTTTCTGTTCCTCTAAATCTGCCTGAGACTGGCTCATGGAAATTTCCATCTTTAACAGTTCTAATTTTCCCTGTAAAAAACCCTGCTCAGCCTGAATGCTGCCATCTTCATATGCAGACATCTGGGATTCTAATTCAGCTTTTCCTGCCTCAATCTGTTCTTTGGCATCCAACAGCTGCTGTTTCGCTTCGCCTAACTGTTCTTCTATTTTTTCCTGAAGCTGCTGATTGACTTTATCAATTTTTTCCTGGCTGATGACAATGTTTTCGGTTCGTTCTACGGCACCGCTGACCGTTACACTAGCTACACCGTCTACCCCCTCTAATATTGGGGCAATTTCTTCAGACACCAGTCTGGATAATTCTTCTGTATCATATCCGTCTCCGTCTACTGCCGCTACCATAACAGGCATCATATCCGGACTGATCTGCATCATAATGGGATTGCCTACCCCATCTGGCATACTGGCACTGAGCACATCCAGTTCTTCTCTGGTTTCCAGCATAGCCTGGCTCATATCCACATCTGAGGAAAATTCCAGAATCACAATGGCATAGTTGTCACTGGAAATGGATTGGATATTCTCTACCTGGCTTACGGTGGCAAGAGATGCCTCCTGGGTCTTTGTAACGGTTTCCTCCACCTTCTCAGGACTGGCCCCTGGATAAGTGGTCATCACAACCAGATAAGGCAGATTCATTTCCGGCAGCAGGTCTGTGGTCATACGGGTAAATGAAACAACACCCAGTATTAAAACCAACAGCACCGCCACGATCACCGTATAGGGCTTTCTTACACTGAATTTTGACATTCCTGTTCCTCACTTTACATGAAAAATTTGATCGTTGGCACCTGTTCAGCACCCTCACAAAAATAGCAGCTTCTGAACAGTTACCATAATTACAACACATAAGCAGTTTTACATAAAAGGGAGTACAGATTTCTCTGCACCCCCTATACTTTATTATTTTTTCCATTAGAAAGCAATGGTTTTAGAAAACTTTAACATCTTATCCGGAGCCTTAATTTATATCCGGATTCTGGGTGATGTAGTCCTGAATGTCTGCTTTCAGTGTGTCCCAGGCATCCGGGTGTTCTACATAATATTTAGGACATACCTTTCCTGTTACATCATAATGGCGGATCACATTTTCTACCGGCAGGGAAAATTTTTCACAAAGCCAGGCAGTCAGACGGACTACAGACTGATATGTGGCCTCTGTAAACTGACCTCCTTCATCCGGATGGCAGACTTCTATGGATATGGTATCCACATTTCGCTCGTTGGTGCAATAGGACATTTCATTTAAGGGGATACACTGTATGATCTCCCCATCTAACCCTACTACAAAATGGGAGCTGGCCTTTCTTTCCTGGGTATCCTTCAGATTCTCGAAATAACTGCGGTTCTGGCTGGCAGTGGTTCCCGCATTGCCTACATAATGGATCGCAATGTGCTGTATGCTGTTCATGGCAATACAGGGTCTGGAAAAAGAATTTACTGTCAGATAATCTTCCTGTATCCAATCAGGGGTTATCAGTTTGGAAATATCCACTGTAATACCTCCTGCTGTGGACAAAACGGTATTGCCGTAAAACGCACTGGCATTGGCAGATACATTTTCTCCGGAAACAGTAGCAGCCGCTTCCTGATCCTGAAGCTGCTGTGTTTCAGCAGGCGTTTCTTCTGTCTGGGATGTGGTTTCTTCTATTCCCTGCCTGTCCGGTTTTTCTGATGTATCCTGTCCACCAAAAGACAGGATGTTGACCAGGAAAACACACAGCACAATTGTGCCGATCATTGCCCCGGTGCCAAGACAGACCAGCTTCCGTTTTTTTCTTTCAGAACGCTTTTTCACCCGTTCCCGCTGTTCCTGCAGAATTTCTTCTACATTTTTTTTGGATTTTTTTTCCTCATTTTTTAACTTTTCAAACCATTCACTTCTGTTTTCTCTATTCATAAAACCATCTTTCCTCTGCTGCCAGCTCACAAATTTTTAGGTACTGGCTTTCATTTTTTCTTTTCTTTTAACTATTTACAATTGATATCTGCTATACTACAATATATTTCGAGTTGTGTAAAGTCAGATTTTCAAAGGTTTTTTTACTTATACCATACTATTCAGACACACTTCTACAAAACGGAGGTTACTGCTATGTTAAAAAAACTATATGATCACCCCCTGGTGAAACGGTTGGTTAACCGTGAAACCATCAGCTATGTATTCTGGGGTGTTATGACCACCATCGTAAACTGGGTGGTAAACTTTGCAGCTTACGATATGCTGCACATGTCCACTATGCTTTCTACTGTTATTTCCTGGCTGGCTGCTGTCATCTTTGCTTTTTTTGCCAATAAATTATTTGTATTCTGCAGCAAATCCTGGCAGCCTGCTGTTGTATGGAAAGAATTTCTTCCATTTATTTCCTGCAGGATCTTATCGGGCCTTTTTGATGTGGTTTTTATGGTTGTGACCGTAGATCATCTGGGTCTGATCAACGGCATTGCAAAAATTCTTTCCAATTTCTTTGTTATGGTAGCCAATTATTTTGCCAGCAAATTTCTCATATTCAAAAAACCAAAAACTGCAGACAGCACCTCCCCGGTGCAGTCCTGACTGCAGAGAAGGGAGCCTGCTATGAAAAAAAAATTCACCAATCGTTACGTGTTTCCCTGCCTGCTGGCATTTATCATTCCAGTAAGCATTATGCTGATTTTATTCATTCAGCGTGGTATTTATCCGTTCGGAAACAACAGTTTTCTCCGTACCGACCTGTATCACCAGTACGCGCCATTTCACCAGATGCTGCGTCAGGCACTGCAGGCAGGCGAGAGTCTGGAATACACCTGGAATATTGGTCTGGGTACCAACATGGTTTCCCTGTTTGCCTATTATCTGTGCAGTCCATTTAACCTGCTTCTGCTGTTGTGGCCTGCTGAATATGTGATCGAATTTATTTCTTACGGCGCCATTGTAAAAATCGGACTGGCTGGCGCTTCCATGGCTTATTACCTGGCAAAGCATAACTGCCGGTCTGATGTCAGTACTGCTTTCTTTGGCATCCTCTATGCTCTGTCCGGCTATGTAGCTGCCTACAGCTGGAATGTGATGTGGCTAGACTGTATCTGGCTGTTTCCTCTGGTTGCTTTGGGACTGGAGCGTCTGATCCAGAAAAAAAAGGGCGGCTACTACACCCTGTTCCTGGCACTTGCCATCTGTACCAACTATTACATCTCCATTATGATCTGCATGTTCCTGGTGATTTATTTTGTGGTACAGCTCATTGTTTCCAGTGATTCCATGATCGTACGCCAGGAAGATGGTTCTGTGCAGATGCGCACCACCTTAAAGCATTATCTTCAGCGTTTTGCCCTGTTTGCTTTTTATTCCCTGTTGGCAGGAGGTATGGCAGCCATAATGCTGCTGCCTGCAATGAAAGCACTTCAGTTAACTGCTTCTGCTTCCTCTACTTTTCCAATGAATCTGGACAGCTATTTTACTATGTTTGAAATGCTGGGCAGACATCTGATCGGCGTGGAGACGGAGCAGGGACTGGATCACTGGCCTAATATTTTCTGCGGCATTGCTCCCTTGGTATTGCTGCCGCTGTATGTATGCAACAAGAAAGTATCGGCAAAGGAAAAAATCTGCTATTTTATTATGGTACTGTTTTTCCTGTTCACTTTCAGTCTGAAGGTGCTCAACTATATCTGGCATGGTTTCCATTTTCCAAATTCCCTGCCTGCAAGACACTCATTCCTGTACATTTTCCTGCTCTTATCTATGGCGTATAAGGGTTTCCTGGGAGTAAAAAAACGTACTTCCAAGGAAATTCTGGGCAGTATGTGGCTCATCATTGGCTTCATCCTAATTGCCGAAAAGCTGATCACCGACGATGCTTTTCACTGGTGGGTCTATCTGTTCAGCATTCTCTTTGCTGGTATGTATGGAGGGATTCTTTACCTGATTCGTAAGGGCAGTGCCAGTAGGTATACAACCATTATGCTGGCTTTGGTGGTTCTGATGGTAGAAATGACCATTAATACAGGGCTTACCAGTATTACCACTTCCTCACGTACCACTTATACAGAAGAAGACAGCGCTGCAGCCAGCCTCATACGTACAGCAGAAAAGTACGAGGATTCGGAATTTTTCCGTATTGAAAAAGTATCTACCCGCACCAAAAATGACGGTGCTTGGCTGGATTATCAATCTGGTTCTATCTTTTCTTCTTCTGCCAATGCAAACATTACTTCACTATATAAAATGCTGGGTATGGAGGGTTCTACCAACGCTTACAGTATGAAAGGTTCCACGCCCCTTACACTGGCACTTCTGAATGTGAAATATTCGCTGTCAAAAACGGAATTGGATGAAAGCAGTCTGTACAGCCTGTTTGCCAAGACAGAAACTATGAGCCTGTACCAGAATAAATATGCCTTAGAGCTGGGCTTTATGGTAGATGAGGATCTGGCTGCAAACTGGGACACCACTTACTATAATCCCATTCTGACACAGAATGCTTTTGGCCAGGCTGTAGCGGGAGTGGATCAGATGTTCTATCCTACTTCCTGTTCTTCATCAGCTTCTACCAGTTCTATGATTACAGTAAATACAGACGGACTGGTCTATGCTTATATAGAAAAAACCAGCAATGTGAAAACCGTAACTGCACGTTACAATGACAATACCTCCCAGGAATTCACCAATGTGAATCGGGGATACATTCTGGATCTGGGATATCATACTGCTGGCGAAACCATTTATCTTTATACAGAAGATGAAGGCCCTATGACCACATATGCCTATGTTCTGGATGAAGATAAGATGATCACTGTCCTGGAGACATTAGCGCAAGAACAGATGGTAGTAGATTCCTATGACAACACCACCATAGAAGCACACATTACAACAGAAGACGGAGGACTGCTCTTAACCAGCATTCCTTACGACCCAGGCTTTACTGTTACAGTAGACGGCGAGGAAGTAGAAATCCAGAAATTTGAAGATGCTTTGATCAGCATTTCACTGACTCCCGGCACCCATACCCTGAAATTCTCCTATCAAGCAGAAGGATTGACAGAAGGAATCTATATCAGCATAGCCAGCCTGATCATCTTCCTGTTGATCGTAGGTATAGGAGCGCTGCTGCAAAGACGCCGCAAAACAGTTTCCCTGGATATCAAAGATGCAGCAGATACCTCAGATGCAGCAGATGCAGCATCTGAAGCAATTGATACTACTGTTTTATCTACTGACACGGATATTCAGACAACTACACCTGATTCAGCAGCAGAATCTCCTCTTTTGCAGGATGAAGATATCAAAGCAGAGATGGTTCCGGTATCCACAGAAACAGCCATTGATGACTCTGTTAACGACTCCGTTAACGACTCCATTAACGACTCCATTAATGACTCCATTGATGGCTCCATTGATGACTCCATTGATGACTCCATTGATGCGTCTTTTAAAGATCCTGAGAATGATTAAGAGGTTCCAAATAACTGGAAATTTGAGATTGTTTCAGACCTGGAAAAGGTGTATATTAAACCTATCCAATACTGGCATATTCAAAATATTGCAAACACCAAAACTGGCAGAACCTTTTCTGCCTTCCTATATTTGCTATTCCGGCTCTAAATTATACTGCTGCTGCGGGCCGGGATTCTATATGCAGCAAGAAAGAGGTACAACATGAAACTATGGGGCGGACGCTTCACAAAGGAGACTAATCAGCTGGCACACAATTTTAATGCTTCCCTTCCATTCGACCGTAAATTTTACAGTCAGGATATTGACGGCAGCATTGCACATGTCACTATGCTGGCAAAGCAGGGCATTTTAACCGATGCTGAAAAAGAGCAGATCATTGCCGGACTCACAAGTATCAAGGAAGACATTACCAATGGCACACTGGAGTTTAACGAAACCAGTGAGGATATCCACTCTTTTGTAGAGGAAAACCTCATTGCACGTGTGGGAGATGTTGGCAAAAAGCTGCACACCGGCAGAAGCCGCAACGACCAGGTTGCACTGGATATGCGTCTGTACACCAGAGACGAGGTTCTGGCCACCGATGAGCTGTTAAAAGAGCTGTTAACTTCCTTGCTGCAGATTATGAAAGAAAATACAGAAACCTATATGCCAGGCTTTACTCACCTGCAGAAGGCACAGCCTGTAACCCTGGCACATCACATCGGGGCTTACTTCGAAATGTTCAAACGGGACAGAAGCCGTTTGGCAGACATTTACAAGCGTATGAATTACTGTCCTCTTGGCAGCGGCGCTCTGGCAGGTACCACCTATCCTCTGGACAGAGATTACACGGCTGCCCTGTTGGGCTTTGATGGTCCTACCTTAAACAGTATGGATGGTGTTTCCGACCGTGATTACCTGATCGAATTCTTAAGCGCCCTGTCTACCATTATGATGCATTTAAGCCGTTTCTCTGAAGAGATCATCATCTGGAACAGCAATGAATACCGCTTTGTAGAAATTGATGATGCTTACAGCACCGGCAGCAGCATTATGCCCCAGAAAAAGAATCCTGACATTGCAGAGCTGGTACGCGGAAAAACAGGCCGTGTATACGGTGCCCTCATTTCCCTGCTGACGACTATGAAGGGACTGCCACTGGCATACAATAAGGATATGCAGGAGGATAAAGAGCTGACCTTTGATGCCATTGATACCGCTAAGGGCTGTCTGGCTCTGTTTAACGGTATGATCTCCACCATTACCTTCCGCAAGGCTGAGATGGAAGCAAGTGCAAAGAATGGCTTTACCAATGCCACTGATGCAGCAGATTATCTGGTAAATCATGGTGTGGCATTTAGAGATGCCCATGGTATTGTAGGACAGCTGGTTCTTTATTGTATTGATCAGAATATTGCGCTGGATGATATGACTTTAGAAGAGTTTAAGGCAATCAGCCCAGTATTTGAAGAAGATATTTATGACGCCATCAGCTTAAAGACCTGCGTAGAAAAGCGTCTTACCATTGGCGCACCTGGTAAGGCTGCCATGGAAAAAGTAATCGAGATTTGTGAGGCTTATCTTGCTGAATAAGCGGAAATTGAGCCAACGCAAGTCTGCGTTCAGTGCAATGGATATATGATTCGCAGACATCCACAACGTTGTTATGAATCAACGCTCCCCTTTTTACGACAACAGTTATGTGGTGCCCCACAATGCTTTGGAAGGAACGGATCACAGCTGTGTCCCGGCGGGGGAATGATTGTTTTTAAGCAGGACTCTTGAAAACGCCGGTTCTTAGGTTTTGAATAGCAAGACAACAGGTACAGCAGAAAGTTTTTATTTTCTGCTGTACCTGTTGTCTTGCTATTCGAAATCTTAGAATCCGCTGCGTTTTCACCGAAGCGAGAGCGGGTCCTGCGTAAAACAATCATTCCCCTGCCGGAACACAGCTGTGATCCGTTCCTTCCAAAGCATTGTGGGGCACCCTATTATTATACATTGGCTTTCTGCAAGAAGCGTTTCATAGTTTCCAAATGATTCAAAGCATCCTTACGTCCCAGATCATAAACCTGCTGCAGTTTTTCTGGATCACGCTCTGTACGGGATATGGTGATAGGACTGCTTGGACACAGAACAAAGATCTCACCTGCCTTCTGCAGACGTTCTACTTCATCCAGCTGGCTGTTGTACATCACTGCCCGGTCTGCCATAGCCTGTACCATAGCCGGATATTTACGCAATGCAAAGGAAATCGCTGGATTTGGAGATCCTTCTTTCTTCCGGTACCCTTCTGCTCTCGTCAGGACAACAATAGACTTTTCATACCCCTGGCTGCGGAACCAGTTCACCGGGATAGAATCTGAAATACCTCCGTCCAACATTTCGTATCCTCCTGCTGACACCACTCTGGATACCACTGGCATAGAAGCAGACGCACGCATCCACTGCAGATCCTCATCCCTGCCATCTGTGCACTTATGATAGACTGGCTTACCTGTATGTACATCTGTGGCAACTACATAGAATTCCACCGGATTGCTCTGAAACGTCTCGATATCAAATGGATCCAGCTGTTCCGGTATCTGATGATAGCAAAATTCCTCTCCAAACAGATCACCTGTCTTCAGCAGAGAACGGATGCTCATATACCTTGGGTCTTTGCTGTAAGCCTTATTATAACGGATCGTACGCCCAATTTGTCTGGATTTATAATTGCATCCAAACACAGCTCCTGCAGAAACACCCACAACAGCATCTACCTGTATCTGCTGTTCTAACATCACATCCAGCACACCAGCGGTATACATCCCCCGCATAGCGCCGCCTTCCAATACCAGTCCTGTTTTCATATCTGCATTACTCTCCTTCTTTTTCACAAATGCGCTGCGTACTTGTCCAACCCAATGTCCGCCAGCTGTATCAGAATGGGCTGCAGTCGAACAGAGGCTGGATGGATTGTTTCACGCAGGACACGCTCCCGCTTCGGTGAAAACGCAGCGGTACTAAGATAACAGATTTGAAAATACAGCAGCAATCAAACATAGTTTGCTTCCTGCTGTATTTTCAAATCTGTTATCTAAGGACCGGCGTTTTCAAGAGTCCTGCTTAGAAACAATCCATCCAGCCTCTGTTCCACAGCAGCCCATTCAGATACAGCTGGCGGACAATGGGTTGGGCAAGTACTTACCAATGCCAACAGCGGTTTCATACCTCCCAACCGGGCAGCATGAAACCGCAGGCTTTAGATGGTCTCACTGATAATATATCTGGGACGCTCTTTTATTTCGTCATAAATTTTGGCAACATAATAACCGATAATGCCCAGGCTCAGCATCAGCAGACCTCCAATGACCAATAACAGCAGAATAACTGTGGTAAATCCCTCTACCGCATAGCCTAACACAAACCGTATCAAAGTCTGAATTCCCAGTATTGCAGCACACACTGTAAAAATCACACCTACTACCATAACAAAATACAAAGGTGCCGCAGAAAATGATGTAACATTATTCACTGCATACTTTGCCAGGCTCTTAACAGACCATTTGGTTACACCAAACTCCCGCTCTGCCACTTCAAACTCAATGGAAGTAGAACGATAGCCTACCCAGAAGGACAAAGCTCTAAAGAAGGTATTCCGCTCCTTTAACTCGGTTAAAGTATCCACTACCTTCCGGTCTAACAATTTGAAATCTGATGAAGATTCCATATCAATACCGGAGCATTTACTGATTACCCGGTAAAACAGGCCCGCGGACATTTTGTGAGCCAGGCTTTCTTTTCCCCTGTCTGCTTTTACACCTTCAATAACCTCATACCCTTCCTGCCATAAAGCATACATTTTGGGAATGACTTCCGGAGGATGCTGCAAATCACAGTCCATTACCACTGCACATGCTCCCTTTGCCAGGGAAAGGCCTGCAAAAATGCAGGATTCTTTGCCAAAATTTCGGCTAAATTTGGCTCCACGTACACGACAGTCTGCTGCTCTGGCTTCTTTGATTTTTTCATAGGTGTGATCCTTAGAACCGTCATCTACAAAAATAATTTCAAAAGGGATTTGATTTTTTTCTAATATATGTGCTACCGTTGCTGCTGTGTTCAGAATATTTAATTCCTCATTATAAGAAGGAATTACCACAGACAACATACCATCTTCCACTGGTAAATTCATAATTGCTCTCCATACTACCGCCCTGTCAATACGGCTCACCTTCCAATTTTATAAGCAGGGTATCTGTTCAACGCCCTCACAGATATCAGCAAAAATCCAGAAAATCACCTTGATGGATGGATCTTTGCTGACAAAACTGGGGATTTTTTACAGCATCCCCACGAAACAGCGGCTTCTGAACAGTTACTGGGCAGGACTCTTTTCATTACGTTTGTATATCCCTTGCCCTGTCCTGACGCACGTATGACGCACTGAGACTTATGGAACAAGCTTATACATTCTGCTTACTCTACAGTTACTGATTTTGCCAGATTTCTTGGCTTATCCACATCCAGACCTTTGGCCAGAGATACATAATATGCCAGAAGCTGTAACGGAATCACAGCCAGAGATGTGGTAAAGCATGGGAGGGTTTTTGGTACATATACAGTAAAGTTGGCAGTATCCTCCATAGCATAATTCCCGGCACTGGTAAGTCCCATTACATATGCACCCCTGGATTTTACCTCTACCATATTGCTGACCATCTTTTCATACAGATTCGGCTGTGTAGCAATGGCTACCACCAGAATTCCCTGCTCAATAAGGGAAATGGTTCCATGCTTTAATTCACCTGCAGCATAGGCTTCAGAATGAATATAGGAAATCTCTTTTAATTTCAAGGATCCTTCCAGAGAAGTGGCATAATCTACTCCTCTGCCAATAAAGAAAATATCCCGGCTGCCTGCAAACTTACTTGCAAACCACTGAATCCGCTCTTTGTCTCCTAACTGGGTCATAATTTTATCCGGAAGGCTCTGCAGTTCTGCAATCAGCTCTCCATATGCTTCTTCTGTAATCTGGTTTCTTACTTTACCAAAGTGAATGGCCAGCAGATACAGGGCCGCCAGCTGGGTACTGTACGCCTTGGTCGTTGCCACTGCAATTTCCGGACCTGCCCATGTATAAAGTACCTTATCCGCTTCCCTGGCAATAGAACTTCCTACTACATTCACAAGTCCTACTACGGGCACACCCTGTTTCTTTAACTCTCTCAGCGCTGCCAGGGAGTCTGCTGTCTCCCCTGACTGGCTTACGATAATCGCCAGGGAATTGGGTTCGATAATGGGATTGCGGTAACGGAATTCACTGGCCAGGTCTGCTTCTACCGGAATTCGCGCCAGCTGCTCTATCACATATTTTCCGGTAAATCCTGCATGATATGCAGAACCGCAGGCTATGATATAAATTTTACGCAAGTGACAGATTTCCTCATCACTCATATCCAGCTCATCCAGCACGATTCTGCCATTTTTGATACGGGGACTAATGGTATCTCTCACAGCTTTTGGCTGCTCATAGATTTCCTTCAGCATAAAATGCTCATAGCCGCCCTTTTCTGCAGCCTCCATATCCCAGTCTACTGTCACCAGTTCTTTGGACTGTTCCTCTAAGTCGATGTTGTAAAAGGTCACTGCATCCTTTTTTAAGGCTACAATCTCCTGATTGTCAATATAATATACATCTCTGGTATGCTTTAAAATTGCTGGTACATCCGAAGCAATGAAATTGCCTTCCTGTGAAATACCAACGATCAGCGGACTATCCTTACGCACTGCATACAACACATCCGGATGCTCCTTAAATATGATTCCCAGGGCATAGGAACCTTCTACACGGGTGAGCATCTTTGCCACTGCTTCCAATGGATCTCCCTTGTAAAAATCAGTCAGCAGATGGACAATTACTTCTGTATCAGTCTGAGAAGCAAATACATAGCCTCTGCGCTCCAGACGTTCTTTTAACTGCTGGTAATTTTCAATAATACCATTGTGCACTACTGCAATACTTTTATTCTCATTAAAATGAGGATGTGCATTGGCTACGGAAGGCTCTCCGTGGGTAGCCCATCTGGTATGGCCAATGCCAATACTTCCAGAGATCTGGGTTCCATCTGCTGTCAGTTCCCGCAGTACCTGCAGACGGCCCTTAGCCTTTACAATCTGCAGTTCTGTTCCATTAAATACTGCCAGACCAGCTGAATCATATCCTCTGTACTCTAACTTTGCCAGACCATCTAACAAAAGGGGTGCCGCCTGTGCCTCACCTACATATCCAACAATTCCACACATATGATACCTCCTTCATTTATACCTGATACCCTCTGGCTGCAATCACATCTATTACCATATCCACATACTTTTCGCAGATCTGGACAGTTGCTGCTTCTACCATTACACGTACCAGTGGCTCTGTGCCGCTTTCCCTTACCAGAATCCGGCCATTGTCTCCCAGTTCTTCTGCGACCTGGGCAATTACAGCCTGAACAGCCTCATCAGACTGTGCCTTGGACTTGTCAGTTACCCTTACATTTTTTAACAGCTGCGGATAAATCTTTACCGGTGCTGTCAGCTCTGCAAGGGTCTTGCCAGTATCCAGCATCACATCCATCATCTGCAGGGAAGTCAGAATACCATCTCCGGTATTGGCATATTCACTGAAAATAATATGGCCAGACTGTTCACCGCCAATGATATGTCCGTAGGCTACCATATTCTCATATACATACTTATCTCCTACTGCAGTCTTTTCATAATGGATATCCAGGGCATCCAAAGCTTTATACAATCCTAAATTGGACATAATCGTAGTGACTACTGTATTGTTTTTCAGACGGCCTGCCTGCTTTAAATAAGCACCATAAATATAAATAATCTTATCTCCATCCACCAATTCCCCATGCTCATCTACACACAGACACCGGTCAGCATCACCATCAAACGCAAAACCTGCATCCAATCCCTGCTTCCTGACCAGTTCCTGTAAATCCTCAATATGGGTAGAGCCGCATCTTTCATTGATATTTCTGCCATTTGGCTGGTTGTGAATCACTGTCACATCTGCGCCCAAAGCAGTAAAAATACGTCCTGCAATGGCAGATGCACTGCCGTTGGCACAATCCAGGCCAATACGCTTTCCAGCAAAAGGCATAGGCCCTCTGGATGCTTTGGCAATCGACTCCAGATACCAGATATAATGTTCTCTGCCTTCAATATAATCTATGGTTTTTCCAATCTGCTCACGGTGTGCCAAAGGAGCCGCTGGGATTTTCCCATCCAAGTAGGCTTCTACCTTCTCGATGACTTCCTTTTCCATCTTCTCCCCGTGACCGTTAATAAGCTTGATTCCATTATCATAATAAGGATTATGACTGGCTGAAATCATAATGCCACAGTCAAATCCCTCTGTCCTGGCTACATATGATACACTTGGTGTGGTAGTCACATGGAGCAGGTACACATCTGCACCGGAAGCAGTCAGTCCTGCTGACAATGCATATTCAAACATATAGCTGCTTTTTCTGGTATCCTTACCAATGATAACCCGGCACTTATGCTCCTGACCGTAATACCAGCCCAGAAAACGTCCTATCTGAAAGGCATGTTCTACTGTCAGTTCTTTGTTGGCCTCTCCCCGGAAACCGTCTGTTCCAAAATATTTACCCATCTTTACCTCTATTTCTGCTGCAACGGCAGCCTGATTTTCTGTAACTTGATCTGCCAGTATTGACATGTGGCAGCTTCTGTCTGGCAGAGTATAATCTATTTTATGTACTCTTCCATAGAATGGACATTACTCATTATAGCATATTTAAAGAGAAGTGTGAACAAAATCGAATCGAGATTCCGATTTTATTCACACTTTTCTGCTTTTAATCCACTTTTATTGTTGCTTTTTCAATAATACTGATGCAGCACCTTACTTTTCAAAAGCTTATATGCCTTTCTAAAAAACATAGGGGATTCTAAATAAGCCACCGGAAGATATACTGCCTGTAATTTTTCCTTCATCACCCATACATTTAACAGCAATTCGCTGATCCTGCCATAGACCCTGGCCTGAAATGGACTATAGTGGCTGGTATCGATCTGATTTTCCAGTCGTTCCAGAATCTCAAAGATCCAGCTGCAATATCTGTCTGCATCCTGCCATTTCATAATAAACATGTTAAACATACAGGCAGAACGGCACTTCATCACCTGGTCAAAGGCATCTAAGTATTCCGGATAAAACCGGGCTATCATTTCTCTTGTTTTATCTAAGGGTTCTCTGTAATGGGTATGAATATAATGCTCATAAACAGACTCTATATAGTATCGGCGCTTTTTGGGCAATATGATCTGGTATCGTTCTAACAGACCATTCAGCTGTACTTCTGTGAGAATACTCCGTTTTCTGCCTATTTGTTTCTGTCTGTAGCCGGAATAAAGGGAAAAGTGCCTTCTGTAATGTACCAGCCCTAAATAATCCCCTGTAAGATTTTTCCAGGCCCAGTACAATCCTGTCAATTCACAATACCCTCCGTTTTTGGAAGAAATCTCCACACCTGTATCATCACCAGCAAAAGCCAAATGTTTTTTTGCTTTTTTCCGCCCTACCTGTACCGGCAGATAACAATCTTCTTTCGGCATCCAGTAATCCTTATGGGTTGCCACTACTACAATGCCTTTCATATTTTCTCTTTCCTTCCCAACAAGTCAGGTACCAATAAACGCAGATGAATTTTCTATATCATAACAAATCCCCTGTCATATGACAGGGGATTTAAAACTGTGCAGTCACCTGCACTATCTGTATGGTTTTCCAGGATCTATTCCAAAATCCCTTGCGCTTCATTCTGCAATGCTTCAGCTTCCCCGATGGTTTCGCTCTGGAGCGCCTCTGATTGCTCAACCGTTTCCTTCTTGCGGGCATCTTCTTCCAGATCTTCCGTGGAAACATTGCGGTAAATCGTATTCTGCAGCCTGGAAATCGTAGATGGCCAATCCGGCACCAGCATATCCTGATTATTGATAATTACCATCTGGTACAAGCCATCATAAGGGATCCTCTCTGATACAAAATCATAAGACATCAAGGTAGGCAGCATCAGCACCAGATTCATCAACTCTTCATTTGGAATATTATGTGTTACATAAGGGGCTACTTCATTCACGATCTGGGTGAGCTGACTCAGAGAAAGAGATCGTGCCTTGGTAAACACTTCCTCAAGTACTCTGCGCTGCCGCTCAGTTCGCTCATAATCAGAATTTCCTACATAACGGATACGGGAAAAAGCCAAAGCCTGTGTACCTGTCAAATACAGGTTTCCCCCTTCTTCCGGAAGATATTCACCCTTTTCTGTAATATTTCCTTCCCTGTACATATCATCGATATATTTATTGGCCACCCGGACTTCCTCCGGGGTTACATACATGGGGATTCCGCCCATAATATCAATGATGGAAATGAAACTGTTAAAATTCACGGAAGCATAATAATTGATATCAATTCCGAAATTGGCTTCTATGGTCTGAGTCAGGTAAGGTGCACCGCCTAATGCATGGGCCAGATTAATTTTGCCATTGCCATAGTCCGGTATGGTTACATAGGTGTCCCGCATAATAGAAGTTAAAATAATTTCCTTGGTATTATTGTTAATAGATGCCACTATCATAGCATCTGAATTGCCGGCCCAGGTATCATCCCGCTTATCTGTACCTACAAGCAGAATATTGATTACATGGGATGTGCTGATCAAGCCAGAGTTTAAGTTTTCCTGCATGGCCTGCTCGATAAGAGCCTGCTGCTCCTCATCAATCACACTTCCCTCTAAATCTTTATCTGTTTCAATCTCTATGTCAGTATTCAGCACGATTTCATAAGGGTCTTCTTCGTAATTCATGTTATTCAGCGAAGTGCGAATATAAAGATAGGCACCAATCACACCACTTAACAGACAGAATACCACTATAAAAACTGACAGCACCGCAATCTGAATACGCCTTGCAGCAATTCTTTTTTTCTCATCATTGGTCAGAATTCTAACTTCCATAGATTCCTTCATCCTGCTGGATGAAACCTCCTTATCCAAAAAACAACTGCCTGATTCTGTTTATGCACCTTCTATCCCAGATAAAAGACATATAAAACCTTTACAATAATATTAATTATATTACATATCTTCTATTTTTTCAATCATATATTGAAATTCTGTAACATCTGCTGCTCCAATATATCTATTGAAAAACAATGGAAAAAGGCAGAAAGCCTCTGCCTCTGCCCTGTTGGATTATCAGACCTCGTCTGCTTCTCCTAAATCAAAGGACAGCACAGAATGATGCTCTCTTTGCTCTTTCGGAGGAATGGACATGAAGTCTCCATACATCTGCTTTAAATAATTCTCTGTTTTAGCCGGAAATGCAAAGCTGTGTCCTGCAAAATCCATCCTTTTTGGGGGATAAAACCAGTCTGCAGGATACAATTCTCCTTTGAAATGTCCCCTGCCTACCGGTATGGAAATCAAAGAAGAATCTTTTTCCCTGCACCTGCTGACAAAGCGTTCTGTTAACAGCAGCCAGTCACGCAGGCTCCTGAAAGAAAACAGCGTTCCTATGGCAGATTTCAGCTGGATCATCTTCACAATTTCTTTGTTCTGGGCGTACTCTAACAAGCGTTCTTTTTTGCTGCGAATCCGTACGCAGGAGCAGATAAACTGCAGACCATCAGAATACAGATGCTGAAGGCTGCGTTTCCAGGAAGACATATATACATGTTCAATGGGAAAAATATCGATAAATATACCTGCTTTTTCCGGCTCCGGGTCTAACAATTCGCAAAAAGAAGTTCCTTTCAGCCGAACTTTCATGAAGTTTAAATCATAATCCGGACAAGTATGAATTTCCTGCACATGATATTTTGCATCGTATTCTTTCGCAAATTCCCTGGCAAACCGGTCATAATCTTCTCTTGGCATACAGATATCAATGTCATCATCCCAGGGAATAAAGCCCTGATGCCGTACTGCTCCCAGTGCACAGCCTCCGGTCATTACATAAGTCAGATGGCTGCGGGTACAGAACTGGTCTATATCCTGCATCATATCCAAAAGCTTCTGCTGCACCTTTCTGGTATCTTCCTCAGTCAGTGTATATAACCGGCTGCTCTCAGCTGCCATCTGCTTAAAGGCAGAAAATGATTTTAGTCCCATGAGATTCACCTTTACTTCATAAACTCGGAATATTCCTTTAATACTGCTTCCGGTTCTCCAATCTTCTTGACCTCCCCATTGTGCATCCACATAACCTTGGTACAAAGCTCCTTTAGAGTTGGAATGCTGTGGGAAACGATCAATACCGTACGATTTTTATCATTGATCAGGCTCTTCATCTTTTTCAGACTTTTTTTCTTAAAATGCTCATCACCTACACTAAGCACCTCATCTACCAGCATAATCTCTGTCTCCAGAACTGCTGTAATAGAAAATGCCAGCTTAGAATGCATACCACTGGAATAAGTCCGTACCGGCTTATCTATAAAATCCTCCAACTCGGAAAAGGCAATGATCTCATCCATCTTTTCCAGCACCTGTTCTTCGGAAAAGCCCAGAAGCATGCCGCTTAACATAATATTTTCCCTGCCGGAAAGATTTTTCTGGAAACCTACCCCAATGGAAAGGAGGGATACGGAATGGTCTTTTAAATCAATACTGCCGCTGTCTGCAGAAAAGATCCCGGCAATGGCTTTCAGCAGTGTAGACTTTCCGCTTCCATTCTTCCCGATGATGCCCCATATTTCTCCTTTTTCTACAGAAAAGCTTACATTCTTTACTGCATGGAACACTTCATTATCATTCCGCTGTCCTTTCAGGAGCATTTTCTTAATAGAATAGGATTTCAGGCTTTTATAATCAATACATAGATTTTTTACTTCAATTGCATACTCGCTCATTGTATTATATCACCTTTACATAGCTGTTTTCGTTCTTGTAAATCAGACGAATTCCAAAGTAAGACAGCAGCACGCCACAAATAAACCAGGCAGTCAGCCATTTATAATGAGGAAGCTCCCCATACAGCATAACCCGGCGCATGGATGCCAGCATAACTGCTATTGGATTACACTCTGTTATGATATTTGCAACCTGGGTTCCGAATCTGGCTCCCACCTTTTCATGCAAATCATAAAAAACACCAGTGAGATAAAACATCATACGAAGAAAGATCTTTAATACATTGGCCAGATCCTCTACATATACCCCAAAATGCAGCAGTATGGTACAGATACCAAAAGTCACTATAAACAAAGTCAGCAAAATGGGGATTATAAACAGATAATACCAGGTAAATGGAACCCGGAATACGATCAGCATCACCACAATAACCAGAAAAGACACCAGCATTTTAAATCCATTTACATAAGCCTTTACCAGAATCAGCATATATTTGGGAATATATACTTTGGATACAATAGGCTTATTGTTTTTAATGCTTTTTACACTGGCTGTGAGCATTCTGTTGAAAAAATCCCACATGGTAATGCCAATAAATACAAACAACGGGAAATACTGCTTGCTGGAATTAAATACCACTCCAAATACAAATGTATATAACAACATAAAGCAAATAGGCTCAATAATCCACCAAAGCCAGTTTAAATAAGAGTTTGCTACTTCGGTCTTTAACTCAGACTGTCCGGCATAAATCACGTATTTTCCATACTTTTTTAAATCACTAATTATTTTTTTCATTTTTTCTCCTGCACCTATACATCACAATTCCCCCGCCCTGTGGGACTTTGGATATTCTGATGCGTTTACAGCATCTTCACACCGCAATAAGATGTTCTTAATATTTCCACATGTGAACCATGATATGTAAAGGAAACCAAACACACAATACTGCTTTTTACCCTGCCTGCGTCAGGTCAACGTTACGTATTATATAATAGTTTGGTAATTATTTCAACCCATTCCTATTTTTTTTACGTTTTTCTTACAAATATTTACAAAAATTGTCTGCTTTCCACAAAAATGCTGCAGGCGAAAATCCATTCCGTCTGCAGCGATCATCTGTCTTATGCAATTAATCATACAATTGATTCATCATCTTGCTTTTCAGAAAACGCCAGCCCTTACGAAGCCATTTTGCATCTTCCATATAAAGAACAGGGATAGATTTATATGATGTCACATTCTGTTCTATCCATACATTAAACAGTAACTCACTGAGCCGGCCATAAACTCTGGCCTGAAACGGCGAATAACCGGAGATATCAATTCTGGGTTCCAACTGTTTCAACAAATCAAAAATCCATTCACAGTATGCATCCGATAAATCTCTACGCATAATATACATGTTAAACATACAAGCCGTCCTGCGCCGCATCACCCGTCCATATGTTTCCACATATTCCGGATAACACTCTGCCAGCAGCCGTTCCATTTCTTCTAATGGCTCTTTATAATGCGTATGTAAATAATGATCCCGGATATTCTCTATGACATAATTTCGCCGTCTTGGAAGAATCACATCATACTTTGTAAGCAGCTTTTCCAACTCCTGTTCCGTCAGCACACACTCTTTTTTTGTATGGGTGAGACGATACCACCAGGGCTTTGCAGAAAAATGTCTGCGGTAATGCGCCAGTCCCAGATAATCCGTATCCAGGTTTTTCCAGCTCCAATACAGACCGGTAAGCTCACAATAATAAGGGTTCTTGGCAGAAATATTATCTCCCGTATCATCTCCTGGATAACCAATGTCACGGCCGCTGCACCTGCCCACATGCATGGGAATATAGCAAGAATCAGAAGGCATCCAGTATTTTTTATGTGTTGCTACTATAATTTTTGCTGAAACCATCTGATCTCCTCTCCCGTACATTTTATCTGCAAGCTTGAAAGCATCTATACAGGGAGGAATCTCCCTTTTGCTTAAAACAGTGGACTCTTGTATACACCCTCTGCAATCAGTTTCGCAAATGCTTCCATTACAGTCGCCTTATCTTCTGCATATGTAACACCAAACCACTTATCAGTACTTTCCAATACTGTCACATCGGCCTGTCCACCCTTTAACATCTGGTCAATGATATCCGGAAGCAGATACTCCTGCTTAATATTGCCTTCCGGAACCTTGCTTAAAAAGTCCTTGAACTTTTCTTCTAATACATTGAAAAATCCAGGTGTAAGTCCCCACATATTCATGGATACATGGCTCTTTGGATCTAAGACAACAGTCTCACCGTTACGGATACAGGTTACTGTGCCATCTGCCTGACGGCCAATTTCATGAGTCTCAATGACATCAGTCAAAGTATCCTTTTCGTCTACTACACAGACACCTCTGGATACGGTACCATTCTCACTTAAGGTGTTTTCCAGAATAAATCCTGCCATACAGAAATCAAACTTATCTCCAGACTCATCTGCATTTACCAGGTAGTCATGTACCTTTACAAAGGCTTCCTTGCCATAGTAATCATCTGCATTGATCACCACAAATGGCTCCTTTACAATATCCTTACAGGACAGTACAGCCTGGCCGGTTCCCCATGGCTTGGTACGTTCTTCTGGTCTGGAAAAGCCTTCTGGCAGATCATCCAATTCCTGGAATGCATAAGCTACATCTGCTACCTTTGCGATTCGGTTTCCAATGACCTCCTGAAAGGTCTCCTCTAAATCCTTACGGATAATAAATACGATCTTATTAAATCCAGCTTCTAATGCGTCATGGATGGAATAATCCATAATGATTTCACCATTTGGACCTACCGGTGCCAACTGCTTGATTCCTCCGCCAAAGCGGCTTCCTAATCCTGCGGCCATAATGACCAGTGTTGTATTTTTCATAATAATCCCCCACATTAATTATTTGCACTGTGCAAAAGTGATCCTTTACAGGACATATTTTTCAGCAATAACGATTTGAACTTACCGCTATTCCATGCTATTATATCTGATTTGCCACAGCTTTTCAATTCTTTTTTTTACTTTAATATTTTTTCATCATTTTAAATAGTATATGATGGGTGTCAGATCAATATCCCCGCTCTATTCTGTCGTATTTTGGCATGGGGCGGTACCTGATCAGTTCCTCTGTCTGTGCTCTTTTCTGATATTCCCGGATGTAGTCCTCCCGCATTCCCTGGCTCATATCAGTCCACTCTACAAAGTCCTTTTCACAGGCTGCCATAAATGCCTGACATTTGGGGCATCTGGCCTGCCTGCTTCCGCTTACCATACGAACCTGCCCGCAGTCGGTGCAGATAAATACATACATCATAATATACTACCTCCTATTCCTGACCATAAATGATCTGCCGCATTCCCTGAATATTTGCTTCAAAATCAATGCCCAGTACTTCCTGGCCGTTTACATCTTCATTCCACCAGGTTCCATCCATAGGTACCCGGTTTTCTTCTATATCATATCCCAGATAAAAGACGCATTTTAATATGAGCATGGTCATGTTATGCTCTGGAATGTCTGTTACGATCTGGGGCAGCACTGTATCCAACAAAGACAACATTGCGTTTGGACCAGACGTCTTTGCATTTGCAATGACACCCTGAAGAATTTCTCTTTGTCTTTGCGTGCGCTGGAAATCTGTGCCAATATAACGGATTCTGGCATAGCTCAATGCCTGTTTGCCATTTAACAACTGGACGCCAGTACTTGTGAGATACCCATCTCCTTCCGGTGCGCCCAAAAGAGCATTGATCTCATTTAGATAACCGTTGACATAGTTTCTTTCTCCTTCATCCACATCAATCATAACCCCGCCAACTGCATCTACAATATCCACAAAACTGTAAAAATCCACTTTCGCATAATAGTCAATGCCGATCTTAAAATTCTGCTCAATGGTCTGGATCAGAAGAGCCGCCCCACCAAACTGGTAGGCCCCATTGATCCTGGATTTTCCATAACCTGGGATTTCCACATAGCTGTCCCGTAGAATGGAGGTCATGATCATTTTCCTGCTTTTGGGATTTATGGACAATAGGATCATGGTATCCGAGCGTTCTGTATCTCCTGTATGGCGTTCATCCGTACCAATCAGCAGAATATTGGTTACTCCCTTTTCCTCATACACATCACTGCCTCTGACATAATCAGTAGAATAAGGCTGATAATCCATTTTGGCTACATAATAACGCACTACACCATATGCTATAGTTCCAAGGATCAATACCAGAATACATAAATTTACAATCAATCTGCGGAAAAAATGCTTTTTCTTCTTTTTGGGGACCTTCTTCCCTCTTTGCTTTTTTTCGCCCATATTGCTGTCAGGAGATACTGGCCCATTCTGGGAAGCTGCCGCCCTGGTCTGGGAAACTGTTTTCTGGGACACCGTCTGTTTTGCCTTGCCTTGTCTGGCTCTTGCAGCAGTATACATTTCCTGCCGTTCCTTCTCTGAAAGAGGTGTTCCGAAATCTTCTGGCAGCTTATCTACATCTGTCTCTTTGTATCTGTTCTTCGTTATGTTTTTCTTTTCTTTCATAAATGACTGTTCTCCTTTCCGCCCGTCTTCTTTTATGTATTCATTTTCTTCTGGCAATCCAGCAAACATAGGATCTTTCCAGAGGTTTTTTATAATGCAGGAAATTATTTTGAATTTCCTGCATTATAAAAAATCCCCCTGCGCCATTTCTGCTTCTGCAGAATTTGTCTTTCGCACAAAGAGATTCTTTTGTCATGTTTTATTTTGATCCTACTTTTCCTAAAACCACTACAAAGGTTTTAAATAAAATCTTAAAATCCAAAGCCAGAGACCAGTTATCAATATACTGTAAATCCAGCCGAACTACTTCTTCGAAATCTTCAATATCGCTGCGGCCGCTTACCTGCCACATACCTGTAATACCAGGCTTCATCATCAGACGACGCTTATGATAAATTTCATACTGGTTAAACTCGTCTACTGTCGGTGGTCTGGTTCCTACCAGACTCATATCACCCTTTAAGACATTTAAGAACTGCGGGAACTCATCAATACTGGTAGCACGAATGAATTTACCGATCTTGGTAATACGAGGGTCATCTGTCATTTTAAACATAAGACCTTTCATTTCATTCTGATCCATCAGCTCTTTCTTACGCTCTTCTGCATCTATATACATAGAACGCATCTTGTAGATACTGAAAATTTTACCATTGCGCCCCACTCTTTTCTGCTTAAAAAGAATTGGTCCCGGAGATTCCAGCTTAATGAGCGGTCCAAAAATCAACAGCAAAATGGCAGCAGCCACACAGCCAAACAAACCACCGATGATATCTATCATACGCTTCACAATCATCTTCTCGCTGTCAAATACAGCAGTGGTAAAGGAAACCACCGGATATCCTCCTACCATCTCCACATTCTGGTTAAATTCCTCAAATCCGTCAGCCAGGCTTACATTTACATGCACTGTAACACCCATTTTCTCGAACTGCTCAATATACGGCTTCAGAGAATGGCCTGTACGATAAGAAATGTGGAACAGTACCTCATCTATATGAGCCTGCTTTGCATAATCAAACATGTCCTCATAACTGGCTACAATGGGAACCCCTTCAATGGATTCACCCTGACGGCTGTCATCAATAATCGTCACACATTTGATTTCGTTATCCCAGTTATTTTTGGAATTAAATCTGGTGATCACGTCCTTTGCCCTGTCATGGGTGGTGATCAGCATCACACTGCTTCTGTGGTTGGCATAATAACTGCGCAGATACTTTTTTACCCACAGACGCAAAACAAATCCAATCACTACATTCAGAACCAGAGTTACCACAAATACGCTTCTGGAAAACTGAGAAGAGTTCTTCGTCAGATATAACACAAAAGTGAGAACCACTGCCAGTACACTGTCGTATTTCAGGATATTAAAAAACTCCTCTATAGCAGAACGTTTTAAAAAATATGTATTTAAATTAAATACAAAGAAAATAATCATGAAAGTAACCAGTAAAAAACCCAGATTGATGACCAGGTTCTTATAGGTATAGCTCCACAACTTGTCTACCATCATCAGACCAATGTAGGATCCCAGGAAATAACTGAGCAGAAGACTGCATAAGTCTGTAAGACATACAGCCAGCGTCACATACTTTTCCTTCCTCTGTACCATTTTATCCTCCCTTTCCACCGTTTTTCCGGTGTTTCAATCCATTCTGTAAAATCATTCGCAGAATTATTCTTATAAAGTATACTATCAAATCTGCTAAGATTCAACCCATTTATAAAAATTGTAAAAAAAACATAAATTTTACGGTAAAACCACCAAATTTCATGACATTTTCATCCATGGCATAAATGATTTGTTTTTTTTTCAAAAGTCCGCTATAATACACCCAACAGGATTTTCAGACTGTCATTCAGATTTTGCAAATCTTTTTTATTTATTTTTACAACAGATTGGAGTATATTATGTCAGGTTCAACTTTTGGTACCATTTTTCGTATGACCACATGGGGTGAATCCCACGGCCCCGGAATCGGAGTCGTAGTAGACGGCTGCCCGGCAGGTCTTCCTTTAACGGAAGCTGATATCCAGGCGCATTTAGACCGGCGCAAGCCCGGACAAAGCAAATTTACCACCAGCCGCAAAGAAAGCGATACCGTATCCATTCTTTCCGGTGTTTTTGAAGGCAAAACCACCGGTACTCCTATTGCCATGGAGGTACGCAACACCAACCAGCGCTCGGGAGACTATTCAGAAATCGCCTCTTATTACAGACCAGGCCATGCAGATTTTACCTTTAATGCCAAATACGGTTTCCGGGATTACACTGGCGGCGGCCGTTCTTCTGCCCGGGAAACCATTGGCAGGGTAGCAGCAGGTGCCATCGCCATGAAGCTTCTTTCCACACTGGGCATTCAGGTAACAGCTTATGCCACAGAGATCGGGGGCATTGCAGCTGCACACTTCTGCCCGGAAGAAATCGAACGGACCCCCTTCCGTATGGCCGATGCCGCTGCTGCACAAAAAGTAGCTGAGCTTGTACAGGAAAAAATCCGAGAGCAGGACTCTGTAGGCGGTATCATTGAATGTATGGTAACCGGCCTTCCTGCAGGCTTAGGCGATCCGGTATTTGACAAGTTAGATGCCAACTTAGCCAAAGCCATCTGCTCCATCGGTGCTGTAAAGGGTTTTGAAATTGGTGACGGTTTTGCTGCTGCCAAAGCATTTGGCAGTACCAATAACGATGCATTCTGTATTCAGGACGGGGCCGTTTCCAAAAAAACCAACCATGCCGGCGGTATTTTAGGCGGTATCAGTGACGGCAGTCCACTGATCTTACGTGCGGCCATTAAGCCTACCCCTTCCATCGCTGCTACCCAGCAGACAGTCAATACTTCCGGTGAAGAAATCGACATTCAGATTAAGGGACGTCACGATCCCATTATCGTCCCCAGAGCCGTAGTAGTAGTAGAAGCCATGACTGCCATGACCATTGCAGATGCCCTGTTAATGAATATGAGCAGCCGATTAGATTCTGTATGCAGCTTTTATAAGCGCTAATTCTTTTCCCCCGCATCTGTTCTGCCTGTATCCGTCATATGTGATGGATATCAGCAGGACTGCTTGGGGGTATCTTCTTCTTTCTCTTTCTGAGCTGCCTTGTATCCTCTGTACTGTCTCAGAAACAGTCTGATGCCCATGGTAATCAGTATTGCAAAAAGAATGATCAGGACTGCTGGTATTCCATACATGATAATCAGCAGCGGAATAGAAGCTCCTTCCAGAATGATCTCATTGAACTGCTCTCCTTTTCTTTTCATTACAACCTCCTGCATGTATCGTCTGTACGTTTGTATTATTATTATACCAATCGCAGTCATATTTGCAATCTTTTTCAAAATTCTCTTTTCTTTTCCCCTACAGCAGCAATTGATCCGTCAGCTGAAAAAGATACTGTTGCATGAATCAGCCAAAAATACTATAATACTGTTATATTTTGCAGGTCATTACCTGTATTTTGGGAGGATCTATGAAACCATTTATCATTTCTACTGAGTCAACTGCCGACCTGCCGGAAAGCTTTCTGACTGAACATAACATTCTGGTACATCCTTTATTTTACATCATTGACGGAGTTACATACGGGCAGGATGTGCCTTTCTTAACTCCATCCGTATTTTATGAAAAAATGAAATCTGGCATTATGCCAACTACCAGTGCATCCAATCCGGAATCTGTAGCTGAAAAAATGACTGCTGCCGTAGAAGCCGGTTATGATATTCTGCACATTGCATTTTCCTCCGGGTTAAGCAGCAGCTGCCAGAATGCCATGATTGCTGCCCAAACAGTTATGGAATCACATCCTGAAGCTAAGATCAATGTGATTGATTCCCTGGCTGCTTCTTCAGGTCAGGGACTTATGGTTTATCATGCTGTCCGTATGCAGCAGGAGGGGAAATCCTTAGATGAAATAACCACCTGGCTCCAGGATAACCTGCTTCACTTTGTCCACTCTTTTACGGTAGATGACCTGTTTCATCTGTACCGGGGCGGCCGTCTTTCCAAAACCACTGCCATATTAGGATCTGCTTTAAAGATCAAACCAATCCTTCATGTAGACAATGCAGGACATCTGGTCAACATTGGCAAAATCCGCAACCGCCAGAAAGTACTTCTTACCATGGCTAAGAAGATGGGAGAAAATATCAAAGGCTATGAAGACTGCCAGGATATTATCTATATCTCCCAATCCAACTGCTATGAGGATGCCAAATTCCTGGCCGACCAGATCACAGCAATGTATGGTTATGATCATATTGTCATTACCGACATCTGCCCTACCATCGGCTCCCATACTGGTACCGGATGTGTAGCACTGTTTTACCTGGGACAGGAGCGTTAATTTCCTATCCTGTCTGTCACTTTCCTAAATGATTTAAAAATGCATCTGGCGCATTTGCTGCGTACAGTGCAGATTGGAGGTACCCATGAAAAATCCACGTCGTATCCTGGCTCTGGGTGGTGTCATCCTGCTGGCTGCTTTATATATTTCCACCCTGGTTCTGGCCTTCTTCCATAGTGAACTGGCCCAGGGACTGTTAATGACTTCCCTGACGCTCACCATGCTTGTACCAATTGTGATCCACTTTATCTCTGTGGGCATCAAGAACACAGAAGCTAATCTGGGAGAGGATTCTGTGAATGAGGACTGCTCTGGAGAAGACCCTTTTGAAAATGAGGAACATTTTTCTGAAGACTGATATTTTGCAAAAAACATTCTGACAGCAAACTACACACTGAAAAATCCCCGGAAAGCCTGTATCTTCTTTCCGGGGATTTTATATCACCTAATTATGCTCTTGTTATGATCTCATCTCTGCCAGGACCGTTGCTTACATACTTGATCGGCACACCGATTTCTTTCTCGATGAACTCTACATAGTCTCTGCACTCCTTAGGCAGTTCTTCATAATTCTTAATGCCTCTGATATCGCATTTCCATCCTGGAAGCTTCTTCCATACTGGCTTTGCCTTCTCTAAGACAGAGGTTACTGGGAAGTCTTTGGTTACTTCACCATCGATCTCATATCCTACACATACTGGGATCTCATCCAGGTAACCCAGTGCATCCAGTACAGTCAATGCAACTTCTGTGGCACCCTGTATACGGCAGCCATATCTGGTAGCTACCAGATCGATCCAGCCTACACGTCTTGGACGTCCTGTGGTGGCACCATACTCACCCTTGTCACCGCCGCGCTTTCTCAGCTCCTCAGCCTCATCACCAAAGATCTCACTGACAAATGCGCCTGCGCCCACTGCAGAAGAATAAGCCTTTACTACAGTAGTGATCTGCTTAATTTCATAAGGAGGAATTCCTGCACCAATTGCTCCATACGCAGCCAAAGTAGAAGAAGAAGTAACCATTGGATAAATACCATGGTCTGGATCCTTCATGGAACCTAACTGTCCCTCTAACAAAATGGTCTTGCCTGCCGCAATGGCATCATACAGATACTTGGATGTATCGCATACATAAGGCATAATCATGGCCTTATACTCTAATAATGTGTTAAAGATTTCCTCTGGGTCGATGGCTGGCTTATGGTAAAGGTTCTCTAACAGACAATTCTTGGTCTCCATGACACGATAAACCTTTTCCTTTAACGCTTCCTCATCATACAGCTCCCCAATCTGGAAACCGATCTTAGCATATTTATCTGAATAAAATGGAGCAATACCGGACTTGGTAGAACCAAAGGACTTACCACCCAGTCTCTCTTCTTCATATGCGTCAAACAAAATATGATATGGCATCAGAATCTGCGCACGATTGGACACCAGGATTTTTGGCTTAGGTGCTCCGGCTTCGATCACAGAATTCAGTTCCTCAATAAAATAAGGAATATTTAATGCTACACCGTTACCGATGATACATGTTGTATGATCATAAAAAATACCAGACGGAAGCAGATGCAGCGCAAAACGTCCGTACTGATTGATAATGGTATGTCCAGCATTGGCTCCGCCCTGGAAACGAACAATAATGTCTGAATCCTGCGCCAGTACATCTGTGATTTTTCCTTTTCCCTCGTCACCCCAATTGGCTCCGACAATTGCTCTTACCATAATTGATATCCTCCTGTACTCTGTGGCTCCTATAAAGTCAGCAAAACTTGCATTCAACACCAGGCTGCCTTATTCCTGCAGTCTGTCCGACTTTGAACACAACATTCAGTATATATGAATTACACTGGAAAATCAACATATTTTTCGTATTTCCTTCCTTTCCGTCTCTGTCAAGTAATCGTTGGCAACCTTTCTTTGTATACAGTATGCCTTAATATCCCGCCATTGCTAAAAGTTTCTTCCTGTCACCTCGGATCGCTCCGTCCAGACCTGCCAAATGGCCTGTTATGGGATATGCGTATC
>JBGVQN010000021.1:0-9422 GCA_045127535.1 Lachnospiraceae bacterium | reverse complement strand
TTCCTCCTGTAAAATTCGTTAAAGCTAAAGCCGCCTCATGCCAGATCCGAAGATCCCAACAATCGGCAAATACACTTTTTTAGGTCTTATGTGTGACCGGTTTGGGAAATTCATCCCGACACTTTTTCCTCTTGCTTATGTGTGCAGCCTTATTTATTAACGTCTACGGCAGTTAAGGTTCTGTCGGATCTTAAAGTAGATAGATCAGATCTCCGGGCAATTTTACAGCATTCCCGGCCGCATTCACGAAGGTGGATGGGCGTACACGATACTTTTTGCTTACCAGCACTTTCACAAAGATTACTGATGCAGGGTCAATGGTGTGCTTTCCAATTCACAAAGGTTACTACGGTGAGCCACACACCATACAGGGGTATCAAGCCTGTATTGCTCCTTAGTATAAAAATACTAAACTCCCAGGATCTCCCGGAACGCTCTGGGCCTAATTAGCTGTTTACCCTCGCCCAGACGAGCATATTTGATCTCACCTCTACTATACCATAGAATGGGTTGAATGTCAACATATTATCAAATATAACCTTATAACGGTTTACCCGTTCATGCTTACGCATAAACCGGTAAACCGTTATTTGGCATCCAAAGATGCCGAGAGTGCCGGAGCTGCAGCTCCGGATGGGGCAAGCCCCAGGCGTCTGCGGACGCCTCCCCGCTCGGTGTCATCAACGATCCTCCCTCTCCTGCAGGCTGTTCGTTGATGTCACCGAGCAATGCGCTGCATCGATCTGCAGCCGCACTATCGAAAAATACCAGTATGGCTGTACCTTTTCTCGCAAAAAGTACAGCCATACTGGTATTCTCCCATTGCAAAAAGTTCTGTCACAGTTGGAATGTTCTGTGTAACAATTACTTTTGATCTGATGAAGCCATGAAAATCCCATGTCCTGGTATTGCGTTTTCTGTCGAAATTTGATACTATTGCCAATGCTGCGACTCTTTCCAGTAGGAAGGAGGTGTTCCAGTGGAAAATGTCATCGCTTTTATCATCTCCTTAGCGGCCAGCGTAGTTAGCTACTACCTGTGCAAGTGGTTGGATCGAGATGATACATAACGCAGCAACCAACCCAAACGGCCCGGTCAGCCGCTAAAATGACAAGAACACCCCAGGAGCTGCAACTCCTGGGGTGTTCGCTTTTGTTCCAGTGGATGGCCGTCATCGCCTTTGGCCACCCTTACTATACCATAGCCTATGTAAAAAATCAAGCGACTTATTTCTTAAAGTGCTTTACGATAGCAAATATACCAATCGTCACTGCAACCACAAATACTGCGATCCCTATTAATGAGGTTCCCATTTCATACCTCCATCAATTTCCGCTAACCGTCAACACACCGCTGTCGGAAATAGTGGTCTTGATCCACGCATCTACGGTCATAAGATTACCAATAGGAGTGTCAATAACTTCTACCGTACACATTCCCATAACTTCTGCCGGATATGTAGGCGTCGAAACAGCACGATTGATTGTCAGGCTTTTATCTCTGATTGTAGACAGAATACAATGTGCTACATGGTTCCTTGCGTTGGAAATTTTCCAATGTGTTCCGGATCTACTTACATCATACTGGTAGCTCATGCCATCAATAATAGAACCATCAAAGTAGGATGTCCATGTGCCAACCGTTGCTTCATAGGAGTGTGACCACATAGGAACCGCCGTAGGTTCAGCCGGAGTATAAACTGCTCGAAGAGTTACCGTTTCACCTCGATCATTCACAAACTCTTTTGTAATCTCATAAGGCTGAGATACATCAATATTGTTCATGTCTACTACAATGGTAGCCTCATCCGTATCTGTTACTACCTCTGTCGCAAAGACAGGGATACACATGGAGAAAACCAGCACGAGCGCCAGTAATAGGCTTGTAATCTTTTTCATATTAATCCTCCTTGTTGCTCTGAAATACGGTTTAACGATTGACGCATCTGGATAGCTATCCATTTCTCAGCCCATCGGACTCACCTCATTTCATATTTCCGACCGATTTTTCTTCCAGGTTCAATTTTAATTTTACGAAAAGGCCCATAAAAGTAAACCGCACCAAGTTTACATCTATGAAATTATAGATTGCTTATTGAAAAATCATTTGCAATTGACCTCTTCTCCCATTGACAATAATTAGTCTGTATGTATAATATAATTATGGATACATTAAAATTTGAATGGGACCCCAATAAGAACGAAATCAACAAAAAGAAGCATGGCTTATCTTTCGAGACAGCAAAGGAGGTCTTTTACGACGAGTTCGCTATCCTGTTTGACGATCCGGATCACTCCAATGAGGAAGAACGATTCCTGATTATCGGATCGATCAAGTCGGAAAAAATTTGCATTGTGAGCCACTGCTATCGTGACCAAGAAAACCGCATCCGTATTATCTCGGCAAGGCAGGCAACCAAAACCGAGCAACGTGCTTATCTTGATGGAATTTGAGGTGATATTATGAGAGATGAATACAACATCAACGAATTGAATCCGAGAAAGAACCCCTATGCGAGCCGGCTGAAGAAGCAAATCACCATCAATATCGATGGCAGCACTATTGACTACTTCAAGTCCCTGGCTGAAGCTAAGGGGATCCCCTATCAGACCTTGATCAATCTTTACCTGAGAGACTGCGCCGATAACCGGCGGCAACTCCAAATGTCTTGGCAATAACAGCTAAACCGGCGGCCATAAATAGATGGTCACCGGTTTGCTTTTTTATTTCATTTGAGTCATCTTTCCCTCCTGCATCATATACACATGATGACACAGCAATGAAATATCTTCAGGGTCATGGCTAGAAAGAAAAATTGTTCCTCCTGCACGGTTATACGCTTCCAATAATGTTCTGATTGTTTTTACGCCCTCTACATCTAACCCCCGAAAGGGTTCATCCAGTATAAGCACATCTGGATTTTCCATAATTGCCTGAGCAACAGCCAGCCGCTGTTTCATTCCCAGGGAATACTCCTTAACTTTTCTTCTATCTTTCGGATCTAAGCCTACCTGTAACAGCGTAGTTTGTATTTCTTTCTCCCCTATGATATTACGAATAGCTGCCAACATCTGTAAATTCTCATAACCAGTATAAGAGATTAGGAAGCCAGGATTTTCAATAATTACACCCATCGTTGGTGCTGGTTCTATTCGATCAACGGTTCCTTTATTGATATATAATAAGCCTGCAATAGCACGTAACAGCATAGTCTTTCCAGAACCATTAGATCCAACAAAACCATAAACTTTTTCTTAATTCAATTCTGAGCATTTTCCTTCTCCTAGTACTAAAAGGAAAGCCGCAAAATTGCGGCTTTCCTTCCTGATGATAAATGATTTCTAAATTAGCTGGTCAGCTCGTCAGGGCTGAATTTGAAGCGGATGCTCTGAGTGTTAATCTGTGCCAAATCGCTGCTTACTTCCGCATAGCATCTGTAGTTTTTCTTCGCTGTCGTGGTGGCATATTTATAAGTACCAGTGCTCAGATTTCTTGCCCAGTTGGATCGAGAATCCAAATCAGAATTAATTATCCGAGCATCAGGATACAGATTTCCCGTTACAGAAACCGTATAGAAAGAGCAGGTTGTACCATCAGTACCCTTTACGATGTAGGTTGCAACTGTAGCATCTTCCTTCGTATTGACAGATGTATTAAGGCCCGGAACCGTAAGCGTAACTTCATTAGACCAGGATCCTGCTGCATAGCAGGTGACTGCCCCCATCATCGTAACACAAAGGACCATACATAAAATCGCCGCAGACATTCTTCTTCTCATCATTTGTTTTCAATCCTTTCATTTTTATTTTGTGGAATGCTCAATAATTAACAAAACCAGACACTTTTACTGCGCTACTAGAGTTATTTCTGATCTGCAGTGTGTAATTTCCATTCTTTTCAATCAGTATAGTTTTATCGATGCTGCCAGTCGTTACGTTGAAATAATGGAAAACACCATCAGAATCCACTAACCCAAAGTCTACGCTCGCATCAAATGGCGCATAAGAAGCATTAATTGTCACCGTTTCTCCCGCAGCCAGAGGAAAACTACTTGTAGCTAAAGACACGGCTTTTCCGGAAACGGTCATATTAAATGAGCCCATCGCACGAGAGCTACGCAAATTAGGATTGAAAAAATCTGGGGTGGCATCCATTACTTCGGCCGCATGCGCAGGAAGCGAGAGTATTCCAACAACAAGCATGCACGACAAAACCATACAAATCATTCTTTTGGCCTGCATTGTAACCACCCCCTTTCATAAATCACCATTCAATATCGAAAGATTCCGTTGCGTATCCTTCTTTATTTTCTGTGTCCAAATCACTGACTGGTGTGCATGTATCAGGATCCCGATAAAATTTACTAAATATCACAGCTACTAAAACCGTCACCAAAAGGCAAGCGATAGCAGCTACTAAAATAATCCGCTGTTTTTTCTTTTTGGTATTTTCCGGATGCTTATCTAGCTCCTCTAACGATTCTGTTTTAACGGACACCGTTATCTCTTCTATAGTATCGTTTAATAAAAAGTCTACCGATACTTCGTAAAGTTCTCCAATTGCTCTCAGATTCTCCATTCCGGGGATTGCTGCACCAACTTCCCATCTGGATACGGCCTGACGAGACACATTCAATCTTTCTGCTAGATCCATTTGTGTCAGGCCTTTTTGCTTCCTAAGAAATACAAGCTTTGCCGCTAAAGTCATTCTCTTTATGCCTCCATTGTTGGTCAAAACCTCATAAATGTAAACCGCACACGGTTTACATTTAGGCAATCCAGGATTGCCTTTTCAATTTTTTCGAAAAATTTCCTTTATCTCTGCCATGGCCAGCGCCATCTGCGTCGTTCTGAAGGAGCTTCCTGCGCCGATTCCGGTGCCGGCACGGAATCTGAAAAATCTTCCTGGATACTCTCCTGCTCTGCAGCTCCCAGCTGCTGCATCGTGCCGGCATGGAGAGCTTGGGCAGCCTGCAGACTGGTTGTCGTATGCTCCAGTGCTGCGGTAAGCTGAGTAAGCTGCTCCTGCTGCGCCGCAATCTGCTTGTCCTTGGTTTCGATCTGCTGATCTTTCACCCGGAGCTGCTCCTGCAGGAGGTCAATCGTAGCCTGCAGCGTGGCATACAACCGTTGTTCAACGTTGTTCTCCTCTGGTGATTTTACCGTTTTTGGGGGTTGAACGGGTTGAACTTCCCCAATTTTGAACACTTCCTCCAGTGCTCGCCGTTCTATGTACTTCTGACCGTCCTTTTCATGGACATAGGAAGCCAGTCTCGTGCCGATCTGCTTGTAGATCGCCTGCTGGCTCCGTCCTGCAGCCTCAGCAAAAGCTTTAATTGTCATCAATTCGCCCGGTCTTTCCATGTGAAACCCTCCATTTTTCTTTATTAAACCCATTCTACTTTTGGTTGAAAGGTTTGTCAACGGTTGAGTTGAATGGGTTTAATTAGAATCCCACCATTTATAGACCGTTGTTCTGCTGAGATTCAATGCCCTGGCTACCTCTGTAACGGTGCTGCCAGGATGTTCCACCCGGTATGCAGCCACTTTCTGTGCGGCTGTTCCGGAGCCTTTTGGTCTGCCATCCCGGACTTCTTCACCCAGCTGCTTCTTCAAAGCTTTCATAGTATTCATTACCTGGATGTGCTGGCTCTGCTTTCGTCCATTTCGCTTGTTTCGTTCAATGGAGATTTTGGTTTTGGCCTCAATCGCACGGATACTGTAGGTAGCATAGGCATCTGAGTAGTAAGTATAGGCATCGTACACATCCTGCACCGTAAAATCATTGTCCGGAGTTTCAGTCAGCGTATTCAGCCAGGGCACCAGCTCCAACGCATCGTTCAGAACCTTTTCCTTATCGACGTCACACTTGACCGCATAGGTCATAAGTGCAGCAATGCAGTTATAGCGATTTCCATCAAATGCACCGGCCCGGATCTTAGCCAGCCACCAGTCATACAGAGCATAGGGATTGTCTCCATGAACCTTGCCGGCAATATCCCATTTATGTCTGGCCTTCTCCTGGCGCACAATCCTGCGTTCATACCACTCCGGGTAGAGTGCCTTTGCTTGCTCCAGAGGAAGCCGCTGCTGCTCCAGATCCGGAATGCGGTACTTGTCCTCCACATAGCGATTCAAAACCTCTATACTGGTTTTGTTGCCAAACCGAAAAGCCACCACCGGGTATCTTTTACCGAGCTTGCTTTGTGTTCCTGGCATCCGGAAGCCCTGGAAGATACCTTGAAACTGCCGCTTCTCAGGATCGATCTCGCTGGTATACCTGTTCCAAACGATTTTTGTCAGACCTTTCTTCAGCTCATCCAGCGGACGATGCAAATGCTTATACAGGGGAACCGGCTCCTCCAGGAGATAATATACATGAAGACCGTGACCACTATTGACTATGTAAGTTGGTGCCGGCAACAAATCGTTTTTTATCTGGAACAGTAGATCTCGAAGCTGCTCCATCTTCACACCGTCCAAATCGATGCAGAATCCCCACAAATGATGTGCATTGGCAGCAGTCCGATTTTTACCCCTGTAAGCCACTGGAGAGGCCACAGCGAACTCAACACCGTTGGTCATGGAGATATCCTTCAGATCATCAAAAGCCAGCCAGTTAAAGGCGTGTGGCGCCCCGTGCTCGTCTTTTTCAATCATGGTAAATATCATATTGGGTCTCTGTACTTCCGGTGCTCCTCGGACGCCCAGGGAGCCTTCAGGAAACACATCTCTGTAAAACTCAAACGGCGTCACCTGAGAGCAACGCTCCTGGAGCAACGCATTTTTCATTTTATATAGCTGTTTATCTGTCGGCTTTCGTGCAGACATATCGTCACCTCCAAAAGAAAAAGAACCAAAAAGAAAATCCGCTGCGGCGGGGCTCGGCTGCGGCCGGGAAACAAACCATCCGGCTGGGTTTACCACAGGCTTGCCCACACCCCACAAGGGGGTGATGGACAATTCCTGATGGAAAACCCGCCTACTGCGGCACACACCTGCAAGCAAAGCACACATCGATACTGCAACGCCTTGAATTCCTGATATATAGAGAAAAAATTATAATTTTATCTGAGTATAGCGGCGATAGGAGAGCTTCCGCGCCCCGCACTGGCTGGCTATATTATCAATGAGTTTATTGAACATTCTTCCAATTTGAGCAGCAGCTGGCTGGCTATATTATCAATGAATTTTATTGGACACATCTGCGCCCTCGAATGTCCCGCATTTTCTTCATGTGTTCTCTCTGGCGAGCTTTCTTTATCCGCTCATTTTCCTGAAATGCCGCAGCCTCTTCCTTCGTCATTTCCCGTGTGTCTACATCCAGGTAATATATACTCCTCGCCTCACCCAGGGCATTATCCCAAATGTACGAAGGTTTTGCCCCCTCAACAGGAATTCTCCCTCTCAAGGCCCACTGCCTCACCGTTCTGCTATTCTCTGGCTTTCCAGCTCTCATAATCATTATATGCACCTCTCTCTTTATTATGGTCGCATTTCCGCAGGAACTATACCTAACGGCTTAGTATGAAGAAAAACAATTTCCCAGTAGCCAGCTCGGAAGTTGGCCCGGAGCTTGCGCTCCACCATGACATTACGATGCAGCCATTCCGTAGCATCTTTGTCCCGGATCATCTCTCCATACCCATCCAGATACATGCCGGTTATACCGATCTTTTCAACTTGCCATCCGCCCGATTCATCATCCCGGAACAGCTCTGCCATTTCCGTTCTGGCCTGTTCCTCTGTGAAATCAATTGAAAACGGCGTCTGCAGAACAGTCTCCCAAAGTCTCACTGTCTTTCTGTTGGCTCCATACTTGTAAGAATGGTCTTTTTCGGTGGAGCTGATCACTACATATCCGGAATGCTCCTTTTTGGGTTTCAGTTTCCTTGATGCGTTAGCTCGCTCTTTTGAAATCCGCAGCAGATTCGCATTCAAGCCCTGCTGATATTTTCTTTCTGCCCGTTCTGCAGATAATTCCTCCTGCAGCTCCCCTGCTGCCTTATCTGCAGCAGCTTGAATCTTCTGAATTCTTGCATCTGCCTGACTTTTAATAGATCTCACTCGCTGATCCGCTTGGGTTGCTGCTGCAGACGCCTCTTTTTTTGCATTCTGGATCTGATCCAGCAGTCCATCATATTCTGCCTTTGTCATAATGACATGAGACATTTCTGGATCACTATAGCCACCGGGAACAAGCTTATATCCTCCCAGGGCAGTCTTTCTCACAAACTCACTCACGGTGGCACCTCCTTACAATGCCCGAATATAGTTATTTGCCACAACCTCGATTCGATTATGTCCCAGAGCCTTGCTGCAGATCCGCATTGCAGCCTTATCCAGCCGCTTACCTGCCTCATCCTTTCTGCAGACATAAACCTCGCTCTGGAACCGCTTGCCGGTTCCCTTATTCACTCGATCAAACGGAATGTCCTCGATTGCCCTGGCGTGAGCCTTGTAGATCGTAGTAGCATAATCTCCACGGTAGGCATGAATATCTGCATTGGCATTTACATGCTGCCATACCTTTTCATCGGCAGCAGTATTCTGCATGCGCTCCAGGATCTGCCCGGCATGTTTTCCGATGATCGGACTGATTCGTTCCCGGCCCCCTTTGCCATTCCGGACATGAAGAAAATACTCGCAGTCGAACATCCTGGCATCACGCAGCACTCCCAGGTGCTTTTCCTCATGGGGCTGTCGCTCACCCTCCGGGAGAGCCTCGATCCTGGCAATCTCCGCCTCGATCTGCGCTCTGGTCATTAGATCGCTCCCTCTCAGAGCCTCCAGCTCGCTGCGGCGCAGCCCTGTTCCCTGGCAGAACTTTATCAGCTCATCATTATTGGTTTTTGAAAAATGAAGATCCCGCACACGGTCTCCCCGGCTCCGTTTAATCTCTGCCCTGTTCCGTTTGGGCGGCTGAAAATAATCCGGATCATCCGGTTGGATACCATATAGCTTTCCAAGAGCCTTTGCTTCCGTCTGGATTGTCCAGGCAGATAATCCCTGGTCCACTCTGACCTGAAGCCACTCATTGACATATTTTTTTGCGCTTTTGAGTGTAGTACACTCCGGATGCAGCTCCTTGACATACTTCAAGAAATACTTGGTGTGTTTCCAGTAAGTCTGATAGGTGTTAAAGGAGAAAATCTTGTCCTGGGCCGTACCGTTGGCCATAGCTTCTTTTTTGCTCTCGCCAAAAGCCTGCATCCCGGTCAGACGGTCATACGCCTGCTGGTGCAGATCTTTGGAATATGACTTGTTTTTCCGTCCCATGTATTCCTCCTGTAAAATTCGTTAAAGCTAAAGCCGCCTCATGCCAGATCCGAAGATCCCAACAATCGGCAAATACACTTTTTTAGGTCTTATGTGTGACCGGTTTGGGAAATTCATCCCGACACTTTTTCCTCTTGCTTATGT
>JBGVQN010000020.1:0-37795 GCA_045127535.1 Lachnospiraceae bacterium | reverse complement strand
TCATCCGGCTCACCGTACTCTACAGCAGGTGCTTCCTCTACGGTCTCCTCTGCTGCAGGACGCATCTCCTCCTCTGTCTTTGGAGTAGAGAAATCTAACAGGAATGCAAAACGTTCCTTCTCGATGGCATACAGGAACAGGTACAGACGAGGTCCCTTTTCCTTGCCAAGCAACAGCTGGTATACGCTCTTGAAGAACTTGCCCTGTACTGCCTTTAAGTTTGGAATATCCTCTCCGAATACTTCCTTGGGAATTGCATAGAGCTTGGTATTTAACTCATCTAATGTATATTCCTGCTCTGTAATATACTTATGAAGAATGCTGATTTCTTCCTTTTCTTCCGGACTTAAGGACTCGTATAAATCCCAATCCCTGCAGGAACGAAGCTTGTTCGCCTGCTCCGGCGCACAATTCTCTAACCAGTACTGTGCCAGCCCCAGTCTCTCCTTAAAGTCCTCATACTTGTAAGGAGTACCAATCTTCTCAAATACAGTCTCAATCATCGGAATGTTGAAGTCTACGATAGAGCCCATCTGTACCAGCAGGGACATTGGAACTGTATTGATGGTATGGTCAAACATCAGGCAGCTTGCCATAATATCCTTAATATAGTCATCCGCCTCACCGCTGAGATACTGATTGTACTGCTTGTCAAACTCAAAGTACTGACGAAGAATACCATCATCAAAGCAGAAATCAAATGCCTTGTTCGGCTCTGCCTTAGCATACAGCCACAGAATAATCTCCGGCTGATAAATCTTAAGAAGGGTATCCGGTGTCAGATTCAGACCGGAGGAACCGGACATCTTACCGGTGGTTCCCTTAATACCGATAAACTCATAGCCCTGGAAGATCGGTGCCTGGAACCCAAAAATCTTCTCAGAGATCACACGGCTGGTATCATAGCTGCCGCCTGGGCTTGCATGATCCTTTCCGCCTGGCTCAAAGTCTACGCCTTCATACATCCAACGCATTGGCCAGTCGATCTTCCATGCCAGCTTGCAGTTAAAATCCTTGGTAAAATCAAAGGTTCCCTTATGACCACAAGCACACGCATACTCTGCTACTGTGCAGTCCTCAGAAAGAGACAAGATCTTGGTAGTATCTCTGCCGCAGCATGGACAATAAATGCTTACCGGATAATATGCCTCACGCTCACCCTCCTGTGCAGTCTGGGTACGGAAGCTGTCTAAGATATCAAAAATCTCCCCTCTCTTTTTCAGAGACTGGATCACATACTCTGCGTACTTGCCGCTTCTGTTCATCTGCGCCTGATATCTGTAATCCATCTGAATGCCGAACTTTTCGATAGAAGCCTCAAACTCCTTCTCGAAATACTCTGCATATGTCTTTTCCTCTGTACCAAATGGATTTGGCACATCTACATATGGATAGCCGATGTACTTCTCCATGTCAGAGTCGATCTTGGCTACGTTGACCGGCACCTTTCTCAGTCTGTCGAACTCGTCCCAGGAAAACAAAAGCTTTGCTTTCTTGCCCTTACGCTGCAGAGCCTTCACTACAAAAAGGCTGGTAGCGATGTCACGGAAATTACCGATATGGATGGAGCCGGATGGACTGATGCCTGCGGCACAAACATATTCTTCTTTATCAGGATTTCTCTGTATGATTTTATCTGCAATTTTGTCTGACCAATGCATTGTTCTTCTCCTAATACCTAATGATAGAATTCTATTATATCATTTTTCTTTTTAAAGTCAATGATTGTATGGATTTTCAGCAATTTTGTATAGGTGTCAATGATTGGTTACACTTCCACGTAATCTATTCACTATAATACAATTGTTTCGGACTCTTTGGTTTGTCTGGAATACTTAGCTTGATTTTCCCATCTTCAACCAATGGCATAATATGTGTTTGAATCGCATAGGTCACAGAAGCCAATCCCAGGTACTCACTGATTTCTTTTCTGGTTCTTGGTGTTTTACAGAATAAAATTAGATTGTTTGTTTCTGCATCATACTCTGGTTCCTTTTTCACAGCATTGATTTCTTTGTAGAATTTTACAACAAAATTACCGCGTTCATCAATAAACTCTGGTTCCTGTAAACAATATTTTTCCATTTCTCTTTTAATTGTAGGAATGCCAGAATAACGATTTTCAGTAATTCCCAATACTTCCAGCGCAGAAGCCAATACCGGATTTCTTGTGTCTGGCTGCACTTTTCCAAGCTGATCCACTCGAATTCTTCCATATATACCGCCAGGATTGCGAATTTCCATTCTGTCTTCATACATAATCAATTGTATCGGCATTCCTTCTGTATGAATGCTGTAATCACGATGCACCAATGCATTTACCACTGCTTCTCTGACTGCTGTAATTGGGTAATCTGTCCGATCCTCTCTTTTTCCGGTTTCCGGATGAATAATGGTTTTTGTCCTCATATTCTTTCTGGCAAATTGAATTGCTGCATCCAGCATATCCGGTATATTTCCCTCAATACGTTGATTGTCTACAAAACGTTCTCCAGATTCTCCCAGAGTACCTAACTCCTTTCCCGGTACAACGATTGCTGTAATACATAACTGTGGAAAATATGCCTGAGGATATGGACTAAACAGCAAGGTTGTACTCAATGTAACCTCACCATTTCTTTTGATACTCATCAGTTCATAAATATCCTCATTTTTTATTGCCCCTAGATTTGGTTTCCCTGATTTCAGCAATTGCATGTACCTTCCTAATAATTCCTGGTTCAAGGATGCCAATGTAGCTCTGCGCACTTCCCGGATATCATCCTGATATTTCCTTCGGAACGCTTCATAGCTATACACCTCGTATTCCGTCATGGGTTCATCACTATCACCAATTCTGGTATATGAACCTTTCAACCTGCCTTGACCTTTGTAATGACATGGTCTTTCTGTCAGATCCATTCCCGGTATCTCTGCTGAAACAAAAAATCGCCCATCTATTTCAACTACCGTTAGCAGGGGGCGTACCACTGGCTCCATTTGCAAACATTGCTCATTTATTTTTTTTTGGATATCCTGTGGGTCATAAACTCCAACTTCTTTATAATCCTGTTTCTCATCAATGCCAAATATAATGATTCCGCCTTCATCTTGATTAGAAAAACTGGATAATGAATCATACAAACGTTTTGGACATCCTTGCTGCGCACTCTTTAACTCAAGTGTTTGCGTTTCACATTTCATTTTTTGAATTCTTTTTAATTGTTCTTTCAATTCTTCTGTTGTCATTTCACTTCCTCCCTTCTGTATTTAATATATTATCACTTTTTTTTACTTCCCGCAAGGATCTTAAATTATTTTTCAAGAAACTCAAAAAAGGAACTCAAATTTTTACTTTCATTTGAGTTCCTTTTCACTTCCTGATTTCTTTTAAAATTTTTATTCTATATTTAAAATCCTATTTCAGATCCTATTTCATTTCAGTTCCTATACCTATGACCTCTTATGCCGCCCCACCGGCACCTGGGCCAGCACAATAGCTGCAAATATCAGTCCACAGCCAGCCAGCTCCCTGGTTCCCATAGATTCCTGTAAAATCAACCATCCTGCCAGTACTGCAAATACCGATTCCAGGCTCATCAGCAGGGATGCTACTGTAGGATTCAGTCCATCCTGTCCTACAATCTGGAGCGTATATGCCACACCACAGGACATGATACCTGCATACAGAATAGGGATCCATGCATCCAGGCTTGCAAATACCTGGACCCAGGCAGTCATCTCCGCTCCTGTATGAGGCAAATCAAAAATCAGTGCGGGAACTGCACTGAAAAGACCACATACCAGAAACTGGATACAGGACAGCCGCACTCCATCCACCAGAGGTGAAAAATGATCTACAAACAAAATCTGCACTGCAAAGCACAATGCACAAAACAGCAGAAGTCCATCACAAAGTTCCAGAGCAAAAGACCCCTGCATACACAACAGATACAGTCCTCCCAGAGTCAGGACCACACCTACCCATATATTCCATCCACACTTTTTCTTCAAAAACAATCCCAGAATCGGTACAATGAGAATGTAGCAGGCAGTGAGAAAACCTGCCTTTCCTGCTGACGCACCCAGATAAATACCCAGCTGCTGCACATTGGTGGCCAGACACAATGCCACACCACAGGCAATTCCCCCTGTCAGCAATGTCTTTTTGTCCTTCTTTGTCACTGGCCTTCTCTGGGTAATATGCAGCTTATCCAGTACAAGAATCACCGGCACAAGGACTGCTGCACCGATCAGGGAACGGATGCTGTTAAACATATAAGGGCCTATGGCATCTCCCCCTGCACTCTGTGCCACAAATGCCACACCCCAGATCAGGGCAGTGAGCATCAACAAACATGAATTTCGAATCTTTTTGGTGTTCATATGTAACCTCTTTTCTGCGCTATTCTTTGCACATGGATCTTCGTGATCCCGTGTCTTTCTATGGGAATACTGTTTTTCTTCCCTGTTTTGCACTTTTTATCTTCACATATGCCTGTTTATTCCGGTAAGCATACTGCTTTTCCCCGTGACGCTTTCACATTTTACCTTGATACGCAGAAAAAACTGTCCCTTTCTGCTTCCATAACAGTGAAAAAAGACAGTTTCTGCTGCATCATATTCATTTTAAGAACCAGCAGGCCTGCAGATATTTTTCCATGTCAAAAGTCCAAAAGCCTTTTGGTGCAGGACAGGCCACGTTGTATTATGCATTTAAAATAGATTTTAAGAAATTCTGGGTTCTGGGATTCTGAGGATTGTTAAACAGCTCCTCTGGAGTACCCTCTTCTGCAATAATGCCGTCTGCCATAAAGATCACCCGGTCTGCTACCTCTTTTGCAAAACCCATTTCATGGGTAACACAAAGCATGGTCATGCCTTCCTTCGCCAGATCCTTCATAACCTGCAGGACGCCGCCTACCAGCTCCGGATCCAGTGCGGAAGTGGGCTCGTCAAAGAGCATGATCTCCGGCTTCATAGCCAATGCTCTGGCAATGGCCACACGCTGCTGCTGTCCTCCAGAGAGGCGTGCCGGATACTCATCAGCCTTCTCTTCCAGACCAACCTTTTTTAACAGTTCCAGTGCTTCTGCTCTGGCAGTTTCCTTGTCTGCTTTTTTTACCTTAATAGGAGCGATCATCACATTTTCCAGTGCAGTCTTGTGTGGAAAAAGGTTAAACCGCTGGAAACACATTCCCATTTCCAGGAGAAGCTGCTGCTGCTTTTCTTTATCTATTCTTTCCACCGTCTTATCATGCTCTCTGTGAAGAAACAAATCTCCCTTTACAAAAATCTTACCGCTGGTGATCTTCTCTAACTGGTTTAAAGAACGCAGATAGGTGGATTTCCCTGCACCGGAGGGGCCGATGATACAGATCACCTCACCTTTTTTTACCTGGAGGTTAATATCCTTTAATACTTCCAAAGAACCAAAACGCTTGCTTAAATGCTCTGTTTCCAATATATATTCGTACTGTTCCATCTTCCACACCTCCTATTCGTAAATAGAGAATTTCTTCTCAATTTTGTTAAAGATAAAAGTGAAGCAGGCGGTAATGATCAGATAAATCACCAGAGCCGGTACAAATACCAGATAAGACCCTTCACTTGTCATAATATTCTTGGAAATGGTAGTGATGTCCATCAGGGAAATGGCAAATACCAGAGAGGCATCCTTTAACACCATAATAAATTCATTACATACCGGTGGAATCAGTCTGCGGATGGACTGTGGAATAATGATCCAGGTCATAGTCTTGCCATAGTTCATGCCAAGTGCCTTAGCCGCCTCATACTGCCCCTTGTCTATAGACTGAATGGCACCTCTTACAATCTCTGCACAATATGCAGCAGAATTTAGGGAAAAGGCAATGAGAGCTGCAATAAATGCCCCCTTATATACTGCCTGATTGTCTCCTGCTGCAAATAAATCTCTCCATGCAAAGCCACACAGCTGCGGTACCGTAAAATATACCACAAACAGCTGGATCAGCAGCGGCGTACCTCTGAAGAAAAAGATATATCCGCTGCAGATTTTCTGCAGCAGTTTGTTCTTGGATATCTTTCCCAATGCCAGAAACACACCCAGGAACAGACCGATGAGTACTGTCAGAGTGGTCAGGAGGATGGTCAGCTTGGCACCATACATCATGTTTTCCCCACAACCCAGCATACGGTATGTATAATTTACCATCTGTCCAACGACCTTGGCAGCACCCTCATCTGCCTGATATACCTGCCCCGCAAAGCCTACGAATTTTTCACTGAGTTCATTGGCTCCGGATGAGGAAAAGGAACAATAATTGATCACAAACAGATTGTTATAAGTAATGGTGACACGCTTTCTGCTGCTGTCTTGATCCTTTTCAATCAATTGCTGCATATCTGCAGATGCCTGGCTGATCATCTCTGCTTCACTTGGCTTTACAGCTGCCAGTATACAGGCCAGAATCAGCACCAGTACTGTTACACCTGCTGTTATCTTTGTTTTTTTCTCCCAATTCTTAATACCCACAATTCGCTTTAATGTTTTCATAGGCTCTTTCTTTCCGGGGAATCTGTTTTATCCCTTCTCTTATTCTGCACTGCCAAACCAGTAATCGTATGTATCCTGAATGAAACCATCTGCTTCCATCTGTGCAAGTGCCTCATTAATAGCAGCCTGCAGTGCAGTATTTTCCAGACCCATAGCGATACCAAACTGCTCTGGCTCACTGTCATCCTCAAAAATAATGGTATACTTATCTGGCTCCTTTCCAACATAACCATCTGCTACCGTACTGTCTACTACTACAGCATCGATCTCGCCGTTGGTCAGCTGGGTAAAGCAGCTGGTTACCTTTTCATTTGCTACAATTTCAATATCAATGGTACCAGTAGACTTATAATCAGACATCAGAACATCAGAAGTAGTTTCCTTCTGTAATGCAATGGTCAGACCATCCAGATCGGTAAAACCATTGATTTCCAGTTCAGAACCGGTAGGTACTACAATTGCCTGATAGTTGTTGATGTAAGGAGAGGAAAACAGCATGGTTTCTTTTCTCTTTGCATCAATGGTAACCGCAGAGCATACACAGTCATAATTTACATCAATTCCTTCAAAAATACCGTCCCATGCAGTATTGATGATGTTTACTTCCAGACCCAGTCTGTGTGCTACCTCAGTGATAATGTCAACATCATAACCAATGGGAGTGGTTCCATCCTCTGCAAAATCCTCAAATGGAGGATATCCTACTTCAGCACCTACTGTAAGTACACCCTCATTCATCAGCGTCACACCAGACATATCAATAGAATCCTCTGCTGCTGTGGAAGAAGACTCTTTTGCAATAGAAGAAGATGCTCCCGTACTATCCCCATTTCCGCCACAGCCTGTCAGAGAAGTGGCTGCCATAGCCAGAACACATACCAAAACCAGTAACTTTTTCATAATAAACCTCTCTTTCCGTGCGGCTTTTATTTCCGCCGCACTAACACAGCCTTCTGCATTTACACAAAAAAAGGACATTGGTAAAAGCTCCATTGCCCTTTTTTGTATAGGAAAATCATAATCGACTAAGCTTTATAAGTCAATACTTTTTCTGCGTCAGAACAAAATTTTTTCTTTCAGTTTTATTTTCTGCTGATCTGCATATGCCATCAATTCCCGTTCCCTTTCCACTTCACAGGGATAAGGATATGTACGGGCACATTTTTCAAATCGTTTTCTGCACCTTTCTGCCAGTTCATCCCCTGGAGGCACTGACGGCTTGGTTTTCTTGGGCGGCCTGTTGGGGTCAATAAACAGACTGGGCTTTTCCTCGATCTGGGCAATTCTGCAAAGAAGATGAAACGCATACTGGCAGCGAAGCACAGAAGGATTGTTTTTCATCTTTTTCTCAAATTCCAACTGTTCCTCATCCCAAAACTCCAATACCTGCTCCAGTCTGTTTTCTCCTACCAGTTCACAGTACATACAGTCCTCTGTCAGTATCCTTTTGTGCAGCTCTATCATACCGGTGTCCATTTGCAGCAGATCTTCCATGAGCCTGGCTGCCTGCTGCAGCTTCATACTGTCCATCAGCCGGCTGCAAGCCAATACTGCAACGGATGCACACATGGGATTTTTCAGTTCTTCTTCTGTGGGAAGTGCAAACCATTCCTCCGGCATATCCTTCAGACGGATGCCCTGTGCAGTCTGTTCCATAACTTTCATCTGTATCCAGAATGCCCGCAGCTCCTTTGGATGTTTTCCCAGACACAAGGCATTGTATCCGTCATGATTGATCATATCCATCTGCATTGGAATTGCGTTTACCAAAGCCGCAACAATGCCAATGACTGCCAGTGTCTGCAGGCATGCCGCTGCTGTGGGGAAATTTCCCAAAAACAATGACCCTAAAAATACCGCCAAAGAGAATAACAGGTTAAACAGACTGCCGCCCAGATTATACAGCACATAAGGGATCTTACCATCTGCCATATCCGGCGGCGCCATAAGACACTGACCGGCAGTACCGGGGAGAGCATACCGCTTCAGTTTCAGCTTACCTTCTGTCTTCACCAGGATCAGACTGCCTATACGAAACGAGCAAAAACGGTACCCTGTAACCAGGCCACATACCAGATGCCCTGCCTCATGTACCAAGGCATGGAGAAAAAATGCCGCGCATATTACCAATACGATTTCCCCACACACCAGCAGAAAACCTGCAATGTCATAAACCATCTCCATGTTTTTCAAAAGGATTTTTGAACAGCTGATTCCCGCCAATACATACATAGCCTTTGTTAAAAATCGTAATAAAAAATTGTTTCTGTTTTCTTTCTTTTTCCCTTGGTTTTCCCATTCCGGATTCATGTTATCTTCCTCTGTCATCCTGACTTTTTTATTCTATATACTGCTTTTTTCTAAATTCCAGAGTAATCATAACTGCAGATACAATACCTGCCAGGCCATCTGCTACAGGTCCTGCATACAAAATGCCATCCAGTCCCAGTATCATAGGCAGCACCAGAATCAACGGCAGCAAAAACAAAATCTGCCTTGTGAGCGATAAAAACATGCCCCGTACCGGTTTTCCAATGGCTGTAAAACAGTTGGATGTAATGGGCTGGATAAAATTCAGAAAAGTAAAAAACAAAAATACCCTGAAATAACTTACTGCAAAGTCTACATAATCTGCCGATCCTTTGCCAAACAAAGCAATGATCTGTTCCGGAATGGTCTGAAACAGCACAAAAGCTGCAAAAGATATGGCAAATCCTACTGCTGCAGATAATATATAAGCCCTTTTTACCCGGACATATTTCCTGGCACCATAATTAAAACTGATAATCGGCTGTAATCCCTGTGAAATCCCAATGATAAAAGAGAAGTAAACCTGATTCACCTTGGAAATAATGCCTGCACAAGCCAGGGGGATAGACTCCCCATAAGGAGACATGGCACCATAATGGGTGAGTGACTTATTCATGGCAATCTGTACAATCATCATCGCCAGCTGGTTGCTGCCAGGAGCCGCTCCCAGGGAAATAACCTTGCCTGTATACGTTCTCCTAGGGCGCAGATGTACTTTCTGCAGTTTCACCGTCTTACACCGGGACAGATACCACAATACCAGAATTCCTGCCAGGTACTGCCCAATAATCGTGGCCAGAGCTGCACCAGCCATACCCATGTGGAATCCAAATACAAATACTGCATCTAATATGGTATTGACAACTGCACCAACGATATTGCAGAACATGGAGAACCACGGACTGCCGTCTGCCCGGATCAGATGTCCCCCTCCGCTGCTTACTATGAGCATAGGAAATCCAAGGGCTGTGATCCTCACATAAGTTCTGGCATGCTCCATTACATCATCCGGGGTACCAAAAAACCCCAGCATAGGATTCAGAAAAATCTCAGTAACCAGAAGCAGCAGACTTCCCCACATCAGCATGCCGGATAAGGCATTGCCCATGTAATAGACTGCCTCTTCCCTTTCCTCCCTGCCCATGGAAAGGTTGAAGGCTGCCGCGCCTCCAATACCAAAAAGCAGCGCAATAGCGATACAGGAAGTAGTCAGGGGAAACGCAATATTGGTGGCTGCATTTCCAAGTTCTCCTACACTGTGCCCGATAAAAAACTGGTCTACTATATTATAAAGGGCGCTGGTAAGCATGGCAATGATACTGGGGATGGCAAATTTTACCAGAAGTCTGGGGATCGGGAGTGTTCCTAATGGATTCTGGGGCGTACTTTGTTTTTGATTCATAAATTCCTCTTATCTTATATGGTTTTATATTTTATTCTTACATTATTATTACCCACTATCTAAAGTATAGTGCGATATCTTTTTTCTGTCAACGTATACGTTTCATTTTTTCTTATATTTCCAGAATTTCTTAATTACAAATTGCATTTTATATTTTCTTGTTTTAAAGCAAGCATTGCCCATATGGCCAGGAAAGTTTCTCTGTCCCATGCGCCATGACGGATGCGCCAATAAAATGTTTTGCTTATACCTCCTCCAGCAATGCCTGCAGTATCATAATGTGATACTCCTCATCTTTCACGATCCTTGCCAGAACAGCATTCACATACTCATCTTTTATCATTTCCATATGCGCCTTATACTGATGGATCGCCCCTTTTTCAGACTCTATCCCCAGTGCAAACATTTCTCTGGCATTGTCTGAGACACTCAGATATTGAGGCGTCCATATCCGCTGTCTTCCATCCCGATGCCTTGCAGTAAAATTAATATTTCCCCCCAGCAAAAAAATCAATTCTCCCAGCTTCTGCAAATGGATCATTTCTGCCATTGCAATTCCAAGTATGGTTTTTGCCAGAGGGCATTTGTCACAGGAGAGACGATTTTCATTGTGAATGTACTGCACAATTGCAGACAGCTCTGACACGGAACCGCAGTAATCCATGCTTAGCAAATTGGCATAATTCTGGTTCTGTTCCTTTACCTGTAAGGGAGGATAAGGCAGATTCATCATGATCGGCTGCACACTTCTGAAATCACACGTATTGACCAACGCTTTTTCTTTTTCATCCATTATCATATTCCTCTATTCCCAGGCGGTCCACCGCGCAGGAACTGCTTTCACAAGCTTTCATATTATGATACGGAAAAAAGCTTTTAAGAGTGCATGATTTCCAGAACCTTACACTGTATCGTTTCTTTTTCTCTGCACATACTATATGCAGATAGAATCTTGCTTTACAGGATTCTCTCCCCAGGTTGGGTCCCTTCAGCGCATAAGTTTCCTCCGCTGCAGTGGGATCCGGCCCCATCAATTGCTTAAAAATGGAGAATTGTTATGAACTGTACAACCCAATACAAAGAGACCAAAAATGTCTATGACGATGACGATATTCCACCAGTAGACCTGCCAAAAGGGAATGATCAGGCAGAACCGGCAAAACCGCTCCCAAAATCCACACCCCCAGAAAAAAACGGCCAAAACAGTGAGGGCGAAGCATAACAACAGAAAGGGCACACCGCCCGGTACTTAAGCTCCTATCGCTTCTCTATCTTGAAAATTACCCAGTCTTCTTCTCCCAGCTGGAATTTTCTGCCACAGCTTGGACAGCTTCTGTGCCTGGTTGCGTCAAAGCTGCTTCCACATCCCTTACACTGGATCTGCTTCACAGAAAAATGCATATTAATTGGTGTGCTCATATTCTTACGCAGATATAACCGAAACTTATCATTTCTGCTGTACATCCGATTACCGGTATCATAAATATCTTCCATATACACATCCGCGGTGACATAGCAATATTTCTGCTGCATCCGAAAGCTCTTTAACGCCACTGCCCCTGTATAGGTGGATTCTACGATATTCTCAAACCGCCCCTTCACCGGCGTCCCCTCATAAATGGGCAGTTCCTGCACATTGTCTGAGAAAATCATCATTTTCAGCATGGAAACCACTTTGTCTGAAAAATACGCGAAAGAAAACTCCGGACTGTACTGCCGCATACGGGACTCAAAACGCTTTCCGGCTCCTGTGGCATTTACCACCATTGGCATGGCTCTTCCTGCCTGTTTAAACAGGTCAGCCAGCTTGAGAATGGCCCATAAAAAATAACCTGCAATGGCATCAAATACAAGTCCGCTTAATGTACCGGAAATCACCCCTCTTACCAGGCTCCCATCCACTCTGTCCAGATGGGTATAAAAATAGAGAATGCAGCCAATGACACTGAGCAGCATACAAGGCACCATGGTTTTGGCAATACTGCCATTGACTTCTTTTTTTGTGCCGCCGTTGTCTTTGATGAAAAAGAAATTGGTGACCTTAGGAAAGAGATCCGGCATCTGAAAAAAGGTACTGCAATAAGAGCATCCATTCTGAAGCTCACCTATCGTACTCACTGCACCACAGTTTGGACAAGTGTAAACATCCTCTTCCACTCCACATCCGTCATGGACATCTGTAATGATCTCATAGAAAATGGAATCCTGCCCCTTCTCATATACCTTTTTTTGATTGCGGTAAAAGACTCTGGACAGGCGGCAGGTACGGTATTCCATTCTGCTGATATAATGGGCATCTGACCAGCTTTTCCCCAGACCCCCACCTTCTGCAAAGTGACCTCTTGGAGTGATGTTATATTGCATCATAAGATTTTTATTTTTCAGGCGGTTTTGCTGAAGCTCCAGGGAATATTTTACGTCCTGGTTTCCGTGAGCAGGCGGGGTACCTGTGCAGGTAAAGCCTGTTAGCTCCTGGACGAATTTTTCGAAGATGGTTTTGGGGGATGCACCCCTTGTGGTGTCTGAGGTTGGTTTACTCATATTCTCCTCCCGTTTTACAGATGATTGATATTGCTATGTATCAGATCACACCAGCTTATATAAAAAGCAAGAACTATTTGACTATATCGAAAAGATATCACATAATAAAATACAACAACAACTATATCATACTTTTCTACCCATTACAATGCCGCTTGCCCATAGACGGTTTAGTTACAAATTCTCTTATGCCGCATACCTTACAGTAACAGCAAAAAATCTCCCGGTATCATTCCGGAAGATGGGAGGAATTTTATTATGAATTATGAATTTTTAACTCCTGTAACTGGAAGCATCCAAACGATTTCCCAGACCCCCGGAGACTGCTGCACCCAGCGTCTGTCTATACGCTCTCCTGAGGGTCCGGTAAATTTTATGATTTCTTCCAATACGGTTGTCATTGACAATACCCGCCTGCGTCCTGGTATGTCAGTGACTGCTTTTTATGACGCTTCCCGCCCAGTTCCTCTTATTTTTCCGCCCCAATATCAGGCAGAACTGATCACCACATTCCGACGTGATGAATCAGTGGCCTTAAACTTCTTTGACCGGAATTTAACCGCCAGAGATCATTCCCTTCGGCTGAATATCGACCGCTCCACTGAAGTTATGACGCTGAACGGACAGCGGTTCAACTGCTATCCTGGGGGAAATTTTCTGCTGGTTTACTACTCTGTTACTACCAGAAGTATTCCGCCTCAGACCACGCCAAGGAAAATCATTGTATTGTGCAGATAAAATCAGGGGAGAGGCTGTGCCCTCATTACAAACTGCAATCGCTCCATAATGCTCCAGTCCTCTCCACCTTATGGCATACAAACAATCGCCTGCCTATTTCAGCAGTATCGGCAAAGCCTGACAGATGGTATCCACGCATCCGTCCACACCCAGTTTGGAAGAATCCAGACACAAATCATATCCTGCCGCATCCCGCCATTCTTCTCCCGTATAGTATCGATAATACGCAGCCCGGCGCTTATCTTCTTCCCGGATGCTGCGGATCACTTCCCTGGGACTCCATACCATAGAATAACCGGCCACCCGCTCCATCCGGGCTTCAAAAGGTGCATGGATGAACACCCGCAGTACATTTTTCCGATCCTCTAACAGATAATTTGCCGCCCGTCCCAGAATGATACAGCTTTCTGTTTCTGCCAGCTCTTTTATGATCTTTGCCTGAAAACTGAACAGGTTTTTCGTAGACGTATAGTCATCACTATCCGGAGGCAGGATCTCTCCGGTATACACCTTTTTCGCTGCAGAAAGCATTTCCTTTATACCAATACGTTCATCCGCTGCGCCAAACAAGCGCTCATGAATACCACTGACCTCTGAAGCCCGACGAAGCAGATCTCTGTCATAATAAGGGATATTTAGTACATCCGACAGCCTTTTGGTAATATCATAGCCGCCGCTGCCTGTCTCCCGTGCAATGGTGATAACGAATTTATCCATAAAATCCCCCCTTTATGCGCCCAGATAGGCTTTGCGTACCCGGTCATCTTCTGCCAGTTCTTTTGCATCTCCACTCATAGAAATGGTACCTGTCTCTAATACATATGCACGATCCGAAACAGACAGGGCCATTTTGGCATTCTGCTCTACCAGCAAAATCGTAATGCCGCTTTTATGGAGTGCTTCTATAATCGCAAAAATCTCCTTTACCAACAGTGGAGACAATCCCATAGAAGGTTCATCCATCAAAATCATTTTGGGGTTGGTCATCAGTGCACGGCCAGTGGCCAGCATCTGCTGTTCACCGCCGGAAAGCGTGCCTGCCAGCTGCTTATAGCGTTCTTTCAAACGCGGGAAATGGGTGTACACCATATCCAGATTTTCCGAAACCTTCTTCTGGCTTTTCAGAATATAAGCCCCCATCCGCAGATTCTCTTCTACTGTCATACGTGCAAACACATGGCGTCCTTCCGGAACGTGAGCCAATCCCAGATTGATAATGGTATTTGCCGGAATTTTCTGCAGATTCTTCCCATCCAGCATAATGGAACCAGAAGAAGCTGCTAGCAGACCGGAAATGGTATGGAGTGTGGTAGTCTTACCAGCTCCATTGGCACCGATGAGGGACACCAGCTCTCCGTCATTGACAGTGAGAGAGATGCCTTTGATTGCGTGGACTGCTCCATAAAATACATTCAAATCTTTCATTTCCAGCATGGTATCCCCTCCTTATTCTCCCAGGTAAGCTGCTATGACCTTTGGATTATTTGCAATTTCTTCAGGAAGTCCGGCAGCAATGGTCTGACCATAATCAATGACCTGGATGCGCTGGCATACGTTCATCACCAGAGACATATCATGCTCGATCAGTAAAATGGCAATGCCGAACCGATTCCGTATGGTATTCATACACTCTAACAGTTCTGCAGTTTCTGTAGGGTTCATACCTGCAGCTGGTTCATCCAGCAGCAGGATCTTCATATCTGTTGCCAGTGCCCGGGCAATCTCTAACTTTCTCTGCTGTCCATAGGGGAGGTTTGCTGCCATCCATTCTGCCTTTTCCTCCAGATGGAAAATGGTCAGCAGATCCATGGCCTTTTCTGTCATTTCCCGTTCTGCTTTCCAGAAACGGGGAGTCCGGAAGGTGGCATCTAACATATTATATTGGATATCTTTTGTAAAAGCCGCCTTTACATTGTCTATAACAGTCATCTCTTTAAACAGACGAATATTCTGGAATGTGCGGGCAATTCCGGCAGCCACAAACTGATGGGGCTTTTTTCCATTTAAAGGTACCCCCTTTAAAAGTACTGTGCCTTCCGTAGGCACATATACCCCCGTCAGCATGTTAAACACAGTCGTTTTGCCAGCACCATTGGGACCAATCAGACCTACCAGCTCTCCTTCATAAATTTTTATGTCAAAGTTCTGTACCGCCTTCAGACCACCAAAAGAAATTCCCAGCTTCTTGGTTTCCAGGACAGGTGTTTTTTCATCAACCATTGGCCTTTCCCCCCTTTCGCTCTGCTTTCTCCGCAGCTTTCCGCGCCATGTGGGTTTTGATGTCCCGGCGCAGATGGATCAGGCTGAACTCATATGTACCAAAAATACCCTTTGGACGGAACAAAATCACCACGATCAATACAATTGCATACACCAGCATAGGATAGGCAAATACATTCTGCAGGAAACCTGGTAAAGCTGCCACCCAGGTACCGTTTTTAATCTGATAATTCACAATAAACATAATAACGGCAGCCACAATGGAACCTGTCAGGGAACCCATACCTCCTAAAACCACCATAACCACCACAAAAGTGGAATTGAGGATACCGCCATTGGTAAATGCAAAAGAAGATGTAGACAGAGTAGCATTTGCACAGGAATACAAAGCACCAGCCACTCCTGCAAAAAATGCAGAATACGCAAAGGTGAATACTTTGTAAAAAGAAGTGTTGATACCGGAAGCAGATGCGGCAATCTCATCATCCCGAATGGCCTTAATGGCTCTGCCATATTTAGAACGGATAAACATAAACATCATAAGCAGGCACACAATGGTAACCAGAATCACCACCCACAGAAAATCCACTTTATTCTTTGTGCCAAAGCCCAGACCGTTTTTGTAAAGAGATGCGGAAGCAGATCCCAATGAAAGTCCGTCCTGGCCACAAAATGGCAGGTTGTTGATGATATTTACGATAATCATGCCAAACCCCAGTGTAATAATCGCCAGATAGTCACCTTTCAGGCGAAGGGCAGGAATGCCTACCAAAAGCCCCAAAACAGCTGCCAGCAGTCCCGCCAGCAAAATACAGGCAAACAATACCAGTAAAAATACAGATCCCGATTTATCCGTATAAATCCCAGCCCGCTCACAGGCCAGGCTCAGCAAAGCTGCAGTATATGCTCCAATGGCCATAAAACCACAATGCCCCAGGGACAACTGTCCCAAAAAGCCCAGCACCAGATTCAAAGAAGCAGACAGAATGATCAGATAGCAGCACTGCCACAGACAGGGCGCCAGGATCAGCTTGAAACCGGATGTTTTTCCAAATGCATTCTGGGCAAATACAAATCCAATAAACAAAACTGACAGCACAATGGTATTCAAAATATAGCCTTTTGCAGTAACAGATGTTTTTTTCATACCTTCTCACCTACATTCTTTCCAAGGATGCCGGCAGGTTTCAAAATCAGTACTATGATTAAAATCACAAATACAAATGTATCTGCCATACTAGAGCTAACATAACTGGTGGTGAAAGACTCTACCAGACCAATGACAAAGCCTCCTAACATAGCACCAGGAATAATACCGATCCCTCCCAGTACCGCAGCTACAAAGGCCTTCAGGCCCAGCAGGGAACCCATGGTCGTATATACCTTAGGATATTGCGCCATGTACATGAGAGCCGCTGCAGCAGCCAGGGAAGATCCAATGGCAAATGTCAGCACAATAGTACGGTTCACATTGATTCCCATAAGGGTAGCTGCCTCTTTGTCTTCAGAAACACAACGCATGGCACGGCCTAATTTGGTTTTCTGTGTAAACTGATACAGTATCACCATCACCAGAATGCCAATGACGATGGTCAATATGGTAGCCCACTCCATGGTTACACCACCTACACTGACACCGGAAGCAGGAAAAATCTGACTGGCTACTTTGGGATTGGGTCCAATAGCCGGAATAGCCTGAGCCAGGTTTTCTAATAGCAGGCTCATGGCAATGGCGGTAATCAAAGCGGTCATGCTTGTGCCCTTTTTCCGCACAGGCCGGTAAGCAATCAGTTCTGTGCCCATTCCCACCAGTGCACATACTAGAATGGCTACAATTACGGAAAGCCATGGCGGCAGCCCTGCAGCTGTCATGAGAGGGATGGTAAAGATTATTGTATATCCACCTACCATAATGAAGTCACCATGGGCAAAGTTAATCAGACGGATAATGCCATACACCATAGTGTAGCCTAATGCAATCAGGGCATAAATACTGCCCAGCCGCAAACCCACGATCAAAGTCTGAATAAAAGTACTCACTCTTCGTTTCCCCCTTTCTTCTCCACTGCCTGTGGTGACGGGGCAGAGACTGCACCTGAATGCAGCCTTGCCTGTCACAGGTTTCCCTTTTATCCATTGTTACCTGTAAAAATCATCAGGGCAATTCTTTTACTACATCTATCAGTGTTGTAGAGACAGAGGAACCGTCAGAAGTAAAGGAGATGATAGAAGCACCCTTAGTAGGTGTACCGCTTTCATCTAAAGAAAAGGTACCAGTTACACCCTCATAAACAGCAGTGGTATCTGCCAGTGCATCCCGGACAGCCGCTGCATCTGCAGAGCCGGCAGCTTCAATGGCATCCTTATACATATATACCGCATCATAAGCCAATGCAGAAATTGCGTTTGGAGTAGAACCAAATTTTTCTTCATAAGCCTTAACAAAAGACTGTACCTTTTCAGATGTATCAGCAGGATCATAATGATTGGTCCAGTATACATCATTAAATGCACTTAGATCCGCTCCGTCTACTACATAATCAGGTGTACCATCATAACCATCAGCACCCATGATAATGCCTGTATAACCAGCAGCTCTGGCCTGAGTCACTACATAAGGGCCAATTACATCATAATAGTAAGGTGCATAAACAAATTCCACACCAGCATTTACCATAGAAGAAAACTGGTTGGTATAATCCTGTACGTCTAAGGATGCTGTAGACTCTACGGCAGTTATCTCTATACCATATTCAGCACAGGCTGCAGCAAAGGAATCGTAAAGTCCCTTAGAATAGGTGTCCGCAGCACAGTAAACGGCACCTACCTCAGTATACCCTGCCTGTTTTGCATATGCTGCAGCAATGGCTCCCTGGAATCCATCTGCATAGCAGGCACGGAATACATAGTCATCCTCTGTGGTAATGGAGTCTGCTGTAGAAGAAGGCGTTAACAGACAGACTTCTTCTTCATTGGCTGCATCTGTAATAGCAGATGTACAACCGGATGTAACGGAGCCAACAATCAGACCCACATCCTGAGATACCAGAGAGTTGAAAGCATTCAGGCACTCTGTAGGATCAAACTGATCATCGGCATTGACAACTTTAATCTGGCTGCCTAAAACACCGCCGGCAGCATTAATTTCCTCTACAGCCAGTTCCACTGCAGTCGTAACTGCAGTTCCATAAGCTGCCAGAGATCCAGTGTTAGGAGAAATGGTACCCAGCATGATTGTTTCGCCGGTTTCAGAAGACACGTCAGTGCCGCCTGCAGAAGTATCCGTTTTGCCGGTTTCAGCAGTGCCGCATGCTGCCAGGCCAAACACCATGGCAATGGTCAGGAACAGAGAAATAAACTTCTTTTTCATAATGAGCCCTCCATTCATAGATGAAAAAGCAAAAAAGCCCACAGATTTCTATTTTTCTGCGCGCCCTTGTGCTTTCTCCTTATTTTTATCCCAACAGATCTGAAAATGCCCAAAGGCGCACAGTAAACTGTGCGCCTTTGCATATCTATTATTCTCCGTTAGGATTATAGTAAGTATACCTTTATCCTGGCTGTTGGTCAATTGCTACTTTTGACAAAATTAATTTCTTGATTTGAGAAATTTTCTATTGATTCCACAGCAACACCTCTTAAACTTTTTCTCCTGGCTTTACCGATTCATACATCTGCTTTAGCACATGCACCACCCGGTTGCTATCTCCTGGTTCTACCACTACATCATAGCGTCCTGGTATGCTGCCAAAGGTAACGGTTTTTGACAGTCCCGTCATTTCCTTCAGGTATTGTACCATATTTTCCTTGGTTGCATTGCGGTTGTATATCTTGATGTAAGAATAGCCGGGATAATCATCAGAAGCATATTTCAAAACTTTCAGTTCTCTGGTAATACCTGCAGCCTCAAGCTTTTCATAAAATGCTTCTATCACCTCAGTTGGGTAAAGCAGCATAAAGTATACCACTTCTTCATCTCCCGGGAAATCCCTTTCTACATAATTACGATAAGGCGAACGGCGAAGCTCCCCAACCAATCTGTTGTGTATCTCATTTTCCGATTGATTATAATAAATCACAAGCATATCATCTATAATCACATTGGTAAAGCAGCGCAGTCCTTCCTGATGTATCAATTCCAGCACCTGCAATGCTTTTTCTGTAGAAATGACATATACTTTCAAATACCTTTTATCTGAAATATCAAACAGCACCGCACCATCCATGGCAATGACCGGGAGCTTTAATCTGATTCCGGTCATTGGCTCTATCAAGGAAGCCGGTGTACGCATGGTAACGATGGTAAAATTGATGCCGTCATCCAACATTTTGTTCAGCTCTATACGGCTATAATCACTCATGTTGTCCTTTTTACTCAGCAAAGTATCATCCAGACCGGACAGAAAGAGAATATCTCTTCTCCGCTTTCCTGGAAATGACAGCGCATTCACACCCACACCGATCACAATGCCGATGACAGTATCCAAAAAACGGTTCCACACAAACAGATATGGATTCAAATCTGATGCATGGTTCACCACAATACTCAAAAATACAACACACGAAAAATAAGATGCCTGCTTTTTCCGCAGCAGAACTGTTGTATATAATATCACAACAATTAAGCAGGATATCAAGAAGGCATCCACTATCTCATGTAACTGTATCATACTGCCAGCCCATTTTCGAATCAGTAAATAAAACAATCCATATAATGCTCCGATCACTGTTCCAATCAATCTCTGGCTGGCATTCTGCTTACTGCTTTCCACATAAACCTGTATGCACCATAGCGCTGCAAGCTGTGAGTAAAATACAATTCCGCTGTTTCCTCTTAGAAAAGATACCAGATAGCAGAGTAATATTGCCACAGCTGATTTCACAATACGCATACCGATTGGTGGTAATTTTAATTCTTTTCCCATCTTTCACTTACTATATCTGCCAGAAGCCGGGCAGTTCCTTCTATTCCAAATTTACTGCTGTCAATCATGAGATCCTTATGGTCAAAGACGCTTTTTACTTCAGGACAGTATTTTTTCTGATAATTGGTCCTTGCTGCATCTACTTCCTTGATCATCTTTCTTGCCATCTTCTCATCCATCATCAGCTCATTTACACAATTATGCAGCCTTGCCTCATAGGGTGCATAGATATACACACTAAGATGATTTTCAAAATCAGCAAGAATGCTGTCTGCACAACGGCCTACAATAATGCAGGACTCTTTGGACGCAGTATCTCTGATGATATTTTTCTGCACAGCAAAGATTTCATCTGTAATGCTGTAAATTCCCATGTTAAACGGATATTTTTTTCTTAACAGGAAGAAGCCAGTATTTTCTTCCTCATCACTGATCTGCTTCACAGACGTTCCCATCCTCTTAGCCGTGGCCTCTACAATATCACGGTCCAGATATTCGATCTCAAGAAGCTTTGCCGTCTGCGCTGCAATGGTTCTTCCCATACTGCCAAACTGTCTGGAAATGGTAATCACATATTTACTCATGGAAATCCCTCACTAATTCTCTGTATTTTCTATTACAGGACGTCCCAATTTCATGTTCTTTTTCTGCATGGAGCGAACAACACAGGACAGGGTAAAATTGATTATAAAATAGATCAAAGCCGCACAGCCAAACAATACAAATACATCTGATACATTGATGGTGCCTGTTCCATTGTACATATTGGCAGAGCTTAATACCTTCTTCACTCTTGCCATCAACTCAATGGTCGCTACATTGGCAAGATAGGAGGAGTCCTTGATCGTGGTAATTACCTGACTTAGAAGTGTTGGAACAATATTTTTAAACGCCTGTGGAAGAACAATATAAATCATGATCTGTACCGTATGAAACCCCTGTGAATGGCCTGCTTCAAACTGCCCTGCTGCAACAGAATTCAGACCTCCACGTATAATTTCTGCAATAACAGAAGATGTAAAAAGAATCAACGCAACTGCTGCCTTAAACAACAGCTTTGTTTCTACCGAGGTCAGGCCTAACATCTGCTTTGCAAAAAAATCCGGGCAAGGACAAAATACCATACAGATAAAGATCCATAACAACAAAGGTGTATTACGGAACACTTCTATATATATGGTTGCAATCCACTTAAATATGACTGTCCAGGATTTATTACAATAATTTCTGACCAATGCCAGAATGGAACCAAGCACAATACCAATGACCACTGCCAGAGCTGATATGATCAGCGTAAATCCTGCTCCCTTTAATATGTATATCCATATTGCTGCATTTTTCAATATAGAAAAACTTGCGATCCATGTATCCATATCTATGCCACCTTCCTTCTGTCAGTTGTAACTCTCTGATCTCTCTTTTTCAGGTTATTCTCCCATACACTTGCAATTTTGGAAAGTGGGAAACAGATCAGGAAAAACAAACATCCACAGACCAGATAGGCCGGAGCATACGCACCGCCAGTCTGTGCCCCTGTTACAAAACTGTAAGTGAGAGAGATGAGATCCGCACCACCGATAATGTAAAGACAGGAAGTATTTTTGATCAGATTCACCACCTGATTTACCATAGGGGGAAGGATCACCTTAATACTTTGTGGCAATATAATATAATACATCTTTTCAAAATAATGAAAGCCCTGGGCATAAGCTGCCTCAAACTGCCCCTTAGGGATAGCCTGGATACCGGCTCTGACTACCTCTGCCATATATGCACCATGATAAATGCCAAGAGATAAAATACCTGTTACCAGAATACCAAGGCTATGGCCGGAAAAGGCAAGGGCATAGTAGAGGAAACAAATCTGCAAAAGCAGCGGTGTATTCTGTATGAATTCTACATAGATACGGCTGATTCCTTTCAGAAGCTTTTTGTCACTGGTAGACATGAGTCCAAAAATAATCCCCAGTATCATGGACAGCATTACACCGATTGCTGCTGTCTCTACGGTAGTTAATAACCCAAGACCAAAGGTTTGCCTATATGCCCATACTTTCAGCCATGCATCTGTTGAAAAAATACCAGCCATTTTGTTTCCTCTACACTTTCTATCTTTTTATTCTAAGCCATTCTCTGCAATTAAATCATCAATTGTGCCATCTGACAGCCAGCCCTGAACCAACTCATCAACCACCTCTGACAGACCGGAACCCTTTGCAGTTGCAACTCCATATTCCTGTGGTGCAAATTCATCTTCAATATAGGAACGGGTATCTGTATTGTAGATTGCCAGGATAGACTTATCTACACAGAATGCATCAACCTCGCCTGCACTTAATGCTGTTGAAATGGTTGGATAATCATCATACTGCTGGAAGCTTACGCCCTCTGTCCATGTTGCCGGATCAAAGCTTTCTGCATCAAAGCCATCTCCTGAAATCACCTCTGCAGCGATCATAGCCTCTACTAAAGATCTTGCAGATGTAGAACCGGAAGATACACCCACCATCTTGCCTTCCAGATCAGCCAGTGTTGTAATGCCGCTTTCATTTTCAACAAGTACAGTGACATGATCTGTAAAATATGGAGTAGAGAAATCCCAGCTTTCTTTTCTTTCATCTGTAATTGTAAAAGTTGCCAGTACACAGTCAATATCCCCGGAATCCAGCAGCTCTGTTCTGGTTGCTGCTGTCACTGCAGTAAACTCTACATCAACTCCCAGATACTCAGCAATCTTTTCTGCCAGGCTGATCTCAAGTCCTGAATATTCATTGGTCAAAGGATCCTGATAACCAAAGCCTACAACTGCATTCTTTACACCAACTCTTAATACACCTCTGTCAATGATAGCCTGCACATCTGCTGCTGCTTCTTCAACAGTAGCTCCTGCTTCTGCTGTTGAAACAGATTCTGCCGATGTTGTTGTCTCAGTTTCTGCGGAACTTCCACAGCCTGCAAGCAGCATCAATGACATAGCTGCTGTTAATCCAAGTGATAACCATTTTCCTGCTTTTTTCATACTATTTTCCTCCAAAAATTTATTTCAAACACAGCAGCTGCCCATTTTGCAGGCCGTGTATGAATCTGTTAACGAATGATTTTTCCTAAGAACTGCTTTACACGTTCGTTACTTGGATTGGTAAAGAAGTGCTCCGGGGTTCCTTCCTCAATGATCTGTCCATCCGCCATAAACACCACTCTGTCTGCTACCTGTCTTGCAAAACCCATTTCATGGGTAACCACAACCATGGTGATATTTTCTTTTGCAAGCTTGATCATAACATCCAGAACCTCCTGAATGGTTTCCGGATCCAGCGCAGATGTAGGCTCATCAAATAAGATAATTTTGGTCTGGGCACACAAAGCTCTTGCAATGGCAATTCTCTGCTGCTGTCCGCCAGAAAGGGTGGTAGGATAGACATGTGCCTTATCACGAAGTCCTACTACGTCCAGATAATGAAATGCCAGTTCTTCTGCTTCCTTCCTGCTCTTATGATGCAGCTTCATAGGTGCAAGGGTCAGATTCTTCAATACCGTCATATGAGGATACAGATTAAACTGCTGAAATACCATAGAGGTGGTATCTCTCACAAGCTTTGTCTTGTTCCTGGAAGTCATCTCCTGTCCATCTATGTACACATGACCGCTGGTAGGTTCCTCTAAAAAGTTCATACAACGGACAGTTGTAGACTTGCCTGAGCCGGAAGGACCAATAATAACCAGCTTCTCACCTTCTGCTACTTCAAGATTCACATCTTTCAGTACATGTAATTCTCCAAAAAACTTATTGACATGTTCCAGCTTTATCATTGAATATCTCTCCTTTTGACAGAAATGGAATCAGGGTACACCTGCACACATACATCCTGCAACAACAAAAATTACGCTTTGCCAGCTTTCCGTTGTCCGGAATCAAAAACAAAAGGCGCCTGGTCCCTGCCAAGCGCCTTTGCTTTTGATTCATGATAAGAATAAACCAACTTTTGACAATTGTCAAGTAGTAAAATACTTATGCTGTACTTTCATGTATCGTCCAATCACATATGCAAGTCCAATTCTGAATATCCACATGGAAACAGTTGAACTAAGAAGCGTAAACTTGGCATCTCCTGATGCCCTCAGTGCACTGGCCAGCGTAAAGGCCAATGGCTGGCTCCAGTGGGTCCCACAACTGCCCATGTTTTTTCATACATAAAAAGCGTTTCACAAGCAAATAGACCTGTTAAACGCTTTTATTTCTTCTTTCCTATGATAGCTCTGCCTATCATAAAGATAACCCCAGAGCCTGCCATGTGATTTCTCAAAATACTTTATGCACCAGAGATCTCACATTTACACTACCACACTGGTAGGATGTCCTTCTTTCCAATTTAAAAAGTTCTGGCATCCAATCTTAATGCTCCGAATCCTGGATTCCACGGGAACCCAGGCAATATGCTCTGTGATCACTGTGTTTTTACATTTCATCAGCTCACATGGTTCCTGCAGCGGTTCACCGGCTACTACATCCAGGCCGGCAGCATATACTTTTCCGCTGTTTAATGCTTCCACAAGCGCAGTTTCATCAATAATAGCACCTCTTGCCGTATTGATCAGGATCACTCCATCCTTCATCTTGCTGATAGATCCTGCATGAATCATATTCCGGGTTTCATCTGTCAGAGGGCAGTGAATGGATATTACGTCACTTCTTTCTAATAATTCATCAAGACTCACCTGCTCAATAAAATCATACTTTTCTCCCTCTTTCTTATGCCTGCTGTAGGCAATCACCTTCATTCCAAATCCTGCTGCCATCTGTGCTGCACAGAACCCGATATTTCCAAGTCCAATGACACCAAAGGTCTTTTCATAAAGCTCTATCTGTGGAGTCCTTGCAAGCAATCTCTTTCCACCATATTCAGGCAGCCATTTTTCATGCTTGTAATAATAGTCATTGGCTCTTACATTGTGACAGATATCCAGCAGAAGTGCCAATGCATACTGGGCAATGGTGACATCTCCATATATGGTATTGGTCACCGTCAATCCATGTCTGTGACATGCCTGGGCATCGATCCTTCCAAACCCATGTGCCAATGTAGATATATATTTTAACTTTGGATGATTGGTCAGCAATGTTTCATTCAACATATCATCCCTGATTCCACAGCCAATGATCGCATCGAAATCTGCAGCTGCCTGATCCAGATCTGCAAACTCTGCTCTGTCCATCCAGACTACCTCATCTTCCGGTTCCAGCTTATCCAGCAGATTTTCCTTCCAAAGATCTGCAAAAAACGCAGCATTGTATTTCTTTCCATATAATTCTTCTAATGAATTTGTTTTTGCAATTGCAATCTTCATGTCAATCTCCATTCTCTCAGTGCAAACGGCTTTGCTGTTGGGCTGGTTTCACACCAGGCACCAACAAACCTGCCGTAAGACAAATATCAACCACCTGTCCAATGCCGTAATCAGAAAAGAAATTTTATGCACATGATGCCTTCAATTCATTCATTGCTTTCTTTAAAGCATCTAAAAATAACTGATTCTGATGCGGTAAACCAATGCTGACACGGATATATTTTTCACCGAAATAACGGATGAATACGCCCTCCCTTTCCAGGATATCCATACACTTACGTGTATCACAGTGAGGTGCAAAGTAAATAAAGCTTGTATTGCTTGGTACAACTGTAATGCCAAGCTTCTCCATTTCCCTGGTCAGATATGCTCTCTGCTCTGTATTATTCTTATATGCTGCTGCAAAGAATTCCTTATCTTCCAAAGCTGCAGCTGCACCAACAGCACCAATACGGTTTGTACCATATGTACCTGCGATAGAAGCAATGGCATTGGTGATTTCATCATTTGCTACAGAATAACCTACACGAATTCCTGCCATACCAAAGATCTTGGAAAAGGTTCTAAGTACGATCACATTCCTGCCATCCTCTACAAACTTTAACCCGCTTGGATAATCCGGAATTGATACCCATTCCATATAAGCCTCATCAATGACGCAGATGACATGGGATGGGAGATTGCTCATAAATTCCTCTAATTTTTCCGGACACAAAATAGTTCCTGTGGGATTGTTTGGATTACAGATGAAGATTAATTTTGTCTTATCTGTAATGGCTTCTGCGATCTGATCCAGGTCTGTGCTGACTCCATCATCTGCTTCTACTTCTACCAGCTTTCCTCCAAAGCGGGAAGCCAGACGGTAATATGCCATATAAGTTGGAGAGCAAATCAATACTTCATCATCAGGATTGAGAAATGCCTCTGCAATTGCCTGAATACCTGCTCCTGAACCACCAAATACAGTAATATTGCTCACCGGCTTATCTACGTATTCTGCAATTTTCGTCTTCAGCACACCAACGGTTTCCATAGGATATAAATAGCCTCTTTTGATCTCATCGGCCATGGCTTCCATTGCTTTTGGGCTTGGTCCCATCTGCATTTCATTTGCATTCAGCTTGACAAGCTCTTTTCCTTCCACAGCCTTTACCTGTATTCCACCTGCCATATATGCGCTGAATTCCTTTAACGGATCTCTCATCAAATCCTTAATTGCCATTTGTTGTGTCCTCCTTATATGTAATGATAGTTTTCTTTTGCAAAAGGCGCTTTATGGACAATATTTTTCTCCATAAAACGCCTTTGTTTTTCATTCAGTTTATTCTGTTTTGGAAATTGATCTCATGTCCACTTTTCTGGCTATATCGCTTGTCATCATCAGATTACTCTTCAATATCCAGATACTTGGTACGAATGGAATTTCTGGATGGATCAATGATCCGGTTTGTAATATTGGCATTGATCAGCTGGATCGTTTCTCTGGACAATACCGGTACTGCCCAGCAGTAATCTGCTACAAGGATCTCTTCTGCCTCATGCATTAATTCAAAACGCTTTGCTGTATCGGTCTCTACCATGGATGCCGCCATCAGCTCATCATATTCTGTGCATGCACACTTGTTATCGTTATAAGCATCTGTACTCATATACATAGCAAGATAAGTAAATGGGTCTGCAAAGTCTGCTGTCCACTGCATACGGCAGATATCAAAGTCTCCTGCCCGTCTGTCTGAAATATTTACCTGTGTTTCCTGTGCCTCCAGCTGTACTTCAATGCCAAGATTTTCCTTCCACTGTGCCTGTAAGGACTGTGCAATATCAGATTCTAACTGTGTACTGGGATATTTATACGTAACGGAAGGGAATCCTTCACCATTTGGATATCCTGCTTCTGCAAGCAATTCTTTTGCCTTTTCCACATCAGTGGTCAACAGTTCTCCTCCGGCTTCCTCTTTCCATGTTTCTCCGCTTGCCTTGGAAATCAGGCTTGGAGCTACAAAGAAGCTGGTTCCAACATAATTTGTACCGCAGGCTGCTGCAACTGCATCTCTGTCAATGGCAAGAGAGAATGCCTGACGGACTCTCACATCATCAAAAGGCGGCTCTGATACGTCAAACAGCTCATAATTGGTTGTAATGGCATCATACATTACCAATTCTTCACTATCTTTATACTCCTCTAATACAGTATAATCTGCTGTAGCAATATTTAACTCACCAGTCTTATAAGCACTGATGATCGCCTGTGTATCTTCCATTGCCAGGGTCTTAACCTCGTCTAAATGAATTTCATCCTTCAAGACATACGTTTCATTTTTCTTATATACGCAATACTGATTTGGTACATATTCTGCCATATAAAATGGTCCACAGCTTACCAATGCCTCTAAATCTTCACCCATTGCCCAGGCACCATTGGTCTCTGTCTGCAAGGTACGGTGTGTTGGAATGAATACTGGAAGTGTCAGCAGATCCATGAAATATGGTGTTGATGTGGTCAATGTAAACTTCAATGTCTTTTCATCTACACATTCTACACCAAGAGTACTCATCTCTGCTTCCCCGTTGTAGATCTCTTCTGCATTCACAATGGAATTGAGCATTGCAGAATAACCATTTCCGCAGGAGGGATCTAATGCCCTGGTTATGGTATTATAGAAATCCTCAGAGGTTACAGCATCCCCGTTATTCCAGTTGGCATCTGGTCTGATATGAAATACATATTCAGTCATATCATCATTGATATCTACACGTTCTGCCATAATGTACTTGTAAGAACCATCCTCGTCAAGTTCTACCAATGGAGCATTGGCAAGACTGGTATAACTCCACCACCAATAAGAAACATTACCTGCTGAATCCAGGCTTCCGCTTTCTAATGTCATGGTAGTGGTGATGGCCTTATATGGAGTACCATCTTCTTTTGTTTTTGATGCCGTATCTGTGTCGGAAGATCCTCCGCAGGCTGTCATTCCAATTACCATACTTGCAGCCAGTGTAACTGCTGCAAATTTTTTCCATAGTTTTCTCATAATCTTGTCCTCCTGCATAATATTTATGTAAACCTGTATTACAGGTTAACATGCACTTTCATTTGTCTTGTTCTCTTTCATTAATAAAGGTTCTATATTCAGATTTTCTCTTTGTCTCAAATATCTTGGGGCGTATAAGTAACAGGCAACCTGTCTGTCTTCAACAGAGAATGTTGCAGGCATCTGCCGGAAGCACTCTGCTACTGCATATGGGCATCTGGTATTGAATGGACAACCCTTTGGCGGGTTAATTGGGCTTGGAATCTCACCCTCCAGAAGGATCCTCTTCTTTCCCTTTGCAGTTTTGGGATCCGGAATCGGTTCCGCAGACAATAATGCTTTCGCATAAGGATGCAATGGATTCTTATAAACATCATTGGCCTTACCCATTTCCACCATACGGCCAAGATACATGACACCGATTCTGTGACTAATATGCTTCACCATACCCAGGTCATGTGCAATAAACAGATAACTAATGCCTCTTTCCTTCTGAATATCTTCCAGAAGGTTGATGACCTGTGCCTGAATGGATACGTCTAATGCGGAAATGGGTTCATCACAGACGATAAATTCAGGATTCAATGCCAATGTTCTTGCAATTCCAATCCGCTGTCTTTGTCCACCAGAAAATTCATGCGGATATCTTCTGATATGGTCCGGCTTTAAACCTACTGTTTCTAACAGTTCCTGTACCCTCTTTTCTCTCTGAGAGGGAGTCAATATATTGTGAATATCCATGGGTTCACCAATGATTTCACCTACTGTAAATCTTGGATTCAGGGAAGCATATGGATCCTGAAAAATCATCTGCAGCTTCTGCCTGTATGGCAGCATCTGTTTTCTGGACAACTTGGAAATATCCTCTCCCCGAAACAAAATCTCTCCCTTGGTAGGCTCATAGATCCGTAAAATGGTTCTGCCAAGGCTGCTTTTTCCGCAGCCGGATTCTCCTACAAGACCAAGGGTCTCTCCTTTCTTGATCTGAAAGGATATATCATTCACGGCCTGTACCACCTGCGGTGTTCCAAACCCTCTGTTTACCTGGAAAAATTTACTCAAATTCTTTACTTCTAATACATTTTCTCCCATACACGCACCTCCGGCATTCCTTATTCCTCTACAGTGATCAATGATTCATCCTTATTCTCCAACCAGCATCTGCAATAATGGGTATCGTTATAGGTGGTAACCGGAGCCTCCTGCACTGCACATACCTTCATTGCATATGGACATCTTGCCATAAATGCGCATCCCTTAGGAAGATTTGTAAGATCCGGGGGTGTACCTGGAATAGGTACCAATGGTTCGTCATCCTCTTTTTCAGAGTTATTGATACTGTTTAACAATCCTTTTGTATATGGATGCTTTGCTTCATAAAAAATTTCCTCTGTCGTTCCTTCTTCTACGATCTGACCTGCATACATAATGGCAATACGGTCACACATAGTTGCAACGACTCCAAGATCATGGGTGATCATGATTACACCTGCCCCTGATTCCTTTTTCAGTTTCTGCAACAGCTCCAAAATCTGAGCCTGAACCGTTACATCAAGTGCAGTTGTAGGTTCATCTGCAATGATCAGCCTGGGATTGCAGGCAAGGGCACTGGCAATGATAATCCTCTGTCTCATACCACCGGAAAACTCGAAGGGATACTGGTCAAGACGTTTTTCAGGACTTGGAATACCTACCTGCCTCATCAGCTCAATGGCACGTTCCTTTGCTTCTTTCTTGCTGCATTTGGTATGCTTGCGAATCCCTTCTGTCAGCTGTGTTCCTACTTTTAAAATAGGGTTTAAGAAAGTCATAGGATCCTGAAAAATCATTCCCATCTCATTTCCCCGAATGGAACGCATCATCTTCTCATATTCCCTTTTTCCCTTCTTATCTGTATAACTTGGGGAGATATCTTTTCCATTGAACTTTATAGTTCCGTTTACTACCTTACCGTTGCTGGCCAACAGTCCCATAAGTGTTAACATGCCCTGGCTCTTACCAGAACCAGACTCCCCAACAATACCAAGCACTTCACCCTCTGCCAGATGATAGGAGACATCCCTTACCGCTCTTACGGTTCCGTTTGGTGTAGAAAATTCCGTTGTCAGATGTTCAATCTCTAATAAATTCTCACTCATAATTACTCCTCCTATCTTCTGTTATTTTTTCTTAGGATTAAAGGCATCTCCGATACCTTCTCCTAAAAAGTTTAAGGAGAAAATGGTTAAACAGATGCAAAGTGTTGGAAGCAGCATCTGTACCGGATGAAGTGTAATCACCTGTCTTGCATCCTGAGCCATAGAACCCCAGCTTGCCATTGGCGCTGAAATACCAATACCGATAAAGCTTAAAAATGCTTCTGTAAAAATAGCACTTGGCACCATTAAGGTCATTTGTACAATGATTGGCCCTATTGCATTGATCATCAGGTGTTTGAAAAGAATTCTCTTATCACTTGCACCAAGCACCAGAGCTGCAAGTGCAAATTCCTGTTCTTTCAGACCAATAATCTGTCCTCTTACCTGACGTGCCATTCCGATCCACCCCGGTATACATACACCAAGCAGAATACTGCTTACATTCGCTCCATTTACCATCATGATCAGAATTACATAAAGCATGGAAGGCATTGCATAAATGATATCCACAATTCTCATGACAACTATGTCAAATTTTCCACCAAGGTAGCCACATAAACCACCAATAATGACACCAATACAGCTATTGATGATGGCTGCACCAAAACCTATGGTTAAGCTGATCCGGGCACCATAACAAAGTCTGACGAATACATCTCGTCCAAACTTATCTGTCCCCAGTAAATGCTGTAAGGAAAACGGTGCATATGCATTGGAGGGGTCCTGGGCATCATATTCATAAGGACTGAAAAAAGGACCAAAGATTGCAAGTAAAACAAATATGACCAAAATAAGCAATCCTGCTACTGCCATTTTGTTTCTGCGAAAGCGTTCCCATGCCTCTTGCAAAAAAGTCTTACTTTCCATTGCAATGAATTCGCTGTTTTTTGCTTCCTCTGGAAGCGGTTCAAACCATTCTGATGCTGTCATAGAAACACCTCCCTTTAATTTGTCAGTTTAATTCTTGGATCGATCAGTGAACAAAGAATATCCACAACCAAATTTGCTACAATAATCAAAGCTCCGATAAATACACTGAATCCAAGTACCACGGTATAGTCACGGTTTGTAATTGCATTGGTAAATTCTCTTCCAATACCCGGAATAGAGAAAATCTGTTCAATTACAAAGCTTCCTGTTACTGTAAATGCAAGCGCAGGTCCAAAATAAGTGACAACTGGAATCAAAGCATTCTTTAGCACATGCTTAAACATAATCTGGAAATTGCTCAGGCCTTTTGCTTTTGCCATGATCACATAATCCATCTGGGTTGCCTCCGTATAAGTACTCTTGGTCAATCGTGCAATTGTAGCAACAGGTCCAAATGCCTGGGCTGCAACCGGTAATATATAATGTGCCGGAGTGGTCAAACCTACTATTGGTACGGCACTTAGCCATACACCAAAAATCAGCATCAGATATAGGGCTATTACAAATGCGGGGACACTGACCCCAAGGGTCGCATAAGCCAGCAGAATATTTTTCACAGCCTGACTCTTTGTCACGGACATCCAGATACCGATCCCAATCCCAATCACTGCAGAAATGCCAAATGAGATCAAACCAACCTGAATGGTATAAGGGGCACCTCTTGCGATCAGGGTATTCACAGATATATTTTTCTTATAAGAAATTCCTAATTCTCCGTGAAGCAGATTCTCCATATAAATCAAATACTGCTTCCATTCCGGTTCATCTAATCCGTAAGCTTCTTCCAGCTGTTCTATTGCGCTGCCAGATAAATTCTCCGCTTCAAATGGGCTTCCCGGCATCCTGTGTACCAGAAAAAACGTAAGTGTAACCAATGCCCATAAGGTAACAATACCTATTAATAACCTTTTTATAATATATCTGAGCATATAGAGTTCCTCCTCCTTTTGTAAAAAAAAGGCAGCCAGATTTTTTTATCTGTTGCCTCTTTGCAATCATACATTATGCACTTTTCCTTTGAAGCTTCTTATTTTTGCCAAAGGTCTTTGCAATCCAGCTTCTGTCGTCGAAATTCTCACCATCCTTCAGTTTTCCTAATCGAATCATTTCCCTTACATACATTGTTGTGACTACGATCAATGAGCATCCATCTGACACTGGTGTGGCATATAGAACACCCATTAGTCCAAAGTATTTTGGAAGAATGTAAAGGGCTGGAATAAAGAATATTCCATGTCTGGAAAGGGACACCAGTGTTGCCATCTCTGGTTTTCCTATGGAGGAAAAATACATACTGACAAGCATCTGATAACCCCCAAATAGTGCCAGGCATTTACTTGTGCGCATGGCCATAACTCCATATTCCAAGAGCTGTGGATCATCTTTACTAAATAAGTTAATGACAAATTCCGGTGCCAGCATCATAGCTGTCCATATGACAATGGCAAATGCAAATGCCATCCCCTGGGAGGTAAGAGATGCCCTCCTTACACGCTTAAAGCTCTTCTTTCCATAATTAAAGCTGATTACCGGAGCCGCTGCCTGATTGATACCAGATGCTGTGGAAACGATAAACTGTTCCACCGTATTGACTACGGATAATGCGGAAATACAAAGCTCTCCACCGCCAATCAGACTGTAATAAGGATCCAGATCACCATAATACTGCAGGGATTTGTTGATCATAATATTGGTAATAAAGCTTAATACCTGAAAAATAGACGGTGCGATCCCCATCTTCGCAATGGTAATCATCTGGCGGATATCTACTACATGAAAACCCACCCACCTCAAATTGCTCTTTCCACTGAAGAAATAAGCTGCACTGAAGATTGCTCCGCATAACTGGCTGGCTACTGTGGCAATGGCTGCACCGGCAATTCCCAGAGGGAATACTACCATAAGCAGGAAGTTTAAGAACACATTCAATACGGCGCCAATCATATTGGCAAACATAGAATACTTTGTATTTCCTTCGGAGCGGATGATGGCTGCCAATCCTACATTCAGCATATTAAACAGCTGACCAATGGATGTAATCCTAAGGTAGATAACAGCGTAACCATACACCTCTGATCCTTCTTTTGCCCCGCAGAGCTTTACAAATGGCTGGGCAAACATACAGAATATAAAGGATACCACAGCCGCCATACCAATCGCCTGAATGATAATGTTGGTAAACAGCTTATTGGCCTGCTTATAGTCCTGGCGTCCCATAGAAAGGGATAACATGGATGCACCGCCTACCGTAATAAACAGAGTAAGTGCAATTACCACATTATTGAATGGGGCTAATACGGAAATACCACCTAACGCATTTCTTCCAACAAAGTTTCCCACAAATATCTGATCTACCGTCCGATACAGATAAGTTGTCAAGGTTCCAAGCAGACCCGGAATTGCCATGGACAACAGCAGGGGAAATATGGATGCTGTCCCCATTTTTTCTGTGTTCTTTCGTGCGATACTTGTTTTGCTGCTACTGTCTTTCATATCTTCCTTCCTGTATATCCCTTTCTAAGGTATTTTCCTTAGAGAGCATTCTCTCCATGTTCTCCGGTGCGGATTCGGATTACATCCTCTACATTCTCTACGAATATCTTTCCATCTCCGATTTTTCCGGTTTTCATCTTCTCCTCCAGCATCTGTACCAGAAGCTTTATGGTATCATCATCTCCAACCGTTTCTATTTTTGTTTTCATCAGGACATTGATACCACCCTTTAATCCTCTATAAGATGTGGTATATCCCTTTTGGTTGCCATACCCTGTAACATCTTCTGCCATGATGCCATATACGGCACAGGACTCAAAGATCGTCATAACTTCATCCTTCCGGCTGGGCTTTACGATGACTGTTAATTTCTTCATATTCCTCGCCCCTTCCATTTCTTTTATTGATTGGGTAATTGCGAAATTGTATTCCATATCAGCTTTGGGAAGTGTCTGTAAGCGTCCGGTAATGTGTTTCGCAATTACCTACTTTTATTTATCATTGTGGAAATGGAAGTTTGCATATGCAGAACAGCCATGCTCCTTCATATCCAGACCTTCGATCTCTTCCTCTTCAGATACACGTAAACCTACTGTCTTATCAATCACTACAAATACGATCACTGCCATTACCGTTACAAAAGCGGCAACAGAAATGACACCCAGAAGCTGTGCCGGGAAGCTGCATCCTTCACCAAAGATACCTGCAAGAAGTGTTCCTAATGCGCCGCATACGCCATGAACGCCAATTGCACCAACCGGATCGTCAATCTTCGCAACCCGTTCAATGAATTCAATTGCTACTACTACTACGATACCTGCAAGCAATCCAATTAAGATTGCTTCATAGTTGCTTACTACATCACAGCCTGCTGTAATGGCTACCAGACCTGCAAGAGAACCATTACATGTCATAGAGACATCAGGCTTGCCGTATTTTACCCATGTAAAGATCAAGGTTGCCAGCGTAGAAGCTGCTGCTGCTAAATTGGTTGTCATTGCAATATTACCAATTGTGGTGGTTGCTGCTGTTGTAGAACCACAGTTGAATCCAAACCAGCAAAACCAGAGAATAAATACGCCTAACACACCAAGGGGAAGATTATGTCCAGGAATGGCCGCCGGCTTACCTGCCTTATCATACTTTCCTTTTCTTGGTCCAAGAATTTTTGCACCCACCAAAGCACAAATGCCGCCAACCATATGTACTGCTGTAGAACCAGCAAAATCATGGAAGCCCATATCACTTAACCAGCCGCCTCCCCAGATCCAGTGTCCTGATACCGGGTAAATCAAAATACTGATTGCTGCGGAATAAATTAAATACGCAATAAACTTTGTTCTTTCTGCCATTGCACCAGATACAATGGTTGCTGATGTTGCACAGAAAACTGTATGGAAGAAGATGAATACTCCAATTGGTAATCCATTGAACATTCCATCTACATCCCCAAGGCTTGTTATATTGAAGAACCCTTTTGTTCCAATGATTGCTCCGTCTCCGCCAAACATAATGGCAAATCCGATTAAGAAAAAGAACAGGGAACCTAATACAAAGTCCATCATGTTCTTCATTAAAATATTTCCTGCATTTTTTGCCCTTGTGAATCCTGTTTCTACCATGGCAAATCCTGCCTGCATAAAGTAAACCAAGAAAGCAGCGAGCATTGTCCACATAACATTCATTAAAAGCTGTGCATCCATTTTTCATTCCTCCTCTTTCTCTTAAAGTGCTTCATTTCCATGTTCACCGGTCCGGATTCTGACTGCATCCTCAACCGCGTATACAAAGATCTTTCCATCTCCGTAATTTCCTGTCTGAATCTCTTTGACCACTCTGTCGATGATGACCTTTGCGGTGTCATCTTCTACTACGGTATCGATTCTGATCTTGGGAAGCATTCTGGTATCTACCTCTGCTCCTCTGTACAATTGCACATATCCTTTTTGATTACCATAGCCTTGAATGTTGGCAATCATCACACCAGGTGCCTTGCATTCCTCCAGGATTTCCTTTAGCTCCTCCAGCTTTTCAGGTTTGATCACAATTTCTAACCTTTTCATCTCACACCCTCCTTTTGTATAAGAAAAACAAAAAAGGCGCTATTTCCATTTTTTGAAACAACACCTTTGTCTACGCTTCTCTCATGTATTTTATGTTGGCTATCTTAGCACACGAATTCATACATTTCCAATATTTCTTTTGTATCAATTCATATGATTTTGGTATCAATGGGCAGTTTTACAAAAAAGTTAAGTTTCGTTATGTACTGTTTTTTTAAAATACATGTAATCCATTTGACATTTGTTTTTCTTTTTTGTAGGATATAAATAAATTTTTTTATGCACTTTTTTAATTTCACATAAGGAGATGGTATTCATGGACATCCGTCAACTCAAATATTTTCTCACAATCACCGAGGAGGGTGGAGTAACGGCTGCGGCAAAACGCCTGAACATGTCCCAGCCTCCCCTTAGTAACCAGTTAAAATTATTAGAAGACGAATTAGGTGTTACTTTATTTGAACGTAAAAACAAAAGACTGATTCTGACTGCAGATGGTGAACTTCTATATAAGCATGCGAAACATCTCACAGTTGACTTTGACCATACTGTACGGCTGTTTCATGACATCAAAGATGGGAATGTGGGAACACTTAGTATGGGCTGCATCTGCTCCCCTGCCATTATGTTCCTCCCTTCCTTTATGAAAAACTTTCTGGAAGAAAATCCACGTTTAAATCTGCAGGTATATGAAGGGAACAGTAATGAACTGTTAGACCTGCTTGATGAAGGAACCATTGATTTGTGTATTGTCAAGGGAGACATTAACCCTGATGTGCATGATTTTATATCTCTGGACTCTCTGCTTGGCCTGGAAACCGACTTCCTGACTGCAGTAGCCCTTCCCGACTTCCTGGATTTTCCAGAACCCAGCCTGCCCTTTTCCCAACTGAAAAACAAGCCACTGATTATTCAGCGCAAACATGAAACTATCATTCGGGAGACATGTGCCAACTATCATTTTGTCCCCAAAATCATCTGTACCAATGAATATGTGGTAACCTCTCTTAATTGGGCTTTGAATGGTCTTGGCCTTGCCATTATGCCCTACAGTTCAACCAAGCTTTCCACTTTGATCAAAAACGGAGATAAACTGACCAGAAAAAAACTCATTCATCCTTCCATTGAAACCACAAC
>JBGVQN010000019.1:0-6217 GCA_045127535.1 Lachnospiraceae bacterium | reverse complement strand
AATAAAACTGGGTATGAATGTGGAGAATGGAAGTCATATCCTCTGGTACTCTCCTGAATTTGAATTGAAAGCTGAATTGCGCCTATAAGCAATGTTCATAATTGTGACTGTCAGTAATATCCATCATAGATGTGCAAATTCCTCAGTGCCTATATCCGTAAGAAGACCCTTGGCCACCTTATTTGGCATGGTATAGCGCTGAGACAGATACCGCTGTGACGCAGCCAGCTCACCGTCAGGACCGCCGAATTGACTAATAATTACCTGTGCCATTTTTGCATTACATTTTGAAATATTCACCGGATACTGTAATCTTTTTTCATAAATCCACATCAGTAACTGCCTCCTTCCCATGGCCATGGCTCGTCAAGCCATGCAAAACATCCTTCTGACATTACAGAATCATTGCGAAGGGGGCCAAACTGCTCCTCATATTCCTTCATCAGCTTTTCCCTCTTTTTGCGGTATTCCTGATAATAGGACATGGCCTGGCAGTCCCCTGGATGGGTATCTAAAAACAGTACAGCTTCATCTACTGCAAAGCTTGCCTCGTTTATCTCGCTTAATAACCTGCTTCGCTCTTTCATTTACAGCCGCACCTCCCTGCACAGAATCCTACTAAAAATGGGTAATCTAACTGGGCAAATACGGTGCCTCTCTGAAACCCCTTTCCAATTTCATATAGATCTGTAAACTCCTGCATGGGAACATACGCCATACCTACAGGATACATTTCCTCAAATGCACTGCCTTTGGAGCTTACCTTCGGACAATCCTTCTTTTTGCGGTTTTCACCCATATAATAAGCCGGTCTTTCCTGACAGCCGCAGTCTGCGCTGCTTTCAGATTCCCGGCTGCATCCACATCCCCTGTCCATGGTCATTTCCACTTTTTCTGCTTCCCTGCCGCATCCGCAGGGTCTGCTGCCATATGACATGTTACCGTACATGTCTCTCCGTCCGCTGCCTGTATTACTGCGATAGCGTGAAGCCTGCCGCCTGTAGTCCGGACGGTTTGTACCACTGTTCATTTCCATTCCTATTCCCCTTTCTAAAAGAAGCCTGAGACAGTGTGTATTCTGCTTTACAGAAGTACGATTTCTGTCTAGTACTATGTTATGTGCAGGAAGCATAGATTGTGTAACATCTCTTTTCCAATCCTGCCCTGATGTTTTAGAACTATCGCTGTTTTCGTTTCATGAATTGTTTTTTCATGGCTGCTCTATTCATCTCTTACCCATCTTCTTTCATACAACCGCATCATTTTATTTTCTCCCACTGTTTTGCAGATGAAATTTTCTGCCAATTCATATATACGCATTGTTTTTTAGCACTACTTATCAAAAATACCCAAATAAACTTTTATTTCTCTCTTGAAAAAGGATTGACAAACAAAAAAATATGTGTAAAATATAGTACAACGAGGATTCGTTGAAACCGATGAAACGGAGATCAAAGCAGTTATGCGCGCACAGAGAGTCCGGGCAGGTGAGAGCCGGATGGAAATGCAGGCTGCCAAATGGACCGTGGAGGGCGCGGTGAAAGACATTTTTGTTTAGTAGCTTGCGACGCGAGGCATGCGTTAGTTGCCGGGAATATGATGGTATTCCGCAAAGTGCATGGGATTTTCTCATGAATCAAGGTGGCACCGCGACACTTCTATTTTTTGTAAGTATCGTCCTTGACAGAACTTTTATTCTGTCAGGGACTTTTTTTATTCCTGTGAATTTGGTCCCTGTCAGAGCCGTGTAAGCGCTGGCACATCCATCGTCATTCAGCGCAGAAAAGAGGTATCCCATGTATCCAGACTATGAACAATTAATTGAAATTGCAAAATCAGGCGACTATGGGCGCATTCCTGTATGCAGAGAGCTTTTTGCAGACTGCTTTACTCCTATCGAGGTCATGCGTACCATCCGGGCTGCCAGCAGACACTGCTATCTGCTGGAAAGTGCAGACGACTCCCGCAGCTGGGGACGCTTTTCCTTTCTTGGATACGCTCCTGCTTTGGAAATTACCTGTACGAAAGGTACAGTCCACATCCGCACTGCTGCAGAGGAAGGCAATGGCACAGAGGAGATCTTACACCCTGCTCATCCAAAAGAAGTATTCAGAAAAATACTCTCCCGCTTCAAAAGTCCCAGGGTCCCGGGCATGCCTCCTTTTACCGGAGGGCTGGTAGGATACTTTTCCTACGATTACATCCAGTATGGAGAACCAACCCTGAAGCTTTCTGCTGACTCTGATGAGACCTTCCAGGACGCAGACTTCATGCTGTTTGATAAAGTCATTGCATTTGACAACTACCGCCAGAAGGTCATCCTGATTACAGGTGTTGATCCAAACCATCTGGAAGCTTCCTGTCAACAGGCGCAGGCAGATTTGGATGAAATGGAACAGCTGCTGCGCAGCAATGCCAAAGCAGTATTGAAACCATTGCATTTAAAGGGGGAACTGACTCCACGCTATTCCAGGGAACGTTACTGCCAGATGGTCGAGGAGACCAAGCACTATATTCATGAAGGAGACATTTTCCAGGCGGTCATCTCCAATCCACTGGAAGCAGAGGCAGAAGGCAGTCTCTTTGATACCTACCGCGTCCTGCGCACCACCAATCCCTCCCCCTATATGTTTTATTTTTCCAGTGATGATATCGAAATTGCAGGGGCTTCCCCGGAAACACTGGTGAATTTAAAAGACGGCATCCTGCACACCTTCCCTCTGGCAGGTACCAGACCAAGAGGCGCCACACCTGATGAGGATCAGGCACTGGCAGAAGAACTGCTTCAGGATCAAAAGGAGCTGGCAGAACACAATATGCTGGTAGACTTAGGCCGCAACGACATCGGCAAGCTTAGCCGCCTTGGCAGCGTACAGGTGGAGCAACACTGCCAGATCCAGTATTTTTCCCACGTGATGCACATTGCTTCTTCCGTATCCGGAAAAATCGCACCAGACAAAGATGCACTGGATGCAGTAGATGCCATCCTCCCTGCCGGAACTCTTTCCGGTGCTCCAAAGCTGAGAGCCTGCGAAATCATCCAGGAGTTGGAACAGCACCCCAGAGGGATCTACGGAGGTGCCATTGGATATCTGGACTTTACCGGAAATCTGGATGTATGCATCGCCATCCGGCTGGCATATAAAAAGCATGGGCGGATCTGTGTACAGTCCGGTGCCGGCATCGTAGCAGACAGCATACCGGAAAAAGAGTATGACGAATGCCAGAACAAGGCAAAAGCAGTGATCAATGCACTGCTGCAGGCAGAAGGAGGAATCTTATGATACTGCTGATTGATAATTATGACAGCTTTACTTATAACCTGTACCAGCTTTTGGGCAGTATCGATCCTGAGATAGAGGTAGTGCGAAACGACGCACTGACCGTTGCAGAAATCGCTGCCAAACATCCAAAAGCCATCATCCTTTCACCAGGACCCGGACGGCCGGAGGATGCAGGTATCTGTGTAGAAGTGATTCAAAAATTAAAGGGCATCATCCCCATCTTTGGTGTATGCCTGGGACATCAGGCCATCTGCCAGGCATTTGGCGGCACCGTTTCCTATGCAAAGGAACTAATGCACGGAAAGTCCTCCATGATCGAAACTGCACCGGACAGTGTACTGTTTCAAGGCATTGCCTCTCCTTTCCAGGCTGCCAGATATCATTCTCTGGCAGTGATACAGGAAACCCTTCCTCCTGACCTGCAAGTCACTGCATGGACAGAGGATGGAGAAGTTATGGCTGTGGAACAGAAAGAACTGCAGGTGTATGGGGTACAGTTCCATCCGGAATCCGTTATGACCCCAGAGGGTATCACTATAATGCAAAATTTTATTCAGTCTATCAGGAGGAAGCTTATGATCAAAGAAGCCATTGTAAAATTATCCAAGAGACAGGATCTGTCTTACGAAGAAGCATATCAGGTCATGAATGAGATTATGGACGGAAATGCCAGCCAGATACAGATTTCCTCCTATCTCACTGCCCTGTCCTTAAAAGGGGAAACCATTGAAGAGATCACAGGCTCTGCTACCGGCATGCGTGAGCATTGCGTGAAACTGCTTCATGATCAGGATGTCTTAGAAATCGTAGGTACCGGGGGAGATGGTTCCAATTCCTTTAATATCTCTACTACTGCTTCCCTGGTTATTGCCTCTGCAGGGGTATCCGTTGCAAAGCATGGCAACCGTGCTGCTTCCAGCAGATCAGGGGCTGCAGATGTATTAGAGGCGCTTGGTGTAAACATCACCATCCCACCAGAACAAAGCGCTACACTCCTAAAGAAGATCAATATCTGTTTCCTCTTTGCACAAAATTACCATCTGGCTATGAAATACGTAGCCCCCATCCGCAAGGAACTGGGCATCCGTACTGTCTTTAATATCCTTGGTCCCCTTACCAATCCTGCCGGTGCCAATATGGAACTGATGGGTGTTTATGAAGAAGCTCTGGTACAGCCTCTGGCACAGGTTATGGCAAACCTGGGCGTAAAGCGGGGAATGGTTGTTTACGGACAGGATCAATTGGATGAGATCTCCATGAGCGCACCTACTACTGTCTGTGAGATCAAAGATGGCTGGTCTTCCTCCTATGAGATCACACCGGAGCAGTTTGGTTACACCCGCTGCAGCAAATCGGATCTGACCGGCGGTACTCCTGCAGAAAATGCTGCCATTACCAAAGCCATTTTACAGGGCACCGAACGTGGACCAAAGCGCTGCGCCGTCTGCTTAAATGCAGGTGCCGCACTTTATATAACCGGCAAGGCAGAAACCATGGAACAAGGTGTCCGCATGGCAGAAGAACTGATCGACAGCGGCAAGGCACTGGCAAAGCTGCAGGAATTTATACAGGAGAGCAACGCATGAGCAGGGAAACCATTTTAGATACCATCGCCGCCCGTACACAGCTGCGGGTCAAAGAAGCCAAAGCCAAAAAGCCTATTACCCAACTGCGCCGTCAGGCAGAGGCACTTTCTACCAATACAGGCTTTCCCTTCACAAAGGCACTGTCCGGTGCAGACATGTCCTTTATCTGTGAAGTCAAGAAAGCCTCTCCCTCCAAAGGCATCATTGCAGAAGATTTCCCTTATCTCTCCATTGCCCAGGAATACCAGACCGCAGGTGCAGCTGCCATCTCCTGCCTCACAGAACCTTACTGGTTTTTAGGCAAAGATGCTTATCTGCAGGAAATCGCTGCAAACGTATCCATCCCGGTACTGCGTAAAGATTTTACCGTAGATGAATACATGATCTATGAAGCAAAGGTACTAGGTGCCTCTGCCATCCTGCTGATCTGTTCCATCCTGGATGACAGCCAGCTAAAAGCCTATCATTCCCTGGCCACAGAACTGGGTCTGTCCGTCCTGACAGAAACCCACGACGAGCAGGAAATCACCCGTGCCCTAAACGCCGGAGCCAACATCCTGGGGGTCAACAACCGCAACTTAAAAACTTTTCAGGTAGACTTTGAAACCACCCTCCGCCTCCGCAGCCAGGTCCCTGAAAATATCCTCTTTATATCCGAAAGCGGCATAAAAACCCCAGAGGATATCGCCAAACTCCATGCCATCGGCTCCAACGGCGTCCTCATCGGAGAAACCCTAATGCGCGCTCCCAACAAACAACAGATGCTGAACCATTTGCGCAGTCAGCTGTAGCTTCTACAACTGGCTTACTCCGCAAATACTCACAAACCATGAAAGGAATTATCACTATGTCTACTGGCAGATTTGGTATTCACGGGGGACAGTATATCCCGGAAACCCTGATGAATGCAGTTATCGAATTAGAAGAAGCATATACCCACTACAAAAATGACCCTGAATTTCACAAAGAGCTCACCGAGCTTCTGAACAATTATGCCGGCCGTCCCTCCAGACTGTACTACGCAGAGCGCATGACAAAAGATCTAGGCGGTGCCAAAATCTACTTAAAACGGGAAGATTTAAACCACACCGGTTCCCATAAGATCAACAACGTATTAGGTCAGGTACTCCTTGCTAAGAAAATGGGCAAGACCCGTGTCATTGCAGAAACCGGTGCCGGACAGCACGGTGTAGCCACTGCTACTGTGGCTGCGCTGATGGGCATGGAATGTGAGATTTTTATGGGCAAAGAAGATACAGAGCGCCAGGCACTGAATGTATACCGTATGCGTCTGTTAGGCGCAAAGGTGCATCCTGTCACCTCCGGTACAGCCACCTTAAAGGATGC
>JBGVQN010000018.1:0-4634 GCA_045127535.1 Lachnospiraceae bacterium | reverse complement strand
GTCTGCCCAGAAAGAAAGCTGGGCTTGTTTTGTATACCAAAAAGATGTATATTAAACCCACAAGTCATTGTCTGATACTTTATCAGTACATCATGGGTGAACTCTACACCATTATTTCCGAAGGTAAATTTACGCAATCGATAACTTAATAAAAGGCTTTACACCTGACACAAAAGCCTTTATAATATAGGTATCAATCTATAGGAAGGGGCGCTGAAAGGATGGATGATAATATGACACGTTTAGAACTTCTCACATTGTTACTTTCTTTAAAAGCTTTATTGGAAAGTGGTAATACAGAAAAGGCTCTGGAGCTGATCAACGATGTAATTGCAGAAGCAAGGCGCAAGGAAAGCTAGTATTTTATTTCATGTAAGTACATATATGTGGTGTAAAGTCTTTTATTCAGTGATCAAGGCTTTACACCCTTTTTTATTTGATGATCAGATGCAATGCATTTCACATGACCGTGTCTCAGATCAAAGCAGCGCTTTTTGATCAGATGGCGACTAACGGAGGCAGTAAATAAAGCCTCCCTATACCCAGTTCATACGGTTTACGAATGCTACCTTTTTCTCGCCCCGTTTGATCTTTCCAATCTCATAGCATCCATAATATTTTGAGATATGGTCAATGACCTGTGCCTGATCCTGTTCCTTTACTACAAGATTGAGTCCCACACCACAATTAAATGTACGCAGCATTTCCTCATCTGATATATTCCCACAGCTGCGTATATATTTGAAAATATGCAGTACCTGCAGCTTTGCCAGATCTACTTCCGCCATCAATCCTTCCGGTATGATCCTGCACAGATTGCCCTCAATGCCGCCTCCTGTAATATGAGCCATACCATGAATGATTTTTTTCGGCAGCAGATCCTTGATTGCCTTATAATATGGGGTATGAGGCTTCATGATCTGCTCCACAAATGTGATTCCATCTATTTTATCCAGCTTCATCTGAGGCATTCTGTCCATCAACAGGCGCACCAGAGAGTATCCATTGGTGTGCAGGCCATTGGAGGCCACTGCAAGTATGACATCCCCTTCCTCAATTTTGGAACCGTCAATTACCTCTTTCTTTTCTACGATTCCGGCGATACTGGAGGTCAACACGTAGACTCCCGGATTTACCACCAAGGGCTGTATGGAGGTTTCCCCTCCTACCAGGGCACATTCATTTTCCCTGCAGGCATCAGAAATTCCTTTTACCAGCGACTGAATGGTATCTTTTTCTGCATTGCCGCATACAATGGTGTCCAAGACAGCCATAGGCTTTGCGCCCATTACCACAATATCGTTGACCAGGTGATTGATCATATCATGGCAAATCGATTCTGTATACCCATACTCCATGGCCAGCTTCTGCTTTGACCCCGGTTCCTCTGCTTTCAGCACCAGCACAGGCTCCTGAATATTTGGAAAATCAATGTCATATAAGGAGGCAAAAGGCCCCAGACCATTTAACACCCGTCTGTCTGTGGTTTCCAAATGTCTGGCCATTTCTCTTTTCATGGTATCTGTATATGCAATATCCACCCCGGCTTTGCTGTAGGACAATCCTTCCTCTGCCTTTTCGCTTCCGCAAAGAATTTCGTCCACCGTTACCTCCAACACAGTTGCCAAATCACACAGTACCTCAACATTTGGAAATGTTGCTCCATTTTCCCACTTGGATACTGCCTGAAACGAAACATGCAGCCGGTCTGCCAGCTGCTGCTGTGTCATTCCAATGGATTTTCTCTTATTCATAATAAAGGTTCCCACTTTCATACTGTTCAGCATCTGTAATCCTCCTTGTATCATAGGTTTGTCACCAATCACCTGCAAAGGGTAAATGCTTTTGCAGATACGTTTCCTGTTCCCTGTATGGGTATCAACAGGAACATTACGGTTACAAACCTGTTTTTCTTCATCATAATGCTTCTCTGTGTATTTGGGCAATAACCGGTTGGGGGAAGATCTGTGCTTTTTTCAACCTGCAGTTGAATCCTGTGTTTTGCCAGAGACTGGTATCCCTTCTTCTGTGCAAGACAGTCACTCATTGATACGACATACTCACTGCTAATTTTCGTCTCAAAGGTATCTTTCCCTGCAGATTGGCACTGATCTGGCACAATATTGGCATACTTTCGTAATTAGAATTGTGTTATACTGATGCTGTGCAGTATTGATCCGGTCTGCCCTATGGCTTTGGTGAACTCTGCGCATACATATTTTACAAGGATCTGCTGTTTTATTTCAGCAATGCACCTTGATAACTTAATAAAAGGCTTTACACCTTTTCCAAAGGCCTTTATAATATAGATATCATCTATAGAAAGGGGCGGCGAAAGGATGAATGAGTATATGCCAAGTGATTTACAGTACAAAGACGATTTGAGAAAACAGCGTGATAACTGGTTTTTCATTATGAAACAGTTAGAAAAAAGCCCAAACTTTGAAACCGATACCAATATTATCAATGCATACGAAAGAGCAAAACAGGAGTACGACAGAATCATCGAAAGCCTCCAGGATTAAAATTACGTTATAATTACCAACAAGGTGTAAAGTCTTTTATCAATCCATCAAGACTTTACACCTTTTCATTCATCCCTCCAAGAGTTTATGGCTTTTTATAAATCACCAGTTCTCCCGCCACCTCTCCAACCATCTCATACCCTTTTCTCACCAGCATTTTCACAAGCTGTTCATATCCATCTCCTGCTTCCTCCTCGTATTTCCCATAGCTGCTCTCCTGATCGATCTCTAACACCACATACTCTGTACTCAGCAAATGCGCCCTGGAGGAATACTGCACATCATAAAGCACCTGCCGGTTGGCCAGAGGCACTGTATAAAATGTACTTGCTGTCACAGAAGCTTCCTCCGGGATCTCTGCCAACAGTGTGTCTATTTGCTGCAGCTGCTCCCTCTGCTCTGCATATTTTGCAGGATAGCTCACAGCCTTAGGCAGGATCTCCATTCCAAAACAGATCCCGGACACAACTACTGCCAAACACAAGGGTACATACTGACGCAGCCTGCTGGGTACCTGCAAAAACCGATCTCTGTAATTCAGGATCACCAGATAAAACAGGCAGGCTGCAGAGCCAAATGAATACTGAAAAAAGAGACTGTGCTGGTATTGGTAATCTGACATCAGATTGATCAGCAGGTATGGGATCCACAACAGATACCGCTCATACCGCCTGGTGGCAAAGGGCAATCCACACAAAGGGAGCAGGGTCCATGCGATGTAGGATACTTTTTCCGCATCCACACATTCATACAGCACCTTCATGGGCGAAAAGATGGCAGCCTTGACCACTGTTGCCAGGGAACCAGACCCGTCATACATCAGATTTTTGTAACGATCGGTCATCACGCCATCCCCATATGCAGCCAGATACCCGGTTACTGCCCAAAACCAGACAACAGCTGCTGCAAGCAGCAGCGCCCCTGTACACAGGTGCCATTTTCGCTCCTTTTGATGCAGCAGACCTGTACACAACTGCCACAGTCCCACTACTGCCACATACACTGCTGCATCCTCTTTTACCAGCAGCGTCAAGCCTGCTGATACTGCGATTCCCAAACCCCGTTTACTGTCAATGGCATAAAACAGCCACAGCAGCAGAGACGTCAAAAACGCATTTTCATGGATGTCATAAGCAGCGCCTCCTGCATATGCAGGATACAGCAGCAGTACCAGACACAGCAATACCCCTGCCCCATTGGAGCATCCATGGAGCCGCGCCAGCTTCCATCCCGGGATCACTGCAGATGCCATGACAGCAGCCTGCAGGATCTGCAGCATTTCCGGCTCTGACCACAGGCAGTACAAAGGCAGCAGCAGATAATAAATAGGCGATACATGTACCTGAAAATGAGACAGCAGCCCATCCCGCTCAATGGTGGTATCCGGCAGTCCGGTGGTTTTCATACCATAAAACATCTGGGAAAAGATGCCCATATCAAAGGATGGACAGGAATATGTCCTGACCCGAAATACTGTCCAGATACTAATCAACAGAAAAAAGCAGATCCCAAACCCAGCTGCTGCACAGACTGCCTTGTTACTGCCAGCTTTCTTCTGATGCTTTGTACCCCTTTCCCGCATACAGACAGGGTGAAACACACCCTTGCCTCTGGGGGCAGCTCCAGCTGTATGACTGACTGCTGCCCCCTCTCCGGTATCCCACCCCTTACGCACATATCCATACAGTATCCCAGCCACCAACAACAGCTCCCCAAGAAACGGCAGGGTAAAGGAAGTCTGCAAAGCCACCAGTCCCAGGGCTGCAAAAGAGCCAAACAGCAGCCATCTTTCTGCCTGCACACTGATATTCCAGATATGTGCTGCCACAAAAAGCCCTACAAATACGCTGATCCCAACCAGGAGCAGCAGACCAAAGGACATTTCCTGCAGTCCCTCCAGTCCATCTAACCCTCTCCTGTCTGCAGGTATCTGCACATAGGCAGCCATTGCTCCTGCCACCCAGCCAATGAGTCCTCTCCTGATGATCCCCGGTATCTCTAACTGCCTGTTTTGTTCCATAAAAAACACCTCCTGCTCCTATCAGGATACAGAAGGTATCTTTCAAAAACCCTGTGGGTTTCTTTCAAATCTCTTTCAGTTTTTCAAGC
>JBGVQN010000017.1:0-3306 GCA_045127535.1 Lachnospiraceae bacterium | reverse complement strand
GAATTTGCACATCTATGATGGATATTACTGACAGTCACAATTATGAACATTGCTTATAGGCGCAATTCAGCTTTCAATTCAAATTCAGGAGAGTACCAGAGGATATGACTTCCATTCTCCACATTCATACCCAGTTTTATTGCTTCCTCCTTTGTGACACGGATTGGCTTTTCTCTATGATACTCCAATCGGTTAAATACCTTTTTTAGATATTTACTTTTCAATTCAGCTGGTGCATCTGGATCTTCAACAGTTTGCAGCGCCTCTTTTAAAAGGACGAGCTTTTGTGCGTAGTTTACGGGCTCTGGCGGAGTGGATTCAAGAGCTGCCTGTAGGGAGTGCTGCACATCTGCTTTTTCTTTTAACAGTTTCTCATTTAATATCCGGAATACGTGTTGTGGCATCCGGTTGGCTGGATCAGGATCTGCCTGAGCTTCCCACTGGCTGATTTCTTTTGCTTCCAGGTCCTTCAGTTGCTTTTCCAGATTCTTAATCAGATTGTTATGCAGCCGTATTGCATGATCTTCATTGTGACTTTCCTGCAGCTTGATTTCAAAAGCTTCAATATTCTCCCGAAGGATGCGGCATACTCGGTCAAGCACTTCACTATAGGACGAAGAACCAGTATTACAGCGTGTCTGACCGTCACACAGGAGGCGTGGGGCAGAGCTGGAATAAGTACGATATGACATAGCACGCCCGCACTGGCAGTATAATATGCCGGACAATGGGTTGCGAATCTTGGTTTTTGCCTTTGCCCGGTAGTTCCGTCCCTGCTTTGCCTGAGCCGCCCGAAACAGTTCTTCCGGGATAATTCCCTCGTGCCGTCCTTCGTACACTTCATAATCTTTTGACTTTGGTCTGGTATATATAATTTCCTGTCCTTCAACAACTGGGGTGGTTTTCCTCCAATTCCAGCGTACCTTTCCGATATAGTGTTCATTTTGCAGCATATCCTTTAGTCCTGCAGGAGACCAGTTAGGAGCTCCGCTTGGTGAGGGGATGCCCAGCTCATCCAGTCGATTGCAAATGCGTTGATACCCCATATCATGATTTACGTATAAGTCAAAAATCATGCGCATAACATCCGCCTGTGCCTTGTTTTCTTGCAGAGTAGGGCATTTCTTTTTGCCCACAGTGATAAAAATCTTATCATAGCCATAAGGGGGATGGGAACCCAGAAAATTCCCCTCTCTGACAGATTCCAGCCGTCCTCTGGCCTGAATCTTCTTGTAGTATTCAAGATACTCATTTCCTCTTTTTAATTCACGTTCAAAAATATCTCTGTCATACTCGTCCTGCAGATTGTAGGTTTTTGTGGGAGTAATAACCTTGGTATTTGTGTAGCGCAACAACTTGATTAATCGACCGGCATCCTCCAGATCGCCACGTGAGAGACGCTGCACCTCAACGACCAGAACCGCCTTAATCCTAGGAGATTCAACTGCTTTCAGGAGACGGAGCATTTCTGGACGTCCGTCAATAGTCTCAGAAGATGCAATTTCCCGATAAACCTGTGCTGCAGGTACCAGGCTGCCAAAATGTCTCTCGGCGTAGTCATTTAGGATTTTCTCATGCTTTGCAAGAACTTCTTCCACAGTGAGAGCCGGATCATCTGAACGGGATTTTCTCAGGTATTCCAGGATCTCATCTGCAGAAAAAGATTCTGTGTAATAGCCCATTGTTAAGTTACCTCCTTGATTGTGATAAGAAACGCCGGAGCGATTGCGCCGGCGCAAAATATATTATATGTCACGATATATCTGTCCCCGGTTACCTGCATTAACAACGGTAATAAGAAGGCGGTCTTCCTCTATCCGGTATATGATACGGTAATCACCCACTCGGAGTCGGTAGAAATCATTATTGCCCTGCAGTTTCTTTATATCACCCTCCGGCAACTTCTGTATTGCCTGAATAATTCGGACACGCTGAGGTTTGGACTGCTTCTGGATAAATTTCAAGGCAGCTTTCTCAAATTCAATTCTGTAAGTCTGCATGGGTTACCTCACATTCTGCCATCAGTTCTTCTAAACTGTATCTGGTACCATCGTCTTCCAAGGCCGCCTGTTCAGCCAACGCCAGACAAAAAGCATCATCTTCGGCATCAGCCATGATTTTAAGCATACTGCTGACAGTCTGGTAAAGTAAATCCATTTGAGAATCTGGGACAGAGTTAATTAAATTGGTCAACATTTCTCTTGTAGACATAATCATCATCCTTTCTTAAAAAATCAGAGGTGAAGTTGTGCTTTTAAGGCTTCCTGCAGTACCTGAGAAAAATTAATCCCCTGTTCCAATGCAGCAGTATTGAGCCATGCGGGTATAGTTAAAGTCTTTTTAACAGACTTTTTAAAATGGATTCTGGCATACTCAGCCACATCTACAGTAACCATATTCACAAAGGCACCATCTGATTCAACTTCCAATTCCTTGGCAATACCATCTATATGAATGGCATTCATGGAAGAGGCTGCAGGAGCTTCTTCATTATCCCGCTGAAGTGCATATAAATAACCTGCCAGACAATCAACCGCCATAGTAAGAGCTTCATCAAGAGTAGCACCACAAGTAGATAAATAATTTAAATCCGGAAAAATAACTGAGTATCCATTTTCTTCCTGAAAGAAACAAGCTGGATAAGCTGATAACATGTAAAATACCTCCTATATATATTTATTTGAAGCAGGGGAAGGGGTTATTTCAACCCTACCTGCGATCTAAACACCCATCCATCTGCAAGTATAATCTTTTCAAGGTCTTGTGGTTTCATTGGCATTGTAGCTGAACCTCCTTGCACTATCATAATAACATAGAATACGTACAAAGTCAATACGTATTCAGGAAAATATAAAAGAAAATGACTACTATGAATCCAAAAACATAGCAGCCATTCTTTGTGGGTACCTTAATCGCTGCTATGGGCGCCAGTATGGTGATGATTGTAACCAGTATTAATAATTATAGTGCTGTATGCCAATAAAAATACGTGCCTAATGGCATGCAGCACTACATATACACCAGTTATTGGGAGCAGACATAAATTAAACCAAGGAGGTGATACATAAGTGGCAAAGTCAATACCTTTTGCACAAAGGGATATGAGCAATTATAACGTCACGATCCAAGAGCTGTCTAATGGTGGTAGGAATATTATTTACCGCCCCAAACTTACTCCGGAGGAATATGAGAGGCGGTATAAGGAATTTCAGCAGGCCACGGTGGATTTTATGATCAGCTACTGGAACTGGCAGGCAGAACAGGAGTGTAAGAAGAGTTGAAGTATGTGAGAGATGTGCTGGTTAT
>JBGVQN010000016.1:0-13309 GCA_045127535.1 Lachnospiraceae bacterium | reverse complement strand
CTTGAATCGCAGGAGTGTTAACTGGCACTTTGCAGCAGAAGATGCAAGGATAAAACTTTGTTCATTATATCCCAAGTTTGGCTCATAAAAATGGGTCAGACTTGAGAAGAATTTTGGTTTAGAAATCAACTTGTCGTTACAATAGAGTATATCTTGTCTGCAATAGAAAAATTCGGACTTTTGGTAGAACCATCGGCAACCGGTGTGATACTGCCGGATATGAAGGATTTACCGTTTTATGAGGTCGTGATGGAAAAGCGTGACGAGAATGCATATCTGGTAACCGGAAATTTGAAGCATTTTCCTATGGAAACATTTATTGTAACAGCACGTCAGATGTTGGATATTTTAGATGGAAAAGAATAATATAGAACAATGGAAAGAGCCAACCAGCACGGAATCAGATCCGGCCGGTTGGCTCTAAAATTTTATGGGCTATACCAGTTTGAAATAACCGATCTCTTTGAAATAGGAGATATACTGCTGAATATAATCATGATCGATCTCTGCCCATGTAAATCCAAGCTGCTCCAGGAACCATACTGTAAAGTCATTGGAAATATGAATATTGCTGTCATAGACCAGCATACCCTGCTCATCCAGATCATTCTGGAATGCTTCATATAAGTATTCTGTCCTGGTATTCTTTGCCAGCTCCTGCAGCGTCTGATAAAAGACCTCGCCACTGACAATCTCCATAGGAAGCTGCAGACTGTGCAGAATTTGTACCATACGGTCAAAGTACAATGGTCGGTTGTTGTTTAAGTGGAATACCGTCTGTCGGTCAGCATACTGAGCGATTTTGATCACTCCTTCTGCGGTCTGGTCGATAGGAGAAAATTCTGCGTAAAGGGACATCAGGTAGTCAGGAAGAGAACCAAGCTCTAAGGCAGCCTTTACACGGCTTAAAAAGGCATAATTGGGCTGACTTCCGGTCTGGAGGCATACTGCTCTGTCCAAAAGGAATGATCAGGGTATCTCCCGGCTTTAATTTTTTGCATAAACGATGGTATCCGGGACGGTCAAAATTTTTGCCTGATTTTTTGTCCAGAATGATATGTTCAGGGGTAACACCAAAGCGCATGAGCGCCAGACGCTGGCGGTCTTCGCACTGATCTTTTGTGGATACTCTGATATAGCCGTAGGTGACATGGTTCATAATCGTTTCCTCCTGTTGGTAGTATGATAAATACATTTTAAAGGAAACCTTGATTTGTGGGTCTGCTTATGCTGCAATTGGGCAGATCACTGTAATATAGTGATTTATCACTGATATAACACATTTTTCAGAGCTAGTGAAGTATCACTAACATACAGGCTGCAAATCCATTATTATCAGAGTATGGAGTATATTGCACAAAGAGGTTTACCATATGAATGCACAACAGGCAGTGGCCTTTCGAATCAGGCAGCTTTGCAAAGAGCATGGACTGACTCCAAACGGAATCAGCAATCTTGCAGCAGTGCCTCAGGCAACCGTAAAAAGTATTTTAAATGGAGAGAGTAAGAATCCGGGAATTTCAACCATTAAGAAGCTGTGTGATGGATTTGGAATTACACTGGGAGAGTTTTTTTCTACGCCGGAATTTGATGAATTAGACCAGGAGATACAATAACAGACCGTATGGCAGTCAGATGCCAATACGGTCTGTTTTTAGGTGTATGCAATGATGGGGCATTTGTCAGTGCCATAGGCAGCAGATCCTGCCGGTTATGCAGGAAGTGATCTCGTCCCGGAATAGTTAGCCGCTCAAGCCAGCAATGATCTCACTGCAGCCTTATCGAAACTTTGCCCCATCCTGAAATGCGTGTCCCACCTTTTCGCCCAGCTTCAAATAGGTATGATTCATAGGGTCATAGGTAATAGGCTCTAACTTTGCCGGGTCGATCTTTCCCTGATCGTTTAAAATGCGCTCATCTGCATTGACATTGACGATTTCCCCTACCAGGCGGCAGGAGTCCTCATCATAGCTGATCAGCTTACATTCCAGTGCCATAGGCAGCTCGTCGATCAGAGGCGCATTGACAAACTCAGCTTTGGTGGTGTGAAAGCCCACTCTGGCTAACTTGTCCGGCACATCATTGGCAGAGACGATACCGACATAGTCACATTCAGTAACATGGGCAGCATCTGCCATGCTGACAGTAAAAGCACCGGCGGACAGGATGTTTTTTGTGGTTTTATGCTCCGGGCTGATGCAGATGGAGATCTCATTGGATTCACTGATGCCGCCCCAGGCAGCATTCATGGCATCCGGGGTACCGTTTGCATCATAGGTAGCAATGATAAGTACCGGCATTGGATATACACATGGTTTGACTCCAAAATTTTTTCTCATGGTGGTGTCCTCCTTGATTGGAATGAGTTATGATGATAATATAAGTGTAGCATACGGTAGCGGTTACCGGTCAAGAGGAAGTTTTCACCGTGTACTACATTTTCTCAAAGCGAAGGGCGTGATTGCCCGGGAAGGCTCTGCACGAAGTGGATATTGGAAGATTATAAAAATACTTTAAACAATAAAGAAAAGGAGAAACAAATTTATGCAACACGAAATCAAAACCCCCATCCCATTATTAGATGCACATGGCGATCTGACCCAACCAGGCTATGCCAAGCGTCTGCTCCCCATCTATGACCGTACCAAGGTCAAAGGAGGCATCACCCGCCTGAAGGAATGGGACTATTACTACATAGGCAATGACCGGTTTGGTGTAGCTCTGACCATTGCAGACAACAGCTATATGGGCTTGGATTCTATTTCATTTTTGTCCTTTACGGACAAGCCCTGGCAGATCACCAAAAGCCTTATGCGCATCTTCCCCATGGGCAAGACCGGGCTGCCAGCCACATCTGCTGCAGGTATTTCCACAGTACAGGGCAAAGGGTATGCCATGACCTTTCAGGTGGCCCAGGGCAGGCGCATCCTGACTGCCCATATGGATGAGTTTAAGGATGGTCAGTCCATTGATGTCCAGATCACCCTGATCGGGGAACCCGAGGAGTCTATGGTCATTTGTACACCTTTTGAGAAAAAAGCCCATTTTTACTACAATCAGAAGATCAACTGCATGCGTGCAGAAGGAACCGTAATGCTTGGGGCGGATACTTATACGTTTGAGCCGGAAAGCGCCTTTGGTGTACTGGACTGGGGACGTGGTGTGTGGACATATCATAATACATGGTATTGGGGCTCTGCTTCTGGTCTGGCAGATGGTGTGGATTTTGGTTTTAATATTGGATATGGCTTTGGGGATACTTCTGCCGCCAGTGAAAATATGCTTTTTTATGCAGGAAAAGCCCACAAATTGTCCCAGGTTACCTTCCACATTCCAATGAAAGACGGCAAAGAGGATTATCTGAAACCCTGGAAATTTACCAGTGATGATGGCAGATTCGAGATGGATTTTGTGCCTGTACTGGACCGGGCAGCCTGCACGGATTTTAAGGTGCTTAAAAGTGATCAGCATCAGGTATTTGGACGCTTTTCGGGAAAAGCAGTGTTAGATGACGGCACTGCAGTACAGGTACAGGATTTGATGGGATTTGCAGAAAAAGTAGAGAACAAATGGTAAGCAGAAGCGGATGGGTTTCCCAAATGCCTGATAAAGTTTTTTGGAGAAAGGGGATGCTGTAATGATACAGCATCCTTCTTTTTAATATACTACGAATAAAATGATTGCTTTGACTGGATTCTGAAGTGCAAATGAGAAGATGGCATTGACTTGTTCACTTGATGCATGTACAATATTACATATATGCTGGAGAAAAGGAGTAGTGCAAATATGTTAAAACGAATCAAAAATTTTAATTTTAACCAAAAAAAATATGCAATAGAGTCAGCACTTCTTCTTGGATTTCAGACAGAATCGGCAAAATTCCCAATTATGGAAGAAATGGGAACGATTGGGATACCTGAAAATGAGGAGCAGTTAAAGGCATTATGGAAGCCGGCAGTGAAAGGAATACGAAAGGTGCCGGAAAAAGACAGGAAAGCTTCTGGTTTCTGGGAAAGTGTCAATATGGATTTTCGGGATCAGCAGGGACTGGAATGCATGTTTCAGAGAGGTCCTTTCCTAAAGGATGAAGATCAGGATCTATTGCCAGACAGGCTGGATGTGAAAATCATATTGCCGGAAGATGCAGAGGACTCTATGGTGGTTGCTGCATGTAATTTTGCATTTCGTTTTGGCATGGAGACAACTGGTTATGAGGGAGGTATCCTTGCAGAGGATTCCTATACAGGCAATGGGTTGGTGTTTGAGACATCTGAACGGACGGAGATGGTTCTCAAAGAAGAAAATGGTGTGACACGGGTATATGTCCGCGGACAGGGCCGGGAACTGGAGGAATTTAGCGCAAAAGTCTGCGAGACCTTTCCAAAAGTGGATAATTGGCGCACCTGGAGAGAGTTTCTCCTGGATATGACAGATGATATGGCTATGAGAAGCCCGGATGGACAGCTTGCTTATCTTGCGGCCAAAAAGAAAGAGCAGGAAGGTATCTATGAGGCATTTGTCTCTCCTGACATGAACCAGGAGGCAAAAACAGCATTTACAGGAGTGGATTTCCACAATTATAAAGCAGGTAAGGCTGTTTACGAGAAAACGTATGAATATCCATGGGAAGTGGATGTGTTTGAAACTATTTTAAGCACTCAGGTGTATCCATATCTGAAAACTGGCGATCAGATACAGATTTTTGGCGCATTGAGTGAAGATCAGAAGGTCCGCAGCAAGGTGGTGTCCCGTTTGCAGAAAGGGATACAGGATGCAGGGGCAGTCTTAGAAAAAGCAGAAGTCATTTGCGCATATAAGCAGGGCTTTTCCTGGCTTGAAGAAGTGGTGGTTCCACAGGTAAAGGGAAGACAGATCGATCAGGTGGAAATTTATTTTAAACCATTCCTTCCAGAGGGAGAAACGGAGTGGATAGATGAAAATGGTGCAGTTCCTGTCCGTCATACTGTGGCAGCAGATCATCCGGATAAGTGGTATGACCTGCCCATCCGTTATCTTCAGGAATTGTATCCAATTGAGGATGTTCTTGTGAAAGAACTTGGTGTCCAGAGAGAGCAGGTCGTATTTTTACCCTATGAAGGCACAGAATCTCTTACATATATTTGTAATGTGAGAGCGGGTGGGGAAATTGTTTTTTCGGAGACCTATGAAGCCCATTGGTCTCAGCGTCCTTATTTGGATGCCTTTCCAAATCTGGGCAAAGTACATCCTGCAACTGGATATATCAAAGTATTTCAGAATGGAAATCTGTTATTGGAAAAGCAGATTCCCACAGATCTGGAACGTATATGGGATACCTATCAGAAAGAAGTGCTGACGGATTGTGCAGAGTATGTGCTGAAAAAGACAGGCGGTGTGCTGGGAGAAGATTTACAGCCCTTCTTTCATCAGCTGCATCTGGATGTAACAGTCAGTGAACCGGATCTCAGAGTAGGATGCAGGGAAGATTTGATCTCCTCCCTGGATGCTTTGCATGAGGATATGTATTTTGCAGGAGCAGATTATTTTAAATATCTGGGACTGGCAAAAACCGGTACAGTTCTGGATGCGCCAGGTCTGATTTTACCGGATATTCATCAGGCAGAGGGGAAACCTGTAATGAAGGTAACTTTACTGGAGCAGGAAAAAGAAAGACCGGAAATTTATTGTGACGGTAAATTGGTCTGTGCATCCATGAAACAGGAAGCAGTACATGTAATGATTACAAAGGTTTCCTATGAAAACGGAGAAATTACTGTGCATGTTACAGCAAAAGGGGCAGAAGCATCTGTGCTGCAGGCATATGCCCAGCTGTTTGAAGAAGGGATCCTTTCTAACAGCCACAGACTGGAGCATTGTCACAGGATTGTGCTGGAGAGTGAAACCGGACAAAGCTTTGCAGCAGTGGTTCCTGCACAAAAAGTCACCGCTAAAAATAAAAGCATAACAGAGATCGATCTGCATGAAAATGAGTTAATTGGTTATGAAACTTATCTGGAGATCATGGAAGAACTGAAACAGGTACCTGGAATTGAAGTATTCCGGACTGCAGTTTCCTATGCCGGAAGAGAGCAGTACGCAATCTGGCTTGCACCTGAATATGAAGGATATTTGTCCATGACAAAGTATCTGACCAACAGACCCAGTGAACTGATCAATGCAAGACATCATGCCAATGAAGTATCAAGTACCAATGGTATTTTTATTTTGTTGAAGAAGCTTCTGACAGAAGAAAAGTATCGGGGACTTGGAGAAGAACTGAGTCTGGTGATGGTTCCTATGGAGAATGTAGATGGTGCAGCGATTCATTATGAATTGCAAAAAGAGCATCCCTACTGGAAATTCCATGTAGCAAGATTCAATGCACTTGGCAAAGAGTTTTTCCGGGATTCCTTCAAAAAAGTAACCATTCATACAGAGGCTATGGGACATTCCCGTATTTATGAGCGATTTGCCCCGGATGTGATCGTGGACAATCATGGTGTTCCCAGCCATGAATGGGAGCAGCAGTTTTCCGGCTATACATCCCCTTCCTATAAAGGGTTCTGGCTGCCCAGATCCTTGTTGTATGGATATTTTTGGTATGTGACAGATGATGTATATCATGGCAACTATCTGGTAAATAAAAAGATGGAGGATGTGATTGCAGACCAGATCGCAGAAAGTGCAGAAATGACGGCACTGAATCTGGAATGGAGCGGGCAGTTTGAAAAATATGCACATAGATGGCTGCCAAAGCTTTTTCCAGCAGACTATTATAAAAATATGATTAACTATTGGATCCCATATACAGCGGCCCCTGACAACAGCTATCCGGCTGCCCGCTTCCCATGGATTACAACAGTTTCTTATACAAGTGAAGTTGCTGATGAAACAGCACAAGGTGCATACCTGAATTTGTGTGCAAGAGCACATGTGGCACATGATGAAGCCATCATTGCACTGCTTAGAAGTGCAGAGCATGTGTATGAGTGTGGTTATGACTGCCAACAGAATCAGATTTTTGCTAAATATTTCAGGCGCCGCCCTATGGTGGTTTAAAATATTTAGAAAAAATAAAATACAATTTAAGGAGGAGATTAAATATGGATTTAATCAAATTAATCGGCGTTTTGATCGTGATCGTCGGCTTTGCACTAAAGCTCGATTCCATTCTCATCATTTTCCTGGCATTGATTGCCACAGGACTTGTAGGCGGGCTTGGTGTGGAAGGTCTTCTTGAAACCATCGGAACCAATTTTGTTGCCAACAGAAGTATGTGTATTTTTGTTATGATTTTACTGATCACAGGTACGTTGGAAAGAAATGGTCTTCGTCATGCAGCGGCAGCATTGATGAAGAAGGTAAAGGGTGCAACTGCTGGAAAGCTGATTTGTGCTTATGGTGCTCTGAGAGGTTTGTTTGGCGCATTTAATGTAGGCTTTGGCGGTGTAGCGGGATTTATTCGCCCGGTATTACTGCCAATGGCAGAAGGTGCTGTGAAAAACTCTGGAAATGAACCAAATGAAGAACATATGGAAGAAATCAAGGGTATGTCAGCTGGTATAGAAAATATCACATGGTTCTTCTTCCAGGTACTATTTGTAGGCGGCTCAGGCGGTCTGCTTGTACAGGGCGCTTTAGCTACTCTTGGTTATGAAGTAGAGCTGGTTGACCTGGCTATGGTTGAGATCCCTGTGGCATTATTTGCTTTGATCGTGGGCGGTGTATATTACTATCTCAAAGACAAAAAGCTGATGAAGAAATACTATGGAAAAGGTAAAAAGGAGGATTAACCATGAACGGATTAAAAATTATTAATATTGATTCTGCATTCAGTTCAGGGGTACTTCTTCCAATCGTATACCTGATAATCGGACTGATCGCCATCTATGCAGGAATAAAGAATTTACTGGATAAGGAAAATCCATCCAGAGTAGGAACTGCTCTGTTCTGGTGCTCTTTTGGTGTTGTATGTGGGTTTGGTACGTGGCTTCCGGCCAAGGTTTCAGGTGCACTGGTGCTGTTTATGTGTCTGCCGGCAATCTTTAAGAGAGTTAAGGTTGGGAAGAAGGATGCGCCTGCCAAGGAATATACAGAAGGTCAGTTTAAAAAGATTGGTATGAAGATTTTTGTACCGGCTCTTACCGTTGCTATTTGCTCCCTGTTATTTGCTTTGTTTACCAACATCAGCTCTCTGGTAGGTGTAACAGTGGGTGTTATCATTGCAATGTGTCTGTTGATGGCATATTCCAAGGATAACAAGCCTGCAGTATTTATGAAGGATTCTGAAAGATTTCTTTCTATGATGGGACCTTTGTGTATGCTTCCTCCGCTGCTTGGATGTCTGGGTGGAGTATTTACAGCAGCAGGGGTTGGTGATGTCATCTCTGCTCTGGTAAGCAATATCGTACCGGAAGGCAATATAAATATTGGTATTATCGTATACGCAATTGGCATGGTACTCTTTACCATGATTATGGGTAACGCATTTGCGGCGGTTACCGTTATGACAGTTGGTATTGGCGGTCCATTCGTATTGGCATATGGTGCAAATCCGGTATTAATTGGTATGCTGGCACTCACCTGTGGTTACTGTGGCACCCTGATGACACCAATGGCAGCCAACTTCAACATTGTTCCAGTTGCTATTTTAAATATGAAAGACCGTTGGGGTGTAATTAAAAATCAGATTATTCCGGCTTTGATTATTCTTGCATTCCAAATTTGCTATATGATTGCATTCAAATAATATTTTGGTTATAATACAATGTAAGGGCGGACATCCTTTGCGGATGTCCGTTTTGTAAATCAGAGACTTGAGAATTTAGGTGATTTTTATGCTGCAGGAAATGGAACGCGGGGCCAGAATTATTATCAATGAATGGATAAAAGTAAGGTCATGGGATAAAGTCGTAATCGTAACGACCAGAGAACACATACCAGAAGCAGAAATGCTTCAGAAATATGCGCTTCAGAAAACAAAACATGTGGATACATTGTTTGTGAAAAATCCTGGGAAGCATGTGGGTGTGTTTTTTGATACAAATGTAGATGTTTTTGACCCATATTCGGTCATTATTGCAGCTACAGAGTATTCCCTTGTGACTACAGAGGCTGCCAAAAGAGCGATTAAGAAAAAGAAAAAATTTCTTTCCCTGCCCCTTTCCACCAATGATGGAAGAACGCTGCTGGAGTATGACTTTTTAATGATGGACACGAAAAAAAGCCGTATGATGGCACAGATCATCATGAAATATCTCAAAAATTCTTCAAGGATACATGTGACCACTCCTGCAGGTACGGATCTCCATATATACAAAGAAGGACGCAGGCCGGGATTTTTTAACGGTGTTTTAAAAGACGGCAAGGGGTATTCTTCCGCCAGCATTGAGCTGTATGTTCCAATTGAAGAAACCAAAACAGAGGGTGTTATGGTTGTAGACGGATCTTTGGGATATATCGGCCGGGCAGAGGAGCCTACGAAAGTGATATTTAAAGAAGGACGTATTGTGGAAATTGAAGATACTCCAACTGGGAAACGTTTGTCAAAATATATGCAGGAGTATGAAGATCCAAGGATCTATATTGCAGGAGAATTGGGCATTGGTTTGAATTCATATGCCAGATGTCTGGGAAACTGTTATATAGAAGATGAATCCACCTATGGGACGTTCCACATTGGAGTGGGAAGAAATATAGCCCTTGGGGGAAAACAGAATGCAAGCGGGCATTTTGACCTGGTTGCATTTGAACCGGACATTTATGCGGATAACCGGCAGATTATGCAGCAGGGAAAGATTATTATTCCGCAGCCTGTGCCATATTAAAGGAAAAGGAACTCTTATGAGAACCTAGTAAATTAACGAAAGGAGAAGAACATGAAAGTATTAGTAACAGGATTTGATCCATTTGGAGGAGAAAGTGTAAACCCGGCGTATGAAGCAGTGAAGCTGCTTCCAGACACCATTGCAGGTGCAGAAATCGTGAAAGTAGAGATTCCAACTGTATTTTCCAAAAGTGGGGCAGCAGTGGAAAAGGCGATTCAGGAGCATGATCCGGACATTGTCATCAACGTAGGACAGGCTGGGGGACGTTCTTGTGTAACACCGGAATTTGTGGCAATTAACTGTGCAGATGCCAGGATTCCGGACAATGCAGGAGAACAGCCATGTGATGAAAAGCTGCAGGAAGATGGGGCGCCGGCATATTATGCCACCATTCCAGTAAAGGCAATGGTGCAGAATGTGAGAAACAATGGTATTCCATGCCATGTTTCTTATACAGCAGGAACTTATGTGTGCAATGCTGTCATGTACAATGTACTGCATATGGCTGCAGTGAAGTACACCAACATCAAAGCAGGATTTATTCATGTGCCGTATGTGGCACAGCAGGTAGTCAATAAACCAAACGGCACACCATTTATGTCCGTGGAAATGATTGCAAAGACTCTGGAGATCTGTATTGAGACTGCAGTGACTTGTGATGAGGATATTCAGGTGGCTATGGGGGAAACACATTGATGGAAATGAGTGATTGGGCATGATGTGATGACTCAAATAAAACTCATAAGTGGTGAATCCGTAATATAGTGGAAGCAGTATTCCCAGGGATGTGCAATTTGCGCAGTGCCCTGGGGATATTTTTGTTTGTGGGAGGAAAAGGGGAGGGGGGAGGTAGACAAAAACAGAACAAACATTCGAAAATACGCTGTACTTTTACTTTGGGTTTTGGTATAATCAAATGCAGGGAAGAATAAATGTGATTTCGAATTATGAAATTGGACGCTATCATATATGCAAAAATATTTTGTATCCTAGTATGGCTTTGTGTTTTTTTGAGTGTTAAATTGTCCATTTAGTCCAAATAATCCATATAGTTTGGACGAAATAGCACAGAATGGACGAAATAGCATGAAACGGATTTGTGACCTGGATTCGTGTAAGGCCTAAAATCTATTCCTCAGCCAATTGGATTTGCTCAAATTACACGAATTTCTGGCTGACAGACAAATTTTTCACACTATAGATCTTGGAGGTGTTTTTATGCAGGATGTGCAAAAATGTTTTAAATTGCATTCCGAATACCAGCCCACCGGCGATCAGCCCCAGGCCATAGCAGACCTGGTAAAAGGCTTTCAGGAGGGCAACCAGTTTCAGACATTGCTTGGTGTCACAGGCTCTGGTAAGACATTTACCATGGCCAATGTCATTGCCCAGTTAAATAAGCCTACCTTGATCCTGGCGCACAATAAGACTCTGGCAGGCCAGCTGTACAGCGAGTTTAAAGAGTTTTTTCCTGAAAATGCAGTCGAATATTTTGTGTCCTATTACGATTATTATCAGCCGGAAGCCTATGTGCCGTCCACAGACACGTATATAGAGAAGGATTCTGCCATCAATGATGAGATAGACAAGCTGCGTCTGTCTGCCACAGCTGCGCTGGCAGAGCGCAAGGATGTGATCATCATTGCGTCTGTCTCCTGTATTTATGGTCTGGGCAGCCCTGTGGATTACAAGGAGATGATCTTATCTCTGCGCCCTGGCATGGAGCGTGACCGGGACGAGGTGATCCACAAGCTGATCGAGCTGCAGTATGAGCGCAATGAGATGGATTTTAAGCGTGGTGCGTTTCGTGTGCGGGGGGATGTGGTAGAGATCTTTCCGGCTGAGTGGGGAGACCAGGCAGTAAGGGTAGAGTTTTTTGGAGATGAGATAGACCGGATCGCAGTGTTTGACCCACTGACAGGAGAGATCAAAAGCTGGCTGAACCACATTGCAGTATTCCCGGCGTCTCATTATGTAGTGCCTAAGGAAAAGATCGAGCGTGCCTGCCAGGATATTGAAGCAGAATTAAAGGAGCAGGTGGCATTTTTTAAGAAGAATGATAAATATATTGAGGCGCAGCGGATCGCAGAGCGTACCCACTTTGATGTGGAAATGCTGCGGGAGACCGGGATCTGTTCCGGAATCGAGAACTATTCCAGGCACCTGTCAGGCAGCGCCCCAGGGGAACCGCCCTGGACTTTGATCGACTATTTCCCTGATGAATTTTTATTTATTGTGGATGAGTCCCATATCACCATTCCCCAGGTAAGGGGGATGTATGCCGGTGACCGTTCCAGAAAGTCTACTTTGGTGGACTATGGATTCCGGCTGCCGTCGGCTCTGGACAACAGACCTCTGAATTTTCAGGAGTTTGAAAGCAAGATCGACCAGATGCTGTTTGTGTCTGCTACCCCAAATGTATATGAGCAGGAGCATGAAATGCTGCGGACAGAGCAGGTCATCCGTCCTACAGGACTGTTGGACCCGCCCATTGAGGTGCGTCCGGTAGAGGGACAGATCGATGACCTGATCGGAGAGATCCGCAAGACCACAGCTGCGAAGAATAAAGTGCTGATCACAACGCTGACCAAAAAGATGGCAGAGCATTTGACAGAGTATCTGCGGGAGGCAGGGATCCGGGTCAAGTACCTGCATTCGGATATCGATACCTTAGAGCGGGCAGAGATCATCCGAAACATGCGTCTGGATGAATTTGATGTACTGGTGGGCATTAACCTGCTGCGTGAGGGTCTGGATATTCCGGAAATTGCGCTGGTGGCAATATTGGATGCAGATAAGGAAGGCTTTTTGCGCAGTGAGACTTCTCTGATACAGACCGTTGGACGTGCTGCACGTAATGCAGAGGGACGGGTCATTATGTATGCGGATACCATGACGGAGTCTATGGAAAAGGCGATTACGGAGACCAACCGCCGCCGCAGTATCCAGCAGGCCTATAATCAGGCACATCACATTACACCCCAGACCATTCACAAGGCTGTCCGGGATCTGATCAGCATCAGCAAGGCTGCAGAGACTGCCAGCATGAAGATGGAGAAGGATCCGGAATCTATGAGCCGCAAGGAGCTGGAGAAGCTCATTGCCAAGGTCAAGAAGCAGATGCAGGCAGCAGCTGCAGAACTGAACTTCGAAGCCGCGGTAGAGCTGCGTGACCAGATGCGTGAGCTGATGAAACACCTGGAGGAAATGCGGTAAGAGGGTGTCTTTGCCATATTGGTTGATGGTAAAATTCCGAGGCTGTGGCACGTGGGGATTGGAAGGTGTCTTTGGGCGGCGACTGCAGGTTGATTGTTTTACGCAGGACACGCTCTCGCTTCGGTGAAAACGCAGCGGTGCTAAGGTGTCTGCCAAGCAAAATCATCAGTAAACAAGTTTCCTGCTGCTTTTGCTCGGCAGACACCTAAGTACCGGCGTTTTCAAGAGTCCTGCTTAAAAACGATCAACCTGCCGCCCCCGCCCCAAAACACCTTCCAATACCCCCG
>JBGVQN010000015.1:0-14177 GCA_045127535.1 Lachnospiraceae bacterium | reverse complement strand
AAATTGCCCGGCACCCCCTAGGATAAACATTTTTGCAAAATTGTAAATACAATTCGACCAAACGTGCTTAATTTTCGCGCAAACGTTCTTTTTTTTGTCTTTTTACAGCCATTTTACAACTACATCTATTTTTTCTTTATTTCACTTCTATCACTGATCCGTTCAATTAACCCTCAACCAAAGCTTCACTCTACCTTCTGTTCCTCCCCCGCTGCTTTTCGCTCTTTTTTTCGAAAGCTTCCTATCTGCCAGGCTTTTTTTCTCTAATTCCACTTCTAAGAAATGTGAAAAAATCTCATTTTTTTACGCTGTTATCGCACAATTAAGTCTAATATTTTTGTTTATTTTTTCCAAATTTTTACATTTTTTTCGCAAAATATTGATTTTTCGTACATTTTTTGGTATACTAAACCATACAGTTTTCTTACTTTTATAAATTGGATTGACGTGAATGAACTGCAGCTACATCCTGACACTCTTATATTTCATTTTTATATGCAATATGAATTGATGATTTTGTGGCTTTCCTATATTTACTTATATCATTCTATTATTTATATACCAAAGCCTTTCATTCGCAGAGTGTCTATGTAAAATGTAGCGCGCAGTAGAATTGAGGTAATAATGGCTACAATTAAAGAAATCGCAGAAAAGCTTGGGGTTTCTATCAGCACGGTGTCCAAAGGATTGAACGGAGCCAGTGACATCAGCGCAGGAACCCGGCAAATGGTTTTAGACGCTGCCCTGGAAATGGGGTATACGGGAAAAAGAGGGAAGCATTCTTTTGGAAAGCGCATTTGCGCTGTGATCGTACATCTTCCCTACAGTAATACGAAAGAGTTTGGTTACGAAATTATTTCAGGCTTTCGTCTGGCAGCTGTCGAAGCAAATTATCAGGCTTCCATTATCTCTTTAAAAGAATTGGAGTTTTCCGGTTCTACTTATGACGAAGCCATGACCAATCTGGGATATGAAGGTGCATTTTTCCTTGGTCTTACAGGCAAGGAGACTTATATGAAGCAGTTTGAATCTACCCATATTCCAACGGTGTTGTTTGAAGAATATGTACATAATCCAATGGTTTCTATGATCTGTTCCGATATTTCAGAAGGGATCTATCAGTGTGTCAAACATCTGTATGAGCTGGGACACCAGAACATTGCTTTTATCAATGGAGAAGATAACTGTATGTCCAGCCATATGCGCTGTCATGGATACGAGCAGGCACTGGCTGATCTGCAGCTGCCTTACCGCCCAGAGCTGATTGCTTCTGCTCCCTATTATCCACCTGATAAGGCTAAAACTTATGTGTCAGGATTTTTAAACTCCGGTGTTACGGGGATCGTGTGTGCCAATGATTATATTGCTGCTTCTGTCATTTCAGAGGCAGTACGTCTTGGAAAACGGATACCGGAAGATTTAAGCATCACTGGCTTTGATGATATTCCTCTGGCCCATTATCTAACCCCGGGTCTGACTACTGTAAATGAAAACCGGCTGGCTCTTGGAAATTCTGCCCTGAAAACACTGGATGCTCTGATTCGGGGTGACAATATGGCTGTTTGTATGACACACCCAAAACTCATTACCCGGTTTTCTACAGGTCCTGTTCCGCGCCACATCAGTAGGTTTTAGTATCCTGGTTAAAAACAAGCATTTCCCAGTGGGGGCACAGTCCTGATTTCTTTCTGACAAAGCATTGTGCCCCTTCAAAATTATTCTACGCTCTTTAGGGATTCTACCATGTTAATTTCCTTCAATTTGCGATACATGATATAGTTGACAAAGGAAGCAAATGCCATGGTCAAAAGGGCACTGAGCAAATAGCTGATACCATAAATATTCTTGCCAAACACGATCTGGTTTACTTTCAGCGTCTGAATAATAAATTGGTGCAGATATTTTCCAAGCACCATACCAACCAGTATACCAAGTACAGTCAGGATCACATTTTCCCGATACACATAGGTGGATACTTCCATATCATAAAAGCCTAAAACCTTTAAAGTGGCCAGTTCTCTGCGCCGCTCTGTAATATTGATATTGTTCAGGTTATAAAGCACCACATAAGCCAGCAGGCCTGCTGAAACGATCAGAATGCCCACTACCATATTTAATACCTGCAGCATATTGTCAATACGCGCCCTGCTGTCACTTACATAGGTGATGGCATAAGCAGCAGGACTGGTTAACAATTCCTCTCCCACTTCTTTTTCTTTGTCTGCACTTTCTTCTGCCATACTGTACAGCACTGTACTGAACTGGGCAGATTCTCCATACAGCTGCTCATAGCAGTCGCCAGACATGTAAATGTAATGCATAATATAATTTTTTACCACTCCATCTACTGTGACAGTGACACTTTTTCCTTCTCCACTTTTTAAAGTGACACGATCCCCTGCAGATACGCCCAGCTTTTGAGCCATCTGACTGGTGAGAAGGATGCCGGAGTCTCCCAAGTGGTATTGTTCTTCTTCATCTGCTTCTGCCTGCAGCAATACAAGTTCTTCAAATGTTTCTGGTTCTTCTGCCACACACAGATAGCCTGCCAGTGTGCCTTCTTCTGTAGATACATCAATGTTTTTCATATAGGTCCTGGTCAGATGGGCAATGTCCTCACTATCCTCCATCTGCTGCAGCAGCTGGTCTGTCTCTGATTGTTCTGCTTCTGTATCCAGTACCAGCATACTGTCATACACCTGAATATTTTCATACTGAATATCTGCGATCCGCATAATGGAATCCCGCAGTCCCCAGCCTACCACCAGCAGCGCCATACAGCCTCCTACTCCAAAAAGAGTCATGAAAAAACGCTTTTTATAACGGAACAGGTTTCTTATTGCCGCTTTCTGGGTAAAATTCATCCTCTTCCACAGGAACGGAATATATTCCAGGAATACACGCTTGCCCTGCTTAGGCACCGCCGGACGCATAAGGGCTGCAGGCACGCTTCTGAATGCTTTCATACAGCTGGAAAATGTAGCTGCCAGGTTGCAGAATATGACCACTCCTGCAGCCACCAAGGCCATTCCCCACTGATATGGAATCTGCAGACAGGAATTGGTGGAATACATAATGCCAAATGCATTGATGATGACAAATGGGAAGAATTTCTGTCCAAACAGCAATCCTACCAGACTTCCACTTATGGTAGCACTCATGGCATAAAAGATATACTTAGATGCAATGGCCGCCTTACTATATCCCAATGCTTTCATGGTACCAATCTGGGTCCTCTGTTCCTCTACCATACGGGTCATGGTAGTCAGGCTGACCAAAGCCGCTACCAGAAAGAACAGCAGCGGGAACACTTCTCCAATGGCACCAATGCTCCCTGCATTGTCTCCATATTCCTCATAACTGGTATTGTCCCTGCGGTCTAACACATACCATTCCGGTTCTTCTATTTTTTCCAGCTGCTTTCTGGCATCAGCAAGTTTTTCTTCTGCTTCCGCGATCTGGGTTCTGGCTTCCTCTTCTCCTTTTGCATACTCTGCCTCCCCCTCTGCCAGCTCTGCTTCTGCCTCCTGCAGCTGGATCCTGCCTTCTTCTAAAGCTGCTTCTCCTTCTGTCAGCTCTACTTTACGTGCTTCTATCTCCTGCTCTCCTGCAGCAAGCTGGGCTTCACCTTCTGCGATCCGGGCCTCTCCCTGACTCACCTGTGCCTTATAATTTTCGATCTCGGCCTGTGCCTGTGCAAGCTGGCTGCGGGCCTGGGCAATCTGTTCCTCTGCCTGGGCGATCTGGCTGTCAATGGATTCAATGGATATGAGAGTAGAAGGATACAATGCCTGTAAGGTCCGCAGTTCTGCCTCTCCCTGGGCAAGCTGGGCCTTGTAGGTCTCTATCTGGATTTCTCCGGAAGCAATGGCTGTTTTGCCTGTTTCTATCTGGGTCTTGGCAGTTTCCAATTCTTCTCTGGCTGTATTCAGCTGGGCTTCTCCTTCTTCTAATGCTTTTCGCCCATCTGCTAACCTTTGTTCATTGGCTTCTATTTCCTGCCAGCCTTCTGTAATCTGGGTCCTGGCTTCTTCTAACTGTTTCTTTGCGTCTGCAAGCTCTGCCTCTGCTTCTGCTGATTTCTCTGCAAGCTCTGCTTCTCCTTCTTCCAGTGCTTCTGTAACTGTATCTACCAGACGGTCATACCGCTCTTCTCCAAGCTTTTCTGTCTGTGCTTCAATGCGCTCTGTCAGATTCTCTATCAGCTCTGTATATTCATCAGAATAGCAGAGCAGTTCCTCTGCACCTGCTGCTTTTATGTACAGCATACTGTAATATTCAGACACAAATGCTTCTTCTGATGCAATGGCAAAACCAGACACTGCTCCATTTCCAATGGTGGCACTGCCCCGCTCAATGCTGATAAATGTAGGACTGTTGCCTAAGCCTACGATCCGAAACTCTGCACTTGTAAGGGTATCTGTCACTTCTGCATCCGTTCCTGTAGAAAGGGTCAGGGTATCTCCTATGGAAAGACCTTTGTTTTCTGCCAGCCGTTCATCGATCAGCAGCTCATCTGGTGCATCTGGCAGCCGCCCCTTGGTCACTTCTGTCCGGGACAGGGTATCTGTATCTGCAAACAGCTGCACTACATACTGGGCATCCTGATCCTCAGCCAGCATATACGCTGTCCAGGATGGTTCTACGGTCTCTACCCCTTCTATCTGACGGATGGCCTCTACCCCTTCTTCATCAAATCCCAGAGTATTCATCAGTCGGATATCTGCCAGGTCATAGGTATCCATATAGGCATCTGCTGTCAAAAGCATATCCGGCTCTGTGGCCTTGATTCCGGAGAAGAACGCTACCCCAAGAGCCGACATCATAAAAATAGAAAGGATTCTGGCTCTGGTCTTTTTGATTTCTCTGATTATGTCTTTATGTAATGCTTTTTTCACAATATTGCTCCAATTCTAATGTAGACTTTACCACTCGATGGTTTCTACAGAAACCGGTGTGTCATTCTTTATCATAGAAGAAACCCGTCCATTTTTGATCTTGATCACCCGGTCTGCCATTGGGGCAATTGCCTGGTTATGGGTGATGACGATCACTGTCATGCCCTGCTGTCTGCAGGTATCCTGAAGCAGCTTCAAAATCTGCTTACCTGTATTATAATCCAGCGCACCGGTTGGCTCATCACAAAGAAGCAGCTTGGGATTCTTTGCCAGGGCTCTTGCAATAGACACTCTCTGCTGTTCTCCACCGGAAAGCTGTGCAGGGAAGTTGTTCATACGTTCTTCCAGACCTACCCCTTTTAACACATCCTCTGCTTTTAAAGGGTGCTTACATATCTGTAAAGCCAGCTCTACATTTTCCAAGGCTGTCAGGTTGGGTACCAGATTATAAAACTGGAACACAAATCCAATGTCATCTCTCCGGTATCTGGTCAGCTGCTTCTCCGAATACTGCTCAATGTGTTCTCCGGCTACCACTACACTGCCTGATGTAGCAGTATCCATGCCTCCTAATATGTTCAGCACAGTGGTCTTACCTGCACCACTTGGTCCTACAATTACTACAAACTCTCCTTGTTCTATTGTAAAATCAATGCCATTTACCGCATTGATGCTTACCTCTCCCATAGTATAAGTTTTTACTACATTTTCCAGCTGAACAAATGCTTCCATGTAACTGATTCTCCTTTATCCCTGAAAGATCTGTCTGTTTCAGGGGCATTTTCTGTCATTTTCTATTTTAATACCACAGAATATCCTTGTAAAGGCTGCAATCCTAAAGCTTTTATGAAAGATTTTCAAAAATTTTTTAATATCTGCTTACCTCCTGAACAACATATGATACAGAACTATATCACAATTCTTTTTTATATGTTATACTAAAATTCAATTAAGGAATGCTTTTTTCACTGCATCTGTACATGGGAGATCTTTTCCCAAATATTTTCTTAGGAGGTAGTTATGCCTGTACCATTACAAATGATATTACTGACTTATCTTGCTGTTGTAAATGTAATTGCTTTTCTGGTCTTTGGCATAGACAAAAGAAAAGCAGTCAAGAACAAAAACCGGGTGCCGGAAAAAACTTTGTTTTTGCTGGCAGGAATTGGCGGCTCTGTAGGGGCACTGACTGCCATGGAAGTATTCCGTCACAAAACCAAGCACCTGTCTTTTACGGTAGGAATTCCCCTGATCCTCATTGCCCAGATCCTTCTGGCCGCCGGCATCTGGTTCCTGGTATATTCCAGATAAATCTGTGCTGTATGATTTCAGTTACTCCAGCTTACATTCAGGAAAAACTTTAAAAAAGACCTAAAACTGTTTGCATCCCCTATGCTTTTGTCCTATAATATGTAAGATTCCCTGTTTTCCCGTGGAAATCAGAAAATGCATTTTTCGCCATTACCTAATTACAATCAGAAGCAAGGAGGAGTCCTAAGTGAACCAGGCAGATTTGAAATCAAACGTACAAACCCGTCCACAGCTGTTGGATACTATAGAATTTCGGGAAAATCAGATCACTGCAGAGGAATATCTGCACCTGCGCAGCCAGGTAAACTGGAAGGTACTCAGCCACCCCCAGGCACAGCTGGCTCTGGACAACAGTCTTTACGTACTGGGCGCCTATGAAAATGATACACTGGTAGGCATGGGACGCATCGTAGGAGACGGCGCTGTGATCTGCTACATCCAGGACCTGATCGTATCCCCCACCTTTCAAAGCGGCGGCCTGGGCTCTGCCCTGCTGACCCGCCTGAAAGCCTACGTAGAATCCTTACGTCTCCCCAACACAGAAATGATGCTGGACCTCATGTGCGCCAAAGGCCGGGAAGCCTTCTACGAAAAACACGGCTTCCTGTCAAGACCTACAGACACCTTAGGGCCGGGGATGATCATTTACCTGAAGGAGTAATCAAATCTCTTTTCATACAAAGCAGAGTCTGGCATTCGCCAGACTCTGTTTTTTTTTCATTATATTGTTTGTCTTTGCATCCTCCAAACAATTTTGGAATCCTCATTGTTGATAGATATTTTCACTACTTTTAGCATTCTACTTCATACGGTAATTGTTGACTGCATGTAATATTGATCAACGATAGCATTGCCATATTTTGAATCGTATCACACAATTCAAACTCTTTTGATGCTTTCCAATGAGGCTTCCAATTTAGCACATCATCATACACATCCTTATCAGAAATGCTGCCTCCCTGCAATTCCAACTGATCATACGAAAACAACACTGTTGCGACCATCTCTGCCTGATCTGTACTTTTTACCCGTCCAAATAAATCTACTGTTTTTTGAACTGCGTCCCATTCAGCCTCTGAAAACTTTTCTTTGTGAATCTTTACCTCGTCCGCAACACTTATGGAAATCATGCGCCCCAACTGCTTTTCAACTATCAGATTTGCATTTGCCAAGGCAGTAATAGAATCTTTTACTTGCGCAGAAAAAGGACCATAGGTTGCTTTTGAAAATGTAAAACCCGTATCTACTCCATTTCTTGTAAGCACATAACAAATCTTCTGATAAATTGTTCTTCCAACCATCAAGGCATACTTACGTTCATTAAGTTCTCTGACAACCTGTAAAATTAAATACCATTTGGGATTTACCTTGGAATTGTTTCTGCCGACTACGTCCTCTGCTTGCAGTTGACCAGAAAGAAATTCTTTGGAGATCTCCTTCTGACTTGTTCCAAACGGAGCATATATCTCCACTTGAATTGGCAATCCATTCAGCTTTTGGTACATAATTGGTCCAACCACATCCCATGACAAACCACCATTTCCACAACCCAATGGCGGAAACGCAATGCTCTCAATATGATACTTTTTATAATTTTCTATAAACCAATCTAAACCATCAATCACATAAGATAATCTTGAAGGAGATCTCCAATGATCCTTGGTCGGAAAATTCAAGATACTCGTTCCCTTATCATCTTGATACACATAAGGTAATCCTGGCTGCACTTCTCCATTATGACACTTATGAATATACTCCGTATACATTTCCGGATATCTTTTCTTAAATTCTAAAGCAATGCCTTTTCCCATTACTCCTACGCAATTGACCGTATTGACGATAGTAGAACATTTACTTTCAAATAGATTCCCAATTTTTACTACCATCTTATCCTCTCCTTAAAAGAACATCCTTGGTTCCACCATAATTTTTCTGTCAAAGCCAGCTTGTTCCAGCTTTTGTTTTGCATCATCATTCACAACAGCAGCACAAAGCACATAATCATATGGTATTTGATGTGGCACTAAAACCTCTGCACATTTGATAGATTTCTTCTTTAAATACTCATAATAATGATCGTCTGTCCAATAAGATGCATATACCAGCTTAAAATCAATTGCTTCTAACCCAAGCTCCGGCGGATAAAAACCAGCATAAGCACTGGAGGCATTGCGATCTGAAACCACTACACCATCAAAATCCAAAATACAGCAATCAAATTTCAAAATACATATATTCTCATTCTCACTTCTTCTGGCTGATAACATAGGATTCCTTGGATCAAAATATACATTGGCATACTGATGCAATCCCAGTCCATTGGGAATATAAACCATATCCCTTCTCTGCTGTACTTCCTTCATGGCAATTGAAGTATGTTCTATTGTCCTTGAATCCTCATGGGACAACAAACCACTCTCCATAATAGACCTAATATTCTCAATGGCCTGAATATTGTACAACCCATTTTGACCTGTTATCTGCATAAACTTCTCTGAAGGCTTCATACTATCACCTCCGGTACAATACCATTATACCACACTTTTCTGTATTTGTCGAACATTTGTTCTTATTTTCATACAGGCATACTATAAATGTATTGTACCACAAGTTATAAAAAATCAGAATACCAAAATTCCATTTTCCTCACACAGACTGCCTTGCCACAAACTTTACTGATATCCTTCTTGTCCCCCAAACCACGTCCCTTCCATCCTCCACCAACACCCTTCACTGCTATTGTCCCGGAACTATAGGGGACACTGTGGCAAACCCCTCTGCCTGCACAAAAGTGTATGGGCATGGTGTATCCAGGGGGGTTCTTTGGACGCTGTCTGCTGCCCATGGATCGTTTTTAAGCAGGGCTCTTGAAAACGCCGGTACTTAGGTGGCAGATAAAGATAAAAAGCTGCAGACATCTGGAAACTTGTTTCCAAATGTCTGCAGCTTTTTATCTTTATTTGGCACCTTAGCACCGCTGCGTTTTCACCGAAGCGCAAGCGCGCCCTGCGCAAAAACAATTACTTTGCCGCCTATTCTCACAGGGGTATATACCGGAAGGCAGCATGCCCATACACTTTTGTGCAGGCACAGCCCTGTGCCACAGCGTCCCCTATAGTTCCGGGACGATATAATTCTTTTCGTTGAGACTTTGGCCTATTTGGTCCAGTATCTCTTCTGAATCTGCCCGGACAGTATGGTAATGGTAGCCGCCGGTAATGTTCATCAATTCAGTGGATTTGCCGCTGCGCACCCCTTCAATAAACTGCTTTACATGAAGTCTTGAGAAGATATTCAGCTTTGCCTCCACCTTGCCGTACACCTTATGCCAGACAAATACATCTACCACAGTGCCTCCCAGGTCTACGATGGTGTTCAGTTCATCTTCTGTCTGCTCTGTGGTGTGGCGTACCTTAAACACCCGCTCTGCCAACGGGGTGCCATGGATGATATAGCCATAATGCATAGACAGGATCTCATACCCGGAGGCCTTCAGCACTGAGATATCCTGCACAATGATCTGTCTGGATACCCCAAAGCGCTTGGCAAGCTCTCCTCCTGATATGGGTTTGTGTTCGGATAAAAGGAGTGTTACAATGGCTTTTCTTCTTTCATCTGACTTCATGAATTCACCTCTTAAACAGCATGCAGATTTTTCAGGGACAGATCCAGGATCGGAGAGGAATGGGTCAGGGCGCCGCTGGAAATGTAGTCTACCCCGATATCCACCAGTCTGGCTACATTTTCTCTTGTTACATTGCCGCTGCACTCAGTCTCTGCCTTACCGGCTGTCAGTCTGACTGCCTCTTTCATATCTTCTACGCTCATATTGTCCAGCATGATAATATCTGCGCCGGCTTCCAATGCTTCCTTGAGCATATCCAGATTTTCTACCTCGATCTCGATCTTGCGGACAAATGGTGCATATTCCTTGGCCATACGCACTGCTTCCTTCACACCACCAGCTGCACCAATGTGATTGTCCTTTAACAGGATACCATCACTTAAATTGTATCTGTGGTTGTATCCGCCGCCTACTTTTACTGCATACTTTTCAAAAATACGCATGTTTGGCGTGGTCTTTCTGGTATCCAGAAGCCTGGTCTTACTGCCCTTTAACAGATCTGCAATATTGCGGGTGTAGGTGGCAATGCCGCTCATTCTCTGGAGATAATTTAATGCAGTACGCTCTCCGGAAAGGAGTACACGGATATCCCCCCGTACTTCACCGATCTTTTCTCCGTTTTTGACCAGGTCACCGTCTTTGCAGTAAAATGTCACCTCAGTCTGCTCATCCAACAGCTCAAACACTCTCTTAAATACCTCAAGACCTGCGATCACACCGTCCTGCTTACAGATCAGGTCTACCTGTCCCAACTGGTAATGGGGCATGACAGAATTGGTGGTAATATCCTCACTGGTAATGTCCTCACGCAGAGCGCTTAAGATCAGTTCATCTGCGTTCATCTTCATGGTAATACTATTCATGGCTTTCTTTCTCCTTTTCTATGGCTTCCAAAACAGCTTTTTTATAGGTTTCCTGATATCCTTCATATGCTGCAGCATCTATGGCTCCCTGCTGTGGATGCTCTCCCGGAGTATAGTCTGCCATCATATGCTGTGCAGCACGCTTTGCAAATACCAGGCTTTCCAACAGAGAATTGCTGGCAAGACGGTTTCTGCCATGGACTCCATTGCAGGCAGTCTCACCTACTGCATACAGACGCTCCATGGAGGTCTTGCTGTATCTGTCTACATCGATCCCGCCCATAAAGTAATGCTGGGAAGGTACGACCGGAATGCTTTCCCTGGTCACATCATATCCTTCCTCCAGACAGTGCTGATAAATGTGTGGAAAATGGGTCTTGATCTCTGTCTCCGGTATGGCTGCAAGGGATAACCAGACATGCTCTGTGCCTTCCCTGGCCATTTCCTCTGTAATCGCCTTGGCTACCACATCACGGGGCAGCAGCTCATTGACAAAACGCTGGCCTTTGGAATTTAACAGCACAGCTCCCTCCCCACGGACAGATTCCGAGATCAGAAATGCACGACCCGGCTTTTTGCTGTACAAGGCAGTCGGATGGATCTGGATATAATCAATATGCTGCAGTGCGATCTGGTACTTTAACGCCAGCGCCAGTGCATCGCCGGTCAGATGAGGGTAATTGGTGGAATGGGTAAACAAACCGCCAATGCCTCCTGTTGCCAATACCGTATAATCAGCAGTGATGCTTGTATACGCTCCATTGCTGTCATGTCCTATGATACCGCAGCAGGTGTTGTCCTTACAAATCAGATCCACCATGGTGAACTTCTCGATCAGTGTAATATGGCTCTGGCTTCTGACTGCCTCTAACAGATGGGAGGTGATCTCTTTACCGGTCTCATCCTCGTGGAATAAAATACGTGGTTTGGAATGGGCTCCTTCTCTGGTATAGGCAAATTCCTCTCCGTCTTTCTCAAAACGTGCCCCATAAGCCACCAATTCAGAGATGACTTCTCTGGAAGAACGAATCATAATATCCACGGACTCTTTGTTGTTTTCATAGTGTCCGGCACGCATGGTGTCTTCAAAAAAGGAATCATAATCCCCTTCATCCCGCAGCACACAGATGCCGCCCTGGGCCAAAAAGGAGTCGCTGTTTGGCGCTTCATCCTTTGTGACAATGACAATGTTCTTATCCTTTGGCAGATTCAGTGCGCAGTACAAACCGGCAGCACCACAGCCCACAATTACAATATCTGTTTTCATACAAATCCCTCTTTCCAAGGCCTTTTACTTCGCAAGCTCTAACATTTTGTCAAGGGGCATCATGGCTCTTTGGCGCACTTCAGGGCTGATCTCTACACAATTTGTTTCTGTTTTTAACACTTGATATACATTTTCCAGCGTATTTAATTTCATATCCACACAGCAGGGACGCTTTTCCGGGAAATAAAACTGCTTGTCCGGGTTGTCTGTAATCAGCTTAAAGTTGACACCTTCCTCTGTACAGACAATGAATTCTGCTGCTTCACTGTTTTTGGCAAACACGATCATCTCTGCTGTACTGCCGATATAATCAGACAGTTTCAGGATCTGGCTGGCACATTCCGGGTGAGACATGACAAGCGCCTCCGGGTGCAGCTTCTTTTCTGCCTGCACCTGCTCCGGGGAAATGGCAGCATGGATGGGGCAATAGCCGTCGTTTAAGATGATATGCTTTTCAGGCACCTGCTCTGCTACAAATCTGCCCAGATTCTGATCCGGGATAAAGAAAATGTGCTCATTTGGCAATGCCTTTACGATCTTGATGGCATTGGAGGATGTGACGCACACATCACTCTGGCACTTTAATTCTGCTGTGGAATTGATGTAGCAGACCACTGCAAGATCCGGATACTGGGTTCTCATGGCCTCAATCTTACCTGGGGCTACCATATGTGCCATAGGGCAGTCTGCGGACAGGTCCGGCATCAGCACCTTTTTTTCCGGGTTTAAGATCTTGGCACTCTCTCCCATGAAGGATACGCCGCAGAATACCAGGATGTCTGCTGTACTTTCCTTAGCTACTTTTGCAAGATAAAAAGAATCTCCCACATAATCTGCGATCTCCTGCACTTCATCAGGCGCATAGTAATGTGCGAGAATAACTGCGTTTTTTTCATGCTTCAACTTTTCAATTTGACTTTTCATAACAACCTTCCTGTTTATGTAACGGTTTCTATAACCTGTTGAATGCAACTCGTGTAGTATAGCACCAGGCTTTATATCTGTCAAGTCATCTGTAAACTTTTATTGGGGCAGTTTTGTAAAATGTTACATGTTTTTTCCTGTCGCAGGTTCATTTTTGATCTGCCAGATGTGCATAACTCTTGACACTACCTTTTTTGCTGTTTTCAATTTGCGCAATTGATTGTACCTTATGGAAGGACACAAAACCCCCTCTGCACAGAATCAGCTTCTATGCAGAGGGGGTTTTCACCATTCATTCTCATGCCATATTTCCATACTTTGCAGTCTGCGGCATATGCCACGACTTCAATCATGCAGACTGCCGCATCTCTCACTGTTACGCAGGAAATCACAACAGCCCACCACAATTACAGCGGTTCAAAATCCGCAGCGCCATGCTTACAGATCGGACAGGTATAATCTTCCGGCAGGGTATCTCCCTCATAGATATAGCCGCAGATCACGCAGCGGAATCCTTTCTTTTTATTCTCTGCGGGAGCAGGTGCAGGTGCCTGCTTTACATGCTTCTGATAGTAATCATAGGTCACTGACGGCAGGTCATTGAGTACCTCGCACTCCTCCACATCCACGATAAACATGGTGTGGGTACCCAAATCAATGCTGTGGTACACGGTACCTGCAAGATAAGCATTGGCATACTCCGGCAGATAATACAATCCATTCTCCGCCCGCACTGCACCAGGCATATCTGCAAACTTATCCACCTGTTTGCCGCTCTGGAACCCAAAATGCTGATACACAGAAAATGGCGCCTGCTGGGTCAGCACAGACACTGCCACCTTTGCAGTAGACATGATCATATCATGGGTCAGATTCTGCTTATTCACTGTGACTGCGATCCGATTGGGACTGCTGGTCACCTGGATCACTGTATTGACGATACAGCCATTGTCCTTTGCACCATCTCTGGCAGTTAACACATAAAGACCATAACCAATTTTGTACATTGCTTTCGTATTCATGCAAATCTCCTTTCTAAACTCCAATTTCGCTTCCACTTCTTTCAGATCACGCTTCACTCAGCCTGCCCTGATTTATTTTAAATTATACCACAAAAGTATGGATTCGTCACTGACATATTCACACTTTCGATTGCGTAAATTTACCTTCGGAAATAATGGTGTAGAGTTCACCCATGATGTACTGATAAAGTATCAGACAATGACTTGTGGGTTTAATATACATCTTTTTGGTATACAAAACAAGCCCAGCTTTCTTTCTGGGCAGAC